>CAYVQF010000040.1:0-53005 GCA_964454015.1 uncultured Myxococcales bacterium
GCTCTCTCTTCCTATACAGCTTTCAAAGAACATGCGCCGAGCGCCTGCTGTCGCCCGGAAGTGTTTTCCACTTTCCGGCGGCGACGGGGGCTGAGTATAGGCAGCAGTCGAACGCGTGTCAACAAATTTTTTCGCATCTCTCTCACTTCACCCAAACCGGCCCCAATTCAAGCTGCCTGAACCTCCGCACGCCATCCATCCCACGACCGGCCCCGCTGCTTTCTACAGCCAAGGACGCGCAATCCTTCCCGCCAAAACGCCAAACGCGGCCTAAGCCGCGTTTTTAGAACTCCCTATGCATCACCTCACCATAGAAGATGCTGAGCACCACATCTTCACTCAATCAGATTGAACAGCCGCGTCCACCGCGGCCCCTGCGAACCAATAGACCACCAGATGACCATCGCCTTGCCTTTGATGTTCTCTATCGGCACCTGACCCCAACATCGACTGTCGGAACTGTTGTCACGGTTATCACCCATGACGAACACATGGCCATCTTTGACTTTCACCGGCCCGAAACTCGAGTGCGCTGATGGGTGGCTGATGGTCAGGTACTTCGCATCCCCCAGACTCTCCTCGGACCACTCTTCCGTTCGCCGCTCAATCGGAAACAAATTCTGTGAGACCTCACGTCGATAGAGAGGAGTCCGGGTCACAGGTTCACCGTTGACATGTACCACCTGGTTGATGACCTGAACCTCATCCCCTGGCACGCCTATCACGCGCTTGATGTAGTCTTTCTCTTCCGCCAGACTCGCTTGGTCCAAACAGTCCCGCCCATGCATCGCGATGTGCGCCGCAGCTTGTTCACGCGGAAAAACAAACACCACCACCTCACCGCGTGCGGGCTCGCGAAACGAAATCAAATAATGCGTCGTCAGGGGCACACGGATCCCGTAGGCGAACTTGTTGACGAAAAGGTGATCCCCATCCATGAGCGTCGGAACCATCGAACGCGTCGGTATCTTAAACGGCTCCACAATCAACGCCCGCACGATGAACGCAAAAAGCAGGGCAAACACCACGCACTCGACGATCTCGCGCAAGGTCCCCTTCTGCGCAAAAGACAAATGCCGCTCCAGCAAGGACTCCACTTTGGCAAAAGCCAACGCCACTTGCTCTCCTTCACCCTCGCGCAGCGCCAACTCCAAGGCCGAAAGCGCATCGCTGATCTCGCTCACCCGACGCCGCTCCAACTTCTTGCGACCTCGGCGCAGTAGCTTGTGACCGTTCTTTAACAGCGCCTTCGCGCTGCGCCGTGTCACCGGCGAGGCGCCATCTCCAAGCGAAGCGTCAGCCGCACTCCCCGCATCGGAGCCACTCGACACTGCCTGCTCTGCTCCCAAGCTCGTGCGAGCCTCTCCTTGTTCGCCTCTCGCGCTTCCCACCGCTTCCTTCCCAGCGTGCCACGCACGTCGTCTCGAACATTCCCTTCGCCTCAAAGTCCGGCAAAACCAGACGAACTGCAATCGACCTACTCCCTGCCCCCACCCCTGTCAAGCCTCACTCTTGACACTCTCTAGCCATCAAGCGTTGACGCAAAGCGCGCCCCGTATAGCTGCGATCACATTGAGCCACCTCTACGGGCGATCCCGCAATCACCACCTCACCCCCACCTTCACCCGCCTCGGGACCCAAGTCGATGATATGATCCGCTGCCAATAAAAAGTCCGTATTGTGCTCCACCACCAACACCGAAGCGCCTGCGCTGATGAGCCGGCGCAAAGCACCAACCAAAACCTCGACATCCTGAAAATGTAACCCCACCGTGGGTTCATCGAAAATGAAGAGACGCTTCCCTTGGCCGGCCATGACCCTGCGGGCCTCCGCCATGAACGAGGCCAGGCGTAAACGCTGCATCTCTCCCCCAGAAAGCGTGCTCGTGCTTTGCCCCAAACGCAAATAGCCCAGCCCAACATCGGCGAGCGGCTGCAGCTTGCGCACAATCGCCCGCTCACCGCGAAAGAAGACCAATCCCTCACGGACCGTCATGTCCAAAATATCGGCAATATTCTTCTCCTGGTGGCGCACCGCCAAAACGGGCTCAGTGAAACGACGGCCCTGACAGAGATCACACAGCAACTCGAGGTCAGCCAAAAACTGCAGCTCGACAAGAATCTTCCCACTCCCTTCACATCGCTCGCATCGACCCGCAGCGACATTGAAGGAAAAATGCGCTGGAGTGATGCCCGAGTCTTGCGCGTCTTTGCTCTTGGCCATCAACGCTCGAATTCCGTCCCACGCCTTGGTGTAAGTCGCCGCGTTGGAGCGAGAAGAACGCCCCAGAGAACGCTGATCCATGAGGATTATCTCAGACAAAGCATCGAGACCATCGACGCCACGGCACCCCCCCGACTCGGCCTCTTCACCCTGCGCCGCTTGCCAGTGGTTGTACAAAACATGGTGCACCAGCGTCGACTTCCCTGAGCCACTCACCCCACTCACACACACCAAACCACCCAGAGGTATCTCCACGTCGATACCCTTCAGGTTGTGCGCAAACGCCCCACGTATCCATAAAGATCCACTCCCCCTCCACTCCCGCGCCACCTCGGACGCTGCTGCATCTGTCAGCCGCAGCGCTCGCCCTGTCGGGCTTTCACTGGCCATCAGCGCCGCAACGGCGCCGCAAAAAAGCAACTCTCCCCCGCCTTCACCACCCACTGGACCAAGCTCGATCACATGGTCCGCCTGGCCTATCAACTCCAAATCATGCTCTACCACCACCACCGTGTTGCCGAGATCCCGCAAACCTAGGAGAGCCCCCAACAACCGCTGTGTGTCCCTCGCGTGCAAGCCAGCCGTAGGCTCGTCCAGCACGTAAAGCGTATCCGTCAAAGCCCGGCCCAAACTGCTCGTCAAATGAAGGCGCTGCAGTTCTCCCCCTGACAGCGTGCGCGTCTGCCGCTCGAGCCGCAAATACCCAAGCCCCACTGCATCGAGATAGCGCAATCGACTGATAATCTCCTCGAGCAATACCGACACATGACCAGCGTTCTCCGTGGCATCGGCAAACGCCCGAAACCAAAGCAACGCATCCTTGACCTGCATCCCGTACAACGACGCAAGCCGCTGACCACCCACCAACACCTCACGCGCCTGGGCCGACAACCGAGCGCCGCCACACGACTCACAAGGCGAATAGCCGCGATAACGCGCCAGCATCACCCGGGCCGATACCTTCTGCCGCTTCTTTTCTAAGTCGGCAAAAAAGCCCTGAACCCCCCGGTAGCGACCTCGTCCCTTGAAAATCAAAGCCTGCTGCCCCTGACTCAACTCACGCCAGGGCACATCCAACGGCACACCCTCCTTCTCACAAAATGCGAAAAGCTGCCGTCGTCGCACAGCCTTACCTGCGCTCGCGAACGGCGCAATCGCCCCCTCTCGGAGAGACTTAGTCCCATCAGGAACCACCTTCCCCGGATCGATCCCCGCAGTCTTACCAAAACCCGTGCACACCGCACACGCCCCCAAGGTCGTGTTCGGACTGAAAAGCGCAGGCACAAGAGCCGTGTGCACCTCGCCACACTTCCGACAGGAGAAACGACGGTCATAGCGCCGATGGACCCATCCATCTGCTCCCCCCACCTCGAACACATCCAGGCGCCCCCCGCCCATCTCCAAACCCTGTTCCACCGCCTCTACCAAGCGGCTCACCTTCTCACCATCGACCACCACCCGGTCTATCAACACTGGAAAAGTGCGCCACCCCAGCAACGACTCGATGTCCACATCCTCAAAGGCCACCACCTCCCCGTCGCGCCAAAAACGCCGGAACCCCTGCTCGGCCAAACGGCCCAGTAGATGACGCGTCTCCTCGCCTTCCTGTACTTCCAACTCCGCCACCAGGACCAGGCGAACGCCTGCGCCCAAGCCGAGCAGCTCCCCGACAATCCCTGGGACCGTGTCTGCCTGGACCTCTGAACCACACACCACACAGCGCTGTTCGCCCAAGTGCGCAAACAACATCTGCAAGTGCTCCGACAGCTCCGTCAGAGTGGCCACTGTCGAACGCGCGTGGCTGCTCGTGCTGCGCTGACGCAAGGCTATCGCCGGTAAAATCCCCACGACCTCGCGCACCGGCGGCTTCTCCATCTGCTGGAGAAAATTGCGTGCATAGGTCGACATCGACTCCAAAAATCGACGCTGGCCCTCCGCATAAAGCGTATCGAAAGCCAAACTCGACTTGCCTGATCCACTCACCCCAGTGATCAGCGTGAGCCGTCGATGGGGGATCTCCACATCGAAACCCTTGAGATTATGCGTCCTCACCTCACGAAGACACACACTCCGCTGCGCCCGGGCCGCACCACAAACCAAGCCGTCAACGCTCACACTACACCCTTGCGTCGCCTTGCCACCCCTACGCGAAGCACCCCATGGCACCGCGCCAAGGCCTATGTGGATCCTTAGCCCTTGCTCTGCAACACCACGATCCCAACCACGATGACAATGAGCAACACCGCCAACAGCAGGATCAGGACCATCAACAACAAGCGCTGCTTGTCATTCGCCCGCACCGGCGCCGCCCGCATCGTCGGCGTCGACTCCAAGCGCTGCGCTGCATTCGCCACATCATCGGCCTGAAAGAGCGCCGTGCGCGCCTCATCAACCAACTCCGGCGGAAGCATGAAGGCCGTCGTCAACTCCATCCCCGGCATGACAATCTGCTCAGCCTTCTCCCCCCCACGGATCAGAGCCTGCTCGCGCCGCACCAGCGCATCGAGAAACTCCATCGCACTCTGGTAACGATCCTCCGGCTTCTTCGCCATCGCTTTGAGAATGATCTCCTCCATCTCCGGAGAGATCCCTGCAAACTTACCGCGCGGTGACGGGGCGGGCTCATACACATGCATCATGAGAATGTTCACAGCCGTCGGCGCCGTATACGGAACCGCTCCGGTGATCATCTCAAAGAGGATGCATCCCAAAGAATAAATGTCAGATCGGTGGTCCAGATCCAACGCCTGCGCCTGCTCGGGGGAGAGATACTCAGGCGTGCCATACACCACGCCAGCCTGCGTCAGCTTCTGCTCAGGACTTCCCTCAGGCTCCTTGATCTTGGCAATCCCAAAATCCAGCACCTTCACAAAGTCTTCTTCACCGCGATAGGTGGTCAACAAAATGTTATCAGGCTTCAAATCCCTATGAACGATACCAATGTCATGCGCCTCAGCCAACGCTGAGAGGCTCTGCTTCAGGATCTTGATCGCCCGCATCTCAGACATCCGCCCTGAACGCAACAACGCCTCGCGCAGGCTCTTGCCACGGATCATCTCCATGGCCAGGTAAATCAACCCATCCTCAGTGCGACCAAAAATGAACACTCTGATGATGTTCGGATGGGTAAGACGGGTGATCGTCTTCGCCTCACGATAAAAACGCTTGACCAACTCGTCATTGCGGGCCGAACGACCGTGCAAAACCTTGATGGCTATCTCTTGATCAATGGCCTGCTGACTGGCGAGATAGACTGAGCCCATCCCACCCTCACCAAGCTTCTTGGTCACTGTGTATTCGCCAAAAATTGTCCGCCCAACGAGATCTTCTGTCCGATGTGGTTCCGCCATGTCGCGGCCTTAACCTGCGTGGTGGTTGGGCTCCCAGATGCGCACACCCTAAAGCAGTTCGGGGGCCTCAACTCGGAAAAGTTGCTGTCCTAGAAAGATGAGATCACCGTGCGTGAGCTGATAGCGGTCCCAAATCTTGGTCCAGGTGCCATTCGATGAATTCAAGTCCACAAGGTAGTACTGACCATCCTCGCGCGGATAAATCTGCGCATGACGGCTGGACATAAAACGATCTCGGGGGAACACGATATCCCCCTTCTCCCGCCCCAAAATGGCACCACTCTCAGGCAAACAGTACACATTCTGGTAGATGCCACCAATACCCACCTGCAAAATCTTGTACTCCCCGCCCGGAGGCGGAGATCCCATATAACGCGTCCCGTCGGCAGCGCGCGCCTTCGGGCTTATCGTCTGCTCGAAACGCTCGAAACGCAACACCTGACGGCCCATTAAAAAACAATCGCCCGGCGATAGCGCGACCTCATCCCGGATCCGGACGTAGGTCCCATTCAAGCTGTAAAGGTCCTCGATGAACAACACGCCCCGCTCCACGAGAAGACGCGCGTGCTTGGGAGAAAGAAAGGCATCCGTCGGAAACCGAGTGTCACCCGAGCGACCAACGATGGTCTCGTTGTAACGCAGAGGAATCTCAATCCCATCCGTCCCATCTTCATTGATGGATACCAAACGCACATCGAGTTCGACTTCGCGCCGATCGCCAAGCTCACTCACCGGACGTGGTCGCCGCGCTGCGTCGGCAAGCGATGCGCCACAACGACCGCAATAGCGATTGTCTACCGAGCTTACTGCACCACAGCTCCGACAATTGACCTCACCGACGCCAGCCTCTTCGTGGACATGCACCTGAGGAATACCCGAGTCGTTTGGCTCACGTGCATCCACCCGACGCAAAGCATCCTGACTCTCCATGCGGCGCTCAGGCGCCACCTCTGGCTCAGACGAAGCCCCAGCCCGACCCAAGCCGCTCTCACTCGGAGACAAGACCCCCTGCCCTAAGGCCTCGAGCAGCGCATGCGCGAGCGCATCATCTTCTGCCAAATCCTCCCCCAAGCCGCCCGGGAAGCCATCGTCTTTGTCTCGCCCGCTTGCCATCTTCTTCTCACACCGTCAGACCGCGCCAACCCCACGATCAGCACTCTTTGTGCCTACTGACAACAAAACCTACGACCGCAAAATCATGGGCGCAAGAAACGCTCACCAATTCCGCAGCTAGATTATGCCACCCACGCAAACAACGCAAGAAGCACGCAGTCTACACAAAGCATGCGTCGCGTTGGAAGCCATCAACAGACGGCGCTCCCTTGCTCCACCACCCGTCAACAACACCCAATCAACGCTGACCTACCCCTACCCCAAGAAAAATGGAGGCACCCGCCATGCCGCTGTACACCGGTACGCTAAACACCCTGACATGCAGAGGTGGGACCCGTGAATGAACCCTTCCAAGGACCCCGGACCAGCGGGTATGCTCGAAATGGACTCAGGGACAAGCCCCGATTAACGTCTTAAGGGGTTTAAACAAATTGGTGCCTGACGAACACAGCAGGCGGCCCTCCAATGCGCAGTATATCGCCAAGCCATCGCCAACAGCAAGACTTATGAGCCGCAAGCAAACAGCAACCATCAAGCCCAAGGGGCTCTGCCCAAACATGACACCATACCTTCTCGGCACCTTCGCGCTGGCGATCCTGGCCTGTGGGCAAAGCAAAGACCCCGACGCTGAGAACTTCCTGTCAGAATCATCGGAACCATCCACAAACACCCCCTTCGCTCCTGACCTTGACCACTTGCCAAGCGAAGATGCCTACGCCCTCCTTGAAACACTCCAATCTCTCCTCCGACGCCAACACCAGGAGCCACTGCCTCCACCCTCTGCCGTTCGCCTCGCCGAAGCCGTCATCCTCGCTCACATCGGCATCCGTTGCGCCCAGATCCAACGCGACCACGCACTCGACCCTGGCACCTTTGACTCAACAAGCTGGCTCACGCTCAGTGACTTTTTGTACCGCCCCGCCCCCGCCACCACCCAGGGACGCCTCGCGACAGCCCGTGAAGCCATCTACCGCGACCTGCGCCATGCCGTCGGCTCTGCCGATCACCGCCAAAGCGCCCTGGAGCTCTTACCACTCCTCAACATCGTCACCGCGGCGTCCCACGACCAACGCGAACGTCAGCGCATCCGCCTGCAGGTACAAGGCGCATCGTCCCCCCATCGCCAAAGCCTCCAGGACGCCCTCCTCGCCGCGGAAATCCTCCCTGCCTTGCTCGATCTCGCCACCCTGCCCCCCAATGAAAAGCCCGAGGCCTTCATCGAGGCTTCGCTCTCCTCTTGCCCCCTCGCCGCACTTTCCCCGCAAAACAACGAAGACGCCAACCAAAGATTGCGCATTTTGACCACCCACTGCCCGACCTTTTGCCAACCCGACGGCGCCCTCGGGCCGGTGGCTCAGATGCCTGCCCCCATGCCAAGCCCCGCGTGCCCGGAACAAGCCTCCCTCGACCCCACTATCAGCATCGCCAACGCCCTCGTGCTCCTTGGCCTCCAACACTTGCAACGCTTTCCTGCCGCCCCGAGCGGCGGGCGCTTCCCGCTGCTCGATAACACCTGGCAGAACTGCCTGCAGCAACTCAGCATCCCCGCGCTCCTCCCCCTCGACGCCAGCGGACGACTCTGGCCAGGCGCTCCCCTCATCCCCTCATCACCAGGCAAGCTCCCACCCGTTGATCCGGTTCATTGGCTCGTCACCTTGACCCACCAAAACCTGACCATAAGACCGTGGCCACACTTCACCCTCGGCCACACCTCGGTGCACACCCCACCCTCACTCACCCTCCCCGCCCCAAACCAGTGGCAACGCCAATCTACCGAGTGGCAACATGCCCGAGGACAGCTCCTGGCACTGCTCAATGCAGAGGCACGCGCTCCACGCACCCCGCACACTTTGGCCATCGCTGCCGAGCTCAACCTCCCCTACGATGCATTACACAGCGCCCTTGCCCTCCTCAGTGAAGCCGGATTCGAGAGCGCCGCGCTCCTTGTTGACTCGAAAAGCCCGCACGGAGGCGCACCGTTCGTCCAGCCCCGCGCCGCGACACTGAGCCTCGCCTCACCCCCGCCTCACACCTCGCGCCTGCTCCTCCGCAACCAGAACGCGACCATCGTAACCCAACGCCATCGACGTATTGAGGTCCCCATCGCCGCCATCTCGCCCTTCCTCCCGGATATCTACCTCGCCATCTTGCGCCTCCACCGTCACAACCCCGCCCTCCAGGGCCTCATCCTCGATCTCCCCGGCGACCTCCCCTACGAAATCGTTACCCGTGTCGTCGAGGCCCTCTCCTACCAACGCTCAGGAGATATCACCGAGAGCACTGAACACCTCCTCTCAGCCCCAATCATCTTCACAGCCTCCGGAGCAGCGCTCCCCCTCATCGGACCACTCTTCATCTCTCACTAGCTACCCTTCCTCATTGACGCTGCAGCGCTTGGCGCGCGACTGAGACTTGGTCTATAGTAGCGTCGATGACGACCCTTGGGGTCCCGACTTCAGCGGGAGTAAGCGTTGATGATGGAGGCTTCCCTGTTCCCACACGCCGCAAAAATCGCTTGTGCAACCGCGCTGTTCATCTTCGCCGCTTGTGATGATGCCACACCCCAGGCACCAGAAGAAATCCTGCCCGATCCGTACGCGCAATGCGCCCACCTCCGCTTCATCAACCTCGCCCCTGGCCTCGACGGCGTCACCGTCGAGCTCCTCCGCCCAAGCCATCTTTTCACCAAGGTTGACCATCTCTGGCTCCCTGGCGAACCAGAGATGAGAAGCATCAGCCCTCAGCCTTTGACCCTCAGCGCCTGGACGCCACGCTTCCACTGCATGCCGACTCACGACGGACAACTCACGGTCTCGCGTCAGACCACGACCATCGCCACCGCTGCCATTGATGCCCCCCAAGCTACCAAGCACCTCGCGATGCTCATCGCCAGTGCAGGCGATGTCGGCTTGGAAGTCCGACGCCTCTGGGCACCCAGCACGACCGATGACACCAACCTCGCCTATGTCTCTTTTTTCCACGGTGCCGCCGACCTCGGCCGCATTTCCATCCGCCTGGCCCTTTCCAACGGCACCGCCGCAGCCCAGTGGCCCAACGCCCCCTTTGGCACCTCCTCCCTCGACGCCCCCTTTGGCACCTCCTCCCTCGACGCCCCCACACCACTTGAACCAGGCATCTACGCCGTGGGCATCACCACAGCCAACGAAGAGCCCTTGACCATCGTCGCCCCCAAAACGCTCGTGCTGCAGCCTGGATATCACGTCACCCTGATTGTCGCCCCCCGGGAACATAACCAGGCAACACCCCGTTTGGTCATCATGAGCGACCCTCTGCACGGTACCCCCCTGCAGGATGAACCCCCAGCCACCGTCGCCAACTAGATTCTGCCTGGCGATCTGTACCTTCACTTCATGCCCTCAGGGCCACACCCAAAACGATCACACCCATGGACTTGAAGCGCATTCTCCAGATTGCCGTGCAAGGCGGTGCCAGTGACATCCACCTCAAAGTCGGCTTGCCCCCGATGTTCCGTGTCAACGGGGCGCTCCTGCCACTTCGTGACGCAGAACGCCTCAACCCTGAAGACACTGCCGATGTTGCCAAGCAAATCATGACCTCAGGGCAGCAGAATAAGTTCCGTGACAGCCTCGATATCGACCTGGCCTACGGTGTCCCCGGGCTGGGACGATTTCGCGTCAACGCCTTCGTTCAGCGTGGCACCGTAGGGCTTGTTTTCCGCGTCATCCCCTTTAAGATCCAAACCATCGAGGATCTACTCCTGCCGCCCGTCGTCAGAAGCATCGCCGACAACCGCCGCGGCTTGGTCTTGGTGACCGGCGCCACCGGAAGTGGGAAATCCACCACCCTTGCAGCCATGATCGAGCACATCAACACCACGCGCACCGATCACATCGTCACTATCGAAGACCCCATCGAGTTCTTGATCCGTGACAAGCGATGCATCGTCAATCAACGCGAAGTCGGTGCCGACGCCAAAACCTTTGCCCTCGCCCTCAGGGCCGCGCTGCGCCAAGACCCTGACGTCATCCTGGTCGGCGAGATGCGCGACATCGAGACCATGGAAATCGCCATCACCGCTGCCGAGACGGGACACTTTGTCGTCAGCACCTTGCACACCGTCGACGCTGCCGAAACGATCTCACGCATCCTTTCGGCCTTTCCCGTCCACCAACAACGACAAGTGCGCCTCCAACTTGCCGGCCTCCTCAAAGGGGTCATCTCACAACGGCTCGTCCCGAGAGCCGACCGCAAGGGACGCGTTCCTGCAGTGGAAGTCATGGTCTCCACGGGCCAAATCCGCGAGCTCATCATCAATGAGGCGACTGGCCGAGAAATCACCGATGCCGTCGCAAAAGGCCACCAACAATGGGGCAGCCAAACCTTTGACCAATCCATGATGTCGTTGCTCCGCAACGGCCACATCACCTACGAAGAAGCCATCTCCCAGAGCTCCAACCCAGACGACTTTGCCCTCAGATACAGCGGCATTGAATCCACCGAGTCGTCCTCCAACTGGCAGGACTTTGACAAAGCCACGCCTTCCGCGGAAGAAGAAGACGCCCTCTTTGACGACGAAGACTTCAGCATCGAACGCTTCTAACTCTACCCCTTCAACCGAAGACAGTATCATGTCACCAACCATGTCTCTGCGTTTCGCCCCAATTCTACTCACCTTGTGCGCCATCGTTACGGCCGGCGTGCTTTTTCCCGCCACAGCCCTGGGCGATGAAGAAGGACGACTCATCGTCGTCCTTGATCTCAGCGGCACCGATGCCAAGAAGATCAACCAAGACTTCCTTGAAATCTTTCAGGGAACGCCGCATGTCGTCTTCGGTGCGGAAGACATGATCGACGCCGGCGTGCGCAACGGTGTCCGCGAAGAGGCCTTCTGGAACAACCCAGAGCTCATGGCCAAAGTCGCTACCGCCGAGGGCTACGACGCCGTCATCATGGCTGACGTGACCAAGCCACGCCGTAATTACGTCCTCTCTATCTTCGTCTTTGAAGCCCGCGAAGGAACCATCGTCGGTGAACATGAGGTCGACATCGGCAGACGAACGCGCATCGAGAGAGCCACGCGCGAATCGATCCTCGCCGCCCTGCAGCCACACATCCTCGCCACCGGGCAGAACCTTCCCCCGGTCATCGTCACCGTCAAAGTCTCGCTGACATCAACCCCCTCGGGCGCGACGGTCCTGCGCGATGGCGTCCCTATTGGCAATACCCCCCTCAAACTCGAGATCGAGTGGAGCGAAACGCCAGAACTGTGGGAACTCACCTTCGACGCCATCCCTGCCGGCACCGTTCGAGTCGACCTCACCCAGGACGCCGATTACCACCTCGACCTCAAGCTCGAAAGTGACCCTTTTACCGACAGCAGCCCCTCGGAAAAAGTCGCCCTCGGTCCAGGACGCCCGATCCTGCAAGTCGATCTCGGCACCAAGCTCACCACCCGCGCCGTCGATGTCACCGTGAAGGAAGGTAACGAACTCTCCTATTCATCGAGTATCTTTCCGGTCTTCGCCGCTAGCCTGACCTTCTTCCCCTTCGCCATCTTCTCCTCCAGTGACGCACTCGCTGGCATCGGACTCTTCGCCAATGGCGGCATCGGTTTCTTGGAAACCACACTGCCCCTCTATCCAAACGCCACCTCCATCGAGACCGATTGCAAAGCCAACGATGATGGCACCGTGGTCTGCAGCACGACCCAAACACAATTCCAGGTCGGTGCCACCTATGTGTGGCTGCTGCAATCCTTCGAAAATGGACAAGCCGACCCCGCGGGAATGGCCCTCCACTTCGATGTCGGCTACAACTGGCTCGTCTTCGACATCGATCCCAACCCCACTTACCAAGGTCATGGCTACCAAGGACTACTCGGCCACGTCGCCTTCTCCACCCCCCTCGGCCTGCCGGCCCTGCGCGGCAAAGCCGGCTTCGGCTTCCTGGTCAACTTCGGTTTCGGCGATGGCGACATGATCGCCGACTGGGGGAAAAACGCCGACGGGTGGGGCCTCAGCGCCGATGCCGAGCTCTCCTTTGAGATCTTTGCCGGCCTCTTTGTCAAAGCCGCTTACGAACTCTTCTACCTCTCCACTTCCTACGGGGGGCAAGGGTGCCAGAACCTGCCGGGTTGCGATCCCGTCTCGGGGAGCGTCGCCACCGATCTCTTCCATCAGATCAACCTCAGCCTCGGCTACAGGCTCCACTAAAGGGGCGAGCCTGCACAGGTCGGCTCGTCATGAACACTCGCCCTTCACCACCGCCCTCTCAAAAAAGACCTTTTCATAACGCCGCGCTCACCACCCTCTTGTGCCTGGGCACCATGCTAGGCTGTGCCCCCAAGCCCTACGACATCGTCGTGCAGCCAGGGCAACTCCTCAGGATACCTGTTCCTCCTGAGGGCCCTGTGCTTCTCGCCACCCCCCCGGTGCTACCACCCAACTGGCGCGGTGATGAAGCCTACAAAAGGCTGCACCAACTCTTCACCGCCCTCGATGAGCACGGCTGGAATGTCGTCGCGCCCTGGGAGTACACCCCCCACCGGCGCGCTCAAGGCAAAGAAATCCTGCAGGCCTCCGATGCCAACCGCGTACTCGCCGCCCTCGGCTTTCGTCCCTCACAAGTCTGGCTCCTCGACATTCGCATCACCGAGTCAACCTCAGCCCAAGAAACCGATAGCCATCGCCGTGATTCGCGCCAGCAGGCCTTCAGACACCGGCGCTACTTACAAATCGATCTCCGCATCGTTGATCCGAGACTCGACAAAGTCCTTCTCGCCGCGGCAGTTGAAGTCGTCCAGAACCCATTCGCAGCGCAAGACGCCGCCGTCGATCCCATGCCGAACCTCACCCAAGCCATGAGCGCTCTCGCCGAGGACCTCACCAAAGCCATTTCCAAGCAAGCACAAGTCGAATTCGTTCCCGGCCCCATCGCGCCCTACCTGGTGCGACACAACCCGCAGCGCCTCGAAGGGAGGCTCGCACTGCACCAGCCCTCCCTCGGCCAAGAACTGGCCAATGCCACCGAGACCGAGCAGCTTGCCCTGCTGCTCGCCCATTATCACTTCTTTTGGCCCGACGCCGATATCGACACGCTGGTCCTGTTGCGAAGCCTGCCCATAGGTCTCTTCGTCACCGCTGCCGCTCAACTCCCTTGTGATTGCCGCAACGACGACTTCCTCCTGCGCGACAACGGCGTCGCCCTCGACGGCGCTCACACCCTCAACCGCATGCTCCGTCTTGCAGAAAAAGGCCCACGTCGGCTGACACTCATCCGCGCCGGCGAAACCATCGATCTCCCGCTCTCACCGCCATCAACCTCGGCAGATTGAGCGCTCTGCCTTAGCCTTGGCCGCGCCCATGCGCTTCCCCCCCAAACTGCGTCAGCCGCCTCTGACGGCGCACTTACTAAGTGCGTTGTTAGCCCTCGCTTGCCAAAGCGACCCAGGGCCCACGGCTGCCGCCACATCACAGCCCCAAGAGGCACCGCGCGTTCAAGCAGGCCAATGGATCACCTTCCCTTGCACTGGCGAAGTGCTCCTCACCCCACTCGGCGGATGGTCCGGGAGCGGCGCCACGCAACGCGCCTTTCACGCAGGTGACTACCTCTGGCGCTGCCTCGACACCGCCATCCAAGGACGCGTCTCTGTCGCCCCTGGTCCCTGGAGCCACACCACATGGCAGCACCTACCCCAGGTGTTGCGCCTTGGTTCTACGGTCCATTTCTCGGCCCACCGTGCCGACCGCTGGGGCAACCTTGACCCCCAAGCCCTCCCCCTGCTCTTCACCCCCCACGACGCGGTGGCCATCAGCCATCAGGGAAGCCACCTCATCCGCCCCGGCCGCATCACGGTCCAGGCACGCCTCACCCACGATGGCCTCTCCCCGCCAGCATCCTTCACCGTCGACAGTGGCCCACCTCACATCACCATCACCGATCCCCCCCGCGGCGCGATTCTGCCTTGGTGGCCCAATCAACCCATCCTTGTCTCGGGCACCGTCACCGATGACGGCCCCACGCCACAGCTCCTCATCAATGGCATCGCCGTCCATGTCAACGCAGACAGCACCTGGCAACATCCGCTCTGGCCCTCCCACCACGGAATGGTTCATATCCATGTCCAGGCCGTCGACGCCGCTGGCTACCTCGCTCACGCCACGCGCACGGTCCTCTTTGGCCCCCTGCGCCAACCCCACCTCGGTCACCAGCAAGCCCTGCGCCTCCACCTCCCCCATCACCTCCTCGACAACGACACCCCTGCCATCGATGATGTGGCACGCGCCCTAGAAATCTTGGCAAATGTCATCACCATCCCAGACCAGAGAATCGACTTTGGCTGTGAAGGCAAAGTGCGCCTCACCCACATCTCCGCCCGCACGGAACGCATCGACATCAAGCCTGAGCAAGACAAAATAAGCCTCGCGCTCCACCTTGGCCACCTCTCTCTTCGCGTCTCTGCCGACGTCTGCGCCTGCCTCTTTGGCTGGCAAAGCGCCTGCATCTCGACCAGCGCCACCGTGCAGTGCCCACGGGCAGCTCTCTGGGTGGACATCGCCGCTTCCCCCAGCCCCACCCCCTCTCTGCGAGTCACCCGCACCCACATCGACATGGCGCCGCTGCAAATCAATTGGCGCTTCTGGGATGGCCGCATGGACTGGGCCATCGCCCTCTTCGAGTCACAGATTCGCGCCACCGTCATCCACGAAGTCGAGACCAGACTCGCGCGTCTCCTCAGCCAGCAACTCAACCTCATCCTCAGCCGCGCCCTCCCCAACTACCGGCTGCAAGTCCCGCCGCCTTTCGCAGAGGAGATCTTGCTCGACACCCATTTACACGCCATACACCTCGAGCCCCATGGGATGAGCCTCGATCTGCAAGCCAAGCTCCTGCACTCCCCCTCAGACCACTCCGAGCACCTTCATCACCTACAGCTCTCCTCCACCTCTGCTCCAGCGCTCCCCGCTGACGCCGTGGGCATCGCCATCGCCCTCGACGTGATCAACGACGCGATCTTTTCCCTCTTCGCCCGCGGCGCGCTCCATGACCTGTCCTTGCAACTGCAAGAACTTGGACTCGAAAGCCTACCGGCCCTGCGCAGCCCTATTGGCGTCCACGCTCACCTCCCCCCCTTCATCACGACTGGCCAGGCAAGCGCAGCCATCGCTCTCGTCATCCCCGACTTGGAGCTGCACCTCCGTACGGCCCTGGCCGACCTTGCCCTCTCCATGTCGGTCATGGTCCCAGTCCATCTCGGCTTCGAGCGCGCCTCCTATCGCTTGCGCCTCACGCTCCTCACCGACGATCTCCACCTCCAACTCTCACCCGCTTCCATCCTGGAGGCACAACATCTCGCCCCGACTCTCGCAGACCTCGAGAACATCGCCAAAATGAGCATCACTGCGCTCTTGCGTGACTTCAGCCTAGCGATTCCCTTACCCATCCTCGATCTAGGGCGCGTGCCTGGCCTCGACAACGCACTCCGCATGGTCCTGCACGACGTCCAATTCAGCGTCACCCCCGGGGCATACCTCACCGCAGTTGGCCAGGTTCGCGTGGCCCTGCCGTGAATGGCGCTGCGCATGCCAATAGGCCAACACCAACATGGGCAAGGCGATCAAGTCGCTGGGATCGGGCGTGATGCTGATCGCTTTTCCAGGCCACAGGCCGTTCATCCACGCATGCCATGCCCCGTACCAGCCTGAGAACCAAACAGAGAGCTGTAACAGAGAAAAAACCACGCCCGTGGCACCACAAAACAAAGCCATGAGCCAAGGCGATAACCTGCAACACTCACCCCGCCACGCGCGCAGAACAAAGTGTGAGAGCGCCCCAAGAAGAAGGGGGAAATAAAACAGTCCAGCGAAATCACTGAGCTTTCCGCTCAACCAACCCGGCACGAGGGCATGGCTCTTCAGCAGGTGATCGTTGACCACCAACGAAAACAGCGCCAAAATGCACCACGGGTGTTGATGGGCTGGCCATATCCACGATGTGAGTCTGCCTTCTCTGCGCATGCCTCTCCTACCCGGTACCAAGACCGCAGCCTAGCCCGCAACCCACGCTTGGCAAAGTTTACGGGCCTTTCTCCACTGCCACCCGCCAGAAGCACGCTCTTGACAACGACACACCCAGACTCTAACCTCCTGCAACCTTTTCCTTCGTCTGTTGCCGCGCCTCGTTGCCGCAACAGAACCTAGGGAACGCACTCGGGTTGCACAGCGAAGCACAGAGGTATCCGCATGTACTTGACTGAAGACCAAATTGCAGCCATCAAGGTTTCCTTGGACGAGCAACGGCAGGAAATCAGACAAAAAATGGAAGCGCGAAGAAACGAGGACTTCGAACCGGAGACGCGCGGGGATGAGGCCGATATTGCCAACTCCGAAGGTATCGTCGCCACCCTGGACCGGATGCACAGCCGCGACCTACGCCTCCTGAAGAAGCTCGACGAAGCCATGCAATGGATGAGCGACGACGAGTTTGGTTACTGCGAAAAGTGTGGAGAGGAGATCGGCTTCAAGCGCCTACTCGCGCGGCCCGCAACGAAAATGTGTATCGAATGCAAGCAGAGCCAAGAGCAGCGCGAAAGGGGCTATTTCCACCCGCGTCCGCGCAAAACCAAGGCACCCACGCGCTCCTGATCCAACCACACGGCGAGTGGCAACGTAAAAAAACGCGCCACCGCCACGTGGAAACACGCACCACGGCTGCCACATCTCGCAGACCGTCAAACCGCTAGCATGGCCTTGGCGGGGACCTTGTCAAAGCACAAGAGCAGATCGCGGAAGGCCTCGGAGTAGGCGACGCGATCAATGGCGCTTACCTCGATTTCGCTCTCCGCGCAGGTAAACCGCAACGAGAGTATCGTCAACTGCCGATCGTAGCCCAAAACATCCGTGTCCAAATGCACCGTCTGGTCCGGCGTCGGGTAGTGCCGATAGGAATGTGTCGCGTTGCCCACCTCCCATGGCCCCCCGCCGTCAGTCGACCAACCTCGCTCCTTGACCACCCGATACAAGTCGTTGGAATCGGCACGCAGACCTACCAAACGCAAGATCTTGCCCCCGTCCACTTCTTGCGCCAAGGCGTGATAAATCTCGCGCTCCGTCTGGGCAAAAGGCTGCACGATCTTCATGATCGCCAGACGTTCGCGCCAGGCAGCCTGATCCGCAGCCTCGAAGAACAGCGGGTGAAGAATGATCACCGTGTCCTCTTCGAGAATCTCGACCGGAGCACCCTGCGCATCGACAAAGGCCTCGCCTGAGGGAATGAAGGTCGCCACTTCTCGGGCCTCGACGACCTTGGCCCAAACCAGTCGCTTACCCAAATGGGACATCACGGGATGTTCTCGGAAAACTTCGAGAAAATCTTTCCCCTGCCAGGCACGGCGGTTGATCATCGACTGCTCTAATCGCCGCACTTGGTAGCTGATCGTCTCGACCAAGAGCTTCTTCGTCGCTTGAAACTCTTTATAAAGCAGAGGATCTGCGTCCTTCGCCGTTTTCGGAAATGAGCGAAGGTGGCGTCCCTTGGCGTCCAATACGGTCGTCGAAATCCGCCCATCAACCTCGAGACGCAGCGTCACCTGGTGCGAACCAAAATCAAAGAGACGGGAAGAGTCGCGCTCCAAATCACCCGTGTCCACCGCATAGTCCAGGAACACGTCGCGATCGAGACCATCCTCCTTGGCGATGCGATCAATGGTCCTGTTGATGAGCTTCACCACCTTGCGGTTGCGAATCCGACGACGCATCTGCAAAATGGCACTCAGCGCGCTCCGCGTCGAGATGGCATCCAACGTGTCGAGCGCAGCAATGGCATAGGAGGGCTTGCGCCGCACCATCTCCGTCGCCGCCTTGGCAATCTGCGCCACCGACTGCGGCGTTGGCACCAATCGCAGCGCCCAAAAAATGCCCGGATTCAGCGAATAGGCATCGCCGTTGTCCGCGCGGTACAAATCCCACAACAAACGACAGGCAGCCTCCTCACCCAAATGCTCCAGAAGTACCTGCGTGCGCTCCAACCATTCTTTGCTCGGACGCTCACCGCTCGAAGTGCGCAGCGCCAACAACAGGTCCAGAGCGAAATCGGGCCGCTCCTCATAGGCGCTCACGCACGCCACCACCTGTTGTACGCTGGTGTGAAAATCCAAACGGCGCAGCGCCTTCTCTAGCGCGACCACCCGCCGCTCGCTCACCAGGCTCGCCAAATAATCCAAGCCTCGGTCTTCCAAACGCAACAACGTTCGCACGTACTTGTAGGCCGACGTCGGCGAGGCCCAGCGCGAAGCATCGACACGCTCACCCGTAAACACATTGATGTCGCTGGGCAGAAGCTCGAAATGGAGACCGGAAGACTCCAAACGCTCGAGCTGCTCCTCAGAAAGCCGCATCTCATCCAAAAGGCTCTCGAGAATCGTCTCGATGATCTCCCGCGTCTCGCCAGCCTCATAGCCGCCACCACGCAAATACAGATCCGTCAGCCGATCCATCAACCAACAGCGCTGCCGCGTAATGGCGTAACGAAGCACCAACACCGTAAACTCGCGACTCCAGGTCGATTGCTGCGGTACTTCCACCACCTCGTCCCGCCAAGCCCGCGCCAAGTTCGCCAGGGCCGCAGGAGGCATCTCCGCCTGTAAAAGGGACGCAGCCACCACCGGCGACGCCACGCCGCGCTCAGTGGTCACCAGAACCACCCAATTCGCAGCTTCCTCTCGGTTGAGACACGACGCCTGCCAACCGGCAGCCACCCGATGGAAGGGCTGCTCACCCAACATCGCGCTGAATGCCTGATAAACCGGGATCAACTGCATCACCCAATCGGCCACCCGCTCCTCGCCATAACGCGAGGTGAAGGACTTCCAATGGGCTTGCCAGGCCGGCGAAGGACACACCACCTCGTGCTCTGGATCGGGCTCAAAGTGATAAAGGCTAGTCAAAAAGTCCAACAATGCCGCGCGATCCTCACCCACCGCGCTCGACACCGCGTCGACTTCGTAGATCTCCAACAACTCATGCGGCTCCAGGGTAAAACCGAGCCGACGCGCCACCGCTGTTACAGTGATCTGAGAAATCAAGGTCTGGTGCAAATGCGTCGTCACCTGGTCGAAGGGAAGATCCACCAGGGGCAGCAACTCCGCCAACGCTTGCGGAACCGTGTCACCATCCAGCTCCAACAGCGGCGCAATGAGCGCAGAAAAACGCTCGCTGCCCCCCAGACGAGACAAATGCTCCGACTGGGGCTCGACGTTACGCGCCAGAGCCCGCAAAGCCGAGATCGCTTCATCCCGCACCAAACCAAACTCGCCACACAAATAGCTAAAATTGTAAAAATAGTGATCGTCACGGGTCAGATAGAGATCACCGCGACTACACGCAGAATTGCCGCCCTCGATGAAACGCTCCTCGAGACAACGCGCCAACTCCACCGCCCTAAAGGCAATGTAGGCTCGCGCTGCCGCTTCGTAGTCGTCCTCGGGAGGGTGCGGTGCCAGCGGAATCGCCGCCGTAAGATTACGCCACTGCTGGAGAATCAAATCCTGCGTCGTCGCACTGAAATGCCGAAAAAGCGGCAGGACTTGGCTCGGGCTGACGTGGGAAGCCAATGACTCCGCCAGCACCACCCCGGGCTCATCGGCGGCTAAATCAAGGGGATCCTCCAGCTCGCAAGCCAAAGTCAAAAGGTCACCCCAGGGCGCACCAGGACCATCACCCTCTTGAAAGAATGCCACGCAGCTCTGTAAACCCTGCCTCAGCTTGTCCTCGAGCTGGGCAGCCTCACCATAGGGTGATTCGTTCTTTCGTAGGGCGTGACCGCCTCGCCTCATCCAATCGCGCTTGGTTGCTAGTGCTCTTTCCACAGGCTACCTCTGTGCAGCTCGAGCAGACATCAACAACGTCATTTCCAAAGCCACGTCAGACTTCATTCATCCAATTTGATAACCCTCCACGGCCATCTCCAACACCCATCGCTTACCCAACGGGTAGGCCAACCCATCGCGCGAGCCCGGCCTTTTGCCAAACAAGCTTCTACTTTGTATGGTTTGTATCCGGGGGTCTCTGCTTGAGACGTCAGCCACGCCTACGCTGAACAACGTCTTCAGTCGCCAGCCTGGAGCCAAGACGGCCTCTACTCCAAGCCCACACAACCGTGGTCCGCCGCTGAGCTTGTGACACGCACCCATTAAAGTGGCCCCACGTTGTTCAACGGCTGCTGAACCATATATGAGCTGAAGCGTCAGGTAAAGAGAAAACGCATTTCCGATTGTATTCAATATAATTACAAACACTTGAGCCTCAAATACACCCGAATCGTCGCCCAGCCACCTTGCGGCAACGACCTTTTCTCGGTAACGAACTTGCCCCCTCCTTTTCATCCCTTGCCCACCGTTCTCTACTGAACGCTCGCAAATATCCCTTTTTTCCCCCACCAGCCAACGCCGGTTATGCTCCACATCGTCGCAGAGGCGAGCCCAGGCGCCCCACTGACGACGAGGCGACCGCAATGAAGGTCCCCTCATCATGGATGAACGACGGCCAAACACGCGAACCTGAGAAGCAAACTCTCTTATACGCGACTTTTGCCAGCAAAGGTGCAAGGATGCGCAGCAACCCAAAAAGCAGCACGAAGAAGAAAGCATCGCCTTCCCTGGCCACCATGGGCCAGGCAAAGACGGAACGCACGGCCCAAAGAGCACCGCGCAACCGCGCTGCCAACAAAGCCTCGCAACCCGACAAGGTGCCGCGCCCCAACGCCGCAACGCCTAAGCCTAACCACAAAAAAGGACTAGGCGGCGAAATCAACGGCATCATCATTACCCTACTCGGCGCCATCATCTTCCTCAGCCTCATCTCCTTCGACCCCATCGACCTCGATGGCGGCAGCAGCACCCTTAACCTCATCGGCCCCCTGGGGGCCTACCTCGCCAACATCCTACTCCTCCTCGTCGGCATGGGCGCCTTCTTCTTCGCGGCCATCTTTGTCCTCCTCGGAACCTTCCTCATCCTCGGACGACCCTTTGAATTCAAACCCAGCGAAATGGTCGGCCAGATCCTCGTCGTCACCGCTTCGGCAGCGCTCTTCCACATCGCCCTCAACGGCGAGCCTCTCCTCGATCACCTCCCAGGCGGGGCCCTCGGCGCTTTCGCGGGCGAGGCCTGCCGCGCCTTCCTGGGCCAGCTCGGAGCCTACCTCCTCCTCGGCTCCCTCACCCTCCTCGGGATCATCCTCGTCACCGACACCGCTATCTCCGCCGTCTTTCGCGCCCTGCTCGTTGTCGTCAAGCAGAGCCCCGTCCTCGTCCTTGCTCCCATCCATGCAGCCCAAGCCTTCGCACAGCGACGGGCGCAAAAAGGTCAACAAGACGCAGCAGGCTCGGATGCAGACCGAGACGATGAACTGAGCTGCATCTCCCAAGCCCTCACCACAGCAAAGGCCGACGCACCCAAAGCACGCGTCGCACTCCCCGAGCCGTCCCGGCAACAGCCAACGCAAGACGCCAAACCGGCGCCCAGTCCCCTTCCCGAAACCAAAGCGCCGGCACCGACGGCACCTGCTGCCAAGGAAATCCAACCCGCACAGGCATCGCCCGCCATCGTTGAGCGCCCTCAGAACCAACCCCTGCCCCAAACCGACAAGGTCGCGGCGATCCTGGCCAAGTTGCCCCTGCGCCAGCCGGACCCCCACAGCGCGGCACACGGCGATCGACCACTGCGCCAGGCCATGCCCATCGAACCCGCCTATGACTTCGACTCCATCGTCCCCCCCGAAGCCATCGCCCGCGGTACCATCCTTCCCAACTGGAAACCACGGCCGCTGCGCGCCCACACCCCAAGCAACCCAACCCAATCCAAAACCAAGCCCGCCCCCACCCAAGGCCCTCCCAAGGCCCAAGCACCAGCGCTAGCACCAGCGAACCTGAGGCCAACCCAGGAAGAGCAGAAGACCCCTGCCATTCTGCCAAGCGCCAAAGTCGCCACCGTGGTGCACAGTGACCCAGCCCGGCGCACTGCTCCTGTCGTCGACGTCAAAAACCTCCTCTCAGAAGAGCAGAAAAGACTCCTCAACCCAACCCAGCCCCCGGCCGCAGCCACCGCGATGCCTCCCGCCCCCACCCGGCCTGCACCCGCTCACAGCGCACCCCCCAAAGCACCCCAGAACCCAACCACGCCAGCGAACAACGCCCGCGAGGCCATCGTTGCCCGTGAGCCTGCCCCTGCCACCATCACCGCAACGAAATCAACCCCACAGCCTGAACCCTCGCCAGACCCCGCACCCGCGACCGACCCAGCCCCCCTCCTGGGGCCTGCCATCGTCGTCAACCAAGCCCGGCAAAAACCGAGCGAAGCTGAACTAGCCGCCGCAGAACGCCTGCGCAACCATCGGCTCGATGAACACCACGGCGGCCAAGCGCCTTTCACCCGCCCCCCACTCTCCCTGCTCAGCTACGACGAAACCGCCAAAGCCGGCTACGATCCCGCTGCCCTCAAATGCATGGCCGACACCCTCGAAGCCAAACTCGCAGATTACCGCGTCAAAGGCGAAGTCGTGCAAATCTGCCCCGGGCCCGTCGTAACGCGATTCGAGTTCCTCCCCGCACCTGGCACCAAGGTCGCCACCATCGCCGGACTCGCAGATGACCTAAAAATGGCGCTCGAAGTCGTCTCCATCCGGGTCATCGCCCCCATCCCCGGCAAAGGGGTCGTCGGTATCGAAGTCCCCAACGACAGCCGTGAAACCGTCTACATCAAAGAACTCCTCGCCTCCAAGGCCTTCAGCGAAAGTAAAAGCGTCCTCACCCTCGCCCTCGGGAAAGACATCGAAGGCTCTCCCGTCGTCTCTGATCTCGCCAAAATGCCGCACCTCCTCATCGCCGGCTCGACGGGCAGCGGAAAATCCGTCGCCGTCAACACCATGCTCTGCAGCCTCCTCTACAACGCCACCCCAGAGGAAGTGAAACTCATCCTCGTCGACCCCAAGCGACTCGAGCTCAGCGTCTACAATGGCATCCCTCACCTCCTCCTCCCGCCCATCACCGACCCTAAAAAAGCCTCCATGGCGTTGCGCTGGGCCGTCGACGAGATGGAACGCCGCTACACCCTCATGTCTGAGCTCGGCGTTCGCAACATCAAAGGCTACAACAAACGCGTCGGCAAGAACAACAACGCCACGAACGATCCCCTGCTCAACGCCCGCGACGACGCTGGCCAGCTCAAACACAGCTTCATGCCCTACCTCGTCATCATTATCGACGAGCTGGCCGACCTCATGATGGTGGTCGCCAAAGAGGTCGAAACCAGCATCGCGCGACTGGCCCAGATGGCACGTGCATGCGGCATCCACCTCATCCTCGCCACCCAGCGCCCCAGCGTCGATGTCTTGACAGGACTCATCAAGGCCAACTTCCCCACCCGACTCGCCTTCCGCGTCTTTAGCCGCCACGATAGCAAGACCATCCTCGACACCATCGGCGCCGAGGCACTCCTCGGCATGGGAGACAGCCTCTTCCTGCCCCCGAGCACCGGACTCCTCCAACGCGTTCACGGCGCCTTCGTCTCCGACGAAGAAGTCCAGAGCCTCGTCGAGTTCCTCCGCGCCCAGGGAGAACCCGACTACAACGAGGACATCCTCCTCGGCAACGCCGACGACGACAACCCCCCAGAATCCGCCGACACTGACAACGACGAGCTCTTCGACCAAGCCGTCCAAATCGTCGCCCAGAGCGGACAAGCCTCCGCCTCGATGCTGCAAAGAAAACTGCGCGTCGGCTTCAACCGCGCTGCTCGCCTCATCGAGCAAATGGAAGCCCAGGGCATCGTCGGCCCAGCAGACGGCTCCAAGCCGCGGGAGGTCCTGGTCAGCCCCATCTGACCCAACCCTGCCCCCCGCCCGGACCGTGGCGCTGGACGCCAACTTGGTGTATGCCCCATCTCAAGCGACGTGCGACGAGCTCAGCAGTACGGAATCATCCTGTACGCACGGCGCCAGCGCCCACCTGTCCTCGCCACGACAGGTGTGGAACGATCCCGGGCATAGGCGCGACGGAGTGGGGCATGGCTGGAGAACGACGCACGATCACCATGGTGGGCATTGGTCTGCTCCTTACGGCCATCGCCATCATCGCCTTCCTCGCCATCGCCCCCAAAAACCGCACAAACAACCACCCAAACGAGCCCGCAGCAACAACCCCTCCCGACCCCACCGAGAACTACGGCACCCTCCAGGGCCACGTCCGCAACGCAGGCACCGACGCCCCAGTCCCCCTGGCCAACGTCACCGCCGTCGGCTCGGAGTACACCACCACCACCACCACCGACCACGACGGCAACTTCACCCTCCGCCTCCCCGATGGCATCTACACCCTCATCCCAGAGGCAGACGGACTGCGTAACGCCGGTCGCGACGACCGCGGGCTGCAACTCCGCGCCGCGCCCCAAACCACTTTCGCCGGCATCGTCCTGCAACTCTACGAGCCTTGCACCCTGGCCGGGCGCGTCCTCAGCGGCGCTTCCCCGCTCGAAGCCAACATCTTGATCTCCTACAAACGCGACGGCTCCGGCGCCGAAGACTACGACGTCGGCCGCCTCGAAACCGACCTCGACGGCTACTTTCACGCCAACGGTCTTGCCGCAGGTACACTCAATCTGCAGGTCGTCGCCGATGCCTTCGCCCCGGCCTCCATCACCGACATCGAGCTCTGGCCCGGCGACCACCTCGATCTCGGCGAAATCCCCATGCTACCTGGTGCCAACATCAATGGGCGCATCGCCTCCGCCTCGACCCAAGCCCCCGTTCAGGACGCCCTCGTCCAAGCCATTACCAACCGCGGCAAGACCCACACCACCCACTCCGATCACCATGGCTTCTTCGCTATCCAAGCCATCAACGCCGACTTCGCGTCCCTACACATCTCTGCACCGGCTTTCAAAACCTTCACCACCCACGTCGATCTCGTCCAAGCAGGAGATCGCAACCTCAGCGTCAGCCTGGAACCCTCCGTCGGTTTGACCCTCCGCATCCTCGCTCCCGACGGACTCCCTGCGCAACACGCCACCGTCCAAATCTGGACCCTCAACCCCAACGAAGCACCACAGACCTACACCTTCACTGGCGCCGACATCGCCCTCCCCGACTTGAGCGACGGACCCTTTCGCATCGTCGCCCAAGCCGAAAACGGCACCCTCAATGCCAACGCCCTCGCCTACCCTGGCGACTTCGTCGCCCTCACCCTCAAAGGACGCGGCACCATCACCGGACTCGTCCTCAGCCATGACGGAAACATCGCCACCAACGCCCAAGTCCGACTCGTTGAGAGCGCCAACGAAGCCATCCCCACCACCACCCCCTGGAGCCCCACCCAAGGCGGACGCTTCTCTTTCCCCGGACTCAACCCAGGCACCTACCACATCGAAGCCCAAGACAGCGGACACCGCCCTACCCACTCCCCCCCCATCAGCCTCTCCTTTGGCGACCAGCCCAGCATCACCATCAGGCTCCACACCGGCGGAACCCTCAGCGGTACCGTCCGCAATGACGCCAACGACGACCCCATCCCCAATGCCGTCGTCTCCGTTGAAGGCCATGGTCTGAGCGTCGCCACCAACGCCCAAGGACAATTCACCCTCTCCCAACTGCCCAGCGGACGCTTCTCGATACAGGTCGACGCCAGCGGCTACAAGACCGCCCTCGCCTCAGGCATCCAAGTCGGAGACGATGAAAGAGCCCAGCGCGATTTCCGCCTCAGCCATGGCGAAAATCAACTCGAACTGGTCGGCATTGGCGTCCAAATCCGCAGCATCGATGGCCGCCACGTCGTCAGCAACCCCCTCCCCAACTCACCCGCCGCCCGCGCCGGACTCCAAGACCTCGACGTCATCCTCGCCGTCAACGGCGAAAGCACAGAGAACATGCCCCTCAGAATCCTCATCGAGAGCATCCGTGGCGAGGAAGGCAGCGCCGTCCGACTGCGCATCCAACGCGACCAAGCCGCACCCTTCGAAGTGGTCATCGAGCGCCAACGCATCAGCTATCCTTAAAATCCGGCTAAACCCCATCGCCCAACAAATCCCGACGCCGATGCGCCAAACAAGGGAAGCGACGACGCAGACTGCGCAACGACCCTAAGTCCATGACCCCTGTCGCCACGCCCTCACCGTCGGCCACCTGAGCCACGATCACCCCCCACGGATCGACAATCATCGAGCGCCCATAAGAAGCGCGTTGCCCAAAATGCAAACCCCACTGGTTCGCAGCAACCACATAGGCCTGGTTCTCCACCGCCCGCGCCCGCAACAACAGAGACCAATGATCCCGCCCCGTCTCCGCCGTAAAGGCCGCTGGCACCAACAGCACCTCCGCACCCGCCCCCACCACTCGCCGATACAACTCTGGAAATCGCAAGTCATAACAAATACTCAGACCACAACGCCACGCCCCCGCCTGCAGCACCACCACCCCATCGCCTGCCCGCATGCCATCGCTCTCGCGCAACACCGCACCCTCTGGCGTCTCGACATCGAAAAGATGCAGCTTCCTATAGCGACCCACCACCTCACCATCAGCGCCAATCAACACCGACGTGTTGTACCCCTTACCCCCATCCGCAGCCGCCTCCGCAAAGGATCCCAACAACACCCACCGCGACCACCGCCGCGCCAAAACCTGAAAATGCTGCACCACCTCCCCAGCCAACGCCGTCTCGGCCGCACGCCGCGCCCCCTCGGGACCCATGAACGCCACGTTCTCTGGAAAAACCACCAGCTCCCCACCCTCAGCAACCGCCGCCGCCATCAGCGCCTCTGCCCGAGCCAAATTCGCCGCAATATCCCCGCCTGAACACATCTGCACCACCGACACCCGCACCCGCCCATCCATCATCGCCCCCTCCTCACGCTATCACCTGTCCTAACACCTTTTTGGATCCACCTCCGGCCGGCACAGCGCCTACCGCCTCAACCCAACCACCAACCCACTTTACACCCCACCGCACCCCCGCCAAAGCCCAAGCCAAGAGGGAAGAACCCGCGCCGATCGCTCTCTCGAATTCACTTGCGCTCTCAGGACCATTGCACTATAGACCTCGACTCAGTTGGTGGCCTTTAACTGCGTCGCGTGTCTCCCACACTTGACCTGGTGCCGGCCACAAGGGCAAGTCTAGCCAGTTGCTTCTCTCGAGAATCGCTGCGCATGACCACTGAACACCTGGAATTCCAGATGTTTGGAGCCCGCAGGGCTTTGGGTGTTTTGCCTGCCTTCGTCAGCAATACGCCCCAAGCAACGACTTCACCAAGTAGTCGTCCAAACTGCGGGCGACGCGCGGCACTTCCCGGCTTCAGCACCAACGGCATCGCCCACGGGAGTCGTCACATGCCTAAACCTACAGCGGACCTAAATATCCTCGAAAACAGCATCGCACCGCTGTTGGCAGAGATGGGCCTCGAACTCTACACCATCGACTGGCTCAGCCAACGACGCGAACGCGTCCTGCGCATCGTCGTCAAAAAACCTGGACCCGTGATCCCGGGTCAAGGGGTCACCATCGATGAGCTCGTCAGCGCCAATCGCGAAATCTCGGCCCTCCTCGACCTCAACGACACCCTGCCGGAAAACTTCCGCCTCGATGTCGAGAGCCCTGGTATCGAAAGACCACTCACCCGCCGCCCGCATTTTCGCGATGCCCTCGGTGAACGCGTCCACATTGTCCTCTCTTTCCCCGTCCAAGGACACATCGCCTTAGATGGCAAGCTGAGTGACGTCAACGAAAGTCAATGCCAAGTCACCGCTGACGACGGCAACACCCATCGCCTACCCTTCAGCGCCATCAAGAGCGCGCGCACGGCCTTCGCCTGGCCAAGCCGACCCGCCAAAAAACAAAAAAAACGCAGCGACGCTGCGCTCGAGACCAGCGCCACGCCCCCTTCAAACCGCTCAAAGAATCAACCCTAACCATTTTGCGCGCACCGCAAACACTGACTGCGCTCGCAAAACACCCCCCCAACAACATCTGTCGATAGGGAGTCACGCACGTGGATCACAAGCTTACCGAGGTGATCAGGCAAGTCGGAAGCGAGAAAGGAATCGATCGCCAAGTGCTCATCGAGACCCTCGAAACCGCCATCGCAACGGCTGCCAAAAGGGTTTTCGGGGCGCAGCGCGAAATCGAAGCCTACTACAACGAACAGCTCGACGAGGTTGAACTCTTTCAAATCCTTCAGGTCACTGAACTCATCGAGAACCCGTACCGTGACATTAGCCTCGATGAAGCCTTGAGCCATGGCTTCGAGGTCCAACTCGGCGACGAACTCCTCGTCCAGATCTTTTACCTGCAAAGAGACGCGGGCAAGGCCAAAGACCAGGATAAACGCTACGGCACACTCCTGAAGCTCGAAAGCGCCAAAATGAGCTTCGGCCGTATCGCCGCGCAAACGGCAAAACAAGTCATCCTGCAACGCTTGCGCGAGGCCGAAAGAGACCTGGTCTTCAACCAATACAAAGACCGCAAGGGTGAGCTCATCACCGGTATCGTCCGCCGCTTCGAAAAGGGCAACATCATCGTCGATCTCGACCGCGCCGACGCCTACCTCCAAGTCCGCGAACAAACACCCCGTGAATCCTACCGCGTCGGCGACCGCATCCAAGCCTACGTCAAAGACATTCAGCGCAACAGCCGCGACCCACAGATCATCCTCAGCCGCGCCGACCCTGGACTCATTATCAAGCTCTTTGAGCAAGAGGTCCCAGAAATCTACGAAGGTATCGTCCGCATCGTGCGCGTCGCCCGCGAAGCAGGACTGCGCTCCAAGGTCGCCGTCTACAGCCGTGACTCCGATGTCGATCCCGTCGGCGCGTGCGTCGGGATGCGCGGCAGCCGGGTGCAGGCCGTCGTCCAAGAACTACGCGGTGAAAAAATCGACATCGTCCCCTTCCATGACGATCCTGCCCGCTTCGTCTGCAGCGCCATCAGCCCCGCAGAGGTCTCAAAGGTCCTCATCGACGAAGGCACCTTCACCATGGAGCTCATCGTCCCCGACGACCAACTCTCACTGGCCATCGGACGCGGTGGACAAAATGTCCGACTCGCCGCCCAGCTCACCGGCTGGAACCTCGACATCATCTCTGAGACGCGCCTCAAAAACCTCATGGCCGAAGCCAAAAGCGAGCTCCTCACCTTCGAAGGTATCGCCGAAGACACCATCGATACCCTCTTCACCCTCGGCTACAACAAACTCGAGCACATCGCCAACGCGCCGCCACAAGAACTCGCCCAAATTCCAGGATTTGGCATCGAAAACGCCGAACGAATGGTCCAGGCGGCGATCACCATCCTCAACCGGCCCAAGCCACAAGCTGAAGACCAGGCGCAGACGACCCAAGAGAAGGCCGAACTCCTGCGCCTACCCGGAATCGGCGAACGCATGGCCACCATGCTCCACGACGCAGGCTATCGCGTCCCTCACGTCCTCCTCATCGAAACCAGCGCCGAGCGCATCGACGCCAAAAGTGGGGTCGGCGTCAAGAAAGCGCGCCAGATCCTGGAAGCTGTCGAAAACTTGGCCAAATCGCTCAGCCTCTTTGATGACGAGACGGTCGCCAAACAACGCGCCGAATATGCCGCTGCCCTCGAGGGCATCGATGTGCCTGACGTCGTCGCCGCCTACCAAGCCGTCGTCGGACCCATCGAGCTTGGCCGCCTCACGCCTCCATCCCGCACCAACACCGAAGACCAGCCCGAAGAGGCCCAGACGGTGGAGGAGAGCCAACAATAGCCATGGCAAGCGCACCGGAAAACACCCTCAGACGCTGCATCGTCTGCCGTAACAAAGCACCAAAGGCCAGCCTCATGCGCTTTGTCATCGGCGACGACGCTGAACTCCTCTTCGACCTGCGCCAGCGCGCGCCTGGGCGAGGAATGAGCGTGTGCCCCCACCTGCGCTGCCTCGACGCCGCAGCCGCTGGCGCCTTTCGCAAGGCAGCCAAGCAAAACGTCAACCTCCCTGAAGCCCAGCAACGGCTCGAGTGGCTGCGCCAACGCATCCTCCCAGGACTGCTGCGACGGGCGTTCGAAATCTTGCAGGCCGGGGCCCGGGCCGCCCAAATCGTGGTCGGCGCGCAAAACGTTGAAAGCGCCTCGCGCGCCGATCTCGCCGCGGCGCTCATCCTCGCCAGCGATGCTTCCCCAGGCTCCGCCAAAAAGTACACCACCAACGCGGCCCGCAAAGACATCCCCGTCTTCAGCCGCTTTGATCGCGCCACCCTCGGCCGGGCCTTCGCCCGCGAAGAAGCCGTCCTCGCCGTCTGGAAAGACACACCCCTCTTTAGAGAATACCAGGAAATTGAACGTATCCTGGCTTTGTTTGACTCGGCGCCGGCCCGGCCGGCCCAACCATTGACCGACAAAATTTCATGATCGTCTCCTCCAGGAAGCCACCTCCACCCTTGCGTCGGGCAGGATGCGACTTCCTAACCACTTCAATCCGCTTTGACATCCCAGTGCCTGCCTGTTACAGAGGCAGGCACCAGGCGTGTCGCGACCGAAGGTCGGCCAATAACGGGCGGCAGTGAAGCGATCGATAAACGTCACGTTGACGCAGGAAGGGCTCAAGGGAGCATGGGGAAGAAGGTTTACGAGGTTGCGGAAACCATTGGGCTCGATAAGCGAGAGCTCGTCGAAAAAATCAACACCATGAACCTGGGGTTCACGGTGAAGAACTACGCCAGCACCATGACCGACGATGAGGCCGCACGCGTGCAGGAAGCCGTCGAGCGGGAGCGCAGAAGAGCGGTCGTCGAGGAGCGTATCCAGCCCGGCGTCATCCGACGCAGAGGCAACCGCAAAGAAGAAGCTGCTGACGCTGCTGCGGCAGAGACACCACCTGCAAATCAGGCGGGACACGTCGGCGTTCGCATTCGGCGCGCCAAAACCACCGATGAAGTCAAACCCGTGTCAACGGCGACCGAGCCCGTGGCCACAATCAAGGGTGACGCAAAATCCCCCGCCCCTGCGGTACAGGCAACCACCAAGCCCGCCCCGCAGCCGCAGGCCGTGAAAGCGCCGCCCGTGGAGCACGGCCCGGAAGAAACGGTGCCGCCTGCCACACCGCCCCTTGCAGCCACGCCCACCAGCCCTGCCGCGACTGACGATGAAGCAACGGGGGCCAACTCCAACGAGCAGCCCCTGGCTGACGCGACCACCAGCACGACCGACGCCGACACCAGCAGCGCAGGGAACGCCCCGGTCGCCCCAATGGCCAAAGCGACGACCGAAGACCCAGACGCTCCCAGCACCACCACGCCTGCCGCAGAGGGCGCGCCAGACGATGGCGAATCCAAGCTCGAAGCCAAACGCAAGAGCAAAGCCCGCCCCAAAGAACCGGTGGTCGCCGAGCCCGAAGAGAGCTTCCATACGGTCGCCCTCGATGGCGAGGAAGACGAGTTCGCTGAATTCGAAGAAGATGGTCTCATCAAGAGACCACGCAAGCCTCAGCCCTCAAATATCGCCGGCTTCATTGACCCCGAAGAAATCCGAAGACGCCTGGCCAAGGACAACAAAACCTTCGGCCCTGGACCGGTCCGCGCCAAAGACGACAAAAAAGTTGTCAAACAAGTACCGCGACGTAAGGTGGTCAACCAGAAAGACCTCTACGGCGGACCGGGCGTCGTCGCCCAAACGCGGCGAAAAACCGGACGCGGCCTCCCTCTCAAAAGAAAGGGTGAGCCCGATCGGCCGCAAATCACCCAGGCCGCTGAACACAAACGCGTCCTCCGCGTCGACAGCGCCCTCACCGTGGCCGAACTGGCCCACGAGCTAGGCGTCAAGGCAGCGGAAATCATCAAGTTGCTCATGAACAGCGGCATGATGATGACCGTCACCCAAACCATCGACTTCGCCACCACCGAGCTCATCGCCCAGGAGTTCGGCTTCACCGTTCAAGATCTCTCCTTCAAAGAAGAATCCTTCCTTGACAGCGAGAACGACGCCCCGGAAGACCTGCTCCTCAGGGCACCCGTGGTCACCGTCATGGGCCACGTCGATCACGGAAAAACCTCCCTCCTCGACTCCATTCGCGACTCGCGCGTCACCGCCTCCGAAGCGGGAGGCATCACCCAGCACATCGGCGCCTCGACCATCGACGCCACCGCTGGCAAGGTCGTCTTCCTCGACACCCCTGGACACGAGGCCTTCACGGCCCTCCGCGCCCGGGGTGCCATGGTCACGGATCTCGTCGTGCTCGTCGTCGCCGCTGATGACGGGGTCATGCCACAGACCGTGGAGGCCATCAACCACGCCCGCGCTGCAGGCGTGCCCATCCTCGTCGCCGTCAACAAAATTGACAAGACTGGCGCCAACCCGCAGCGCGTGAAACAAGCCCTCACCGAATACGAACTCATCCCCGAAGAATGGGGCGGGTCGACCATTTTCGCTGAGGTCTCTGCCCTCACGGGTGAGAACGTCCCAGAGCTCCTCGACCTCATCCAACTACAAGCCGAGGTCCTCGAACTCAAGGCCAACCCCAACAAAGAAGCGCGCGGCGTCGTACTTGAAGCCTACAAACACAGCGGACGCGGCACCGTCGCCACCCTCATCGTCCAAGAAGGGACACTCAAAGCGGGTGATATCGTCGTCAGCGGGCGCACCTACGGCCGCGTCCGCACCATGACCGATGACCGCGGCCGCCGCCTTGAAAAAGCCGGACCCTCCACACCCGTCGAAATCACCGGTATCACCACCGTGCCCGAAGCCGGAGAGGCTTTCTTCGTCGCCAAGGATGAACGGGTCGCCAAAGAGTTCACCGAGCAAATCAAGTCCAAGAGAAGAACCGCTGATCTGGCCTCGCGCAAAGTGGACCCCTGGGCCGCCTTCAAGGAAAATAAGCAGCTCAACGTCATCATCAAAGCCGACGTGCAGGGCTCTCTCGAAGCGTTGGTGCAAGCACTCTCCAAACTCAACAACGAGGAGGTCGAGGTCGTCATCATTCACACCGGTGTCGGCGGTGCCAGCGAAAGTGACGTCCAACTCGCCGTCGCGAGTAACGCCATGATCATCGGCTTCAACACCCGACCCGAATCCAGAGCCATGGAAGTGGCCAAGAGAGAAGGCATCAACATCGAGTCCCACAGCATCATCTACGACGTCATCGATCGCGTAAAAACCGCCATGTGCGGACTACTCGAGCCGATCTTCAAAGAGAATGTGGTCGGACACGTCGAAGTGCGTGACACCTTCAATGTACCCAAAGTCGGGACCGTCGCGGGCTGCTTCGTCACCGATGGCCGCGTCAACAGAGGCGCCAAATGCAGGCTCCTGCGTGACTCCAAGATCATCTACGAGAGTCGAATCAGCAGCCTCAAGCGCTTCAAAGACGACGCCAAGGAGGTCAAATCCGGCTTCGAATGCGGGCTCTCCATCGAGAACTACAACGACATCAAAGTCGGTGACCGCATCGAACTCTACGAAGTCGAGGAAATTCGACCCACCATGGCCTGATCATGCCCCCTCGACGTCACGAAAAAGTTGCCAAAGAGCTGCACCACGTCCTCGCGCAGCTCTTGATACAGGCCAAAGACGTGCGCCTGCGGGCCATGACCATCACCCAGGTCAAGCTCTCACCTGATCTGCAAATCGCGCACGTCGCCTGGCGCCCCTTCGCCGACCAGACCCCGCAGGCCATCGAACAGGCCCTCACCAAAGCCGCACCCTTTCTCCGCACCGCCGTTGGGAACTCCCTGCACTTGCGGCGCGTGCCCCAGCTCATCTTCCATTTCGATGAAACGGCTGAACAATCTCGCGCCATGGACGAACTGCTGACCCAGCTCCGCGCCGAGGGGCAAATGGGCAACGACATCCCGCCCCCTGAGGAAGAGAGCGAATAAAGGGCGGCGTAAAATTTCCAAGAAGCTGACCTGGCGGCGCCGCCACGGCGCGTCCCCTAGGGCGCCAGTCCTTACTCTTCAGCGCTCAACGCCTCCATGGACTTGATCACCGCGGCGTTGTCGATGCACTGCATCAAGCCCACCATCATCTTCTCCGCCGCACCTTCCATACGCGCCGCGTAAAGTAGCTGTGCGTCAGCCTGCGCTTCCTCACTCATCTGCTCCATCTTCTTCATCAGAGCTTGCATCTCGCCGCCCTTCTCAGCGACGAAAACCTCGAGCGCCGCGCCCATCTTGTCACAATCCCCAGCGTTACTGTCGATGATCCCCGCAAAATGCTCGAAGAGGCCCACCAGCTTCTCCGTATCATTCGCCTGAGCAACGCTCACCCACGCAACCAACATAAAGCTTAGCACCATCAAACCACTAACGACCTTTCTCATGACCACATTCTCCATGCCTCGTCTCAAACGACGTTGAAGCACCTCGCCGCGTCTCTTGGCCAAGCGTGGGACGCGAACATTCCCAGCAGAAGCCATACACGCGATGCGAAACGACGTCCATGGTTGACCATGATTCATTTCTATTCACGACCTCGCCGCAATGACGCCCAGACCTCACCCGCCACCCCAACTCCGGTCCCCACGGAACATGACCAATGCTCTTGGCCACCATCACCAAAAAAGGTAATTCTTGATCACACGCCAACCCGATACGCCACGGGTTGCTCCCACAGGACATCCCGTGAACCTTCAGCCCTCCGCCCTGGCTCTGCGTATCGCTCCTCAGCTACCCCGCGTCGCCGCGGCCCTGCGCGAAGCCAAACACGTCCTCGTCACCAGTCACGCCAGCCCCGACGGCGACGCCATCGGCTCCTCCCTCGCCATGGGGCACATCCTCCAAGGCATAGGCATTGCCGCCACGGTCTACAACGTCGACCGCGTCCCCTTCAACTTCCACTTCCTACCAGGGGCCGACGGCATCCAGGACACGCTCCCAGCCCACCCTGACTTCGATCTGATCTGCATCGTCGACTGTGCCCATCCCAAACTGCTCGGAGACCAATTCCCGCGCAGCCTCCTTGCCAGCACCAAGGTCCTCGCCATCGACCACCATCGCTCCCCCTACCCAAACCCTGCCCTCATGTTACACGACCCCTCCGCCGCCGCCGTCGGAGAACTCCTCTTTTGGCTCGCCTGCCACCTCCAGATCCCCCTGACCCTGCCCCTCGCCGAGTGCCTTTACTGCGCCCTCGTCACCGACACCGGCTCCTTTCGCTACAGCTCTACCAGCGCAGGCGCCCTCTCCGTCGCCGCCCACCTCGTCGCCGCTGGCGTCGACGTCTGGAAGGTGACCTCTCAGGTCTACGAGAATAATCCGCCAGAGCGCGTCGCCCTCCTGACCCGCGTGCTGAGAACACTCTGGCGTAGCCCCTGTGGACGACTCGCCACCATCCGCATCACCCAAAAAATGCTCGCCGACACCCACGCCGATGACACCATGTGTGACGGCTTCATCAACCACGCCCGCGCCATCCGCGGCGTAGAAGTCGCGGCCCAAGCCCGCGAAGTCGAACACAACCTCCACCGAGTCAGCTTCCGCTCTCGTGGAAACGTCAACGTCGCCGACCTCGCCGCCTCTTTCGGCGGCGGTGGCCACTTCAACGCCGCCGGATGCACCATCGAGGGCGCCTGGCCAACCATCCGCCGGCATATCCTCCTCCGGTTGACCCGCCAACTCGAGTCTCACACGGACAACAGCGCCCATGACATCTGAAGAACAAGACGGCCTCCTCCTCATCGACAAAGGCCCTGGCCTCTCCTCCTTCGATGTCCTCAGGTGCTTGCGCCGACACTTCGGCGTGCGCAAAGCCGGACATGCCGGCACCCTCGACCCGACCGCCACGGGGCTCCTCCTCGTCCTCGTGGGCAAAGCGACCAGGCTCGTTCCCTACTTGATGGGGACCGCAAAGACCTACCACGCCACCGTCTGCCTGGGGACGACCACGACCACCGATGACAGCGAAGGAGAAATCCTCAGCCACCGACCATGCCCCGACTTCAGTGACGACCACATCGAACAAGCCCTGCGCACCTTCATCGGACCTCAACGACAAGTCCCTCCCATCTACTCGGCCATCCATGTCGACGGCAAGCGCGCCTACGCCCTGGCCCGCGCCGGCCAAAACCCCGAGCTCCCCCCAAGAGACATCGTCATTCACCGCATCGAAAATTTCGAGCGACAAGGACCGCAACTGAGCTTTGTCATCAACTGCAGCAAGGGTACCTACATCCGCAGCGTCGCCAGGGACCTGGGCGAAAAACTCGGCTGCGGCGCCCACCTCGCTGCCCTGCGCCGACTCGCCGTCGGCCCTTTCAACCTCCAAGAGGCCTTCACCCTCGACCCCCTCCCCCCCTCCATCCTTCCCCACTATCTCACCCCATTCCAAGCGCTGGCCGCCTGGCCACTGCTTGAAGTGTCGCCAGCTCGCCTCCACGAAATCCACCAGGGAAAATCGCGCCGACTCGACGCCCCGCCTGGGGTCTACCGCATCCCAAACCCCCGGCAACCAGATGCCCTGAGCGCCCTCGCCGAGATTCGTAACCAGGAGAAAAACAAATTCATTTGGTTCGAGCCGCCCCATGGTGCGATTCTGGGTTGACATCACGGCCCGACCCGACTACAAACGCCCGGCGATTGTCGGCACCTTGACGGTCGGTGCGGTGCTTATGGGGAGCTCCGCACGCGTTATTCTTGACCCAATCGAAGGAGAGGTTCGATGCCACTGCATCGGGCAGTTAAAATTGCTTTGGTAGATCGCTTTGGCAGACACGAGAATGACACGGGCTCGCCCGAGGTACAGGTCTCAATGCTGACGGAACGTATCAACCTTCTCACGGAACACTTCAAAAGCCACAAGAAAGACCACCACTCGCGTAGAGGTCTGCTCAAAATGGTCGGCCAGAGAAGACGTCTCCTGGACTACCTCAAAAAAGGTAACGTACAGCGTTACCGTGACCTCATCGCTGAACTTGGCTTGCGCAAATAACGCGCACACCATGAATCTACTGTGGGCCAGGCATTCACTCGAAAGAGTGAATGCCTGTTGTGCTATGCCTTCTTCATTAAGGCGCTTGACGTGTTGGGTACAATGGCTCGTGCCGCCGAACTTGCTGCGACCATCCTCTGTTCGCAACCAATACCGTGTTCGGCGACATCAGCGATCGTGGACAACACCGGCCCTTCTGGAGAAAGCACCTCGCCCCATTCTCAACGCTGCAGCCAAAACGCTGCCCTGGTCACAGCACCAGGAAATGGACAGGAGCTTCTTTTAAATGGCTAGAATCATACGCGAATCCGTGCTCGTCGGCAAACGGGAACTCACCATTGAAACGGGACGCATGGCCAAACAAGCCAACGGCGCGGTCCTCATCCAATGCGGAGACTCCATCGTCCTCGTTACCGCCTGCGGCGGAGACGTCCGGGCACTGCCCTTCTTCCCCTTGGTCTGCGACTACGTCGAAAAAACCTACGCCGCTGGACGCATCCCGGGTTCCTACTTCCGCCGTGAGGGACGCCTCGGCGAAAAAGAAACCCTCACCAGCCGCCTCATGGACCGGCCCATTCGCCCTCTCTTCCCCGAAGGTTACCGCCGCGACGTCCAAATCATCGCTACGGTCCTCTCCTTCGACCAAGAAAATGACACCGACGTCCTCGCCATCACCGGCACCTCGGCGGCCCTGATGCTCAGCGATCTGCCCTGGGCCGGTCCCATCGCCGGCGTCCGTATCGGACGCATCGACGGACAGTGGATCGCCAACCCAACCTTCGCCGAACGCGAGGCATCCGACACCAACATCGTCATGGTGGCCAGTGAGCACGCCATCGTCATGGTGGAAGGTGAGACCGAAGGCCTCACCGAACAAGAGTTCCTCGACGCCATGGACTTCGGCAACCAAGCCATCGCTGGCTTGTTGGAGCTCCAATGGCAGCTCGCCAAAGCTGTCGGCAAGAAAAAGGAAATCTTCCAGCCACCCCAACGTGACGCCCAAATCCTACAGCGCGTCCGCCAAGACGCCGAAGGGCGCACCCTCGCCGCACTCGCCATCCGGCCCAAGCTCGAGCGTTACAAGGCCCTCGACGCCGTCGGCAAAACCATCCGCGAAGAACTCGCGCCGGTCTTCCCCGATCGCGATGACGAAATCAAAGCCTGCTACAGTGAACTCAAATCGGCCCTCGTCCGCGAGATGGTCACCCAAAAACGCGTCCGCCTCGACGGCAGAAAGCTCGACGAAGTGCGCACCATCACCTGCGAAGTCGGCGTGCTCCCCAGAGTCCACGGCTCAGCTCTCTTCACCCGCGGCGAAACGCAAGCCCTGGTCACCGTCACCGTTGGCACCCACAACAACGACCAGCGCATCGAAGAACTGGCGGGCATGCGCTCCAAGCGCTTCCTCCTCCACTATAACTTCCCCCCCTTCTCCGTCGGTGAAGTCAAACCCCTCCGCGGCGTCGGCCGGCGCGAAGTGGGACACGGCATCCTCGCCGAACGCGCCCTCAGCGCCGTCATGCCCACCCGCAACGCCGACTACCCCTACGTCGTGCGCGTCGTCTCGGAGATCCTCGAGTCCAACGGCTCCAGCTCCATGGCCACCGTCTGCGGTGGCACCCTCGCCGCCATGGACGCCGGACTCGACTTCAAAGACCCGGTCGCCGGTATCGCCATGGGCCTCATCAAAGAAGGGGACGCTGTCGCCGTCTTGTCTGACATCCTCGGCGACGAAGATCACCTCGGCGACATGGACTTCAAAGTCTGCGGCACCGCCGAAGTCATCACGGCCATCCAAATGGACGTCAAAATCGCTGGCATCGACCGCCAAATCATGGCCAGCGCCCTCGAGCAAGCACGCAAGGGACGCCTCCACATCCTCGAGCGCATGGCCATGGTCATCGCCGAATCACGGCGCGACATGAGCCCCTTCGCCCCGCGCATCGTCACCGTCAAGGTCAGCCCCGACAAAATCCGCGACATCATCGGCGCTGGCGGCAAAACCATCCGCGGCATCGTGGCCCAAACCGGCGCTTCCATCAACGTCGAGGACGATGGCTCCGTCCATGTCGCATCGGACAACGAAAGCGCCGTCAAGAAAGCCCTCGATATCATCAAGGGACTCACCCGGGAACCCACCGTGGGCGAGGTCTACCTCGGCACCGTACGCAAAATCGTCGACTTCGGCGCCTTTGTTGAGCTCTTCCCTGGCAACGATGGCCTGGTCCACATCTCCGAACTCACCGAAGGACACGTCGACAACGTCGGCGATGTCCTCAAGGAAGGAGAAGAAGTCCTCGTCAAGGTCCTCAACATCGACCGTCAAGGCAAAATCCGCCTCTCCCGCAAAGCCGCCCTCGGCGAAGAACCCACCAAGTTCTAGACGCCCAACCCGCCGCTGCCACTCGGCTACCGTGTCCGCGGAACCGCGCCAGAGGTCAGGCGCAGCTTGACCTCCGGCGCGCCTGTAGCCTATGAAACCAGCATGACACCGTGCCGCCATCGCCCTACTCGAGCCGGGCGCGCTGGAGGCACATGCCCAATCTCCACCTACACGGGTTCCCAATGGTCACCTATGTCTTGCGACCACCCAACGTCTCGACCGCGGCGCTGCGCGCAGCCCTCTTTCTCGCTGGGCTACTCACCCTCGCCGCCTGCGACAACTTCTCCAACGTCACCGTCAACTGCCAAGTCGGCATGAAGAACCTCGCCGCCATGCAACGCGATGGTGAACAACTGCCCCTGGCCGATCCCAGCATCGCCCACTGCGAGTTCCGCAACCACGGCAACCGACCCGCCGCGACCTGCATCAAAGTGCACCTCTTCCCTGCCGATTGTGACCATCCCAAAGGGGAGTGCCCCGCTGCTTTCGTCTCCTCACCCCGCTGCTCGGGCACCATCCAACCACAAAGCACCACCAGCGCCCTGCCCCTCGACTTCCCCAACGCCTCGATCCAACAAGTCGCCGCCGCCTGCGTCACCGAAGACAACGGCGAACCGCGTTTCCACTGCGATATCAAACTCGAAGAGGTCGCGCCATGACCCCCAGGCTCTACCCCCTCATCCTCGCCCTCCTCGCCCTCTCCTTCCTGGCCTGCGATGAGCCCTCAGCCAAACCCAAAAACACCGACGACGCCGACCTCGCCGACCTCCAAGAAACCGATCTCGACCCCCCAGACATCTCACAACCGCGCCCATCGGTGCGCTTCGACCTCCACGCCTCCGCCAACGGCGACTTCTTCGCCTTCCCCTTCCCCAACGCCTTGCGCACCGCCGAAAACGGCGCCCTCGACCTCTCCACCTTCCCCAACCTTGGCAGCGCCAAGCTCCAAGCCCTCATCGACACCTCCGTCGCTAACCAAGTCCCCGGACTGAGCCCCAACGGCGCCATCTACTTCGCCTTCGAAGAAGCCCTCGACCCCGCTTCACTCCCAGCCACCCCTGCTGACACCATCGAACCCGATGCCTCCGTCTTCCTCATCAATCTCGACCCAAGCTCCTCCCGATACGGATGGCGCATCCCCGTCGAAACCTCCTTCAACCCCGACGGCAACGCCTTCCTCCCACCCAACACCCTCCGCATCCACTCTCCCGCTGGCCTCCCCCTCAGACCCGCCACCCGCTACGCCGCCATCATCACCGACCAAGTGCGCCTCAGCACCGACCAGCAAATCGGCCCCAACCCCACCTGGGAAGCCATTCGCAACCACCTGCTCCCACCCGATGGCGTCTCCCCAGAGCTCCACGCCCACGTCCGCGAGCTCCTCAACGAGCTCCAACAAGTCGGCCTCAACCCCGCCAGCGTCATCGTCGCCACCACCTTCACCGTCGCCGACCTCAAACCAAGCCTCACGACACTCCAGAACACCGCCGACGCCCTCCCCTTCGCCGTCCCCACCAACATGCAATACGGCACCCCGGTTGGCCCCCGCATCACCTACCACGCGCGCTTCCCCTACCGAAACTTCCTCGCCGCGCCCCCGCTCTCACGCCAGCTCGGCACCAACCTCCTCACCTACGACGACCAACAGCGCCCCGTCCCCCGCGACACCACCGATGCCACCGTCTACTTCTCCATCCCCGCTGACCTCGAATACCCCATCCTCCAAAATGTCTTCTTCTTCCCAGGCTTGCATCAAGACGCCACCCACCACACCGAAGCCTTCGACAGCCTCGTAAACCTCGCCATCCAAGAATCCATCCCCCTCCTCCCCGCTGTCATCAGCACCGACCCCCTCCTCACCCAAGACATGGCGCCAGCAGGCACCTCGCTCCCCACCCTCTGGGCTGAGCTCTTGATCCACAACCCAATAGGCGCGCGCGACCTTCTCCGCGCAGCCGTGCTTCACGACCTCCAGGTTTTGCGCATGGCTGAAGTCCTCACCGTTGAGGTCGCCGATTCCCATGTCGGCGCCGCACTCTCTCTACGCACCACACCTCTCGTCCTCGTCGGTACCGATTTCGCCGCCCAAAGCCTCGCCCTGACCGCCATCGCCCAGCCACGCGTCGACGCCGTCGTCCTCCAACGACTCGGCGCCTCTTTCGCCCACCAAGCCCTCAACGCCGTCATGGACGACGTCGACCTCCGCGCCACCTTCACCGCAAGCTACGATATCCCCGCCGCTGAGCCCCTTGACCCCTACCACCCCCTCATGGCCCTCATCTACCAACCCATCCTCGACCCCGTGGATCCCGTTAACTTTGCCCAACTCGTCATCAAAGAACCCGAGCTCACCCCCGTGAGCGTCCTCATGACCTTGGCCACTGATGACCTCTACGCCAACCCATACGGTGCCGCCGCCTTCGCCGCCGCCGCCGCCATCCCCCCCCTCCAGCCCAACGTCTACAGCCCACTCCCATGGCTCGTCCGAGACATCGCACCCGCCAACTTGCCCCTCCAAGGCAACGTCTCCTCGCCTGCCACCACCTGCCTCGGGCCAACCCCCTGCCGCGTAACCGCCGCCGCCCTGACGGCAACCCACGCCAGCGACTTCAACACCCAAGAACCTCTCCTGCGCCACCTCGCTTTCTTCACCGCCACCGCCTGCCTGGGAACACCGACCCTCCCTCTGCCAGAGCCCTAGCCCAAACGCCGCAGCGTCTGCGCTTGACGCCAGACCTGCTATCCTTTAATCCACACCTTGACCTGTTGTGTCTCTCGTCGGATGAGGCGGATAATGGCTAAGAAGACAAAGAATACCTCAGCATCTCCCAAGAACCAGTCTTCTGACTCGGCAAAAAAGTCCGCGTCGAAAACCCCCAAGTCAGAGCCGGAAAAGGCTAAAAAGAAAAGCGCCAGCAGCGCTCCGGCGGGAAAGGACACCCAACCCAAGACGGATGAACAAGGGGTTCAGGATGTCTCCCTCGACGCCACCCCCGTTGACGATGACGACGCTCAACCAAGCGCCAAGAAAAGTAAGAAAGGCACCGCCAAAAAAGCGGCCGCCTCTGCGCCAGAAAAGGCAAACGACGACGCCCCCAAGGATGACGTCGATGACGCCGATGACGCCGATAAAGTAGATGACACCGACGAAGACGATGACGCCGATGACGCCGATGACGCCGATAAAGTGGATGACACCGACGAAGACGACGAGGACGCCCAAGCTGCCGCCGCGGACGACGGCGACGAGAGCGATCTAGACGACGACGAGGATGAAGACGAAGAAGAAGAGGATGAAGACCTAGAAGACGAGGAAGAAGACGAAGAAGAAGACGAGGATGAAGAGGATGAAGACCTAGAAGACGAGGAAGAAGACGAAGAAGAAGAGGTCGCACCGCCGAAGCCGGCCAAGAAAAACCAGCGCCAGGCCCCGAAAGCAGCCCCAGCGGCCGCGAAAGGGACCGCCGCCAAGAAAAAGGCCGAGCCCACCTCACCAACAGACGACCTCCGCGTCATCCTGGGCATCGCCGACAAGCCGCGCGATGAGGACCTCGATGACTACCGCCCGCACCGCCGCGAACACTTCCCCATCGGGCGCTTCTTCCTGCTCCTACTGGTCTTTGCCGGCCTCATCGTCGGCGCCGTTTTTGCGTCCAAAGCACTTGAAAAACGACAGACTGAGCTCGATGAGAAGGCCCGCCTCGCCGCTGAAGCCGCCGAAGCCGCGCGCATCCCAACGGTTCGCTATGGCAACCTCGCCATCATGAACTCCATACCGGAGTTCGCCTTCATCGAGCAAAACGGACAGCCGATCTACACCAAGACCGCCTCCGGCATGTGGACCGAGCTCCGAGCACGCCCCTCCACCTGGATCAACAACGTGCGCGTCGAAGAGGGAACGGTCTTGCGCTTCACCCTCAACAGCGAAGGCTACAAACCCTACGAGATCGTCCTCTCTGAGTACGACTGGTCCTCCGTGCCCGCCACGGGTGATCTCGAAAAGATCTATAACCGGCTGGCCCTCGAGCCCATCGAGCTGCCGCGCTTCCAGAACTGCGCCGAACTGGCTGAGTTCAACCCCGCGCTCTACGCAAACCTCTGCTCCGTCAACATCCCCGCCGAAATCCAAACCCGAAAAGACTTCGAGCGCATCTACAATCAGCGCCTCACCGGCACCATCACCATCCGCACCGACCGCGCTGACGCCAAAGTCTTCTTCCTCGGCGAGCCGCTCATGATCATCACCCCGGCAGGAACCCAGGCTCACGCCACCGCCGGCCGTGACGGCCTGACCTTCTCATCCTTCGGCAAAACCGAGAGCGGCGAAGACAAAGTCATCAACATCACCGATGAACTCTCCATTCGCCTCGAGGCGGAAGGTTCTGACCCTTATCTGGCGGAAATCTTTGCCCACCAGTGGCGCTGTGACCCCATCGTCGCCCCAGATGTCATCCTCGCGCGCCCCATCCCCACTACCATCGACCCCAACGCGCCGCCCCCCTACCACCACCTGTGTAATTACACCTACGTCATCGACGTCCGCTTCGACCGGATGAAGATGCCTGAGCGCGGCGCGGCCAGCGAAAATTGATCCGCTCCCACCTGCGCCCCGGCTAACGCGCGCAGTCCTCGCGGCGCTCCATACACCAACGGCCCCAACGCCTTGGCGCGCGACGGCGTCTCCCGGACCGCAGCCACCACCTCCCGCGCCACTCGAGCCTGCTCGAGCCCCCTCACAAGCGGTAGCCTTGACCAGCGCCGTCCTGATGGCGGGCGCTGCGACGCCACCTGACTTGGACTACAAGCCCCAGTCTTCGTCCCAGCCAATCGGATCCCAGCTCGCCTGGCTCTCGTCCAAGGCTTCCAGGACCGCGTCCACCGCCTCCCGCGCCACTTGCGCCTGCTCGCGGGCGGCGTGAGCCGGTCCACGGGCGGCCGGGGCCTGAGCCGAAACCTTCGCTGATTGCTTGCGCTGCTGGGCCAAGTAGTGATCCAATCCACCAGACTTGATGCTCTGCGCGTAGCGCTCCGCAAGGCGCTCGCGGTCGAGATAATTCGGCTTGTACGACGAAAAATAGTGGGCTACATCGATGCCATGCCCAGCCTTGGCGCTCTTCACGGCGACGGCGCGCACCTGTTTCAAGGGCATCAGAGTCCAATCGATGGCACTGGCCTGAAAACCGTCCTTGAGGGCATACATCTCTACGTGCACTTGGTTTTTGATGGCGTCACCGCGCAAACCATTGCAGTTGCCAGTGCAGCCGAAAGCACCGACCAAGTCGCCCACGGCCACCGTGTCGCCAATCTCCACGTATAGGCGCTCCAGGTGAGCGTAGATCAACAGCATTTTCGGCGAAGTATCGCGCAAAATGAACACCGTCGTCCCGTAGGTGCCCCACTTCTCCTCCAAATGCACCACCGTTCCCGCCATGATGGCCCCGACGTGCACCCTGCCGTCTTCCCCGCTGGGCGGCAGATCCAAGACGAAGTCCGTACCTTGGTGCTTGCCCTTGCGACGTCCCGCGCCCCAGGTCCCGAGATCAGGCACGATGTAAACATGCGCTGCGTCGATGGCCCCGTACTCCGTCTGCAGCAGAGATGCGAAGCCGTCCCCTAAGTTCTCCCCCAGCCACGCATGGGCCTTCTTGTCCACATTGGCCGGCATGGCGCCATCCTGCCCGGACACGCTCCCCGCCATGAGCAGCAACATCACCGCTGTAGCACCTCGAATCGTGCGACTCAATCTCTTCGTCATCTGCGCCATCCCTAGCTCCTGAAGCTGCGAACGCGACCGTCGTCGGTACGAGAGGCCGTCCCCGTCCCTACCTCGATACCATGCCAACCAACGCCGGCAAAAAAGTGGAGGCGACGCCAACCCCACCATGGCCAAGCGACGGGCGCCCGCCTGTGGCCCGTGGATCCATAGAAGACTCACGCACTTGCCATGGCTACCCACGCCACGCGTGCAGCCGTCGAGAATCCCTAAGCAACTCCAACTGGTCGGTGATTGCAACGTACAGCGCCAATATGCTATCTATTAGCTCGTCGCAGAGTGGTTTTCACACGCTGCTTGTATCAGGGAATAACGATGAAAATGTCTTCATTTGGTCGGAGCGCCTTCCTCATCCCGTTGCTGCTGGCTCTCTTCCTGCCTTCACTGGCAGCGGCCCAGAGCGTTTTGGAGATCATCGACATCAACACCAAGGAGGCACCAAAGGTCTCCATTTTCTTCAGCGCCCGCCAAGCCAATGGCCAACCCATCGGCGGCTTGAAAGCCGAGAACATCAGCCTCCTCATCGAGCAGGATGCACCGCCGCTGACCACCAAAGGACTGCGCTCCTTCAAAGAAGGGGACCGCCCCGTCGCCGTCGTCTTCGTCTTCCCCATCGCCAAAGACTACATCGAAGAGTTCTTCGGCATCCGTACCAATATCGCCAACACCATTCGCCTCATGCGGCCCGTCGATTTCGTCGGCGCTGTCGCTTACGACTCGGGGGCCCAGACCTTCAACATGGTCACGGGAGCCGATATCGGCGGACTCGCCGACACCATCCAGAGCATCCCCAACACTGAAGTCATTGAGCCCTCCATGTTTGGCTCGCTCCCACCGGCCGTCGGTATCCTCCGCAACCTCGAAGGCGTCAAACAGAAGTACATCGTCCTGGTCTCCAACGCTGAAGGCTCTATCGTCGGCGATCCCAAAGAATCGGCGCGGCGCATCTCCATGTTTCAGCAAAGCGTAAAGGACGCTGGGATCAGACCCCTCATCGTCGGCTACACCCCTGACGGTCCAGACGACCTGACCTATCGCAACTGGCTCAAACAGCTCTCCATGGCAGGCGGGACCTACACTGAGGCCACCTCCCGCGACGACCTCCCGCAAGCCCTGCAACAGGTCTATGATCAGATCTTCCTCCAGTACATCCTCGACGCCGAGGTCGACCTCAGCGGCGATTATTGGCTCGAAGAAGGCAAATACACCTTCACGGTCCAAGCCAAAGTTGGCTCCATGGACCTCAAGGCCTCGGACAAGGCGCCCTGGCCCACCATCAAGAAATCCTATGCATGGATCTGGTGGCTGGTCCTGAGCATCGTTGGCGGACTCGTCCTGCTCATCGGCCTCATCATCATCATCAAGAAAATTGCCAACCGCCGCTCAGACGATCCCGAGGCACCCATCTACCAAGCCCAGGGGGAGCAGCCCCAAGAGTACCGTTGCGAAACCTGTGGCAAGCAAATCCCCGAATCCCTCTTCGGCTTCCGCGGCGAGTTCTGCCTCGTGGGTGGCGTCCCCGACTGCCCCTATTATCAGATGCCCGATCAAGGAAAGCTGCAAATCACCAAGGGACAACTCGCCGATACCACCTTCTTCATCAAGAAGGAGATCACCACCATCGGGTCCTTCCTGGAAAATGACGTCGCCCTCGTCGACAAGTCCGTCTCCAAGAAACACGCCGCCATCAAAATGGATGAAGGAAAGCGCTACGAAATCCGTGACTTTGGCTCAACCAACGGGACCTACGTCGCCGGAGAGAGGATCCAAAGAAAATTCCTCAGAGACGGCGACATCCTCACCTTCGGCAACATCGAAGTTGTCTTCAAACTCAAATAGCGACCACAACACCACCCTCCGCGAACGGCAAATCCTCGTTGAAGCCTCCGACCACGGGATGCGTCTCGATTGCTTTATCGCCCATCGCCTGCGCCGGGTCTCACGAGCCCTCGCCCAGCAAATCATCGCCAAAGGTGGCGTCGCCCTCCGTCCCCCACGAAGTGCCAAAGCCGCACGCAAGGTTTACCAAGGGGATGTGGTCATCATCACCCAGCACCTCCCCACGGAGAACCTCTCCTATGACCAGGTGCAGCACCTCTACATCGGTCCCCGCCTCATCGCCCTCAACAAGCCCGCCGGGATGCTCGTGCACCCCACCGCCACGGCACACCTCAACTGCATCACCACCTACGTCGCCCAACAAGGCTGGCACGACGCCGCCATCGTCCACCGCCTCGATCGTGAAAGCTCTGGCGTCCTCATCCTCGCCAGGGGAACACACAACGCGCGCTTCCTTGGTCGACTCTTCGCATCCGAGGGCACCGTCAAAATCTACCTCGCCATCGTCAACGATCCTCAAAGCCTCCTCTGCCCAGCGCGCGCCTTCTCGATCCTCTGGCCCATAGGGCCGTGCCCCCATGCCAAGCTCAAGTCCATCACCATGGGCCCCGGCGCCTGGCCCGCATCGACCCACTGCCTCTGCCTCGCTCGCCACCAAAATCGCGCCCTGCTGGCGCTGCGTATCGAGCACGGCCGGCAACACCAAATCCGGGTTCACCTCGCCCTCTCTGGCTTCCCAGTCCTGGGTGACAAACTCTATCTTCATGGAGAAGATTTCTACCGCGATTGGGTCGACGGCAAGCAGGATCACCAGGCCCTCTCAGCACCACGCCACATGCTGCACGCCTTCCAACTCCGACTCTTCGATGGCGACCAACAACACCATTTCTGTGCCCCCATCCCCGAGGACTTTCGCCACGCCTGGTCCTCTGAAGACCACACAGCACCCATCGAACATCACCTCGCCGGGCTCGAACATCATCCCCTGGTCAAAGACACCATTCCACCGCGGCAAGACGATTGCCTGATGGCCCCTTTTGTGGGTTTGACTTGATCCAATGGGCGTCTATAGTGGCGCCCAGTCTGGCGCCAACTCGGCCCTGACCCCCACCGCTCGCGCTCGGCGTTCGAGGCCATCGGGCCTAAATGGACTTGGATAAGGTATGCTTGCTGGACTCATAAAGAAAATCTTTGGCACTAGCCATGAAAGAGCGATGAAAAAGCTCCAGCCCTTGGTCCACGCGACCAACGAGCACGAGGCAGCGCTCAAAAGTCTCTCGGACCAAGAGCTTCAGCAACAAACCATCGCCTTCCGCGAGCGACTCGCCAACGGCGAGGCCTTGGATGCACTGATCCCTGAAGCCTTCGCCGTCGTCAGGGAAGCCAGCATGCGCACCCTCGGCATGCGCCACTACGACGTCCAGATTCTCGGCGGCATCGTGCTCCACCGCGGCTCCATCGCCGAAATGAAAACCGGCGAAGGCAAGACCCTGGTCGCCACCTCGCCCCTCTATCTCAACGCCCTCGCCGGTAAGGGGGCCCACCTCGTTACGGTCAATGACTACCTCGCCGACCGCGACGCCGACTGGATGGGCCAGATCTACAAGTTTCTCGGCCTCAGTGTTGGCAAAATCCTCACCGATATGTCCAACACCGAGCGGCGTAACTCCTACAACGCCGACATCACCTACGGCACCAATAACGAGTTCGGCTTCGACTACCTCCGCGACAACATGAAGTTCCGCCTGGAAGACTACGTCCAGCGCAAACATGCTTTCGCCATCGTCGACGAGGTCGACTCCATCCTCATCGACGAAGCCAGAACGCCCCTCATCATCTCTGGGCAGATCGAGCAGGATCTCGACCTCTACTATTCCGTCAACAAAATGGTGCCCTTCCTCAAAAAAGATGAGGACTACGTCGTCGATGAAAAACACCACTCCGTGACCCTGACCGAAGAGGGCATCGAAAAGATCGAACAACACCTCAACGTTGATAACATCTACGACCCCAGACACATCGACTACCTCCACCACGTCAATAAAGCGCTCCAAGCTCACACCCTTTACAAGATGGATCAGCACTACGTCGTCGATGACGGAAAAGTCATTATCGTCGACGAGTTCACCGGACGCCTCATGCCCGGGAGGCGCTGGTCCGATGGCCTCCACCAAGCCGTTGAAGCCAAGGAAGGGGTCTCTATCCAGAACGAAAGCAGGACCCTGGCGACCATCACCTTCCAGAACTATTTCCGCATGTACGAAAAACTGGCGGGGATGACCGGAACGGCTGACACCGAGGCCGAGGAATTCAAAAAGATCTATAACCTCGACGTCATCGCCATCCCCACCAACCGACCCGCCATCCGTCGCGATAACCCTGACGTGGTCTATCGTTCAGAACGGGAAAAGATCTCTTCCATCATTGAGCAGATCGAAGAATCGAACCAAAAGGGCCAACCTATTCTGGTCGGCACGGTCAGCGTCGAGAAAAGTGAGGTCATCTCAAAGGTCCTCACGCGGAAAAAAATTTCCCACTCCGTACTCAACGCCAAAAACCATGGGAAAGAGGCCGAAATCGTCGCCCAGGCCGGCCGTAAAGGTGCCGTCACCATCGCCACCAACATGGCTGGGCGCGGCACGGACATCCTCCTCGGAGGAAACCCAACCTTCTTGGCGCGGAAAACCGCCAGCGACGAAGAAAGCGACAAGTACGACAAGTGGCTCACCCACTTCACCCAGCTCTGTGCCCAGGAAAAGAAAGACGTCCTCGCCGCTGGTGGACTCTTCATCCTCGGAACCGAGAGACACGAGTCGAGGCGAATCGACAACCAGTTGCGCGGCCGCGCCGGACGCCAGGGCGATCCGGGAGAGAGCCGCTTCTACCTCTCCCTGGAAGATGAGCTCATGCGCGTCTTTGGCGCCGAAAGAATCGCTGGCATCATGGACCGCTTCGGCATGGAGCCCGGTGTCCCCATCGAGCACAACCTCGTCTCCAAGGCCATCGAAAACGCCCAGAAACGCGTCGAGGGACGCAACTTCGACATCCGCAAGCACCTCCTCGAGTACGACGACGTCATGAACGCCCAACGCAAGGCTGTTTATGAGCTCAGACACAAGGTTCTCGAAGGCAAGGAAATGCAAGAGATCATCCTCGACATGCTCGAGGACGTTCTCGTCGCCATCGCCTCCAACCACCTCGCCGAAGGCGTCATGCATGAGGACTGGGACGTCAATGGATTCCAAAGCGCCCTCCAGATCGTAACCGGGTTCCCCATTGAGCTCCCAGAAGACAAGGTGCGCGCCGGCCAGCGTGAAGCCGTCCTCGAATCCATCTGGAAACAACTCGAGAACGCCTACGCTGAAAAACAGCAAGACTTTCAAGCCATCGCTGACCGCTTCAACGAGCGCTTCGCCGACTCGGCCGACTTCACGCCACAGAGTGGCGCCACCATCCTGGCCGAGCTGGAACAGCGCTTCTACCTACGTGAGATCGATCAGCAATGGCGCGATCACCTCAGTAACATGTCGGCATTGCGCGACGCCATCAGCCTCCGCGGTTACGCCCAGAAAGACCCCAAACAGGAGTATAAACGCGAAGGCTATGATCTCTTCGTCGAGATGCTCAACAGAATCAAAGCCAATGTCGCTTCCCAGATCTTCCGGGTCCGCGTGCAACAAGAAGAGTCGTTGCCACAAGTTCCCATGAAGAAAACCGTCCTCTCCGAGGCGTCCCAACCTAGCCCCGCACCAAGAACCTCGGCCCAACAGGGAAGCGACGCCGCCGCCAGCCCAGGCCCGGCGCCTACGGCCAAAAGCAAGCCCGCCACGGTCGTCCGCGAAGAACCAAAAATCGGGCGCAACGACCCCTGCTGGTGCGGCTCGGGAAAGAAGTACAAACAATGCCATCTCAAGAAAGATCAAGCAAAACAAAGTGACTCGCCCGAGCTGAGTACTTGAGCCTCAGGGATTCGCCTCGCCAAAGGAGGCCGCGGCGCAGCGACTAAAAGTGCCACTGCCATTCGGAAGCCGGCAATAGGACGGGTCTGCGTGCCCCAGAGGCCATTGAACGTAATCCACGACCTGCCCGCCGGGATCTTTTAGCAACACTTGCTCTTCAGCAGCCAAGCGGAATGAAGCGCGCTCATTGAGATCCACCACGTGGTATCCACCCGGGGCAAGCTCCACGGCGGGAAGCACCAAATCTCGACCACTCGGCCCTTCGATCCTATCGCTGAGACGATAGCCCAACAATGACACCGCGCTGTCGCCAGCATTGTACAGCTCAATCAACTCTTCTTTCGAAGACACCTCATTCACAACCACGGCGCTCTCGAAAGTCCTACACCCTGAACCGCTCAATAGCACGCAACCAAGGCACTGTAAGTCGCCACCCGCAAAACCAAAGCTCGCGCAGCTCGCCTCGCCGAAGTGCGGCCCGTCACACAGCTCGCCTGGATCCAAGCGCCCGTTCCCGCAGCTCGCGCTGCCCGCATTGGCCGCCCCGGGCGTCGGCAAGAGCGACTCCCAACCGCCCACCCCATCAGGGAGCCGCCCCCAACTGCGCCCATCCGACGCGTCGCCATCCCACATCGTCTGGTCCACCACCACCCCACCGGCGTCGTAGAGCACAGCACTGTCCTGACGGCCAAAGCCCCAGGCCACCCAAGCAGGCAACGGCACCACCAAATACTCATCCACCTCGAGGCTATGAATGCCCAAATCCGAAAAATACAGCAGGTGCTCAGGCTTCTCATCCCCGATGGACCACCCGCGTAAATCGATCGCCGTCGCACCCATGTTGAGAATCTCCACCCAGTCGGGGCCGCCAAAGGGATCCCCCGCCACCACCTCGTTCAACACCACTTGAGGATGCTCGAGTTGACACGCACTGCTACACCCGTCGCCATCGATCAGGTTCCCGTCATCACACGCCTCTCCTGCCTCAACAACGCCGTTCCCACACACAGCACCGCCGTTTTTCGGGTCCGGGTCGTCTGAACACCCCATCCAAGGAAAAAACATCACAACCAAGTAAAGCCAACCTTTCATAAGACTCTCCTTCCAGGCAAGGCGCAGCACGCGCCTCCCTCACATGGGCCACCGCCCTTAGCTTAGCCAGACATGGCCCAGGATCAACGCTTTGCATTTCCACGCCCCCAAACCATCAACACCTCTCCACCCCGTAACCCCAATTGACCACTGACCGCGCACCGCGTCACCCGGCAACCCAAATCCCGCCTCTTCATGCACACTGCGACGTTCACTGCACCGCACGCCCCACAACAAAGCCCTCCCCAATAGAATGACAACCACCCGCGCGGGCCCACGACCACCGGGGGCCGCAACCTGCCTCCATCTGCTGGACCCCTGATCCACGGTCAAGAAAAGAAAAAACCCCGTTGTTCTTGGAGAACCAAG
>CAYVQF010000041.1:0-25991 GCA_964454015.1 uncultured Myxococcales bacterium
CTTGGAAACCCAAGAACAACGGGGTTTTTTATTTTCTTGACCGTGGATCAGGGGGCGGGGGTGCCGAAGAAAGTTGAAAATATCAAGTACTTCTAAATCAACGGAATTTCGGCATTGGAGTTTCTTTTTTTCCTGTCAGACAATTTACGACTTGCCTAGGCAGGGCTATTGCCTTAGACTCGACTTCATTGACCTGAACATCGATGCAGAGAACTTCCACATTTTGCATCGCAGGTTGATTTCGGGAGCCCATGCCGGCCCGCCCCCAGATCCCACCTAAACACTCTCGTAGTCTGTTTCCCGTCACCGTATCCTTCAGTTTTAAAGTGTACATCCTTCCAAGCACCGGCATTGGTCCTCCCTAACCTACGCATCCTGATGGCCACCCTCGCGCGCTGCACCCATTGTGTAAGCCCGGGGGTGGACGTCTAAACTCTGAACCGCTCCCCATGTTGACGCGCGCCGACCTCCAAGCCATTGGTCAGCATTTGGGCGCCGTGACGGCGCAGACCTACAAGCTCGAAGTGCGCGCGTGCACGCCACAGGCCACCTTGTGCCAGTGGCAGAACATCACCCGGGTGGGCTACGTCTTGGCCCTTGATGCCTTGGATTATCGGACCTTTCACCTCTGCCTGGGGCGCGTCCGCGGCACGGGCACAGCGGCGCCAGAGGTCGAAACCCTGTGCGATGTGGTCCTGGACAAGGCGGCCATGGCGCGCCTCGTGGGCGAACCGCGGCGCCTGGTGCGCATCCTCTTGGGCCAAGAGCGGGCGCCACAGCCTTGACCGCGAAGGAAGCGGCGCAGCCTCAGAACCCAGCCGGCGCAGCGCAGCTCAGGTGAAGCGCTCGCGCAGCACCTCGTGGATACCTTTGCGCATCTCGAACCAGAAGGACAGGGCTGCCTCGTCCTTGTCGCGTTTGAAGGCGTCAATCCAATCCAACAGTGCGGGATCGTTGTTGCCGTCCACCTCGTGCATCCGCACGAGGGAGGTCTCGATGAGGGTGATGTTGCGGTCGCTCTCCCAGTAGACCGCCGCGTTGCGGCTGTTGATGCGACACGAGGTGGCGAAGGCGTTCGCGACCATCTCCGGCCCGACGCCGAAGAGGGAGTGGATGATGTCGGGCACCATGTCCTCGGCCCACAAGCGATGGAAACGGCAGAAGCCGGCGTTGTCCAAGAGGATCTCTTTCATCATCCGCTCAGCGTTGCGATGACCCAGCTCTCGCGGGGGGAAGAAATCGTTGCCGTAGTACATGTAGTACTTGCCCATGATGGGCATGGGGGCCAGCACGCCAGGCGTCCAATACTGGTTGGGGACCATCCAACCTTTGCGAGCGTTGGCGTTGAAGACAAAGCTGTCCATGATCGCCTTGCCCCGGGTGCGCGCCAGCTCGCGGGCCAGCTTGCGGGCGCCTTCCCGCAGATCCAAGAGCTTATCGTGGGCGATGATGCGGTCAAGCAGCTCAACGCCGAGCTCAGCGTTGTGCATGGAGTCGGTCGTGACGGCGAAGTCCACCGGTGAGAAGACGGGCCGGCGGCTCACGCCAAGCTCTGCGGGGCTGAGAGAGCCATTGTCGAGGCACTCCATGATCCAAGACAGGACGCCGCCGACAGAGATGGCATCGAAGCCGAGGGTGTCGGCGTGATGGTTGAGCAGCTCTGCGGCGCGCTGGTCGAAGATACCCGTCAGTGGGCCCATGGTCTGGTAGGGCTCGTAGTCCTTTTTGAAGGTGCCATGCATCTTCTTGCACACGGCGGCGCAAGGCTCGCCGCAGTTGCGCATGGCCTCCCCTTTGGGGACGGCGTGCAGGTCTTCGTTGAACTGGCGCAGGTAATGGTCAGACACCAGGCGTTGCCACATCCCGCTGCGCGCCTCCTCATCCATGAGCAGGGAGCGGTAGTTGAAAGCCAAGAGGCGACCCCCCATCTTGGCGTAGTTCACGCCGAAGGTGCCCCCCGTGTTGAGGGCTGGGTCGAGGCGATACTTGGTGGTCGCCTCCAGATCTTTGGCGGCCATTTTCTTGTTGTAGCGCGTCTCGAACCACTCGTTGGCGACGCTGCGATCGCGAAAATCTTCGTCGACGAAGGTGCCGCCGTAAATCACCCCGACGATCCCGTGCTGCTGGAACATCTTCGTGCCGAAGCCACCCCGACCCGCCCAGGTGTCCACGTAGGTCGCGCTCTTGTTGGTCACCGGCACGGACATGACGGCCCCGAAATCAGTCGCCGCCGCCGCAGGCCCCGTCGCCAAGACGCGCGGGTCCGTCAGATAGCGATCGCCCAAGTTCTCCAACGCCCAATCGGTCACGGCGTAGACACCGCCCCGGCCCGAACGCCACAAGGCTTGGGGGTCCACTGGGTGCAGCTCCACTTCGATTTCTTCGCCGTGGACGCGGTTGAGATAGAGGATGGAGGGCCGGGCGGCGCAGTTGCGAATGGACAGCATGTTGATGCCCAGGTTGTCGAAGACCAAGCCAGCGCCGCCCATGGAGGAGATGAAAAAGTTGCCCCAGCAGGGAGAGAAGCCCGTGAAGAAGAGGCGGTTGGAACCCGGGAAAATGGAGCCACACAACAAGCCCGTCCCGATGTTCAGGCTGTTGTAGCGTCCTGCCAAGTGCAAACCCAAATCAATGGGACCAAAAAAGTGACCCACCTGATGGCGCTCGATGCGATAGAAGCCAGAGCTAGCGTCGACATGAAGAACTTTGAGTCGCATATCCATGAGGGCACCCTCCTAGGCGCAAAGATAAGGCGTCAGCGGCCTCGGCACTTCCAGCCTGAGGCGCCGCGGCGCCGGGTCGCAACGTTCAGACGCTCACGGCATGGAGCGCGACGGGGATCATGCGGTGGATGGCGCGTTGCAGGAGCGCCTCATCGGCGCGCTTCTGCTCGGCGATGAGGTCGGACACGGCCAGCACACAGGCGGCCCGCAGACCCCGCTGCGCGGCGACCGTCAGGATGGCGCTGGCTTCCATCTCGAGCGCCAAGACACCAAAAGCACGCAAGCGCTCGACCAGCTCCTGACGTGGATCATAGAAGAGATCCATCGTCCCCACGGGGCCACAATGGAAAGGAATGCCGAGCTCCTCGCAATAGGAGACGGCGCGCCGCACCAGAAAAAAATCGGCCGTAGGGACGAAGCCGCCTCCCGCGAAGAGCCCGCGCGAGACCCCATCGAAGGGGCAGGCCGCCGTGGCCACGATGGTGTCGCCCAAGCTCACCGCTGGCGACAGGGCGCCGCAAGTCCCGATGCGCACGAAGCCCTTGGCGCCGAGGCGACTCAACTCTTCGCACACGATGGCGGCGCTCGGCGCGCCCATGCCCGTCGCTTGGACGGAGATGCGCTGGCCGTCGCGGACCCCCGTGAAGCCGTAGAGCTTGCGATAGGTCGTGTAACACACCACCTCTTCCAGAAAGCTCCAGGCCACCTGCTCTGCGCGCTCGGGATCACCCGGCAGCAACACCCAATCGGCCACCGCACCAGCCGTCCCACGTATATGTATCTGCATGCGCTCCTGCTCCCTCCACCTACGACATAGCCTGCATAGGCCTACCATGTTTCAGGCCGCCGGCAAACCCTGCCGCGGCACGACCGTCGTCGGCCGCTGGCGCCGCGGGAAGGGCGCCCACCGCGAGCGGGCCGCGCAACGGCTGCCGGGTGCCGGCAAGGCGCACGCCAGGAGCGACTCGGCCAATGACCGCACCCCGGCCACGGAGTAAGCCTCGCGCCGGTTGCTCGGGCACTGCAAGACCGCCCGCCGCCAGCGCGCCGGGATCGCCGACTCGCCGTAGTGTGCCCCCAAGAGCGCACCCGTCAGGGCGGCGTTGGTGTCCGTGTCACCCCCGGCGAGCACGGTCTGACGTAAAGCCGCGCTCAAATCACTTGCGTGGAGGAGCTGGTAGAAGGCGTTGTGTAGCGTGACCTGGGCCTTGCCCGTGGCCGCACCATCGCAACACGGCGCCGTGGCGCCCTGGGCGGCCCATAGGGTCTCCCGCACCACGGCATGCTCCGCCGCCGTGTAGGCCGCCTGCCACATCGCGCGCCGACTCCCACCGCGCAGACCGCAGGCCATGGCCACCACCAGCGCCACAGAAGACTCCTGGGCCACGGCCGTCGGGTGGCTCAGGGCCGCATCCTGCCGCACCGCCAAGCCCAGATCGGCCGTCGGCCATGCCGCGCCAGCGATGGCAAAGGGAGGATGGCGCATCATCGCGCCGTTGTCGCAGCCATTGAGGGGAGACCATGTCGCGGCGCTGCGCGCCGCGATGCGCTTGGCGTCTCGCTCGGCATCACGCACCCCAAAGGGAGCAAAGGCGCGACAGGTCGACCAGTCCATGTCCAGAGGCGCGCTGCGACACCACTGGGTGTAGGCGCTGGCCAGGGCATCGAGATCGAAGCCGTGGGCGAGCAAAGTGCGCGCCGTGACCAAGGCCAGCTCGGAGTCGTCCGTCACCTGGCCGTGGGCCATGAAGAGCGCGCCGCCCAAGCCCATCTCCCCTGGGCGCGCCTGGCGATACTTGCGAATCGCCGCCGCCGACTCGAACTCGAAGCGCGCACCGAGAGCGTCGCCAACCAAATGACCCAACAACAAGCCGCGCGCGCGCTGGACGCGTCGCGCCACCATCCGGCTCTCTTCCCTCTCCTTCATGACTCACCTCGCGTAGACGTAGGGCCCGGTGGCCGCGGCCCGGTGTGCCCAATAGATGTCCGGCCCGGGGCGCTGGCCGTGCGCGAAAATGATCTCTTCTCCTCCATTTTCATTCCCGCCTTGCCCCTTCCTCCGCTGAGATCTATCTCTCACCCGCGCGCGGCGGCTGGTGTTGCGCCGCCCTCCCCCCAGCTCTCCAGGAGACAGCCATGAACCCCACCCTTTGGAACGAGAAATGGACCGCCAAAGGCCCCGACGCGGCCCAACATCGACACAGCCCCCATCAGCCTGACCCCCTCCTGCCCCAGCTCGTCGGCCCTTGGCCCACCGGGCGCGCCCTCGACCTCGGCTGTGGTCTCGGCGCCAACGCCCGTTGGTTGGCTCGCCAGGGGTGGCAGGTCTGTGGCCTCGATTTCTCCTCAGTGGCCATCGACTTCGCCCGCCGCCTCGCCGAGCAGGACGAAAACCCTCCGGATTTTCGCGTCGCCGACGTGACCACTCTCGCCGCCGACGAGACCTTTGACCTGGTGACCGCCTTCTACCTCCACCTCAGCCAGGCCCAGCGTCAATCCCTTCTGGCCACGCTACACCAACACCTGCGCCCGGGGGGGCACGTGGTCTTCGTCGCCCATGACCGCAGCGACCAGAGCTGGTCACCCTCGGATCCCAAAGGACCACCGCCGGAAATCCTCACCACCCCGGAGGAGGTGAGGGCCGAACTGAGCGGCCTGCAGGTGCTGCGCGCCGAGGTCATCCTCCACGACGCCCACCAGGACGGACGGGCTGCGCCCGTCACGGTGGTCGTGGCGCAGCGCTAATTCATGGGCGAGGCCTCGGGCGGGCCGCCACGGGAACGCACACAAAGCGCCCCAGCCGCGCCGCTCAGCCAATGGCGGCGTAAGAGGTGTTGTCGATGCGGAAGCGCAGCCACTTGGCCATGAACCACGGGGCGTAGATCCCGACGGTGATGAGGGTCAAGAGGTAGCCCACCAAGAACAACACGAAGAGCTGCCCACCCGTGCCGCCAAAGTTCCCGGCGAGGGTGCGCCCGGCCACGTGGACCCGGGTGTTGTTGACGAAGAACTGGGTCAATTTCACCGTGAACCACGGCATGTAGATGCCGAAGGTGATGAGGGTCAAGAGGTAGCCCACCAAGAAGGTCACGAAGAGGCTGCCACCCGTGCCGACGAAGCTCAACTTGCCGATGGGCTGGTTATTCTCGAGGATCGCCATGTGGTCTTTGATGTAGCGCTGAATCTTGCACATGAACCACGGCATGTAGATGCCGATGGTGATGAGGGTCAAGAGGTAGCCCACCAGGAAGGTCACGAAGAGCTTGCCCCCCGTGCCACCGAAGTGCAGCTTGTACTCCGTGCCATCCTGAGCCCGCGCGCTCGAATGGTCCGCCAAATAAGCGACGAGGTTGCGCATGAACCACGCGCCGTAGATCCCCAAGGTGAGCAGGGTCAGGAGGTAACCCACCAGGAAGAGCACGAAGAGCTTGCCCCCCGAGCCGACGAAGACCGGCACCAGCGTCCCGCGACGGGTGCCGGCGATGGTGCTGTTTTCAAAAATGTAACGGGTCATGCGCACCATGAACCACGGCATATAGATGCCGAAGGTGATCAAGGTCAGCAGGTAACCGATGAGAAAGTTGACGAAGAGACCGCCACCGGTGCCGTGAAACTTGAGCTCCACCTTGCCGCCGCCAGCGCCCATGTGGGGGATGGCACCCATGGCCTGGGTGGGCGCGTACTCGAGCGCCGGATCCTGCAGATAGGGGTCCTGTCCCCCTGCGATATAGCTCATGGCTTCTCCCTAGACGTGCATTGGACCAAAGAGTCTGTTCAGCGAAAGGTCGTAGAAGGTCATCTTCGTGTTCCCTCACCGACGCGAAACACCGATGGCGGCACGCTAACAAAGCGTGCGCCCGGCGTCAATTCACGTTCGGCCGCACCCTGACGAATTGGCGCGGGCCGCCGCGCCCCCAACCCGCCACGGCACACGGCAGATCACGCCTCGGCCTCGTGCTCCAGCTCGACCTTTTTGCCGACGATGCGGTGATAGGCCAAGAGCATGAGGGCACAGGAGACCGACAGGCCGCCGAAGATCAGCCACATGATATCGGGCCGACCGAGGTCCCGCGCCAAGTAGCCGTAAAGACGGCCCGAGAGGATGCCGCCAAAGAGGTTCCCTAAAGCGTTGCACCACATGTAGTAGCCCATGTAGAGACCCACCTTGTCCCGGGGCGCCACGGCCCGCGCCGTGTACTCCTTGGCCTTGGGCGATGCCATCATCTCGCCGAAGCTGAAGACGAAGACCCCCATGACCACGAACCAGGGGTTCACCCCCAAGGTCAGGAGGGAGAAGGAGATGGCCGTGATCCCGATCCCGATCATGATGGTGATGAGCGGCTTCATGCGGGCGACCACGGACGAGACGATCACCTGGAAGAAGATAATGGCCAAGGCGTTGATGTTGATGATCTGCTCGGGCTTGATGTGTCCCGTCTCGGTGGCAAAAATGCTCTTCAAGGTCGCGACGCCGCCATCACCGGCCCCCAAAGACGTCGCCAAACCAATGATGCTGTTCATCAGCTTGTCCGTCTCGGAGAAGTCGCGGATGTACTCGGGCAAGGTGAGAAAAATCTGATTGAAGGCCACCCAGAAGCTGGACAGCAGGAGTAAAAAGAGGAGAAAGCGGGCGTGACCGATGCGCATACAGTGCTGCCCTCTGCCCGTGGCGCGCAAAATCACGTCCAAGACGATGTTGGCCACGATCCAGCCCACGCCCCAAAGCGCGACCTCGGCCAAGGATAGCCAGCGCGACCCAAGGACCAAAACCACCAAGACCACAAAGACAGCCAGGAAGAAGCGCGCGTTGCCAATGACCTCCATCATGTCGGTCATCACCTTCTTGAAGGATCGCTTGTTGGTGGACGTGGACTCGCCCTCGGGCTCCTTGTAGAAGAACAACAAAATCGGGATGTTCAACGCGATCCAAATGGAAGAAGCATAGAAGACGTACTCCCAGCCAGCGGTGCGCATCCACGCCGCCAGGAAGGGACCGGCGAAGCCACCCATGTTCACCATCATGTAAAATATACCAAAACCAAGCGAAGCCGTTTTATCGGTTGTGGTTTTACCAATGGTCCCCACGATGAGAGGCTTGAAAATGGCCGCGCCCAGACCCACCAACATGAAAGCCCCGAAGAAGGCCGGGAAGGTCTTCATTTGCCCCAAAAGGAAATAGGCAGGGGACAAAATACAGTAGGAAACCAACAGCATCTTCTTGAAGCCGTAACGATCGCCCAAGGCGCCCGTAAAGAACGGGAACAAGTAGATGAAGAAGGTCACCACCCCCTGCAGAAGCCCTCGATCTTCCGAGGAAAATCCCAAACCTCCCTCAGAGACCGAGCCCGTGATGTAGACCGTGGACAAGGCAAAAAAGCCATACCAGGACATCCGCTCGAAAATCTCCATCACGTTGGAGACCCAGAACGTAGAGGGAAAACGTTTGAAAACGTTCACTTTCTGCTCCGCCATGCCTGCTCCTCTCCCCTGCGATTTTCGGCAACATTGCCCTTCGGCCAACCTCTTTAGCAGGTTCGCTCTCACTCACCAAGCCACCCGCCCTTGCGCCCATTGACCCCGACGCTGCCCCTCGCTAAGTTCCGCTCGGCCAAACTACCGCGGCGCCCCACGGCATGCGGCTCTCTCTGCCAGGATCTCATCATGGACAACGCCCGCATCTCTCGTCTCAAGCAAAAAGCCTGGTCCCTCCTCGATAGCGGCAACCACGCCGAAGCCCTCGCCGCCTTCGAAGAGTGCATCAGCCTGGCACCCCACAACCTCACCCTCCACCTCGAGAAGGGCGTGGCCCTCTTCAAGCTCCAGCGCAACGAAGAAGCCCTGGTCGTCTTCGACACCATCCTCGCCAAAGAGCCCAAACACATCGTCGCCCTCAACAACAAGGCCCGGGTCCTCGTCGAGCTCAACCGCGAGAAAGAAGCCCTCGAGCACTACAAACGCATCCTCGCCATCGACCCCAACCACACCCGCACCTGGCTGCGCGCCGCCCAGGTCATGACCAAACTCGAACGCTGGGACAAGGCCGAAGGCTGCTTCGCCGAGGCCCTCGCCTTGAGCGGCGAAGAAGAAGACATCTGGTACGAACGCGGCCGCATGTTGTGTCAAGCGGGCAAACTCGAAGCGGCCCTCGCCGACTTCGACCGCGCCATCACCCTGAAGGCCACCTACCTCGAAGCCCACCGCGAACGCGGCAAAGCCCTGATGGCCCTCGGGCGCACCCGCGACGCCATCCTGGCCTACAAGACCGCCCTCAAGAGCAAGCCCAACGAGCAGGAAGTCGAGCTGCTCTTGGGCGACGCCCTCCTGGCCCTCGGCGAGGCCCAGAGAGCCCTGGACATCTTCGACCCCATCGTCGGCCGCAACAAAGACTGCGCCGCCGCCTGGGACGGCAAGGGGCGCGCCTTCCTCGCCTTGGGCGAGACCGCCCGCGGCTGGCTCAACTGCGGCACGGCCTGCATGCTGCAAAACCGCCTCGAAGAGGCCCTGGAGCACCTCGACAAGGCCATCGCCGCCAACCCCGCCTACAGCGAAGCCTGGTCCAACAAAGGCGGCGTCCTGGTGCGCCTCACCCGCTACGCCGAAGCCGCCCAATGCTACGAAAAGGCCATCGAGTGCCACCCCGACGCCGTGGTGGTCATGCACAACCTCGGCATGCTCCTCTACGAGCACCTCAACCGCCGCGAAGAAGGCCTGCGCTGGATTAAGTCCACCCTCAAGTACGATCCCCAGCGCTGGTTCAAACTCTCCAGCGAGATGCGCCAAGCCGTCGACGCCCTGCGGACCTGAGCCCCCAGACCAGCAACAGGGCGCACCACCACCAGGCCCCCGAGCCAGGCCCGCCCCGCAGCGACCGCGCCTGACAACCCTCGACAGGGCGCGCGCTCAGGGCCAACTCGGAGCGCCAATAGTAGCCAATGCGCTGGCGATTACAGAGGCCGACCTCAGCCCGCGCCGCCAAGGGGAAAATGGCACACAGCCCCTCGATGTCATCGGCGTGTAGGGTGCGCTTCTTCGTCTCCCCCATGGGCGCCGAGGCATACATGGTCGCGTCGGCCACATCGCTGTGGTCCAAACCCAGCACGTGTCCCAGCTCATGCACCATGGTGTTCTGTAGATCCACCGTCGTCAGGGCGCTCGCGTTCATGGAAAAACGGTAGTGCTCCGTGTTGAACTCCATGTCCACGTCATAGATTTCGCCCGTCTCGCGGTTCATGGTCACGCTGGTCAGACCCAATATCCCCAGGGAGTGCGTCCAACCCTGATCGCGAAAGACGACCACATTCGCGTTGTCCCGACTGTAAGGGTTGTAGCCCACCCGATCTTCATTGGTCAGCCCCCCGTAAACCAGGGTCATATAGGAGCAGTCCACGTCGTTCCACGTCCCCAACGAGGCGCGCAACACCCTCTCGATCTCAGACAACCGAAACTGCTCCGAACCCGCCTCATGCAGGTGGACCACGACACAGTCCGTGGCCCACCACACGGGCAGCGCGACCTCCCCAGGCGCACACTGCAGACGCATCCCACCGCAGGTCTGGGAGCGCTCCCACGCCACCGCCGGCCCTACCGACCCACACAGCGCACCCAGCACCACGAGCACCAAGAGCGCCACCCCCCTACCCCGCCGCCAGCCCCAAACCAGCGCCGCCAAGGCCATCCAAGCCAGGGCCCAGAGGCCGCCGCGCGCCGGGAGGCGAGTGAGGGCACAGCCACAGCCAGCCCCCTCAGCCGCCCCACTCACCAGCTCGGCGCCCGCTTCGCTCTCCAGGTCCTCGGCCGCAACGCCGCCGGCGAACAACTGGCTTGCGCCATCGGGCCAACGCACCGCCCACAGCCACGTCTCGGCCGCCAACGCCGGCTGGGCTTGCCCCAATTCGACCCACACCAGAGCCTCTCCCAGAGCAAAGCGCGTCCACTCGCCATCCACGGCAGCGCTCTCCACCGACAGAAGTCCATTCGCCTGGCTCAAGCGCACCTCCGGTAATGGCCCGCCAGGGCCATAGCGCGCCCGCAGGCCCGCCAAGTCATCTCCTTGGGGGCGGTAGTCCCGCGCCCCCACCACCGTGCGTGGAAAGAGAAGGGCCCCCAGCAATTCACCCTCCGTCGCCGGCAGGGCGCTGCAGCTCGGCCACTGGCTGCCGGGATCGCCACAGGGATGCCCCAAGGCCAGCACGTGCCCCATCTCGTGGGCCACCACCGCGGCAGCGTCCAGGGAGCCCGGCGCCGCGCCCCCGGCAGAGAAGAGAAAGCCACCCCGGTTGAGGTAGATGTCGGCGTCCAAGAGGCGCCCCGTCGCCGCGACGTAGGTGTGCACCGTGATGGCCGCCACCAGATCCGACGGGCCAAAGTCTGCCGGCCAATCGCCCGGCTCCCACGCCGAGACCAGCCCCGTGACCCCGTCGCCAGCGTCGAGTCGCGGCGTACAGGGCGCCTGCCAGGTCATGGTGCGCGCCAAAGCGCCATCGCTCCACCAGGTCGAAGCCCCCAGCCACATCGCCACGGACAGCGCCCCCTCATCGGCAGGCAAGCACAAGGCAAAGATGTGTTCCTCAGGCCAAGTCAACACTTGCCCCTGAGCATCGCGCATGGGCTCCCAGGCGCTCGCCTTGGGCGACCCGACGGCCATGAGCACGACCAGGATCGCGCCGCAGCGCGACGCCCAACGCCTCCAGGTGAGCCCGGCCCCTCTTCTCACGGCGTCACCCGCTGCAGCAGGTGCCCCCGAACCTCGTCGAGCAGGTCAGCCAGCGGTCGCTGCGCCGCCGCCGGGGCCGCTCGCGAGCGCAACACCTGGCGCTTCTCCGGCGGCGTCGGCGCGCTCAGCGGCTGCGCCACCTCCACCAGCACCAGGCCGTGAGTCGCGGCCTGGGCCACGGGCTGGCCCGCCACCTCTTCGATGCGATACTTCCCCTGCGAAAGCCCTATGACACCCAAGCGTTCGCCCCGCTTTTCGAGAAAAACCATGACCTCTTCGCCGGGGGTGAACGCCGCCTCCCCCGAGAAGACCTGGGCGATCTCGCCGACCTGACCACCGAGCACCCAGAAGGACAACGACGCGCCAGGATCAGCGCCCCACAGCCCCTCGTCCACCACCAAAATCACCTCGGTCATGATGACGTGTCCGTCGGGCTGCCAGGCGCTGCGGACGCTCTCGACCCGCCCCGTGGCCACCACGTCAGCGTGGGCGCACAGCTCCGCGAGGGACAGCTCGGCGACCAGCGATGCCTGCGCCAGAGGGGCCCAGAGCAACAGAAGGGGCAGGGCCAGCGCGAAAAGGGCGCCGGCCTGGTGGTGCTTCCAACGTCGCGAGACCTGGTGTACGTGCATGATCACCTCCCTGGGGATTCATCCCCGGACCACACCCCACGCTAGCAGAATGGTGCCGGGGCGGGTAGCGATCGCGATCTGCCACCTGGACCCTTGCGCCGTTGGCATCGAGTCGCTATGGATTTCAGCCAAGCCGCGCTGAGGGTGTACCCGCAACCGAGGAGGATCACATGGCCATCGGAGAACGAGGCAGCCGCAAAATTCCCGTGACAGAGCGCCAGTTTTTGTGGGTCCAGGACGATGACAAGGGCGAGGTCGTCCTGCATGTGGGGCCGACCATGGTCTCCCCGACGGCGGCCGATCGGGTCGTGGTCAGCGACGGAGTCGGCGGCTTCGTCGAGGATTTCTCGGGGCGCCCCCAGCGCATGGTGTCTCTGAGCGACACCCAGTACGCCGTGTTGATCAACCCCATGGCCGAGCGCTTGGAGAACGAGGGCCCCAACGGCAATTTCCGCCCCGGCCGCAACGAGTCGCGGACCCTGCGCAACGGCACGCGTCACATGATCCCAGGCCCCTGCTCCTTTTACCTCCGCCCCGGCCAGGAGGTGGAGGTGCGCGACGCCCACGAGCTGGCCTCGAACCAGTACCTGGTGGTCAAGGTCTACGGTGAGGTCGACCACAGCGCCCCCTACTACGAAATCACCGCCCGCTCGGCGGCCATCACTGCCGCCACCGCCGAGGACGCCACTGGCGCCGCGGCCAAGGTCAAGCTCGAAGAGCGCGAGGCCGTGGGCATGACCCGCGGCCAGCTCATCGTCATCCGCGGCCTCGACACCCAGCTCTACATCCCGCCCACGGGGGTCGATGTCGTCCCCGATCTCTCCCTCGGCAGCGACGGCAACACCCTGACGGTGGAGTCGGCGCGCAAGATCCTCCAGGGGCGCCCGCAGATCATGGCCAGCACGCCCCCGCTGCCACCGCGGGCCGAAATCGCCGAAGCCCAGGAAGAGCTCCAGGACTACGAAGACGAACGGGACGAAGAAGCCTACGACCGGCCGCGGCGCCGCGAAGCCCCCCAGCGCAAGGCCGACCGCTTCGCCGGCGTCGAGCAAGCAGCGCGGGTACGCCAGGTGGTGCAGCGGCCGCCGCCACCGCCCGCCCTGAGCGCCTCCCCCACGGGGATGACACCGCAAGCCCAAGCTGAACCGGTGCTCTCCGACGACGACCTCCAGAGCCTCCTCCAGTCCGACGTCCACCGCCAAGCCCTCGAGCGCCACGTCCGCCAGGCGCGCCTGGTGCGCCAGGCCGTGGTCCTCGGCGAGAAAGAGTTCTGCGTCGTCATCGACGCCGACGGCAAGCGCCAGATCAAGGTCGGACCAGCCCGCGTCTTCCCCGGCCCCTATGACTCCTTCATGACCAAGGGCTCCAACCACCGTATCTACTTCGCCTATGAACTGCTCCCCCAGCGCGCCCTGTGGCTGCGCTTCATCTCGGCCATCTCGCGGGACAAGCTCGAGCGCAAGCTCCCCCGCGGTGTCGAGCTCGACCGCGAGGTCTACTACCCCGGCGATGAGATGATCATCACCGGCATCAACACCTTCTTCTTCCCCTTCATCGAAGCCGAGATCCTCCACCCCCTCACGGGCCAACCCCACTTCGGCAACGACCACGCCGACGTCTTCATCGAGGCCATCGGCATCGACCAAAAGAGCGGCATCTATGTGCGCGATCTCATGACGGGCGAAGCCCGCTTGGTGCGGGGCAAGCAGAGCTACCTCGTCGATCCGCGCAAGGAGGTCCACATCACCCGCACCATCCCGCCCGACGAGTGGAACCTGTGGATCGGCGTCAACGAGAGCCATAAGGCGACCCACGCCCCGGTCACCACCCCCTGGGCCATCTCCATCAACGTGCCCCACAACACGGCGGTCTTGGTCTCCTCCGCCGAAGGACACCGCGTGGTCGAGGGCCCCTGCGTCGAGCTCCTGGAATACGACGAGCGGCTGGTGCCCCTCTCACTCTCCCGCGGCACCCCCAAATCCGACAAGAACCCCCTGCGCACCTGCTACCTGCGCACCGTTGGCAACGTCGTCTCCGACGTCATCCGCCTCCAGACCTCGGATTTCGTCGAGGTCGACATCCGCGTCTCCTACCGCATCAGCATGGATCAGGAGCACAAGACGCGCTGGTTCAACCACGAGGACTACGTCGGCATGGTCTGCGACCACCTGCGCTCCCTCGTGCGGCGGAGCTGCCGCCAGACCAACCTCACCGATCTCTGGCCCCGCATCCCCGACGTGGTCCGCGACATCATCCTCGGCGAGCGCACCGAGAGCGGCCGCCGGGGCCGCCTCTTCGCCGAAAACGGCCTCTGGGTCAGTGAAGTCGAAGTCCTCGACAGCAGCATCCTCGATGACGAGGTGGGCGACTTCCTCGAGACCGTCCAGCGCGAGTCGGTCTCCATCCAGATCAGCGATCGCCAGGCGGCAGAGAAGCTGCGCTCGGACAAGCTGCGCCACGACTTCGACCTGCAGCGCCTGGTCATGCGCAAAGAAGCCCAGGAAAAACAAGCAGAAAACGACGCCGCCCTCAGAGACCTCGAGCACCGCGCCCAGATGGTCGTGGCCAACCATCAGGAAGAAGTCGCCCGCACCCTGGCCACCCTCGGCGCCGAGCGCGAGGCCCTCGCCCTGACCGCCCGCCTGGCGCGCCTCGAGCAAGAAAATCACTCCAACGCCCAACGCCTCGCCGAGAAGCAACGCGCCACCGTCGAGGCCGAGCGCTTGGCCCACGAAGAGGAACAGGCCCACCGCCGCGCCCTGGCCGAAATCGAGCAAGCCCTGGTCGCAGCCCACGCCAACGCCACCGTCGCCGAACGCCAAGCGGTGCAACCGGCGCTCATCGAGGCCCTCACCGCCCTCGGCGACAAGGAAATCCTCTCCCAGGTGGCCGCCAACATGAACCTGGTGAGCCTCTTCAAGGGCAAGGACGTGGCCTCCCTCTTCGCCGACATCGTTGGCGGTACCAAGCTCAAGCGCACCATCACCACCATGCTCCCCGAGCCCTCCCCCGACGACACCCCCTAGGCGCTCTCTTTGGCCGGCGCCGCACCCAGAGCCACCTCCGTCATGAGCGACGACTCCCGCGACCCAACCCTCCCGCACCACGCCCACCAGGCCCGCCTGGCCGCCGCCGAGGCCCTGCGGCGCAAAGCCGGCTGGCAGCCACGGCCGGGCCAAGGCGGCGCCTCCCACCTGGAACACCTCCGCGCGCAGGAGCGCCGCCACCAAGGCCAGCAGGCCTACGCTGAGGCGGCCTTCTGTCAGCCCTGCGCCTTGGCCCGGGCCGAGAGCGGCGACGACAGCGCCCTCTGCCAAAACCACCTGGCCCAGGCCCTCGGCCTGCGCTAAGGCAGCTCCCGGACGCAGCGAAATCCCACACGCGGCAGGCGCGCGCAACCCAGCTCCCCCGACGGCGCTGGCGCCATCATCGCCGCCTGCCACCAGAACGGGGCGTCATCGCTCGCGCCGCCCATGATCCCAAAGCCGCCGCTGCAGTGCTGGCGCAAGCCCGGCTCACAGCGCACCCACTCCCCCACTGAGGCGGCCAAATCGAAAATCCCCTCGGGGGTCCGGTTCCACGCCACACTGGCAACCCCACGCTGCCCGCGCAGCGCCTCCTCCCGCGACTCACTCAACTCACCGGCGAAGGCATAGTTGCGCCCCTCCAACCCCCGGGCCAAAGCCTCAAAGTCCCGCTCCGTCGGCAAGCGCATCCCCAAACTGGCACAAAAAGCCTCGGCCTCCAGCGCCCCCACCCCGGTCAAGGGCGCGCCATCCTCGGCACAGAGCGCCACCTGCCCCACGCACGCCGTCGCCGGCGCCTGGCCCGACGCGAGCCACCGCCACAAGCCACACGTCACCTCAGTGCTCATCACCTCTAGCCGCGGCCGCTGCCAAGTCTCCCGCGCCAACACCGCCACCCCCGGACGCGCAAAATGGTGCAGGTCGCGATGAACCCGGCGCAGCCACTCTTGTTGCCGCTCGCTCAGGCCCAGCTCCACTTCGCCCGTCTCGACGCGCAACAGGGGCACCTTGTCGGCGATCTCTCTGGGATCCACGTAAGGTAGTTGCCAACGCCCTTCAGCGTAACGCCCTTGACTCAGGGCGTGCGCCTCACCGTCCAAGCCGCGGCGCAGCACCCACAGTCGTACGGCCACCGCCGCAGCCTCCTCCCGCGCAGGCGGGAGCACGGGACCGGCAGCGCCGAGCACGCGCAGGGACTCACCCCGCTGCAGGCGCTGCGCCACATCGTCCAGCAGCATGGGCGCGGCGATGACCTCAGCGCCACTGCCGAGGCGCGCCAGCGCCTGCTGCCAGCCTTCCTCGCCCGCCGCGGGAACGGCCAGGATCAACCCCAGGCCGAGGCGCACCGTCGCGTCATAGACCGCAGCGCTGCGCTTGCTCAACGCCAGCTCGCCAAAGTCGGCGCGCACCGTCTCGGCCAAGGCCGCAAAGGCCGGCCCCTCGCCGCCCTCTCGCCCCACGATCTGCACCCGGTCCAGCAGGTCGCCCTGGCGCATCAGATCGAAGAGCGCCCGGGTGTGTGCCCAGTCCAGGGTGAGGTAGCGCGGCCCGCCCGCGGCAAAGGCCGCCTCGATGAAGCCAAGCACCTCTGCGCTCTCCTCTTCACCAAGCAGAAGGAGCAAGTCCGCACCGGCGGCGGCCACCCGCTGCGCCATCGCGCGCCGCGCCTCTTCTTTGCCGCCATAGCGCTCGATCTGGGTCTGCACTTGGCTCCCAGCCAGGGCGGGCAGCAACTCGGCGAGGAGGCGCTCGCCGCGCTCCCCATCGGGCACCACCACTGCCACCTGGCGCTGTTCTTGAAGTTGCACAAAAGCCGCCACGGCGCGCAGCGTGTCCAAGGCATCGCCGCCCGCATAATGCAGGGACGTGTCGCCGCCCACCCCAAGCCCTGGCCCCGGGGCCGCCAGCCGCAACGGCCCCTCGGCCACGGCGCGCGCCACCAGAGTAGCGCGGCTCGAGGCCAGGGGCAGCACCAGGGCGTCGACCCCCACGTGGTTCACCAAGTGGGCGGCCGCCCGCGAGCTGCGTTGCCCATCACCACCGTCGTCACAGGAGATGAGCACCAGGGGCGGCGTCAAAGCCGCGCTGTTCAGCCCGCGCACGGCCAAGCGCGCCACCAGCATGGCCTGTCGCACCTCGCCGTTGGTGCCGTTGTCGATGTGGCCGATGAAGCGGGCCTGATCCACGCCGACGGCGCCTTCGACCACGTGGCAGTCTTCAGACTGCCAGGACACACAGGCGCCCTCACGGCACAAGGTCTCACCGGGGCACTCACTGTGGCGGCGACAGGAGGGCGCCCCTTCTGGGCCCGCGCTGGCTTCGGTCGTTTGCGGGCGCGGTGTGGCGGTCTTCTCGTCACTCAGGAGGCGCAGGCCCACGGCGATGCCCAGAATCCCCAGGGCAAAGAGGGCCAGGAGCCAGATCCAGGTGCGCCGGGCCGCGCCGCTGTCGTCCGCGCCGGCCGCAGGTGCCGCAAGGGGAGCCGCCCCCGCAGGCGCACGCCCCGGCGCAGGTGGATCCAAAGAGGGGCGTTCGCCGCGGCGCCAGTCGTCGAGATCGGCCATCATGGTCTCGGCATTGGCGTAGCGCGCGCCGAGGTCCTTGGCGACGGCACAGCTCAGGATGGCGCGCAGCCCGGGATCGGTGATTTCGGCGGGGATGGCGATGGGGTCGTCGTCGACGTGGCGCAGGGCCACCTCGAAGTTGCTGTCGCCTTGGATGGCCACGCGGCCGCTCAGGGCCTCGATGAAGACCAGGCCCCAGGAGTAGAGGTCCGACTGGGGGGTCATGGGGCGCTGGCGGAGCTGTTCCGGCGAGATGTACTGGGGTGTGCCGCGTACTTCTTGCTTGGAGGTCAGGCTGACGTAGCTCTTGTCGCGGGCTTCGACCAGGATGCCGGCGATGCCGAAATCGAGGACCATGGCGTTGCGGCAGCGGCCCCCGGGGGTGAGCATGATGTTCTGCGGTTTGAGATCGCGGTGGATGATGCCTTGGCGGTGGGCATAGGCCAGGGCGTCGGCCACTTGGCTCATGAGGTGCACCGCTTCCTCGACGCCGAGCTTGCCCTCACGGCGGATGACATCGTGGAGGGTGTGGCCCTCGATGAAGTCCAGGACCAGGAAGAGTTCTTTGTCGCCCATGGTCCCGGCGTCGATGAGGCGGACGATGTTGGGATGCTTCAGGCGGGAGATGAGCTTCATCTCGCGGTTGAAGCGTTTGACCTCGCGCCACACCTCTTCCTTGCGCACGCTCTCCGTGAGGAGAAACTTGACCGCCACGGTTTGGCCCGTGGAGATCTGGGTGGCCCTATAGACGACTCCAAAACCGCCTTCGCCGATCTGCTCGTCGAGTCGAAAGCGGTCGTCGATGACCTCACCCTTGCGCGCGCGTCCAGCCATCTCACCACCTTGCGCCAAGTGCCCAGCGCGGCGCCTGATCTGCGCCCAGGGCCGCCGCGATCCAAGGATGGCACGCCGCCCGCGTTTTGTGCAAGCCAAGGCGCAGCGTGGGGTGATCCGCGCGTTGACATCGGGCCTTGCATCACCGGCCTATTGTGGCTATGAAGCAAAGCCGGGCAGAGATTGGCTCTTCATGCGTTTATTGGAGCATCTTCAGCGAATTTTTTCCGCTCTTTTCTGCCACTGTTCGCACTTCTCGCGGCGGCGGCCTCACGTCACTTGGCTCATGAGGAACACATGCGCAAAAACTTGTTTACATTGTTGGTTTTCTTTGCTGCCGTCACTTGCGGTGGCGTCGCGGCCATGGGCCAAGACGGTACGGCCACCACTTATGTCCCCGAAGGGGAGATCGTCCAGACCGATACACCGAGTAAGGGGTGGGCCGGTGCGGTCGTGGTGGGTGCGTCCTTCAACATCGCCCAGAACTCCAACGTGGTCGGGCAGACCGAGGGTTATTCTCTGCTCCTGAGTGGCAACGCCACGGGCTCTCTGGACTACATCCACCTCGACCACGAGTGGCGCAACATCCTGCGCCTCACCCAGGGCTGGGCCCGCACGCCCGTCATCGATGAGTTCATCAAGAGCAACGACGTCCTGGCCCTCGAGAGCCTCTACAACTACTTCGTCACCTCTTGGTTCGGCCCCTTCGCGCGCCTCTCCTTCGAGACGGCCATGCTCGCCGCTGAGGACGTGCGCGCCAACGACACCACCTACGTGGTAACCCGTTCCAACGGTCAGGTCGACACCTATGAGGGCGTGCGGCGGATTACCCTAGCCAACGCCTTCGAGCCCTTCTCCATGGAGCAGTCCATCGGTGTCTTCGCCCAGCCCATCAAGAGCAACCCCTTCACCCTGGCCGTGCGCGCTGGTGTGGGCGGTCGCGAGACCTTGGCCGATGGCGTCTTGGTCGTCAGCGACGACGGCGCCACGCCGGAGCTGGAAGTGCTCGAGCTCAGCAACGTCTTGCAGGCGGGTGCGGAGCTCTTCCTCACGATGAACGGCAAGGCCGTGGAAGACCGCTTGCGCTGGTCAGCCCTGGCCAGCGTGATGTTTCCCTTCCTCACCAACGACGACACGGATCGCGGGGTGATGGACCTGACCAAGTGGGCCTTCGCCGCTAACCTCAGTATTTCCGTCTTCTCGTGGATGTCTCTGGACTACCAACTGAAAGTTTTGCTCGACCCGCAGCTCTTGGACGAGTGGCAGATTCAGAACAACCTGCTCTTGACCTTCAACTACACCCTGATCGAAGCCAAGGCCCCCCCGGCGCCTCCGGCGCCAGACCCGGTCGCGGCCGAGAAAGAGGCCTTGGCGGCCGAGCTGAAAGCCGCCCAAGAGAAGGCACAAGAGGCTGAGAACAAGATCCAGGAGGCACAGGCCCAAGCGCTCGCCGCCGAGGAACGCGCCAAGGCCGCTGAAGCCCGCGCCGCTGCCGCTGAAGCCGCGGCGCCCGCGCCGGCTCCCGTGGAAGAAGGCAACGACTGAGGCCTAGGCCGGCCGGCGCCGGCTCCTGGTCCCGCGGCCGAGGTGCCGGCCGCGCGGCCACTCAAACAGAGCCCACGATAAACGATAACCTTGCCCGCATCTCCACGCCTGGAGCGGGGCTGGGGGGCGAGGTCTCGAGCGCTGGCGGGCACCCACCGGGCCCAGGTGGATCAATCACCCAGCTCGAGCAGGGCGCGTTCGTGCATGCGGTTGATGCTGAGGTACACCGCCTCGAACTCGGCACCACTCATGACGAGTTGATGGGTCTCTTCACAGATGACGTCGGGCAAAGCCGCTGCCTGGGCGGCACCTTCGTAGCCCTGGAGAACGCCCACGACCATGGGCTCGGGCCCCAGAGCGCCCTCGACCCCGTAAACCAGGCGCAACAGGCTCGACTTGAGGGCAAACTCGAAGATGAACACGTGCTGGTCGTCATAGGCAGCGGCCAGGGCCGGGACGACCTCCTCCGCCAAAACATCGAGGAGATAGGTCAACGCAGCGGCGCCGTCCGTGGTGCCATCACCCGAGCGGGGTGGCAGCGTCGGCAGGACCAGGCCGAGCTCGCCGGCAATATTTTTGGCGGTGACGAAGGCCTCCTGCACGGCCTCATCGGGCGCGCCGCGGGAATGGGCCAACGCGGCGAGGGAGAGCTTGGCCGCAAAAACCAAGGTCTTCTGCTTGCTGTTCCAGGTGGCCTTGGTGTGGGGTGTCCCTGGGTTCTCCTCTTGGGGTGCCGCGGCCGTTTTCGGCTGGGCGGCCGGTGCCGTCGGCGTCTCTTTGTCGCACGCCACAGGGGCAGCCAAAGCCAATAACATCCACATCAAGACCTTTCGCACCATGCCTACCTCGAGATCAGTCGCAGCAAAAGCGCCGCTAGGGCGGCATGCTAATCCTTTGCGGCGCCCTTGTCTTCCTCTCTCGTTGGGCGACGCGAGTCTTTGTACTTGGACGACAACGCGTTATGCTACGGTGATCTAGTCGCCCCCGGGCACCTCGCCTGGCGGTCGCCGCCAGCGCGCAGGCGCTCTCTCCCCTGATTTGGAGGTCTCATGTCCGTCTCTCCTCTCGCCGGCCAAGCCGCGCCCAAGTCGATCCTGGTCCAAGTCCCACGACTCATGACGGCCTACTACACCCAGACCCCCGACCCAGAGCGCCCGGAAGAGCGGGTCGCTTTCGGCACCTCGGGCCACCGCGGCGTCTCCCTCAAGTCCAGCTTCAACGAAGCCCACATCGCCGCCATCACGCAAGCCGTGTGTGATTACCGCCAAGCCCAAGGCTTCTCGGGGCCCCTCTTCATGGGCATGGATCCCCACGCCCTCTCCGATCCGGCCCAGGTCACGGCCGTAGAGGTGTGCGCGGCCAACGAGATCACCGTGATGATTCAGGCGGATCTGGGCTATACGCCGACGCCGGTCATCTCCCACGCCATCTTGGCCTATAACCGTGGCCGCAGCAGCGGCCTAGCCGACGGCGTCGTCATCACCCCCTCACACAACCCACCAGAGTACGGTGGCTTCAAGTACAATCCACCTCACGGTGGGCCCGCCGACACTGACGCCACCCGCTGGATCGAGTCCCGGGCCAACGACTACCTCCGCGCCAAGCTCACCGGCGTCAAGCGTATCCCCTGGCAGCGCGCTCGCCAGCTCAGCACCACCGTCTCTTACGACTATGTCACGCCCTACGTCGAAGACCTGGCCCAGGTCATCGACATGCCGGCCATCGCCGCCGCGGGCCTGCGCCTCGGCGTCGATCCCATGGGCGGCTCGGGCCTGGCCTATTGGGCTCCCATCGCCGAGCGCTACGGGCTCGACATCCACCTGGTCAACGACACCTTCGATCCCACCTTCGCCTTCATGCACGTCGACTGGGATGGGAAGATCCGCATGGATTGCTCCTCGCCCTACGCCATGGCCGGTCTCATCGCCCTGAAAGACCGCTTCGATCTGGCCTTCGGCAACGACCCCGACTACGACCGCCACGGCATCGTCACCTCCCGCGGGCTGATGAATCCCAACCACTACCTCGCCGTGGTCATCGACTACCTTCTGGCCCACCGCCCGGAGTGGTCACCCCAAGCCGCCGTGGGCAAGACCCTGGTCTCGAGCAGCCTCATCGATCGGGTCGTGGCGGCGCACGATCGGCGCCTCCACGAGGTGCCCGTGGGCTTCAAGTGGTTCGTCCCGGGGCTGCGCGACGGTTCCTGCGTCTTTGGCGGCGAAGAGAGCGCTGGCGCCTCCTTCCTGCGCCGCGACGGCACCACCTGGACCACCGACAAGGACGGCATCATCCTCGCCCTGGCCGCCGCCGAGCTCACCGCCAAGACCCAGCGCGACCCAGGCGAGCATTACCAGCGTCTCACCGAACGGTTTGGCGCACCGTGCTACGCCCGCGTCGACGCCCCGGCGAGCGCCGCGCGCCGCCAAGCCATGGCCAAGCTCAGCCCAGAGGACGTCAGCGCCGACGTCCTGGCGGGCGATCCCATCCGCGCCAAGCTCACCCACGCCCCGGGCAATGGCGCCGCCATGGGCGGGCTGAAGGTGGTCAGCGAGCGCGGCTGGTTCGCGGCGCGGCCTTCAGGCACGGAGGACGTTTACAAGATCTACGCCGAGAGCTTCGTCGACGCGGCGCATCTGAGCCAGATCCAAGGCGAAGCCCAACAGATCGTCGCCAGCGCCATGGAGAAGCTCGGCCTTTGAGAGACACATCAGGCGCTCCACCCGGTCTCCACCGAGACCTCCCGCTGGCTCCCTACACCACCCTCGGTGTCGGTGGCGCAGCCAAGTACTGGCTCGCCCCGACCAGCGTCACGGCGGCGCGCGAGGCTTGCGCGTGGGCTCACGCGCAGGCTCTCCCTCTCTTCATCCTCGGGCAGGGTTCCAACCTCGTCGTCTGTGACGACGGTTTCTCCGGCCTGGTCCTGCACCCGGCTTTTGCTGGGATCAGCACCTGCGGCCAGGAGGACAGGGACACGCTGGTCGTCGCCGAAGCCGGCGTGGACTGGGATGGGCTGGTGGCCTGGAGTGTGGAGCAAGCTCTGGGAGGACTCGAGACTTTGAGCGGCATCCCCGGGCAAGTGGGCGCCGCACCCGTGCAGAACATCGGCGCCTACGGCAACGAGGTGGGTGAGCGCATCGCTTGGGTCGAGGCCCTCGACCTCCAGCGCGGCACCATGACGACCCTGGCGCACGACGCCTGCGGCTTCTCCTACCGCAGCAGCCACTTCAAAGGGCCCTGGGCTGGGCGTTACCTCATCACGCGCGTCGCCTTGCGTCTGCCGCCAGCGGCACCACTGCGCCCGCACTACGCTGAGCTCGGCGCAACCCTCGGTGCGGGCGATCACCAGCCGGAGGTGGTCCGGGAGGCCGTGCTGGGCATCCGGCGCCGCAAGGCCATGCTCCACGACCCCCACGACCCCAACAGCCGCAGCGCCGGCTCCTTCTTTACCAACCCCATCATCGATCAGGTCACGGCCGACGAGATCTTGGCGCGCAGCCAGCCAGCGCCACCGACCCTACACCGCACGCCCGATGGGCGTTGGAAAATCTCGGCCGCCTGGCTCATCGAGCAGGCCGGCTTCCACCGTGGACACCAACACGGCCGGGCGGGACTCTCTGGGCGCCACTGCCTGGCGCTGATCAACCGCGGCGAAGCCACGGCCTGCGAAATCCTTGATCTTGCGCGGCAAATACGCCAGGCTGTGCGGGACATTTTTGCAGTGGACTTGACCCCTGAACCCGTCTGGCTCGACCAGCACGGTGCGGGGCCCATGCCCTTGGACGACAACCCTACACGAGGAGTTTGCGATGGCAGAATTGAAGGTCAACGTCGGTGAGTGGGTGCAGAAGAACGCCGTGATCTACCCCAATAAGTGCGCCGTCAAGTCAGGCGAGCAAGCTTTCACCTACACCGAGATGGCGGAGCGGATGCACCGCATCGCCAACGGACTCAAAGGGCTGGGGCTGGCCAAAGGCGACCGGGTCATGCTCTATCTCCTGAACGGCATCGAGTACGTCGAAGCCGTCTTCGCTTGCTCCGCCATCGGCCTCATCGCCGTGCCCCTCAACTGGCGCCTGGGCCAACCCGAGATGGCCTTCATCGTCGAAGACTGCGGGCCCAAAGTGATGATCCACCACGCCGCCTTTGCCAAACGGGCCAAAGCGCTCCAGGAAGGCGCCAAGCATGAGCTACACCTCATCGAGGTCAAAGAAGGGGGCGGCGCCTCGGCCTACGAGTCCTTCATCGCCGCCGCGGCCCCCGACAACGCCATCGATCCCGCCGTCGGCGGCGACGATCCCCACCTCATCATGTACACCGCCGGCACCACGGGCGATCCCAAGGGCGTGGTCCTGAGCCACGCCAACTGCTTCTGGCAGTCCGTCAACGGCTGGGCCCTCGGGGTCTCGCCCAGCGCCATCTCACTGGTGCTCTTGCCCCTCTTCCACGTCGGCGGCCTCAACGGCTCGGTCACGCCCATGATTCACATCGGCGCCACCTGCATCCTGCCACCCAAGTTCGACGTCGAGGACACCTTGCGCACCATGGAGCGCGAGCAGGTGACCGGCATGGTCGCCGTGCCCGCGGTCTACCAGATGATGTACGAGCACCCCCTCTTTGCCACCACCGATCTGTCGCGGATCGAGGCCTTCATCTCCGGTGGCGCCCCCTTGAGTTACGACCTCATCTCCAAGTACCACGAACGCGGCCTCGAATTCCGTCAGGGTTACGGTCTGACCGAGACCTCGCCCGGCGCCACGGGCATGGGCCCCGGAGAGTGCCTCAATAAGGCCGGCACGGCGGGCCGCCCCTGTCTCTACGTCGACATCCGCATCGTCGACGACAACGATCAGCCCCTGCCCATGGGCCAAGCAGGCGAGGTGGTGATCCGCGGCCCCAACGTCATGCTCGGCTACTGGCAACGCCCCGAAGAGACGGCCAAGGCCATCCGCGACGGCTGGTTCCACTCCGGGGACATCGGCTACCTCGACGCGGACAACTTCCTGACCCTGGTCGATCGCAAGAAAGACATGATCATCTCGGGCGGCGAGAATGTTTACCCCGCCGAAATCGAAAAACTCCTCGCCGGGCACCCGGACATCCAAGACGTGGCGGTCGTCGCGCGCCCTGACGCCAAGTGGGGGGAGGTCCCCGTGGCGGTGGTCGTGGCCCGGGCTGGCGCGGCGCTGAGCGCCGACAGTGTGCTGGAGATGTGCAACGCCCACCTGGCCCGCTACAAGGTCCCCAAGGCGGTCATCTTCAAAGACAGCCTGCCGCGCAACGCCGCAGGCAAGCTGGTCAAAGCGGAGATCCGCAAGATGGTCAACGACTAAGCGCCCTGAGGGGAGGGCCGCGCCCCCTAGGCCGCCCCTCCCGATCCGTTAGGTGGCGCCACTTTCAGCGCGTGCGCCCCCGTTGGAGGCCCTTGACCCGCTTGGGCGCACAGTCCTGGCCAGGAGGACAAGCGGCCTCGTCCTCGTCGTCTGCTTGGTCAGGATCCTCACTTTCTTCACCCTCTTGTGGGGCATCCTGACCTTTGGTCTGCCCTGGGCGCTTGATCTTACTGCCACGCTCGCGCGCCGGCGCCGGGTCAGCGGCCTTCTCGTTGCGCTCCCGTTCCAGGCGCTCCCGCTCGGCCTGCTCGTTGCGCTCCCGTTCTTTGCGCTCGCGTTCGGCCTGGGCTGCCCGTTCATGCTCCTGACGATCCCGCGCAGCCTTCTCGTTGCGCTCGCGCTCCTGGCGTTCCTTCTCGGCCTTCTCGTTGCGCTCCCGTTCTTTGCGCTCGCGTTCGGCCTGGCTTGCCCGTTCATGCTCCTGACGATCCCGCTCGGCCTTCTCGTTGCGCTCGCGCTCCTGGCGTTCCCGCTCGGCCTTCTCGTTGCGCTCCCGTTCTTTGCGCTCACGTTCGGCCTGGCTTGCCCGTTCATGCTCCTGACGATCCCGCTCGGCCTTCTCGT
>CAYVQF010000041.1:26091-52780 GCA_964454015.1 uncultured Myxococcales bacterium
TCGGCCTTCTCGTTGCGCTCCCGTTCTTGGCGCTCCTGTTCGGCCTTCTCTTTGCGAGCCCCAGGCTTGAAGCGCTCCTCTTTCTCACGCCCCTCCCCCTTGGTGCGCCACTCGTTCGCGCGGCGGATGGCTTCTCGCTGTTCTTCGGCGTTCAAGCGGCCTTGATTGGGCGGCAAGGCGCTGGTGTCGTTGCTGGCCTCATCTGGACGCAGGGCGGGTCCAACGGGGAAGGAGAAGCCGTCTTTGGTTCTGCCCCGACGACCAATCGTGGACGACTCACCGTAGAGCTTCTCGTTCATGGGCAAGGGTTGCAAGTGGTCTTTGAGGTTGCGGGCAAAGAGGTGGTCGCGGTGGACGAAGCGCCAGCCGCGCCAAGCGCGGTGAGGTGTTCCGTCGCGGGAGAGAGGGGCCCAGCCGATCCACTTCCCCACCTCACGCCATTCGACCCAGGCAGGGCCCCAGTCGAGATCGGGCAACCACACCCAGCGATCCCTGTAATGCCAACGACCGTAGTGGGTGACGGCCCAGCCGATTTCGTCGAGGGCCACCCAGGTCACCCCCTGATCCGTGGCCAGCCAGTAGCCGTCTCCGTAGGGGAAGTAGTCCTGCTGGTTCGGTAAAAAGACCCAGCCCAGTTCTGGATCGTCGAGCCAGGTGCCATGCGGTGAGAGGGCGGCAATGAAAAACCAGATATCGGGCACACTCTCGCCGTAAGCGTCGTCGACCTCGAGGTAAGACTCCTCGACCTCAACGCCCCCCTCAGGGCCACCCGCGCCGCCGACCACCGGCGCTGGATAGCGATGATTCACGGTGTAACTAGGTCCGCACGAAACACCCAACAATGCCACAAGGACCCACAGCTTACGCACGACACCCTCCGAAATACACGGGAATCAGGTGAGTTTTCGCCGACCACCCGTACACGGCGACGATAACGGCAACGGACGCCACTATGGCAGGACTATTCATCTTCTTGACGTGCGTTCAGCACCACGGGGTAGCGGACCTGAATCCACCCATCCACGGGCGGCGCAAAGCGGGCCGCATCGAGGACCTCGAGAAAACACCGTTGCGCCTCGAGATTGGGCAGGTTGCCCTCCTCGATGCGGCCATCGTAGACCTCCCCTTCGGGACCAATGGCAAAAGAGAGCAGCACGTGTCCAGCCACCCCCGGCGTCACGACCAGAGCCTCCTCGAAGCACAGTCGCCACTGGGGCATGATCCGCGCCACCCCTTGGCCAAGGGCGGCCTGTGGGTCAGCGATGCGGCTTGCCGGGCAGCCACGACCTTGGAGCTCGAGGTCAGCGACGCCACCCGGCGCACAGGCGCACATCCCGCGCGCGCCGACGGGCACGAGACCCGGGGTGCAGCAGGCCACGAGCTCCCCCTTGCGGTCGCACCACGCGCGCAACGCCTCAGAGCTACACTGCCCCCTTTGGGGCACGCACGGGCGTCGAAATGGCGAGGCCTTAAGGGGCTCGGCAGCAAAATCAAAGACCGCCGGCGCGGACTCATCCGTGGGCGTTGGCGTCTGGAGCGGCACGGGCTGGGGAAGCGCTGTGAGCGCAGGCGTCTGGACCGGCGCAGGCCTGGGATCAGCAGAGGGGGGCGACGGCTTCAGCCATAGCCACCCACCCACGCTCACCCCGGCGAGCAAGAGGGCGATCCCCAGGACCACGCCCCAGCGCCGCAAGGGGGGCGGTGCAGATCGCACCGCCGCCGGAGCCACCGGCGCCACCCGGGCATTCGCCCGGGTGGCCGCACCATCAGGGAGCCGCGGCGCCGAAAGTCCAGCCGTGGCGCTCAGCCGCTCCAGCTCTGCCAACGCCGCTCGAGCGCTAGGAAAACGCGCCTCAGGCGCCTTGGCCATCATCCGCTCCACCCAGGCACACAGCGCTGGCGGCGTATCAGTCCCCACGCGCGCGGCCAAGGGCGGCGGCGCCACGTTGACATGCAGGTGCGCCAAGGCCGCCATGGTGTCGGCCGAGAAAACGGGCGCCCCCGTGAGTAGATGATAGGCCGTGCAGCCCAGGCCGTAGAGGTCGGCCGCTGGCCCCACGGCCAAGCCATTCCACTGCTCGGGCGCCATGGTCTGGGGCGAACCCAAGACCCCGCGGGTGTCGACGCCACCGCCGCTCAGGGCGCGGGAGATGCCAAAATCGGTGACCTTGACGAAATCTTCGGCACCCGGAAGGGAAGTGAGCAGAATATTGGCGGGTTTGATGTCCCGGTGCACGATCCGCGCCGGGCTCTCGTGGGCTTCCCACAGGGCGCGACAGATCTGGATGAGGATAGGCACCACCCGCTGCCACGGCAGCGGCCCGTCGCGCGCCACCAAAGCGTCGAGGCTGATGCCGTCGACGAACTCCATGACCAAATAGTGCAGCCCCTGCGCGACCCCACAGTCGAAGACCCGCACCGTGTTGGGGTGAGCCAGGCTGGCGGCGTTGCGCGCCTCCACCTCGAAGCGCGTCCGGGCCTTCGCCCCTACCTGCGCGGCCAGCACCTTGATGGCCAGCGTCCCCCCGGTCACCACATGGCTCACCCGGTAGAGGCGCCCCATCCCCCCTTCACCGACCAGCGCCTCGACCCTGTACTTTTCGGCGAAGCGCTGCCCCGGCACGAGCTGAGTCTCCCTGTCGGCCGCATACAGGGCCACGAGCTCCGCTTCGAAGGTGTCTTCACCCCCAAGATCCTCGGCGGTCGCCACCGGCCCCGTCGCTGCATCTTCGGGCTGGGCCTCGTCTCGCCTCATGCAACTCCCCTCACAGGGCCGTGCCGGCCTGGGTTCACCTCCTTGGCACGCTACACAAGCCACGCCACAGCGACAAGCCCAACGGACGTGGATCAAAAATGAAAAAATGCACAACTGGCTGTCACATCCCGGTCGCGCCTGTACCTCAAGGAGCAGATGGCGCAACATGTGGCTCGACGCCGCGTTCGTACCTGCGCCCCATTTATGGGAGACCACCGATGAAGACTCATGGCACCTTGAAATTTTCTGCGCTCCTCGTCTGCTTGGCGCTCTTCGCCACCGCCGGAGTGGCCGGCGCCCACGCGCAAGAGGCCGCCAAAGGTCGCGACAAAGACGCTCTGGCCCAGACCATCCGCGCCCAGGCAGCGGCCGTTCGCCACTGCTACGCCGATCTCCTTGGCCAGCAGCCGGAGGCCAGCGGGCGGCTGCTCCTGGTCCTGCAGATTGAAGCCAGTGGCAAGGTCAGCGGACTCAGCATCGCAGAGAACGATTTTGATGCGCCCCTCTTCGCCGATTGTGTCACCGCTGCGGCGCTGCAGTGGCGCTTTGCCGAGGTCCCCGGTGGCGGCGTGGTCGAGGTCCGCTGGCCCTATGTGTTCAGCCCCGCTGATTTCCAGCTCGGCAGCCTCGACCGTGAGGTGATCCGCAGCACCTTCGCCGAGCATCGCAAACACATGCGGCTTTGCTACGAGCGCGTCCTCCACACAAACCCCGATTTCTCGGTCAAGCTGGTCGCCCGCTTCCTCATCGACCGCGAGGGAGTCACTCAAGAAATCGTCATTGAGAGGCAGAATCTCGATGGCACCGCGGTCATAGCCGTGCCAGATTTCGAAGCTTGTATCGCCGCAGCGATCGGCCAAATGCGCTTCGAAGCCCCCAAAGGCAACGGCGTGGTGCAGGTGAGCTATCCCTTGGTCTTCTCCACCAAGGAATGACCCACCCAGACCTCACTGGCACCTGCCCGCCCTCAGGCGTCGATGGCGGTGCCCAGGGTCGCGTGTTTCGCTGCGATGCTATCGGCCAGGGCGTCCAGGGCGGCCATGGTCTCTGCCTTGGGGACGCCTTTGCACAGGACGGGATCGAGGATCTCCACCTTGAGATTCGAGACCAGCCCGGCGAGCTGCTCCACCATCTTGCCGCCCCAACCGAAGGAGCCGATCACCGAGAGGTAGCGGGCCTTGGGCCGCAGGGCATTGGCGAGCATGGCGGCGTAGGCGGCCTTGGGGTGGGCGCCGGTCAACACCACGGGCGAGCCTACGACGATGGTGGCGGCGTCGACCAGAAGCATGGCCAGCTTGCCGATGTCGGGCTCGGAGAGGTTGAACTGCTCCACCCGGAGGCCGCGCGCGATGCAGGCCTCCACCAGGTGGTTCACCATCAGCCGAGTGCTCTCGTGCATGGAGACATAGGGGATGAGGACCAGGTTCTCCGGTGGCGCCAGCATCCAGGTGCGATAGGCCTCGATGATGCGCTGGGGCTGATCCCAGACCGGACCGTGGCTCGGGGCGATGATGGCGGGTTCCAGATCGGTCACGCGGCTGAAGTTCTTGGTGATGATGGCCTTGAAGGGCATCATGATCTCGGCGTAGTAGCGCTTGGCGCCGAGCATCACCGCCGGGTCTTCCGCGGCGAAGAGATCGCTCGTAGCCAAGTGGGAGCCAAAGAGATCACATGAGAAGAGGAGCTTGCGCTCGGGCAACCAGGTGAGCATGGTCTCGGGCCAGTGCACCCAGGGGAAGTGGATGAACTCCAAAGTGAGGCCCCCGAGGTCACGACGCGCGCCGTGCGCAACGGCCTCGATGCGTTCCGCCGGGATATCCAGGAGGTCTTGCAGCATCCCTTTGGCTTTCTCCGTAGCGAGCACCGTCGCCATGGGGAAGGCGGCGAGCACCTGCGGGATGGCGCCAGAGTGATCTTGTTCGGCGTGGTGGGACACGATGTAGTCGATCTTGGTGACCCCGGCGTGGGCCAAGCGCGCGAGCAAGCCGTCGGCGAAGGGGGGATCGACGGCGTCGATGAGGACGGTCTTATCCCTGCCTTGCACCAAGTAGGCGTTGTAGCTGGTCCCGTCGGGCAGGGGGATGAGCTCATCGAAGAGACGGCGGTCCCAATCGATGGCGCCAACCCAATGAACACTTTCCACTATCTGACGTGCTTGCATGCCTTGAACTCCTTGTTGCCAACTTGAGAGGTTGGGCTCGCCCCTGCGGGCGAGTCCGCCTCGGGTGCTCAGGCCAAGAAACTAAGGCCGCACCTCGGCTGGTGCAAGCCATCGCCGACGACGGGAAAGGCGAAGCGGCGAAGCGCCCCAACGCCCCCCAGCCCGGCGGCGCATGGGCGCCACCTCGCCACGCCCCTGGGCGTCATCAGAGAAAGTAGCGCCAGAGAAAATCCGTGGCCGCACCGCAGCGCTGCCGGTTCAGGCCAATGCGCCGGCCCCGCCCAATGGGCCCCAGAGGCGGCTCAGCCAGCGCCCAGATCTCCACCGCATCGCCTAGCCACGCGCCGCTGTGGCTCAGGTCCAGCCCCAGCGCCTGCGCCACCTTGCCCGGGCCGTCCATCAAGCCCGCGCGGCGCCGCCCCCGCGCTTGGGCCATGGCCTCGAGGCCCAACAGCGGCTCACAGCGGCGTATCAGCAGCGCCCCTGGGGCGTCGCTGTCGCCCGCGCGCAGGTTCAGGCAGTGGTGCATCCCGTAAACCAAATAAACATAGAGGCGCCCTGGCTCGGCAAACATCGGCCAGGTGCGCGCCGTGGCCCGTCCCGAGCGGGCGTGGCTCGCCAGGTCCCCCGTGCCTTCGTAAGCCTCGACCTCGGTGATCGCGCCGGCCCGCACCGCGCCATCGACCTCGCGGACGAGCACCTTGCCGAGCAGATCCAGCGCCACCTCGTGGACGGAGCGGGCAAAGAAGGACGGCGCCACCACCCGCTCCGCGGCGAGGACGCGCCGCGCCGCGGCGCGGATGGCGCTGGGCGTAGGAGCTAGGTCCACATCGTCCTCAGGGCAAAGGCCTCTCATGGCTTACCAAAGTCTGGGCGCGGAGCCTCTGTCGCGGGCGTTCTGCGCCTCTCTTCACGCATCCGCAGAGGATCATGCCGTCTCCCCCAGCCGAACACAACAGGTCGCGGCACCTCCCACAAGGTACTCGGCGAGCGCCGCGATCGCAGCGCTCGCCGGGACCGACATCAGCGCCGGAGGCGTCCCAATAGGTTGACATCACGCCAACATTTCTTTACCAGTCCTCGGCGCTGGCGGATGGCACCGCCTTTCTACGTGACCCCAATGACAGGTGTGCTGGTGCGTGACTGCTCTCCCTCCTCTTACCTGCCCCCCTCCCGCTCTGCTGGCAGGGCGTGGATGGTCATCGGGCTCTGCGCCTATGTGGCCGCCTGTTCGACCTTCCAGGACTTCGACGCCGTGAGCGTCGATGAACGCGACTTCGACGCGGCAAGCGTCGATGATCACGATTTCAGCGAGGAGATCGAGGCCGACACGGCCGCTGACTTCGACGCTGAGGATGAAGCCGATCAGCGCCCACCCCCGCCAGATATGCCCGACATCGCTGCACCCACCTGCGCGCCCGCGTGCGCCAACGGCGGGAGCTGCATCGACGACGGTGTCTGCGCTTGTCTCGCTGGGTGGCAAGGTGAGCGCTGTGAGACCCCATCCTGCCAATCGAGCTGTGCGCCGGCTTGGGGTTGCGTCGCCCCGGATCAGTGTTGTCCACTGGGGTGGCGCGGCCCTCAGTGCTCCGAAGCAGATAGAGTCCGTATCCCAGCCGTGGGCGCTGAGACCACCTTCGTCATGGGCTGCGCCAACGACGCCGGCGAGTGCGCCCCTGACGAACAGCCAGCACATCCAGTGACGTTGAGCGCTTACCGCATCGATCGCTACCCCGTGACCGTGACCGCCTACCGCCGCTGCGTCGAAGAAGGCCCATGCGAGGCCCCCTTCGTGGAATCCAACTACTACCGTGACGACAGCGACGCCCACCCCGTGGACCACATCATCTGGAGCGAAGCGAAGATCTATTGCGCCTATGCCGGTGGGCGTCTTCCCACCGAAGCGGAGTGGGAGCGCGCCGCGCGCGGTGAGGACGCGGCCCGCTTCCCCTGGGGCGAGGCGTGCCCAAGCAACAGCGGCCTCGGCGCTTGTTTTGCGACACCATGGACATCGCTCTCGGCGCGCGCCAACTGCGATGACGACGACTGCAATGACGGCCACGCACAGACCTCACCCGTCGACGCCTTCCCCAACGGGGTCTCCCCCGAGGGCGTTTGGGATCTGGCGGGCAACGTCGAAGAGTGGGTCCTCGACTACTACGACCCCGAGGCCTACGGCGACGGACCGCGCCGCAACCCCAGCGGGCCGCGTGAAGGCGCAGCGGGGGTCATCCGCGGCGGCTCGTGGAAGAGCCCATTTTCCGGACTCCGAAGCAGCGCCCGCCGCCACAACCCGCATGCCCTGAGCTGGAACGATCTCGGCTTCCGCTGCGCCGGGGACGCCGACTGAGGCCGCGCCTCCAGCGCCCCAGTTCACGGCGCCGGCCCAGGCCACGCCGCATCAGGGCTTGCCACCCTTCCACTTGCGCAGCAGGGCCACTTCGTCCGCGAGCTGCCCCCACACCCGCTCGGCTTGGCGGCGCTTGCGCACGTCGTGCCGCAGGGCGTTGGCCTGGGCCTCACGCTCCAGGGCCTGGAAGTGGGCGAAGCGCTCGGCGAGGAGCGCTCCAGAACGGATCGCCGCCTGCACGGCACAGCCGGGCTCGTCGCCATGGCGACAGTCGCGAAAGCGACAGCCCGTGGCCAACGCCGCGATGTCGGCGAAGACCACCTCCAGCCCCTCCTCGTCGATGAGGGACAGGGCCCGCATCCCCGGCGTGTCCAGCAGCACGCCGCCACTTGGCAGCGCGATGAGTTGTCTGTGGGTGGTGCTGTGTCGCCCGCGACTGTCGTGGATGCGCACCGCTGCGGTCCGCATCACCTCAGCCCCGACCAAGGCGTTGACCAGGGTGGACTTGCCCGCGCCGGAAGAGCCGACGAGGGCCACGGTCTCCCCCGGGTGGATGCACGCCCGCACCTCCTCCACCCCTTCACCGCTGGAAGCGCTCGTGACCAGGACCGCCACCTCCGCCCCAGCGTGACGCTCCACCGCCGCAACGCGGGCGTAGACGTCATCACAGAGATCGACCTTGTTGAGCACCACCACGGCCTCGGCGCCGCTGGCCCAGACCCTGGCGAGGGTGCGCTCGATGCGGCGGAGGTTGAAGTCGCCGTCGAGGCCGCTGACGATGAGGACGCGGTCCACGTTGGCAGCCACCACCTGGGCCCGGGCCTCGCGCCCCGCCGCACCGCGACAGAAGAGGGTGCGGCGCTGCAAGACCCGATCGATGACCGTGCTGTGGTCGGGGCCAGGGGGGGCGCTGAGCACCACCCAATCGCCGACGCCCGGCAACAGCGCGCCCGCATCATCGTGGCGCAAGCGCCCGGCCAGGGTCGCTCGCCCTGCGCCGTTCTCAGACCACACCTCGTAGGCCCCGCGATGCTCGCTGGCGACGCGCGCCGGGATTTCTGCGCGCCCCCTTTGGTCCAACTGTTCTGCAAAAAAGGAATCAAAACCCCATGCCGACAAATCTGCCATGGCTTCATTCTCCAAGTGCGCAGATGCGCACCTGCCGCGCCAGCACGGCGCGGCTTCGGTCATTCTCGGGAAAACGCGCGTCAGCCCCTCGAGAGGGCGCTAGGACGACGCGGACTCAGTCGAGATCACTTATGGAGAACGGCGGCAATCATCAAAACCCTGGGGGACGTCTTCGCCCCGCAGCAGCACGGTGTGAGGTCTGGCCAACGCCGCGAAAGCGAAGGTTGCGCCAGTGGGGGCAATCTAGCATAGATTGCCCCTTTGCCAAGCGCGCTGGGGAAGGCGCTGCGCTAGCCCCCAACCCCACCAAGCCACACACGACGAAGTTGCAACCCATGTTCAAGAAAATCGCCTTTGCCATGCTCGCCATCCTCGGGATCGCTGTGCTCGCGCTCCTCGCCCTTCGCCTCTGGGACGAGCGGGCCGACCGGCTGGAGTGGGCGCGCTTGGCCGCGACGCAGCCCAAACATCCGGACCTCTATGACCCAGGCATGGTCGCAGAGCTGCCCGAAGCGGCGCAGCGCTTCTTCAACTTTGCCATCCAGCCCGGCACGCCACTGTTGACGGTGGCCGAGATCGACATGGGCGGTGAGTTCAGCCTGGGCACGCGCGACGCACCCGAGTATCAGCCCATGGAGGCCAGGCAGATCCTGGCCGCACCCGTGGGCTTCGTCTGGAAACTCGATGCCCTCGGGAGCCTCCCAATCTCCGGCTCCGACAGCGGCACCTGGACCCGTTTCCGAATCCTGGGCCTGATCCCAGTGGCACGCATGGGGGGGGACGCCGACCACGCGCGGGCGGCCTTTGGCCGCTATGTCGCCGAGGCCCTCGTCTGGACACCTGCCGCGCTGCTCCCCGGACCAGGGGTCTCCTGGGAAGCCCTGGATCAGGACAGCGCCCGGGTGACCGTGAGCCACAACGGCTTGACCCAGGCGGTGGACCTGACGGTCGACGCCGCCGGGCAACCCGTGCAGGTGCTCTTCATGCGGTGGAGCAACGCCAACCCCGATAAGCAGCACCGCCTGCAACCCTTCGGCAGCCTCCTCTCCGACTTTCGCGAGGTCCAGGGCTTTCGCATCCCCTTCGCCGTCGAGGCCGGCAACATGTTCGGCACGGACGCCTACTTTCCCTTCTTCAAGGCCAAGGTCCGGGCGGTGCGCTTCTTGACCCCCGAGGACTGAGACGGCGCGGCCGCCCCGGGCCCTTCGGCGCCAGCCGCTACCGAGGCTACGGCGCGCCCGCCGGCCCCGGCTCAGAAAGGCGGGCACAGGTTGGGCGTGGGCGGCGCCGTCGCTTCCCATTGGTTGTCTTGGCGGCGGCGAATGGAGGCACCGGCGCTCACGGCGCTGTTGGCGACATCGACGCTGCTCGATCCGCCCTCGTCGCGGATGTTGCCCGGGTTGGTGCCGTCGCCGCCGTAAATGACCGTGTCGAGCTGCACCCCTGCCGTCGTGAAGAGGGCGACCGCCGCCGACTGGGCGCTGGTGGCGTTGACCAGGTCGGGGTTGAGGTCCACGGCGTGGTGGTACACGGGGGCGCCGTTGTCAGCGTCGCTCTGGGGGCCACCGACGACGAAGCAGGCGCCGATGGCCAGCTCCTGGGCCGGTAGGGCCGTGCGGTAGAGGGTGCTGGTGAAGTTGGGGTTGTTGTTGTTGGCCATGCGCAGCTCGTAGCTCCCCAGGTCCACGCGCGTCCCCGTAGCATTGTAGAGCACGATCCACTCGCGTTGGTCATCGTCGTGGATCGGGTTGTAGAGCACCTGCGCCAGGAGCAGACCCCGCGGATAGGATGGGACCACTTGGATCTCCGTGCTCGGGTAGGGGGCGGTGTTGGCCAAGGTGTAGGCCGAGAGAAGCGCCGTCCCAGTCCCGCTCTTGGTGAGCACGGGCACATCGACGCGCGACTCGCCCGCCGGCACCAGCACTGAGGTCGGGACCTCGACCTTGTCGTAGTTCGCCCCGGACGAATCGATGTAGACCGTCTGGCCGCCCTGCGGGGCGGGCCCGGCGAGCTCGACAGTAAAGGCCGTGGTGCTGTTGCGGGCCCACTTCTGGAACTCAGGCGTGAGCCGAGCCACGGCCACCTGGGCGGCGTCCACGACTTGGACGCTGGCGCTGAGGCTCTCGCCGTCGAGGCTGGCCGCGATAGTAACCGCGGCGGCAGGGGCGAGGCCATCGATGAAGAAGGCCGCGCTGAGGCTGTTGCTGGGGATGGTCAGCGTGGCCGGGCCGCTCAGGGCGGCGCTGCCGTAGCTGAGGGCCACCGTCAGGTCCTGTGGCCAGACCTGATCGATATAGAGACGCAGCTCACGTTGGCTACCCACCTGCAGGGTCTCTGTCGCCGGCTCGAAACGGGCGAGGCGCGGATGGCGCACGAGATCCGTAGCGGCTGTGGGGAGCAGGCGAGAGGCGCCAAAGCTGTGGTGGAGGATCCCGCGGATCATGATGAAGTGGTCGTCCAAACGAGGCGTGGTGGCCAGAAAGAGAAAATCGTCGACCAGGAGATTCCCCGTGACGGCGAACTCCTGAGTGGGCAAGGAATCGCCTGGGCTGGGCGCGGGGGCGAGGTCGGTGACGCGGACGTGGTCCACTTGCACCCTGACGGCTTGAAGTGCGATTTGGCGAGCGCCGCCCGTGGCGATGGCGGCCGGTGGGACGACGATGGGCGCCGGCAGCGCGTTGCCGCTGGAGAGGACTTCGACGCCGCGGCCGTAGTTGAGCCAAGCCCAGCCGCTCTCGTTGACCACCTTGCCGCGAACGTTGATGAGGTCGCCCACGGCGGGGACGAAGTCGGTCTTGCGGATGTAGATGTAGAGCCCGCTGCCGTCGGGGCCGGCGTAGTCTGGGTCGGTGGGCGGGAGCTGCACGAAGATGGGATGGCCCAAGGTCTCCGTGGTGTTGACCCCGGTGACGATGACGCCGCTGACGTCGATGAGGGCGTCTTCGGCGACGCCGTTGCCGTTGAGCTGGTAGACCAGGTGCGATCCGGGGTCGACGAGGTCTGGCGTCAGGGTGTCCGTCACGGCGGTGTCGCTCGTATCGAGGAGCTCGGCGATCTCCGTGAAATCCGTGACGTCGCTCAGATCGGGATCGGGGGTGGTCTCGCTGCCGTCCACGAGGTCTGGCGGCGCAATGACATCGCTCCCATCGTCCGTGTCGACAAGGATGTCGGGCTCACTCAGGTCGAGGAAATCCGGCGGCGGCAGGAGATCTTCTTGGCTGTCGGGGGAGAGCTGGTCTGGGCTGAGGTCGGCGACGTCGTCAGGGCTCTGGTGGCTCTGGGCGTCATCGCAGGCGGCCAAGGCACAAGCGCCCATGAAGAGGATCAGGACAACTGCGGCGAAGCGCGGGCTGGGCATCAAGTGGACTCCTGTGGTTGAGGTCGCAACCGAGGGGCGTGGAAGCCGTCGGCTCTGCGGCACGGATCGTCCGTGACTGTAGCAAAGCTGCGGCGCAACGCCAGCCCAGATTTTCACATGATTACTGGGGACGGTGCCACCTGCCCCAAGGCGGCCATGGTGCCCAGTGCCCCATGCGCGCCGACACGCCCCGTTGCTCATGGGTACGAGCGGTGTATGATGTGCCTTACGCTGGTAGCGCCGCCCTAGTCACAGGTCGGCCTCACCACATCGAGCCAAAACCATGCTGGTGGTGCTCCTAGTCGCCGCGCTTCTCTTCGCGCTGTGGATCGCAATCAACCTCAAGACCTCTAGACCCGACGGCGTCCTGATCAAAAAAGTGCATCCCTACCGGCTCATGCTCGGCCATATCATGCCGCGCCGGGCCGACGCCCAGGTCTACTTCGACGTCTGGGCCCGAGCCGACAAAATCCAAGCCTATGTCGACGCGGCGCGCCAGCGCTTCCCCGTGGACCTCACCCACGTCTTGGTGGCCGCCGCAGGCCTGGGGCTCATGACCAACCCGCGCATGAACCGCTTCGTCGTTGGGCGCCGCCTCTACCAGCGCAACGAGACCACCGTCACCTTCAGCGCCAAGCGCAAACGCAAGGACCGCAAGGCCAAGCTCACCGCCATCAAACACAGCTTTCGCGAAGGCGAGACCTTCGCTGACTTCTGCCAGCACATCAACGCGCAGCTCGCCACCGAACGCAGCGACAAGGTCACCAGCACCGACCGGGAGATGAACCTCCTCACCAGAATTCCGCGGCCGCTCATGGTGCGGGCCGTGCGCATCGCCCAGTGGCTCGATTACCACAACCTCCTGCCCGCCGCCTTCATCAAAGCCGAAGGCATGTATTGCAGCGCTTTCGTGGCGAACTTGGGCAGCCTCGGCATGGACCCGGGCTACCACCACCTCTACGAGTGGGGCACCTGCCCCATCTTCATCATGATCGGCAAAATCACCGAAATGGGCGTCGTGGAAGACGGCCAGATGGTCATCCGCAAGATGCTCCACCTGCGCTACAGCTTCGACGAGCGCGTCGACGACGCCATCAACTGCCGCAGCGGCTTCGACGGGGTCAACAAGGCCATCGAAGACCCCTTCACCTACCTGGGCTGCCTGGCCGAGGACGGCTCAGACGCCATGCCCCTGCTGGAGCGCGGCCGCCTGATGTGCGCCGAGGCCGACCGCCTGGACGCAGACGAGCGCTGAAACACGCTGACGTGGGTCCAAGTAGATAACCCGACGCCAGCAGAGACGCTGACACCGATGGGCGCCCCTGGCCCAGCGGTGCTCTTGTCGCGTCTTTGGATCCACGTCCCCGGGGCGTGCGCGCGGCCCAAGGCGGCGGCGGCCACGCGGGGTGCGCCCGCGGCGCTGACTTGGCGTGAGGCCGCGGCAGTGGACCCGCGCTGGCGATGCCGCTACTGTGGTGGGTGATGCGGATGGCCTGGTTCATCCCGGAGGTGACGCATGCACGAGAGGCAGGGGCGTGGCTGGCGGCGGACGCTGGCGCTGGCTGGCTGGTTGGTGGCCCTGCTCAGCGGGTGGTGGCCCACGTTGGCAGGAGCACAGACCATGGATGCAGTGACTTCGTTGCTGGACCACTCCCACCGCCCGCAGCGGGTGGAGTTGCGCTTGGATGCGCCCCAAACCCTGCGTTTTGGTGAGCTCCCTTTCGAGGTGCAGTGGCGCAGCGTCACCCTGGAACAAGATGAATTGGGCTCGGCCTTCAACGTGAGCTTGGAGGGGGCAGGTGCCACGGGCGCCGTGGATCTGGCGATGCTGTCCGACGCCTTTTCGCGCCCCGTGCTGCTGGGCGGTCTGCTCTTGGAAGCGCGCGTGCACCACGGCGACGCCTTCCACCGCGATGTCCAGGCGCTGCGTTTGGAGGTCCTGGCGGCACCTCGCGCCAGCGCCGTCCTCGCCCTGGCCTTTCTCGCGGGCCCCGACGTGGCGAAAGCGCCGCAGTGGTTGATTCGCCATGGCGGCTTGGCGACGCCGCGGGAGGTGGTGGACGCCTGGCCACGCAGCGAGGCCGTGGCGGGGCTCGCGGGGCTGGTCCGCCTGCCGGCGCTGGAGGGCGACGTGCGCAGCGACGCCGACTTCGAGCTGCTCCTCGACTTTGTGGCCTGGACGGAACAGCAAAAGGTAGTGGACGAAGCGGCGGCGCTCTTGGAGCGAGCCCAGCACGCGGGCGCGGCGCACTTCTGGCGCGCTGCCGTCGGCCCAGGAGCGACCACGGAGCAGCGCCTGGCCATGCTGCATGGTGGCTTCGACACGGACGGCCTGGAGCTGGCCTTGGCCTTGGCTTGGCGCCTGCGGGATGAGGAGAGCCTGGCGCTGATTCGGGAGAAGGTCATGGCGCGACTCTCCCTCTTTGGGCTCGAGGACCCGGACCCGGCTCACATCGAGGCGCACATGGCCAGCTACGCTCGCTGGCAGCGGCTGGCAGCGCTTCTGGAGCGGCGCTTCTGAATCGTTTGCCCCGGCCTGGCGCTGACATGCCCAGCCTCCACCCACGAGTAGCTCGACGCCATGGGCCTTGGGTGCTAGTCTTCGACCCTAGTCTGCGCCAGATACGCTGGGACAAGGTCTGACCCAGCGCAATGACGTCTCGAGCTCGAGTGAGATGACCCCATGGCACGTGGACCTGTACACGAAGCGCTGCGTTTGTCCTGGATCCGCCTCCACCGCCAGTCTTACTGGCGCTATTACCAGTGGAAACGCGGCTTGGCCGAGCCCGAGATGGCCTGGCTCCCTGTGCTGTGCTCGCCTGACCAGCGCAGCGTCGATGTGGGCGGCAACATCGGCCTCTATGCCCACCCCATGCTCGCCCACTCTGCCCAGTGCGTGGTCTTCGAGCCTCTCCCCCCCCTCGCCCAGCATCTCCGGCGAACCTTTCGCAAAGAAGGCGAGCGTTTCCGCCTCGAAGAGGTGGCCCTCTCGGAAGATCACCACGCGGCTGAGCTGCGGATGCCCCAAGGCCATTTTGGCTACTCGACCATCGAACCCGAGAACCAACTCGATGGCAAAGTGAGCACGCGCCGCGTCCTGACCTTCCACGTCCACACCCAGTGCCTCGACGACTTTGACCTGCAGAACGTGGGCTTCGTCAAAATCGACGTCGAGGGCCATGAAGGCGCCGTCTTGCGAGGCGCGCGCTCCCTGCTCGGCGCGCAACACCCCGCGCTGCTCATCGAGGTCGAAGAACGACACAAAACCAACGCCGTCTCAGACGTCCACGCCTTCCTGCACGCTTTCGGCTACGAAGCTTTCTTCCTCTTGGCAGGGGTCATCCACCCCTTCGCCGACTTCGACCTGGAGCGGCATCAGAACCCCGAGCGTCCCCACGACGCGGTACGCAATTTCTTGTACCTCCCGGCGGAGCGATGCGCAGAAATCCTACCCAAGCTGCAAGCTTGCCTCGCCCCAAGAAGGGACTAAGCGTAGGTTGGCCCCTACCGCAACATCCCCATCATTTGCGCATTTCCCTTGTTAAAACATGAGGTTACCCCCCTCTCCATTCATGGAGAGGGGGGCCAGGGGGGTGAGGTCAGCAAACGACGGCATCTCACCTCCCACATCGAGACCAGGCCAGGGGGGTGAGGTCAGCAAACGACGGCCACTCACCTCCAACATCGAGACCAGGCCAGGGGGGTGAGGTCACCAAACGCTGGCCTAGCAGGTCCAAAATCGAAAGGTACCGGCCGACCTATGCGTCGGCCGCTTCGACGGCAGCCGCTTCGACGGCGGCCGCTTTGGCGACGGCCCCCATCGCACCACCGTGCCGACCCTTGCCCTCCCTCGACGTACGTCCTATCAATGGTCTACGCGATCTCGGGCCGTCGTTCCCATAGGGCCACCAACGACCCTCACCACGCGCCCAAACGCGCGCCTCAGCACCCCAACACGGAGAACGGCATGCTAGAACTGAACAAAGGCGTGGACATTCTGACCCATATCGGTGCCATCGAGAGCCGCGAAGAGGCTGATCGCTTCCTAGCCGATCGCCTTGGGCGCACGGGCATCTTCAAGCTCCACCCCATCCAGAACTCCGACGCCCGCGTAAAAATCGCCAACGCCATCGCCATGTGTCAGCCCAAGGGTGTCTTCATCAACACGGGCAGCCCAGAAGACCTCGCCTGGATCCGTGCCCACGCCATCGAAAAAGGCGAAGAAAAAGCCCTCGCCAAAGCAGGTCACACCATCCACTTCGACCTGCCTCAGGACCAGGCACGCCTCGTCAACCAGACCTTTTACATCGTCAACGAAGACGAAAAAATCTCCGCTCTGGCCAAGAAAACCCTGCGCGCCGATGCCCTCGCCTACATGAAAAGCCACATGGTGGGCATCATGCGCGATCTCACCATGATGATCGGCTTCTACAGCCGCGGGCCTGCCGGTGCCCAGGCCGCCATCCCGGCCATCGAGATCTCCTCCTCGGCCTACGTCCTCCACAGCGCCGAGCTGCTCTACCGCAACATCTACCAGGATTTCGACGCCGAGGCCGCGCGCCGAGGCGTCTTCTTCACCAACGTCCACTCGGAAGGCCCCAACCGCCCAGAGGACGTCCCCAACGCCCGCATCTTCATGGACCGGAGCTGGCTCACCACCTACAGCACCTTCTGCACCTACGCCGGTAACACCCTGCTGATGAAGAAGGGCAACCACCGCTTCGCCGTCGACTACGCCACCTACGTCCGCACCGGCGAAGAGCTCTCAGAGCACATGTTCATCACCGGCCTCACCGGGCCCGGTGGCCGCAAGACCTTCTTCGCCGGTGCCGCCCCCTCGGGCTGCGGCAAGACCACCACCGCCATGGTCGGCACGGACTTCGTCGGCGATGATCTGGCCCAGATGTGGATCGCCCCGGACGGCACCTGCCGCGCCGTCAACCCCGAGAAGGGCATCTTCGGCATCGTCGAAGACGTCAACCGCGAGGGCGATCCCCACCTCATGGCCGCCCTGCGCGACAACGACACCGAGGTGATCTGGTCCAACGTCCTCATCTCTGACGACGGCGTCCCCTACTGGAGCGGCTGCGGCGATGCGCTACCCAGCCACGGCACCAACTTCCAAGGCCAATGGCACCCCGAGCTGCGCGACGCCCACGGCAAGCCCGTGCCCCCTAGCCACAAAAACAGCCGCTGCACCTTGCTGTGCACGGAGATCGCCAACCACAACGCCGCCGCCAACGCCGATCCCGCCGGCGTCCCCATCAAGGTCATCACCTACTCCGGCCGCGACGCCGACACCATGCCCCCCGTGTGGGTCGCCCCCACTGTCGACGAGGGTGTCGCCATCGGTGCCTCCATCGTCTCCAAAGCCACCGCCACCGAGGTCGGTGCCACGGGCGTCAACCGCCAACCCTGGGCCAACGCCCCCTTCATCCCCGGCGCCCTCGCCGACTACATGCAAGCCCAGTTTCTCTTCTATAACAACCCCAAGCTCAGTGACGCCGGTCGCCCCATCATGGCTGGCCTCAACTATTTTCTCACCCACGCGGCACGCGGCAGCAGCGGCACGGGCCTCCTCGGTGAAAAACGCGACGTCAAAGCCTGGCTGAGCTGGCTCGAGCGCTACGCCCACGGCGACGCCAAGGGCATCACCACCCCCATCGGCATCATCCCCCGCTACGCGGAGCTGGTCCCCCTCTTCGCCAGCATCGACAAAGATTACCCGCGCGCGCTTTACGATCTGCAATTCGCCCTCTACGTCGACCACATCGTCGCCCGCCTCGACCTCCAGACCGCCGCCTACACCAAGGAGGAAAACCTCCCCCCGCGCCTCTTCGAAGTCTACGCCGCCCAGAGAGCTGGCCTCCTCGCCCTCAAGGAGAAGTTCGGACCCGTCGTGAGCGTAGCCCAACTCGAGCCTTGACCCATGGCCCGCGACCCCAACCGTCACTACTTCCACGATGCCTGCCTCGAAGAAGAGGGCCAACGCTACACCTACCCCGTCGCCACGGCGCGCCAACAACAGAGCCGCGCCAACGACTGGCACGGCCCGGCCGACCCCTCTTCCTGGCTCGCCGTCGCCATCTTCTGCGACGTGCGCCGCCACTACCCCAAAGCTCAGACCTCCATCCTCCTGGCCCTCGCCGGGCAAAGCCTGGGCATCAGCCCCGAAAAGCTGCGCGGCGCCATCGAGTGGCACGAGCAATACATGCGCTGGCACGACGGCGACCCGGACTACAAGGTCCTCTGAGCCCCGGCACCAGGCTCAGTAGTGCTCCGCCAAAATCTCCGCATAGAGCGGGTTGTGGGCCTTCTCCCCGGCGATGAAGCCCTGCGGATCCTGCAGGGCCTCCAGCAAAGCCCGCTTCTCATGCGCGTCGAGCACCCGGTTGTCGTTCTGGTCCAATTGGCGCAGCGTCGCATAGAGCATGCGCAGCTCCCGCGCCGACAAGGTGGCGTTGTCCGACTCCGCCCGGGCGAAATGCTCCAAGACCTCCAAGGTCAAGTCGACCTCGGCCGCCTCCAGCTTGGCGTTGGCGTTCAAATCCAAATAATCCAAGACCTTATTCAGCCACTCCAGCGACAAGTTGTCGAAACGATGCAGCCGCTTGAGCACCCGGCTCACCTGATGCCGCTGCTCCACATCGAGTTGCCCCTTGTTCTTCAAATCGAAACGCCCCAAGACCCCGAGCAGGTTCTTCCGCCCCTCCCCGTCCAGCTCGGCCAACGCCGCCGCCAAGGCCCCATCCTCACCCTCGGTCGCCGCCACGAAAGCCCCCACCAAGTCCCGCGTCCGCTCTGCCTCCATCTCCACTCTCCACCACACGTGGCCCACCATTGAGCCCGGGCAAGCCTAAGCCATCAGCCGCCAAGGTCAAGGCCCGACTCCCTCACACTCTCGGCATCACATTCACATCTTCTTTTGATCCACGTGCCCTTAGAAGCGCACGTCCAGCAATTCCGGGTGCCGTCGCAGATAGTTCGCAGCCTCCACCCACGTCCAACCGTGCGCCGCCACCAGCAGGTCCAAGGCCAATCGCCCCGTCATGGTGTACGGACGATAGGCCTCGGCAAAAGGAATTCCCTCGGCACGGCTGGCCCCCAAGGCCTCCTCGATCTCCGCCAAGACCAAACCCATGGCCACAGCCTGCGCCTCGCGCATGGCCGCCCCTCCGGCGTCGGTGGCGCAGAGCACATCGGCATGAAACTTCTTGAACAGGCGGGTGTTGCCCGCCTGGACGATGCGCGTCGGGTTGTCGTCCACGATGATCACCCGCTGCAATGTGGGGTCGAAAATCCGCAGGTCCTTGCTCGGGATCACCACCGGCCGCGCCGCCGCGCCGCCGCCGGGACTGGAATCCTTCTCCTGCAGAATCATATAGGAATTGCTAAATACACCCGCGACGAGACCACTGTCGAGCAGCGTCTGCCCCCCCTCCCACGGCCAGGCCCGCACATTCTCCCACACCACCTCGTCCCGGTGCGCCGAAAAGATCAGCACCACCGCCCCCAGCGCCTGCAAGCGCTCCAGCACCTCGCGCCAGCCTGGCACAGCGGCCACCCAGCGCGTCGTCCCGTCCGCCAAAGGCACCCCGAAGTCGTGACACTGCTGCGTCGCGCGGCGCTGATCGTAGAGGGTCTCGTCCAAATCGAAGACCACGATCAGCTCCGCCGCCGCCAGCACCGCCGGGTCCACCCCACTCTCGTAGCCACGGCGACGCAGCTCGGTCAGCGCCCGGTTGAAGGCCTCCACCCGCGCCACCTCCGGCTCGGCCCGCACGATGTCGCGATAGCGATTCTGTAACTCCGCCGCTGCCAGGCGATCCAGCGCACAATGTGTCATGAGGAGATCTTGGTTGAAGAAACGCATCTCAACCCCATCCACCGCAAAGCGATCCGTCCACCCCGGCAGCGCGGGGATGCTCAGGGCCGCCACGGCGGCATCGTCCTCGAGGCCCTCTGGGCTTAGGCAGGCCGCGAGATCCGGCGCCAGCACCACCGCTGGCGGCGCCTGGGGCGAGGCCCCGGTCGCGTTCTCGGCCGCCGCGTGGCCGCTCTCGGGCTCAGTCACCGCCGCCGGACACGGCGCGTGGGCGCACCCCTGGGACGTGGCTACAAAAAAAAGAACAACGACAAGCCCCTCTCTCAACATCATCAAACCTTTACTTGAACTTATCCTCTCCGCCACGGCCTCACCCTCAATCCACAGGAATCACATGCAGATACTGGAGAAAAGTGTAAGCATAATCTCCCGTCGTCGCCGAGCGCCCACCCACCTCCACGCTCAGCCGGCCATCCATGACCTCCACCTCGGCGCTGCGGGTGAAGGTGCGCATGGCGTCGCTCGTCGCCTCGTCGTCGATGAGGCGCACCCCCTCCACGCGCACGAAGTGGGGATCGTTGGGATAGGCCCGCGCCACGCGCCCGGCGCCCACGGTCACAGCGTAGCGCCCGTTGGCCACCCGCACCTCGAAGAGGTTGTCGCGCCCATAGTCGTCGTAGACGTAGGAGCGCTCGATGACGCTCCCGGCGCCGCTGTCGAAGCCGTAGAGGGCGATGCTGGGGTTGTCGATGCGCTCGCCAAACCACCCCTGGCCGGTGGCGTCACTGTAGGCGGCCCACCCCACCTTCTGGTAGCTCAGGCCATCCACGACCAAGGGGTCGTCCGTGGGCGCGCCCCCGGGATCTTGGAAGTTCAGGTAGAGGGGCACCCGCGCCAGGCCGCCATCGTCGCTGACCAACACGGGCAGCTCGGGGCGCGCCCCCGTGATATAGCGGGCCAACTCGTGGCGCAGCGCCATCATCGCGTCGGGGTCGTGGTTCCACGAGGTCAAACTCGAGGCCACCGACGCCACCGTGGTGTCCAGCGCCACGGCGACACCCGCCGCCGGCAAGCCCCCGTTGGCCAAGACCAGGTACTCGTAGTCTTCAAAGCCCTCGCGCAAAAGCGCCGCCACCACCCCGACCCGACCGTCGGGGAAGAAACGGGCGCCGTCGTAGTAAGCCCAACCGCGCGCCCGATAGCGCCAGCTCACCCACGGGATGATGCGTGCGTCCATGCCGTCGCGCGCCACCAGCGCCGGGTTGAAGTAGGGCATCGGGTCGTGATCCAGCGTGTAGAACCACAGAGACTCGCCGTGGTCGCGTTGGCGGCGCAGCGCATAGTCCTCTTCAAAGGCGCGCACGTGGGCGATCCAGATGTCGTAGCCGCAGGCGCCGCCCGGGTCCTCGGCGATCTCCGGCTTGGGCTCCTCGCTGATGGCGATGCGCAAGCCCGGCGCCGCCGCGCGGGTGAGGCGGCACAGGTGCGCCGCCAGTCGGTGGTCCTCGGCGTTTTGCGGCTCGTTTTGCACGTAGTAGTAGGTGCGCTCCAGCATCCCCGCGTCGCCCAGGTAGGTGGCCAACGCCCCGAGGAAACGCCCCCACGCCGCATTGTAGGCCGCGCTGCCGTAGTGATCACCCCGGGCCTCACCGCAGAAGGTCGCCGGGCGCGGCGTCGCGTTATCCACGAACTGGAAGAGCATGGCGTCGGGGAAACCCGCGCCGTTCCAACCCTCGCCGAGGATGTAGCGCCGCGCCAGATGCCGAATGCTGTAGGCCGGCGAGTCGCTGGGCTCGTCGTGAAAAGCAGCGCAGCGGGCCGGCGCCACGGGGTTGTCCCAGGTGATGCTCGGGTTGAAGCCGCTCGGCCAGGTCACCGAGGCCGGCGTCAGGCGGTGCGCGTAGAGCAGCTCCTTGGCGTCATCGGCGCGTCCTTCCGCCGGGATGAGCCGCTGCACGGACAGATTGAGCTGAGAGTGAAAGGCCACCTCTCGGGGCAGGGTAAAATCGTAGACCTCCAATTGAATGGGGACGGCCAGGGTGCCACCACCGCTCCGGTGCAGCGTCAAGGTGGTGTGATGCAGGCCCGCTGGCGCCCCTTCGGGCACATAGAAGGTCAGCCACAGCACGGGCACCGCCCCCCAAGCGCGCACCACCCCCTCCACCCCCAGTGGCGCCAAGGCGAGCGGCCACCCGTCGTCGTAAGTGAGCACGGCCAGGTCGATGGCCGCACCCGGCAAGGTCGCAAACGGCGCCACTTCGACGCCCAGACCCTCCACGGCGCCCTGCAGCACGAGCTGGGCCGCCTCGTACTCGTTGCGCGCGGCGCTCACTCTGAGGCCATCGCCCGCGGCCTCGGGCGGCACCATCCCCAGACGCACCTTGCGGGTGGCCGGCGTCGTCCACAACAGCAGCGCGTCGCTGCTCTGTTGGAGACGGTAGGTGTAGGCCGTGGCGTCCACCGGGATGGGGCTCACATCGGGGTCGCCGTGGCCATCGCGCGCACCGCCCCCACCATCGTCACAGGCTGCTGCCAGACAGCCAACCAACACCAGGACCCAAAGACTCTGTCGCATCTCTCACCTCCTCCAACGCGCGCTAGCTTGGCGAGCCTTGGAGGCGGAAGCAAGGCGCGCGCCGACGGCGCCTTGAAGGCCGGCGGTGGATGATGCACCCTGTGCCGCCGAGCCCCCTCAGGGACGCCACGGCCGGACGCTGGCGGCGCGGGCGGGGGCTGGTCTTCCCCTGTGAGATAGATGCGCATGGAACGCTACGCTTTCGCCCTCTTCGCCCTCTGCGCCCTGCTCTGGATCGGCGCTTGGGGTCGCCTCGCGGTCAACACCGTCACCACCGCCGCGCCGGCTGGGACGGTCATCTTCACCGACGCTCAGGGCCGGCCCGTCGCGGGGGATCTCACCTGTCACGGGCCCGCCCTGGTCGAGGACGACGCCCTGTGGCAGATCTGCCAGCATCGCAGCGACGCGGCGCCGGAGCACGGGCAGCAGAGCACCTTCGTGCGCTTCGAGCCGGCGGCGCGGCGCGCCACCCTCGTGGCCAAGAGCCCCCCAGAGCCCGTCTTCATGCGCGGCGCCGTGGCGCGCCACCCCGACGGCGGCCTGGTCTACGTCATTGGCACGGATGTCCTGCACCTCAGCGCCAGTGGTCTGTCTTCCCTGGGCCAGCTCCCTCCCGGCCGCGGCCACGGCATCGCCTGGAACGAGACCCTGGAAGTGGCCTATATGCGTGGGGATGGCGTGGGGGTGGTGGCGCGGCGCACGCCTCGTGGCGCGTGGCAACAGGAAGAGATTACGAGCCCCGAGACGGCAGAGGGGTGGCAGCTCCGCTTCGAGGGCGTCTATCGCGCCGAGCCCGGCGCAGATGGGCAACGCCCTTGGCGCTTCGTATGGTTGCGAGCGCCCGAGATGGCTGAGCTTGGGGTGGAAGTCGGCGTGGACTTCGTCGAGAGCGGGCCGGACCTTGGGCCTACCACGACCCAGACCCTGCGCTATGTGGCCGAGGCGGTGACGACGCGAGGGCGGGTGCGCGTCGGCCCCGAGGGCTACCTCATCCTGGGTTACGACCGCTGGTTGGACCGGCGCTCGGCGGGCGATGTGGTGGCCAACTACGCCATGGCGCCGCTGGAGCGCCGCGACGGCCGCTGGGTGGAGCCCACCCTCCCGGCGCCTATCGCCGATGAACCCTATGAGCTCGATTACGTGGTCGGCCAGGCGGGCCTTCAGCCCGTTCGGCGTTTCAGCGGCCCGTGGCTCAACTACGGGGAGCGGTGGTTCGTTTTGCGCGGCGACCGGGACGTGGCCCTGGTGGAGGTCGACCCCGCGCAGCCGGCAGGGGCACCCTTGCGGGCCGGGCCACCAGTGGTGCATCGTTTCTGGCTGGAGCCGGGGCTGAAGCTGCTACCGGCGAGCGACGGCTGGTGGCTCATGGGCAGCCTGGGCGCTGCCCTGGTCCAGCTCGACGGCGACCTGGCGCGCCGGGACTCTCTCGGCTTCGGCCAGCGCCTGCTGCGGGCCTTGGACGACGACAAGGCCAAGCGCAACGCCGATTTCTACCACCGCTACGCCACCTTGAAGCGCGCCGGCTTCGTGTGGGTCTTGCTCGCCTTCCCCCTCTTGGTGCTACCGGCCCTGGGGTGGTCGCGCCGGCGCGGGCGCTTAGGCTTCTTCGGGCTGGCGGCGGGCGGGTGTGCCCTGGGGACGCTGGCCGCCGCACCCACCTTCTGGGCCCTCTCGGGCGTGTTCTGGTGAGCGCCACACAGACGGGGCGCCCCATGCCACCAGGACGAGGTCCCCGGCAGGCAGCGACCCCGCTGCCCATCACTCGGGCAGGCGCACGGGCCCAATGTAGCGGCGGGAGATGACGATGTTGTCCATCCAGCGCACCATGGTGTGGGGAAAGTTCTCCGTGGTGCGGTGCAGGTTGATGTTGACGTTGATGGGGCGCGGCGCGCCGACCTCCCGGAAGCGCATGTGGGTGATGCGTGACTGGAGCACCCCATCGATCCAGAAGCGGGCCTCGCCGTCATTGAGCCCGGGCGTGTTGAGGTAGAGCCCCACCTCGTAACAGCGCCAAGTGTTGAAGCGGATGTAGGTAAAGGGCGAGGCGTAGGCCGAGAAGCGATAATCCGAGACGTTGTCCAGTGTCCCCACCTCGGCCACGGCGCCGCTGGGATCGGGGTTGTAACTGTAGAGGTGACCCACCCAGAGATAGCCGTCGTTCGCCTCGGGCTTCTGGCTGTTGCCCCAGCCCACGAACTGCACCGAGGCGTTGTACCAGTTGTCGTCCGTGGTCTGCGGGCCCTCGGCGTAGATGCCAAAACCCTTGACGCCCACCCCGCGGTTCTGATCGATGGGGTGGAAAGAGCCATCGAAGTTGTAGCAGACCCGCACGAAATAGGCGTCGTGGGGGTTGTCTGCGGGGTCGGTGGGCAAGACGAAGCGCGTGGTCGGACCGTTGAGCCCTTCGGGCCACTCGAAACGCGCCGCGTAATCCCCGACGTAGACCTCGTCGCCGACGACCGTGAGCTGGTTCAGCAGGCGGTCCTCTTCGGTTGGCAGACGCACGGTGCCGCTTTCGAAGTCCTCGGCAGCGTAGACCGCCGGATGCGCAGCGATGCCCCGGTCGCCCGGGTAGGCATGCGCGATCCCCCAGTTGACGCCCGCGGCCAAACCCTCCTGCCACACCGTCGCGCGGCTGGGCGTCGCCACGTCCTCCACCAGGTCGGGGAGGGCGCCATCGCTGAGCTCGGCAGGGGGCAGCTCCTGAAGCGCGTCAACGGGCGCATCTGGCCCCAGGTCAGTGGGCAAAATCTCCTCCTGCACCTCACCAAAATCAGGTGGCAGGGTCACGTCGCTACCCTTCTTGTCACCATCGTCGCAGGCCCACAGCCCCACCAACACCCCTAGCCCCAGCCAACCCAACCTTGTGTTCATCCTCTGCTCTCCTAGTAGTGACGGACGTCGCCGCACGCGTTCTCGTCAGAGACAGCGACGAAGTCAAGACGGTGGTCACGCCGTGTCTTGCAGAGACTCAGACACCACAAGACAGGCGGCGCAAGCGATGGGCATGGGTGGCCCCGGGAGGCCACGGCGCAGAGCGCTCAGGTGAGGCCTTCTTTCTGCATCTCGGCAAAGGTCCCTGGTCCGAGACAACCGTCGGCTTGCAGGTTCTTGGACTGCTGCCAGGCAAAGATGGACCGGGCCGTTTCTTGGCCCGGCAGGCCATCGGGCTCACTCCCAATAATCTCTTGGATCTTCTTCCACTGCTCTTTGGTGTAGCCCCGGCCGCGGTTGTAATTCACCGCCCGGGTGACGTTGAAGTTCGCCGCTGGCGCTGGGGCCGCCGTGCCGCCACCTGCATTGGCCACCCCGCCGCCTTCGCTGACCTTGGCCCACACGTTCTGCATGCCACCGGCGGCATGCCAACTGCGCAAGAGCGCCGTGGACAGACCGGCGATCTGGAAGTGGGGTCGGTCGATGAAGCTGGTCCAGTTGCCGCCCCACTCCAAGCCGGCCTCGACGCCCGCCTGGCCGAGGGCCTTCCAGTCGTGTTGCTCACCCCAAGGCTGAGGCCCAGTGAAGACCACGTCGATGGCCACGCCGTAGTTGTGGTAGCTGCCGCCGCCTTTGACGTTGGTGACTTTGCTCCCCGGCGCGGTTCGACCTTTGGCGTAGAGCGCGTCTTGTTCGGCAATGGTCCGCAGCCCGTCGACCACCCACACGCTCAGCCCCTTGGCCTTGGCATTGGCCAACAGGGCTTGGGCCTTGGTCTGCATCAACGGATGCAGCGCCGACAGCTTGCCTCTAGGATCGCCTTCCTTGGATGGATCCGTCTCAGTGGCGGCCTTGGCGCGGATGTCGGAGCCGAACATGTGGGTCAGCGTCCCCGGGCCAGCCTTACCGTCCACATCGAGCTTGTTGCTCTGCTGATAGGCGGCAATGGCCTGGACCAAGGCCGTGTCCGCCGGCCCCGTCGCCGGCACCCCTGAGACCTTGCCGCGAAGCTGGTCGATCACATCTTGGGGATAACGCGCCGCGTTGGTGACGTAATAAGACACGGCCGAAGCCGCCTTGGCCGCGTTGAGCGGCTGTGGTCCCGGCGGTGCAGGCTCGGGGTCCAACAAGCCATTTCCCTGAACGCCGCCCCCATCGAGCAACGAATCGTTCTGTGCACCCGCCTTCTTCGTCGACTGATTGTCCAACATGGAATTCTGCATCGTTTCTCCCTTTGAAGTTCACCAAACCAACCACACCGCGCGCAGGTTCATCCACTCAATCACTCAGCCTCCGCGCCATCGCTCCAAGCTCACAGCCACCCGGCCCCTTCCTCCGCGCCGATCACCCAAGCAGCATCGACAAATGCGCCAACTTGGCACAACGAGAGCATCCCTCCCTCGCCCCGCATCAGCTCTGCGCTTCGCCTCAGCATTTTCCTGCAACACCGCTCGATTCTCCACGCTCTATACCACGGTCCTCTGGGCGCCCGGGCCGGCCCAAAGCAACCATCGTGCCTGCAATATCGCACCTCTCACCGCCTCACGCACCCTGATCCACGGTCAAGAAAAGAAAAAACCCCGTTGTTCTTGGATTTCCAAGA
>CAYVQF010000042.1:0-23754 GCA_964454015.1 uncultured Myxococcales bacterium
CACAGTTGAGGCCGGCACAGGAACAATAGCCACCGTGGCAAGCCATGGGCGGATCACAGGGGTTGTGGCAGGCCCCGCAGTGGCTGGGATCGCTGTCGAGGTTGGTCTCGCAGGCTTGACCTTCGCCGCAGGTGGTCCATGGCGCGGCGCAGACACAGAGGCTGTTCTGGCACTGCTGGCGTTCTTCGCTGCAGGCGACGTTACAAGCGCCACAATGCTGGTTGCTGAAGCCTGGGTTGACACAGCGGACCCCACTCTCTTCTGGGCAGCAGAGGAGGTTGCCGGCACATGGCTGATCGCCGCAGTGGCAGACGCCACCGCTGCAGGTCTTGAGCGACCCGCAGGCGGTGTTGCAGGCGCCGCAGTGGTTGTCACTGCTGTGGGTGTTCGTGGCGCAGAAGCCCTCACCGCAGGTGGCCCATGGGGCGATGCACTCACAGGAGCCATTGAGGCATTGGGTGCCTTCTGGGCAGCTTCGTCCACAGGAACCGCAATGGCTGACGTTGCTCGCGAGATCGACACAGGTCGCCGCGTCGCCGACGATGCAGCAGGTGAAGGCGCAGGGGACATTGCCGCACACGCACTCGCCGTTGGCGCACGTGGTGTTGCCCGTGCAGCGCTGATCGCATTCTCCGCAGTGAAAGTCGTCGTCGAGGATGGAGGTCGCGCAAGGTGCGCCCTCGGTGCAAGTGTCGTAGCCTTCCTGACAGCCACATTCTCCTTCGGTGCAGAGTGGGAAGTCTCCAGGGCAGGTCGTGCCACAGTCGCCGCAGTTGGAGGGGTCCGAGGTGATATCGATGCAGGTCTGGGTGCCGTCGACTTCACAGCAGGCGGTGCCAAAAAAGCAGACGCTACCCTGATCGCCGCATGAGCAGCCGCTGTCGCGGCACTCGACGCCATCGGGACATTGGCGGTCACAGGCGCCACAGTTGTCGGGGTCACTGGTGATGTTGGTGTTGCATTCGCCCGAGCCGCAGTCGAGCCAACCGCTGACACAGGTGCACTGGCCGCCGAGGCACACCCTGTTGTTCCCCTGACAGGTCTGATCACAGGCCCCGCAGTGCTCCTTGTTGGTGACGATGTCGACGCAGGTCCGGGTCGCGCCTACCAGGCAACAGGCTTCAGTCTCCAGACAGGCGGCGCAGGGGTCAGGGGGGAGGTCGGTCAGATCGAGTTCTGGCTGGGCATCGGTCATGCTCTTGGCGACACAATAGGGCGGGCGACATTCGTAGCCACTCGGGCACTCCGAGTCGTCCTTACAGGTCTCTTGGAGGGCCGAGTCATCGAAAGTACAGCCACTGAGGCCCAGCCAGGCGATGGTGGCGCAGGATAGGACAAAGAGAGCACGTGTCATGGGTCTAGCCTTGGGGGAATCTCGGGTGCCAGGTGATGGGGCTGGCGTGGCTCGTGAGCAAGCAGGGCCGATCTTGATGCATCATCCAACGTGAGTTGGGGGGAGCGAGAGGTGCTGGGCAGGTCGCGGCCGCCGGGCGCGGTGCGCTCGGCGTCTCGTGGCGTTGGGTTTCAGGGCGGGCTCATGTCGGCGAAGACGCCCAGGGGACGGAAGACGCGACTGGCCCAGGCGGCTTCGTTGTGCTCGGCGTTCTCTTCCCACCAGTGAAAGAGGTCGGCGAGGAAGGTGTAGCCGATGGCATCCATGGCTTGGGCAAAGGCGACGTTATGGCAGTAGTTGTCGGGGGACTTGCCATCGATGTAGCCGTCTCCGTCGACGTCGACACAGCCCTCCGTCCCTGGGCCGCCGCCGGAGTCGACATAGATGACGAAGTCGCGATGGCCAGCGTTTTCGTAGAGTTGTTGCATGATGAGGTTGTCGAGGGCGAACTTACCCCAGCCCAGGGTGCCCGAGAGCGAGGCGACGAAGTGGTAGCTTTGGGGATAGAGGTGGGCGATGTAGAGGCTGATGAGGCCTCCCAGGGAGGAACCCATGAGGCCACGGAGGCCGTTGGTGGGGAAGGTACTTTCGACGTAGGGGCGGACGTGGAGCTCGAGGAGGCGGGCATAGGCGTCGCCGCGGGCGTCATAAAGGGTGCCAGAGATCTCGTCGTCCACGTGGGTGTACTCGTGCATGCGGTCTGCCGTGTTGTCGATTCCGATGATGAGGATGTCCTTGCCGAGGTTGGCCAAGGCTTCCTGCATGCGCCAGCCGCCCCACATGGCGTTGGGGTCGAAGAGGTTCTGGCCATCGTGCATGTAGAGCACTGGCCAGGGGCCGTCGCCAGCGGGGACGTAGGCGCGCATGACGCGGGCGGCCAAGCCTTCGGCTTGCAGGGCTTGCCAGCGTTGGAGGTGGGCCGTGGTGGGGCGTTCGACGAAAGAGAACTCACCGTTGTTGTCGTAGCCGTAGGCGCGGGACCAAGGATCTGCGACCCATTGGTTGCCGTTGTTGACGAACTTGTACTTCTGGCCTTCGCCGTTGGCGATACTCAGCTCAGCCCACCAAAAATCGTTTTGATGGTGCAGGTCCTGTTGCATCCAGCCGCTGAAGTCACCGGCGACGGTCCACTGCCCGCCTTGGTACCAGTGGATAAAGATGATGGTGCCGCTGGCGGTCCTGACGGGGAAGCCCGTGAGCCAGTTGATGGCGTGGAAAGCCTCGGGAGTGGTGACCTCACCGGCGATCAAGGCTCGGGCCCATTCCTCGGCGGTGGTGGGCGTGGTGACGACGTCGCCGTGATCGGGGAGAGTGTCGGTGAGATCTGGGGGAAGATCAGGTAGGTCTTGGAGGTCGTAAGGCGGGATGTCGGCGGTGTCGGGGATGAGGTCGAGCGCGTCAGAGAGGTCGGGGATGTCGGGGATGACATCGGTGAGGTCTGGGACGTGGACATCGAGGAGATCGGGCTGGGTCAGCTCCGTGTCGGCGAGGTCCGGCGCGACCTCGGTGGTATCGGCGAGGTCCTGGGTGCTTTGGTTGTGGTCGTCGTCACAAGCGACGAAGGCCGGAAGGGCGAGGAGCAGGGCGAGGAGGAGTGCCGTCCAGCGCCACCAGGGGGGTGGATTTGGGGCGGTGTGCTTGCAGAGAGAGGGTGACATAGTGACTCCTGGCGGTTGGCGCTGGGCACGCCCTTGGGAGGTGGTTAGCCCAAAGAGAGGCCTTGGAGAGAGGTTGGGACGTGCCGAGGAGCCGAAGTGGTCGACGCACGACCTGGGCAGGAGTTTAGCCCGTGCGCAGGGTGGCCAACAAGGATAAAAGGAAGCGCCAGAATTCTTGGACCGAGGTGATGCTGACCTTTTCGCTGGTGGTGTGGGCGCCGAGGATGCGGGGGCCGACGGAGATCATCTCGACGTCGGGGAAGCGGGCGCTGAGGGCGCCGCACTCGAGGCCGGCGTGAATGCGTTGGCGAGTGGCCTCGGGGTATCCGGCCTCGTTCCAGGCGGCGATGGCGGCGTTGACCAGGGGGGCGTCCCAGGCGCCATCCCAGCCGGGGTAAGGGTCGGTTGAGCGGAAGCTGGCGTTGGGCCCGGCGAGGACGGCGAGGGCGCGGACGCGTTCGCGGAGGTCGAAGAGGGCTTGGGTCGAGGCGGCGCGGGAGGAGATGAGCACGGTCGCGAGATCCCCTTCGGTGCGGACGATGGCGAGGTTGGCGCTGGTGGCGATGTCAGTGGGTTGTTGGGGGAAGCGGGCTTGTGGGCCGTGGGGTGTGGCGAGGATGAGGTTGAGGAGTCGATCGCGGCATTGGGTGCGCATGATGGTGGATGGGGTGGCGGTGGACTCGACGCACCACTGGATGTTGGGTTCGAGGGCGCCATAGCGCTGGGCGACCTGGGCTTTGATCTGTTCGAGGGCCGCGGCGAAATCGCGGTCGTCGGCGGCGCCAAAGACGAGGACGGCTTCGGCTTCGTTGGGGATGACGTTGTCGGCGCTGCCGCCGCGCACCGAGGCCAGCCCGTAGGCGACGTGGTCTCTGAGGCGCCATAGGGCCTGGGCGAGGATCTGGATGGCGTTGGCGCCGGAGCGGGCGATGTCGAGGCCGGAGTGACCGCCTTGGAGTCCGGAGACGCTGAGTTGGAGGGTGAGATCGCCGCCAGGTGCGCGGTGGGGTGGCATGCGGTCCAGGGTGAGGGTCAGGCTTTCTTCGCCGCCGCCGGCGCAGGCGACGGTGACCGAGCCGGGTTCCTCGGCGTCGAGGTTGATGAGTCGTTTGGCGCGCAAGCCCGTGATGGTGCAATTCATGGCGCCGATGAGGCCGACTTCTTCGCCGACGGTGAAGAGGAGGTCCAGGGGGTGGTCGTGGCCTAGGGTTTCGGCGGCGGCCATGGCGATGGCGACGCCGATGCCGTTGTCGGCGCCCAGGGTGCTGCTGCTGGCGTGGAGCCAGTCATCTCGTTTGACGACGGGGATAGGCAGGGGGAAGCTCTGCTCAGGGACGCAGACCATGTCGACGTGGGCCTGGAGGGCGATGGGTGCCCCCTTGGTCCCAGGGGTGGTGACGAGGAGGTTGCCCGCTGGGTCGCGCTCGGTGGAGAAGCCTCGATCTTGGGCCCAGGCGTCGATGGCGTCGATGGCAGCGCTTTCTTGTCCGGCACCGCGGGGCAAGGCACAGAGTCGGGCGAAGTGGGCCCACAAGGCGCTGGGTTGCAGGTCTGCGAAGGCTTCCATGATGTTCTCCAGGGTGGGGCACCGAGGCCGCTATGGGCGGCGCGGCGTCACTGGGGGCGTGCTTTCCACGTGCCAGGCGTCGACACGCCAGGCGCGTCGCTGCGGCAGCGGAGGGTCGTGCCTGGGTGAAGTGCTGCCGTCCCATCTGTGGTCCCACCAAAGGTCACCTGGCGTCAAGGGTGTGCACACCTTGGCGGAGGAGGTTGCCGCGCCCGGTGTGCCAGAGGACACAGTTGGGTTGGGCGCCGGGGAGGTCCCAGATTTGGACCCCACCCAGGCCTTGGCCGAGGGTGTCTTTGAGGGAGATGAGGAGGGCCAGGCTGCCGTCGCCGTCGAGGTCGGCCAGGGTGGGTGCGGCCATGGAGCCACGGCCAAAGAGTTCGACTTTGTGGAGCTCGGCGCCGTTGTTGTTGAGGATGATCAGGTGGGCCGGGGTGTCGGCTTGGCGGGGTTGTCCCGAGGTGAAAGTGACGAGGATGATCTCGGGGTAGCCGTCGCCGTTGAGGTCGGCGACGAGGGGCTCGGCGGCGCCGGTGTAGGGGGTGGCGCTGCCGAAGGGGTAGGTCCACAGGAGCTCACCTTGGGCGGACCAGGCATAGAGGTTGCCGTCGTAGGCGGGGACGAGGATGGCGGGGTGGGGGTCGCTGTTGATGCGGGCGACGGCGGGGTTGGGTTGGGTGGGGACGATGTTGGGACCCTTGTCGACGCCTTCGTGCAGGGGAGGGCCGCTCTCTTTGGGCCAGAGCCAGCCGTCGGGGCGCGTCATGTCGGGGCGCAAGACCCAGAGGGCGACGCCGCGGTTGGCCGTGGACTGGGAGTGTTCGTGGTCGCCAGCGAGGATGAGCTCGAGGCGGCCATCGCCGGTGATGTCGGCCATGACTGGGGGGCTGTAGGTGAACTCGGAGCGGTCTCCCGTGCCCCAGCCGCGCTGGGCGAGGGCGAGGTCGTGGTAGGCCTCGACGGCGGTGACGACCCGGTCGGTGAAGTCAGGGTGGGTAGGGAAGGGGCGGCCGTCGGCGTGGAAGATGCCAAAGCCGATGGCGTCGTAAGTCGAGATGACGTCGGGGAAGGTGTCGCCGTCGAGGTCGGCGATGCCGACGTTCTGGTTGTAGCCACCGAAATCCCAGCAGGCTTCTGCAGGTGGCGGCGGGTCGCAGGTGCTGTTGTCGACCTGAGGCCAGCCAACGCGGAGGGTGCCGTCGAGGTTGAAGACGGCCGTGGCGGGACCGGTGTTGGTCTTGTTGACGAGGATCTCCAGCTTGCCATCGCCGTCGAGGTCGCCAGCGGTGATGGCGCGGATTTCCTTATCGCCGAAGGCAGCGGGCCATCCCGGCATGAGGTCGCCGCGGTGGTCATAGAGGGCGATGTTAGCGGCGTGGTTGGCGTGGGGGCTGGAGGCGACGGCGATTTCGAGGTTGCCGTCGCCATTGAAGTCGCCGACGACGGGAGAGGCCCAGATACGGGTGCTGCCGTGGTCGGCGGGGTCGCTGGCCGCTTTGGGGAAAGGGGCTCGCCAGCGCAAGCTGCCGTCGTGGTTCCAGACATAGAGGACGGAGTGGCGGGCAGCGATGATTTCCATGTGACCGTCTTGGTCGAGGTCGGCGACGGCGGGCGCGGCGAGCCAGTTTTCGTCCCAAGAGGCGGGCAGGGTCGAGCGCAAACGCGGTGCGGCGACGGTGGCGCTGCCGCCGTTCGGCGCGGCTTCACAGGGGGTGACGGTATCGGCCACACAGACTTCGTCTTGGGGAGAGTAGGCGGCGGCACAGTGGCGGCAAGTGGGGCCCATATAAGGCAGGACGCAGGTGCAGACGATGCGCCCCTGGGTGTCGTCGCAGGTGCCGGCGAGGTTGGCCTCATTGCAGTCGTTGTGTTGGCACTTTGGCGGGGGCGGAGAGGTCGCGGGGTCGTCGCAGGCGCCGGTGAAGAGGGCGAGGGCCAGCAGCGAGGCGAGTAGGAGGGGTGAGGGCTTCGTCATGGCTTTTCGGTGCTTCGGTAGGAGGGATGGGCGAGGATCCAGACCGAGTTGAGCGGTGTATGCACTTTGCCTGGATCGCGGCGGCTGTGCAAGGCCAGGGGCGCGTTCATGGTGAGGGTAGGGGGCTCATGCAGGGGATGGCGGGGACACGCACAGCCGTTGACGACGTTGACATCAGGCGTGGGCGGCATTAACCACAGGCCATCCTGCCCAGCGTGTGCCGTTGGGCGTGAAGTGATGGAGAGTTTTGGGGGCTCACCCTGTGGCCGCGTCCAGCGCGAGGTCGGAGGTGGGTCGCGGTGCCATTGGAGTGGGTGGCAGCGGGGGGCCCGATGGCCGCCCGAGGTGGAGATTCATGGGCGGACCAGCATCATCAGAAGGCGTGGGGGCGGGCGGGTCAAGGTTGGGCCTGTTGGCGGTCATCCCAGCGGCGGTTTTTGGGTTGACTTTGTGGGCCTTTTTGTCGGGTGCCACGCCCCTGGACTTGCGTTGGGCTTGGATGCCGGCCCTGGGGATCGGGTTCTCGTTGCATATCGATGCGCTGTCCATTTTGTTGATTTTGCTCATCTCAGGTGTTGGTACTTTTGTCTTCATTTATGCGGCGGGCTACATGGCCGGGGCGGCCCATCGGGGGCGGCTCTATCTTTTGTTGCTGGTGTTCATGGTGGCCATGCTTGGCGCTGTGAGTGCGGATGATGTCTATGTGCTTTTTCTGTTTTGGGAGTTGACCAGCATCACTTCGTTTTTGCTGGTGGGTTTCAAACACGAGTATGCAGCGAGCAGGAACTCGGCCAAGCAAGCGTTGATGATCACCGGTGGCGGGGGCCTGGTGATGCTCTTTGGCTTGATCCTGTTGTCCCAGATTGCCGGTTCTACATCCCTCGGTGAGATTCTGGCGACGTCTGAGGTGTGGGGTGGCGACTCGCGGGTATGGATGGCGCTTTCTTGTCTGTTCGTAGGGGCATTTAGTAAGTCGGCCCAGTTCCCTTTTCACTTCTGGTTGCCAGGCGCCATGGCGGCTCCGACGCCGGTGAGCGCTTACCTGCACTCAGCGACGATGGTGAAGCTGGGGGTGTATTTGCTGGCTCGGCTCCATCCTGCGTTCGATGAGAGTCTGATGTGGCAGGTCACCTTGGTGAGTGTCGGGGGCTTTACGTCGGTGTGGGCGATGGTCCTGACGGTACGTGAGCGGGATCTGAAGCGCATATTGGCTTGGTCGACGGTCTCGGCCTTGGGGACGTTGGTGTTGCTCATTGGGCTCCCTGGGCAAGGGGCTTCGATGGCGATGGCGGCGTTTTTGTTGGCCCATGCGCTCTATAAGGCGCCGCTGTTTTTCGTGGCAGGCAATGTGGATTTGTCGACGGGGACCCGGATCATCGATGCGCTGGGTGGTCTGATACGTCGTCTGCCCTTTACGGCGGTGGCGGGTCTGCTGGCGGCGGTGTCCATGGCGGGCATACCCATGTCTTTTGGCTATATTGCCAAGGACTTCATCAAGGTGGCGAAGGCCGAATCGAGTCTCTTTGAGTGGGTGGCTTACTCGGGGATATTCGTGAGCGCGGCGTCCATTGCTGCGGCGGGTGTGGCGACGGTGCGGGTTTTCTGTCGCACCCGGGAGATGAAGCCTGCTGATGCGAAGGGTGATCGGCTGTTGACTTGGTTGCCGCCGTTGGTCGTGGCGAGCGTGGGTATCGTGCTTGGGCTCGTTCCTTCTTTGGTGCATGGGTTGCTGAACGATGTGGCCGCCGTCATGGGTGGGGCCGGTGTCGTGGTGATGACTGAGGCGACGGACGCGCTGGGCCAAGCCAAGGCTTTGGCCATCACCTACGGTTTGGGGTTGTTGCTTTTTGTGCTGTGGGATCGTCTTTTTCACGCGCAGAAGCGGCTGCGTCCGCCAGCGGCGATTCAGCCTTCGGCGTGGTATGATGCCTATCTTTATGCCATTCCTTGGGTTGCCACCCAGATGATCAAGCGCATGCAGACGGGGCGTGTGCGGACCTATGTGGTGATGGTGCTGAGCTTCAGCTTTCTCGTCGTGGGTGCTTCCTTTGCTCTGCTGCCGCGGGTTCCTTTGCCGCACTTCAGCCTTGCAGGGACACCGGCGGCGGTGGTGGTGGTGGTGGCGACGTTCTTTCTCGTGGCGGCGGCGATCGTCGTCTGTGTGGTGCGCAACTCCTTTGTCATGTTGTTGATCAGTGGGGTGATCGGCCTGGCCTCAGCGTTGATCTTTTTGGCTTTGGGGGCTCCTGACCTGGCCTTCACCCAGTTCAGCGTGGAGGTTGCGTTCGTGGTGGTTCTGGCGGCCATCCTTCTGCGGGTCCGGGCGATGGAGCTTCAGCAGCCGCCGCGTCTTCCGCGCTGGCAGACCTTTTTGCGGGGTGGCTTTGCGCTGGGTGGTGGTCTGTTGATGGGTTCGCTGGTGCTCTATACAGGTGGTTTTGACGCGGATATGGCGTTAGAGGCCTTTTTCTCGGCGGCTAGTGTGCCCGAGGCGCATGGGCGTAACGTGGTCAATGTGATCTTGGTGGACTTCAGGGCGACGGATACCCTGGGTGAGATCACGGTGGTGGCCTTTACCTTTTTGGCTTCTCTGCCCATGCTCCGTTTGCTGCGGGAGCAGCGGGTGAAGGTCTTGCGTCCTGGTAGTGTGCTGGGGCCATCGGAGAGCAGTCCTGGGACGCCGGGTGAGGTGCTGATGCTCTCGGTGGCGGTTCAGGTGCTCTATCCGTTGATGCTTCTGGGGGCCGTTCTGATACTACTGCGGGGTCACAACGAGCCTGGCGGTGGTTTCATCGCTGGCATGGTGGCGGTGGCGGCGACGGCCATGCTGGCCGTGGCCCATGGTCACAGACGGGCGATAGGGAAGCTCCCGTTGGCGCCGGGGCGGATGGCGGCGCTGAGTGCTTTGCTTAGCCTTTTGAGTGGTGTGCCGGCGCTGATTGTGGGGCAGCCCTATTTGACCCATCTGTGGCAGGAGGTGCCATTGGGCATCACGTCGGTGAGTGTGTCGACGGTGCTGCTCTTCGATGTGGGGGTTTTTGGTGTGGTCTGGGCTGCGCTGGGAGCGCTCTGTGCGAAGGCGATTGACGTGGACACGGTTTTGGAACCTTCTCCCAGCGCTACGCTGGCAGTGGCGCACGGTCCATCGGCGGCTGGGCGAGACGATGAAGACGTGCGGGAGGGCGGAGGATGATCTGGCTTTTGGCAATTGCTGCTGCGGCAACGGTCAGCGCAGGGATCTACATGGCGCTGTCCCGCGACTTGTTGCGGAGCGTCGTGGGGATTTCCGTGCTCGCTGCGGCGGCGAACCTGATTGTTTTTGCGAGCGCGCGGGCTCAGACCAGCGCGCCTCCCATCATCGCCGAGGGCTCGCAGGTATTGGAGCATGCGACCAATCCTCTCCCACAGGCGCTGGTGTTGACGGCGATTGTCATCGGGTTTTCTTTGACTTGTTTTTCTCTCATTTTGGTTTTGGCCATCAAACAACGCAGCGCTGTGAACGACTCCGATTTGTTACGCTCGGCTGAGCCTGCTCCGCGTGAGGACGGTTATCCCGTGATCGAGGAGGCGGAGAAGTGAGCACGCTGTTGCTGAGTCCTATCCTCATTCCTTTGGCGACGGCGTTGTTGACGGCCATGACCATGCGTCAGGCTCGTCTCCAGCAGTTGATTTCGCTGATAGGGATCGGTGCGTTTTTTGTGAGCGCGACGCTGCTGCTGTTGGGGGTCTTGGAGAAGGGGAGCGTCGTGGTGACGCTGGGCGGCTGGCCGGCACCCTTTGGGATCGAGTTCGTGGGCGATCTGCTCGGGGTGGGCATGGTGGCCATCACGGCGTTGATGGGCGCTTGTGCCTTGTTGTTTCAGTATAGCAGCGAGACGGACTCGGCTGAGGTGTCAGGGGCTTTGGCGCCGCTGGTTCATGGTCTGCTTGCGGGGGTGAGTGGGGCCTTTCTCACGGGCGATATTTTCAACCTCTATGTGTGGTTTGAGTTGATGTTGGTGACGGCGCTGGGGCTCCTGGCCTATCGCGGGTCACTGTCGCAGCTCGAGGCGACCTTCAAGTATTTCGTGCTGAACACCATGGGCACGTTATTGCTTCTGATGGGCATCGCCTTTCTCTATTCGGCCACGGGCCATCTCAGTTTTCGGGCGCTGCACCTGGCGACAGAGGGAGGGGCTTCGGTCGCGCTCTTTCCCGTCATTGCAATGATAGCGTTGGCCTTCTTGGTGAAGGCGGCATCCTTTCCCGTCTTTGCGTGGCTTCCGGCCTCCTACCACACGTTGCCGGCCCCGATCCTGGTGCTCTTTGCCGGCCTGCTGACGAAGGTGGGTATCTATGGGTTGATGCGTCTATTGGGCGAGGTCTTTCCCCTGACGCCAGATGTCTTTTTCGTTTTTCTCAAGTGGGTAGCAGCGGCGACCATGTTGGTGGGGGTGCTGGGGGCAGCTTACCACTGGCATATCAAGCGTATTTTGGCTTTTCACAGCATCTCTCAGATCGGCTACATGCTCTTGGGCATCTCGCTCGATTCCCATGCTGGCTACGTGGCGACCTTGGTTTATGTTCTCCATCACAGCGTGGTGAAGGTGAATTTGTTTTTGGTGGGCGCCATGGTTTATCGCAAGTGTGGCTCTTATGACCTGCGTCAGTGTGGGGGCCTCTACGCGCGCAGTCCAGGCTTGGCGCTGTTGTTCGCGCTCTCTGCATTGTCGCTGGTTGGCGTCCCGCCGCTCTCTGGTTTTTGGGCCAAGGTGCTGGTGCTCAACGAGGCGATAGGGCAGGAGGAGTATGTGCTGGCAGTCATTGCCCTCTTCGTTGGGCTCTTGACGCTCTATTCCATGACCAAGATCTGGTTCGAGGCCTTCTGGAAGCGGCATCCCGATGAGGCGTGGGCTGCCCCGGCCGTTGGCGGTTTAGCGCCAGCTTACGTGGTGACCCTGGCGCTGACCTTGCTCACGGTTGGCATTGGCCTCATGCCTGAGCCCTTCGTGCACTATGCACAGATGGCGACGGCGCACTTTTTGGGGGCAAAATGAAGTCGCGGTATGTCAGCGGGGCGTTGTTGTTGGCCGTCTTCATCGTTGAGGTGATCAAGTCGGGGGTGGGGATTGCCTGGCTGATCCTGCGGCGGGGCGGCGGTGGGCAAGCGGGCCTGGTGCGGATTTCTTTCAGCGGGCTGAGCCCTTGGGGGGCCTCGCTGTTGGGCGCGATGATCACTCTGACCCCCGGGTCGACGGCGATCGCCATCGACTACGCGCGGGGTGAGATGCTGCTGCATCTGTTGGATGCCTCGGATCCTGGCTCAGTGGCTTGTGAGATCCAGCGTCGCTTCGAAGTGCCCATGCGGCGCATCTACCCGAAAGGAAGCAAGCGATGACGGGAGTGCTTTCTTGGATCATCTTGGTTGCAGCGCTGATAGCGATGGCCATGGCGCTGTTGCGCTTGACCCTCGGCCCGCTGCAGGCGGATCGGATCATCGCCTTGGATGTGGTTTTCTCGGCGAACATTGCCCTGATGTCGGCCCTGTCGTTGGTGAGTGGACGTCATCTCTACCTCGACGTGGCGATAGGGGTTGCGTTGGTGAGTTTTGTTGCCACTTTGGTGTGGTCGCGGCTTATCTCTCCCCACCATGAGCTTCATGTGGTGGAGCGCACCGAGACCGAGGAGGAAGGATGAGCGTCTTGGCGCTGGCCGTGGGGCTAGTGGGCTCGGCCCTGTTGTTGGTGGCGGCGTTGGGGCTTTTTCGCCTGCCTGACGCGTTGGCGAGGCAGCACGCTGCGACCAAGGGCGGGACCTTGGCCCTGTGGTTGATTCTCTTTGGCGTCTCTCTGGAGGCTGGCGACGCCGCGTGGTGGTGGCGCGGGTTGATCATCGTCGTTTTGCTTCTCCTGACGCTGCCGTTGTCGTCTCACATGTTGGCACGGGCGGCGGTGCACGAGAGGTACTCAGAGCAAGAGGTGCGAGAGGCCCGTTGTGCCCGACGTGACATTGCCAATGAGAGAGATGGCGAGAGATGAGAGATGGGTGAGGAGGCCGTGGGCGTGGCGTGGTGGCCGCGCTGAGGTGAGCCTAGCCTCCTTGCCGCAGTTTTGGCGGCTTGGCACGCTAGGGGAGGATGAGAGATGGCCTTGGAGAAGGAGCGCGATTATTTGTGGGTCGAAAAGGTCGACATGAATGAGGGCCTGGCCAGTGGCACCGTGAGCAAGGGAGCGCTGTTTGGCACCAAACAGGCCTTGTATTACCTGCCGCAATCAGCGGTGACCTCACTGGGCATGACGACCACCGTGAGCGATGGGCGCCAGCAACAGGCGCGGGTGAGTACGGCCTTGTTGGCGCGGCTGGCCGAGCCTGATGGGGATCTACAGGCGATCGAAGCGTGGCTGTCGCAAGAGCTGTCCGTATTGACACCGCGCCGGGTATATCCGCTGGATGAGTTGTCCGTGTTCCGGGTGCAGGTAGGGTTCTGGATCTTTGGTGGGGTGACCCTCAAGCACCGGGAGGGTGCGAGGCAGACGCTCAATGTACAGCCGCGCGCTGTGCGGGAGCGCATGGCGGCCTTTTACGAGGGGAAGTTGCGCTGAGGCCAAGCTCATGTGGCCAGGGTGTGGCTGGGGCGGGTGCGGGCGATGGCAGCTTGACCAGCCTTGGGCGGTGGCTGCCGCGATGCTGACGTCGCGGCGCAGGGAGGGGGCGTGATGGAGCTGGCAGCGTTCGAGCAGATGGTTCTGGCCATGTGGGAGTCCGTGCCCGAGGTGCTGCGGGAGGGGGTGATCGCCGTGGTGGTGTCGCCAGAGACCAAGTTGGATCCCCTCATGGCCGAGGTGGTGCTCATGGGGGAGTGCCAACTGGACCCAGCCGTGGAGTACGTCCCTGATGCGCCGGTGCACTCGTTCATAACCCTCTACTACGGCTCATTTTTCCAGTTGTCGTCCGAGTCGGATGCTTTCGACTGGGAGGAAGAGACCTGGGGGACGCTCTCACACGAGCTGCGCCATCATTTGGACTGGCGTGCCGGCCACGATGCGCTTGGCGAGCACGACATGGTGCAAGTGGAGAACTATGCGCGGCGCTACGGTTTGCCCTTCGCGCCTGACTTTTATCTGGGTGGTACGCGTGTTTTTCCAGATACTTATGTGGTGGATGGGGAGGCCTTCATCGAGGTGAACTTGGGGCCAGAGGGGTGGCAGGTTCTGGGGACGATGATGGCGCAGGTGGGTTGGCGCGGTTGGAAGCTGTTGGCGGGCGAGGTCGAGGTCGTCGAAGACGGGATCGCCTTTGCCGAGGTGGAAGAGGTGGAAGCGCTGAGCGCGGTTGCCGAGGCGCACCTGGAGCACTGGGAGGCGTTGACCTTGGTCTGTTTCCGGGATCGGCGGCCGATACGGCGTGATATCGAATGGGTGCCGTGGCCTGAGGAGGATGAAGCCGAGGCCTAGGATAATTTGGCGAGGATGTTGACGATGGTGTCCACCAGGGCTTGACAGTCGTTGTCGGTGGTGTGGTAGCCACCGGCGGCGGTTTTCTGTCTGAGGACGACGCTGCCATAAGCGTCGTCACCGCCGGGCTCCCACTCCCACTTGAGACCAGGTGCTGGCATGGCGCGCAGACGTTTCGCAGCGGGCCCTTGGTTGCCTTTGGTGAGGAAGACGGCATACATGTACGGCACGGCGCCAGAGGGGCCGCGGTTGATGGCGATTTGAATCTGCACTCCGACGAGGTCTTCTGGCTTTCTGCGCGGCTCCAAGAGAAAGCGGAGGTCTTCCGGGATTTCATGGTCCTGGTCGTCTTTATCGAAGCGGAGGTAAGGGGTGAGGACGTGGTCCTTGGGGAGAGCGTGGCGCAGGACCGTGGCAAATCTCGTGGCCTTGAGCTCGAGCAGGGGGGGGATGAAGGGGACGACTCGCCCCGAAAGAAAGGCGGGGATGGTAAAGAGGAAGGCGTTGAGGAAGAGCACTGTGGCGGGGGACCAGAAAATGTAGGTGCCGCCAAGGATGAGCGTGGCGACAAAGAGATAACCCATGACATAGTTGGTGGCCTTGTCGCCTTCGTCGGAGAACAACACCATTTTCTTGACCGTCTTGGCCTGGGCCATGGCGTCGAAGACGCGGTTGACCTCGGCGCTGGAGACGGGGCGCCAGTCTTCGAGACCGCGGTCCTTGGGCTTGTTGGTGACTTTGGGGCGCCAGAGTGGGAACCAGCCGATGGCAACGAGGGCCAGGCCGAGGAGCTCATCGAAGGCGAATTGGAGGATCAGGCCGCTGCTGTAGATAAGGGCCGCGATCGCGAAGCGGAGCCAATCGCGTTTGAGAATGGCCACGGTGGTGAGCTGGGGTAGGGTGGTAGCGGTCACGACTCACTCCTCGCTGCGGCGACTGCGGTGTTGGTCGCGGTGTAGCGGGCACGGAAACGGGGGCCGGCGACATCGATCTCGTCGTAGCCCGCATAATCCCAATAGAGGGGGCATGCCCCTTGGCAGGCGGTGAAGGCGCCACAGCTCTGGCACGCCTGGGGCGCGAAGGCTTTGTTTTTAAGCATCTGGGCGCGTTGGCCGAACCAGATGTCTTGAAAACCTTGGTCGAGCAAGGAGCCCAGGGGTTGATCCCAGGACGAGCAGGGCAACACGCGGGCCTGGGGGTCGACGGAGAGCAAGCCATCACATGCGGCGCAGCTCTTGTTGCCGAGCCCGCGGGCGATGGGGTTGTAGAGGCAGAGCGGTGTGGGTGAATACCAGAGAAAGTCGACACCATGACGGTGGGCGGCTTTGCGGACGCGGTCGACCACGGGCCCGATCTCGCGGTAGGGGACGAAGAGGGCGTCGCTCTCGGGGCTGCGCTGGGTGGGGATGAAGAGGTTCATGGACATGCGCACCACTTTGAGCCTGGCGGCGAGGGCGGGCATGTGCGCCAGGACGTCGAGGTTGGGGCGTAGGGCGGTGGTGTTGCATTGCACGGCGATCCCCGCCTGTTGCAGGGCAGCGATGCCGGCGATGGTGCGGGCGTAGGCGCCGGGCACGCCACAGAGCGCGTCGTGCAGCGCCGCGTCGGGTGCTTCAATGCTTAGTTGCGCCGTGCGCAGGCCTGCGTCGTACAGGGACTGCGCGCGCTCAGGGGTTGCCAAGGTCCCGTTGGTCACCAGGTTGGTCTTGAGTCCCAAGTCGTGGGCATGGGCGATGAGGACTTCGAGATCCGGTCGCAGCAGGGGCTCGCCACCGGTGAAGGAGAAGAAAGGGATTCTGGCTTCCTCTTTGAAGATGTCGATGACGCGTAGGAGCGCGGCCGTGGGTAAGTCTTCGACTTCGTGTCGCCCTGGGGGGGCGGCGCAGGCGCTGGCGCCAGCGCTACAGCCGGCGTAGCAGAAGCGACAGCGGTTGTTGCACCGATAGGTGACGGCGATCTCGCCGAGGACGGGCCAGCGGGTGAAATCAAAGGTGAAGGGCACCCGCTCGGCCACAGGGGTTTCGCCGCGCATGGCCGCCTCGAGGGCGGTGAAGAAGTGGTGGATTTCGGTGCGGCGCTGCGGGGTGATGCCTGGCAGAGCGTCGAGGGGCTCATCAGCGTCGAGCCGACGCAAGAGCATCTGGGCCGTGGCGTTGAGCTTGAACACGCGATTGGGTGGCAAGATGAGTACCTCGTCTTCCAGTCGCAAAAAGACGATGGGGCGAATCTTCTGCCAAAAGGGAGCAATCCACGCGAGGTCGTGGGTGGTCATCGCGCGCCTCCCGAGACACAGGCGGAGTGGCAGGCCGAGTGGCAGGCCGAGTGACAGGCCGAGTGGCAGGCCGAGTGGCAGGCGGAGTGACAGGCCGAGTGGCAGGCGTCATGGCAAGCCGAGTGGCAGGCATCGGTGAAGGCGGCGGGCACGGCTCCCAAGCCTTTGGGGCTGAAGCAACCGGAGAAGCAAGCGGCGCTGCGCATGAAGTCGGCGTAAGTGTGGCCGATGTCACTGGGGAGACGCAGGGTGCTGAGGCGTTGAGGTTGGGTGTTCAGGTGGTGGTAACCGAGCCAGTAGGCGCTATGGAGGCGCACGTCCTGGGTTCGTGGTGCGGCCGCGGTTGGTGGGTTGGCGTCTTCAGCGGCGACTTGAGCGAGCATGTCGCGATAGTGGGCTTGGGTGGCCGCGAGGTCGCAGTCCCAGATTTTTTCTTGGAGGCTCTTGATGGCGTCTTCGAAGAAGTCGGCCATGAGGCCCGAGAGCACATGCCCATCGGGTGCGAAGGCGGCCAGGAAGGACTCTTCAAAGGGGTGCTCCGCGGGGCGTGCGTTGAGGACCTCGATGCGGAGGGGGTCTTGTTGGAGGACGGTGATGATGCCTTGCGCGGTGAGGCCTTCGAGCATGATGGCGGCGACGCGGGGCAGGGGCAACTCCAGCAACAAGGCGACCTCGACGGGGTGGAGGTCTGGTGCGATCTTACCGCTGACTTGATAAGAGCCGACGACGAGCTTGGGGGGTATCCAGGAGTCCCCTGCCCAAGCCATTCCGGCCAGGCTGGTCTTGGCACGGTGATAGTTGGCGGCCTGACGGGCGACGAAGAGCAACGAGAGGAACAGGGTCGCGCCAAGCAGGAAGAAGGCCCACCAGGGGTAGAAAGCCCAGAAAAGCCAAGGGAAGAAGGAGAGGTGCTCTGCGTGGTCGAGGTCATAGGGTGTGCCTGCCGTGGGGTCCGCCACGGGAGGCGGTGTGGACGGCTGCTGCACGTTACGGCGCGGCGCTTGTCGTTGTTCAGGGCGCAGGTCGAGGGCGAGGTAGTCTTGGGGGAAATAGAGGGCGATGCGTTGGCTGCCGCGACGGGGGACGGCTTCCTGGTGCAAGAGGATGGTGAGGAAGTAGTGGCCGTCGTCCCCGCGGCTGCCGAGGAAATCCATGCGGTTTTGGGTGTTGACGAAGGGTTCGGTGAAGAGGGGGATGGCCGCTTTCTCCTCTGCCGAGAGGGTCTCACCGGAGACGTGTACGGGCAGAATGAGCCGCACGGTGCGCGACTTTAGGGGGTCGTCCCACTGTACGGGGCCCCAATCGAAGTAGACCAGATCGCCCCGTTCAGGGCTGTGGGTCAAACCCAGCAGCCCCGCTGCGGCGAAGTCGCCTGAGTAGGCCAGGCGCCAGAAAGCGGTCCCCGAGGTGCGCTTGCCCCCGGCGAGGACGATGTCCCAGCGATGGTGGGGGGATTCATAGGTGATTTCCAGGGGGACTCGCTCCTGGGTGGCGAGGTCGGCGTAGCAGTGCCGTCGATCCCAGATGGGGGTAAAGGCTTCACCCTGAAAATAGAAGGCGCCCATGGTGCCCGATCTGACGTGCCATTCAATCTGGTAAAAGACTTGGCCGATCCCGTCAGGGCGAATGAAAACGGTGACGGCGACCGTCTCGACCTTGGCCTCGATGGCGTGAACCTGGTGGCTGCCGATGATGAGGAAGAGAAGCAGCGCCGCGGTTCCGACGATGCGGCGCCACGGCGCCCACGGCTGATGTCGCAGCCTCGGGTGGGGCGAGCGTCCAGGCTGGAGGCAGAGGGTCATTGGAGCTCCTCGCGGATGGAGAGACGGTCATGGCCGCCGAGGCCGCCTTCGATGTTCATTTGGGCTTGTCGCACTTGGGCGCTGCGCTCTTGGATGAAGGCCAAGGTGCGGGCGTGAGCGTCGGGGAAAGGATCGGCATCGGGCAGGTCGAAGTGGCGCTCGATGGCGGCACCATCGCGCTCCCGGAGGTAGATCGTGAGGGTATCGAGGACCTCCTCAGCGGCGACATCCGTGTGGGGGTCTCGGGTGTGTTGGTTGGCGCAGGTGTTGAGGTAGTCGCCGAAGACCAGGGCAAAGCCACGGACGGCCTGGGCGATGTCGGCGTCGGGGAGGCGCATGGCGGTCAAGCGCTTGCGTTGCTGTTCCAGGGCATCTCGGCGCGCTCGCAAGGTGCGTTGCCGAGTCTGGTCGCGGTGCCGGGCGAGTGCTCTGGGGGCCAGGCCGGTGGCGAAAGCCAGCAGGGTCCAGGCCAGGCCGATGACGGGAGAGAGGGCGAGCACCCATGGGAGGGCGAGGCCCGCCCAAAAGAGGCCAAGTGAGGTGGTGAGGGTCAGCAGCAGGCCCAGCGCGCCCACTGGGGTGCTGAGCAGGGCCCGGCTGCTTTGTAGGAGGCTGGGCATGAGAGATCCAAGGGGCAGGCCGGTGAAGGGGGCGCGCAGGGCGCAGCAGAGGGCAAGAGGCGTAGAAACCCGTCGACGCTATGCTCTACGAAAGTGGCCGCAGGGGCAACGGGGCGGCGAAGAGGGCCTGAGCGGCGGCGTCAAGCCGCCGCCTCGTTCGAGAGGGGGGCTTGACGGCGGGCGCTTGGATGGCCATAAATAGACGCGATGCGCGACGCTAAGTTGGCCTCGTATGCCGCCCGAGGGGGTGGGTGCCGTGGCGCGTGAGGGGGTGGCTTCGACCGTTCGATGGAGAGAGGCGGCTGGATGGAGAGCTGGCAGGTGAGTTTGTTGATTATCTTCTCCATGCTCGTGGGGGCGCTGATTCCCATCATGGTGATGATATTTCTGACGCTATGGCGTGCCTACAAGAGGTTGTCTCTGCTGGTGGAGCGTCTGGGGCCGACCATCGAGCAAGTGCAGATCATTGCGCAGCGGGTCGAGGTGATGAGCCGAGGCCTGGAGGGGCAAGAACGGAATGTGGCCGATGTGGTCGAGGTGAGTGGTGAGCTGGCGCGGAGGGTGGAGCGATACATGAGCCTGGTCAGCGTGGCCTCGACGGTCATGGCGGCGGTCGTGCCAGCGGTGACAGCCTTCATTCGGGCGCGCCAGGCCGCGACGACGGATGAGGAGAGCGAAGCGTCGTGTCGCGGAGAAGGTCAGGAAGATGGCGATGGAGATGACGGCACATCGATGAGCCCCCTACAGCCACGAGGGGTTCATGAAGAAGTCAGGCCGCGGCCATCTTCCGCGGAGCAATCAACGGACGTGGCAACAGCAGAGGGATAGAGCATGGACAGCAAGAACAGTTACGGAACGGGTTCTCTACTTTTGGCAGCCGTAGGCGGTGCTTTGGTTGGCGCTGGTGTGGCGATGTTGCTGGCTCCGAAGTCGGGTCGGGAGACGCGGCAGCAATTGGCCGATTATTACCAGGGTGCGAAGAGCACCGTAGGGCGGGTCCCCAAGGCGTTGAAGAATGCGGGTCACGCCGTTGGGGAGACCTTCAAAGAGGAGGAGTGAGGTTGGCGCGGACGTTCTCCACGACGGCCTGCAGGCGGTTGCGGGAGAAGGGTTTGAGGAGGACTTCGTTGGAGACCTCCTCGATGAAGCGCTGAACCCACGCGACAAAGGAGCCACCCGTCATGAAGACGAAGCGCTTGGCGCGGTCGGGGTGGCTGGCTTTGAGTTGCTGGTACACCTCTCGCCCGTTGAGCCCGGGCATGAGGATGTCGCAGAAGACGATATCGAAGTCCTCGGCTTGACATCGTTGCAGCCCTTCTGCGGCCAGGGTGACCGTTTCTACGGACACCTCGGGTAGGGAGCGCTGGATGGCGCGCCCGATGAGGGGCTCATCGTCGATGACCAAGACGCGCAGTTTGCGATCCATTGGGTGAGAGGTGTCGGCAGATGGATTGTTCACGTCGCTTTGACCGGGGAAGTATGGGGTGACAGGGCCTCAGTGGGGATCGACTTCTTTGCCAAACCACACGACGGCATAGTGCTCGGTGATGGCAGCCCCCATGGCGAGCCAAGGGGCGTCTGCCCAGGGGCCGCGATTGAGGATGACATCGTTGTGAGAGGGACTCGCCATCCACAGTGACAAGGCTTGCGTGGGTGTGAGTGGTTTGGGCCCAAAATAGGAGACGGCGATTTCATAGCCGTTGGCGTCATAGAGACTCAATTCACGCGCCTTGTCAAGCATGCAGTCCAAGTCTGGACTTTCATTCACATAACAACAGGAGCGCCATGGTCCGGCGTCTGACCAGGAGTGCAGGGAGCAGGGCTCTATGGGGAGGTTGTATTCCAAATCCCAGACGTGGGTGTCGGCGACAAGTCGCAGCGAAGGGGATGAGGCAATGGGCGGCAGTCCATGTTCAGCACGGTAGGCATTGATGGCGTGTTCCAGGGCCTCGGCTCTATCGTCGACAGGGGCGGGAGGCACGGGGTCGACGCAGGCCAGCGCGGTCAGTGAGCAGAGCGTGATGAACAAGGAGCGCATCTCAAAGGCCTTGCGGGTAGAAGAATCATGGCGTTGGCTAAGGTGTCAACGCGAGTGTCCCTGTTTGCAAAGGGTGCGCCATGGGCGTGGCCGACGCGTGCCGCGCTGGGGGGCTGGCGGCTGCGCAGGGTTAGGCTCTCAGGGGGGCGCTGATGCGGCCGCCGCCCGGCCGGTTCTTGTTCCAAAAAAGGTCAGGCTTGTTTCAAATGGGAGCAGTGGGGCTCTAGTGGGCCAGGGCGCGCTGCATGGTGACGCCGATGTCTGCTGGGCTGGGGGCCACGGCGACGCCGGCGCTTTCGAGGGCGGCGATTTTATCGGCGGCGCGCCCAGAGCCACCGGAGATGATGGCGCCGGCGTGGCCCATGCGTTTGCCGGGTGGCGCCGTGCGCCCAGCGATGAAGGCGATGACGGGCTTGGAGAGGTGCTTGGCGATGTATTCGGCGGCGCGTTCTTCAGCGTCTCCGCCGATCTCTCCGATCATGACGACGCCCTCCGTGTCGGGATCGGCATTGAACGCTTCGAGGCAGTCGATGAAGGTGGTGCCGTGGATCGGGTCACCGCCAAGGCCGATGCAGGTCGACTGCCCGAGGCCAAGTCGCGTGAGCTGTTCAACGGCTTCGTAGGTCAGTGTTCCTGAGCGACTGATGACGCCGATCCGTCCGGGTAAATGGATGGGTCCGGGCATGATGCCCAGCTTGCTCTGACCCGGGGTGATGATCCCGGGGCAATTGGGGCCAATGAGCCGGGCCCAGGGGCGTTGTTCAAGGGCGGTTCTGACCTTGAGCATATCAAGGACAGGGATGCCCTCGGTGATGGCGACGATGAGGGTGATGCCCGCGTCGGCTGCTTCGAGGATGGCCTCGGCGGCGAAGGGCGGTGGGACGTAAATGACCGAGGCGGTGGCTGCGCTTTGGGCGACGGCTTCGGCGACGCTGTCGAAGATGGGGACGTCCATGAAGCTATCGCCACCTCGCCCGGGGGTGACGCCGGCGACGATGTGGGTCCCGTAGGCGATCATTTGTTCGGTGTGAAAGCGCCCGGCTGCGCCCGTGATCCCTTGGATGACGACTTTGGTGGCACCATTGAGCCAGATACTCATGTCACTCTCCTGCTGCTCGGCTGGCTGCGATGATTTTGCAGGCGCCGTCAGCCATGGTGTCGGCGCTGGTGATTTTCAAGCCGCTGTGGTCCAAGAGGGCGCGTCCTTCGGCGGCGCGGGTGCCTTCGAGGCGGACGACCAGGGGCAAGGCGAGTCCGACCTCTTTGGCGGCCTCGATGATGCCCTCGGCGAGCATGTCACAGCGGACGATGCCCCCGAAAATGTTGACGAAGATCCCCTTTACCCGCGGATCGGCGCTGATGATTTTGAAGGCGGCGGCGACGCGCTCGCGCGTGGCCGAGCCGCCGACGTCGAGGAAATTTGCGGGTTCACCGCCGTACTGTTTGATGATGTCCATGGTGGCCATGGCGAGGCCAGCGCCGTTGACCATGCAGCCGATGTCGCCGTCGAGGGCGATGTAGGAGAGGTCCCACTTGGAGGCTTCGATTTCTGCGGGATGTTCCTCGTCGAGATCGCGCAGGGCGGCGAGCTCTGGGTGGCGGAAGAGGGCGTTGCCGTCGAAGGTGACCTTGGCGTCGAGGGCGACGATCCGCTCATCCTTGGTGAGGACGAGGGGGTTGATTTCGACGAGATCGCAGTCGTTGGCGATGAAGAAGGTGTAGAGTCGGTGGAGCATGGCCGAGAAGTCCTTGGCGGCCGTGGGGCTCAGGGCCAAGGCTTTGGCCAGGGTGCGCACCTGGAAGTTGGCGAGTCCCCAGACGGGATCGACGTGGACCTTGACGATTTTCTCCGGTTGGTGTGCGGCGACCTCTTCGATGTCCATGCCGCCCTCAGTGCTCGCCATGATGAGGATGCGGCCGGCGCCGCGGTCGAGGAGGAGGCTCAGGTAGAGCTCGCGTGCGATGGGGACGGCGGCTTCGATGAGGAGGCGGCGGACCACCTGCCCGGCGGGGCCGGTTTGATGGGTGACGAGGTTCATGCCGAGGATGGTCGAGGCCAGGCTTTCGACTTCGGCGAGGGAGCGAGCGATTTTGACGCCGCCGCCTTTGCCGCGCCCACCGGCGTGGATCTGCGCCTTGACGACCCAGGCGTCGCCGCCCAGTTTCTGGGCGGCCTGGAGAGCCTCAGCGGGGCTGAACACGGCGTGACCCGGTGGCACGCTGATTCCACTCTGTGCGAAGCAGGTTTTGGCTTGATACTCGTGAACCTTCATGGGTGACTCCAGGCAGGGATGGGCGAGCGCGCGCGTCCAGGTTGGGGGTGGGGCGGCGCTGAGCATGAGGCAGAATATGGACCTTGGCCCATGCGCTGTAAAGGGCCAAAGTTCACGGGTTGTTAAGCCCGGTGGTGGAAGCTACAATGCGCGCCGCGAGCACCGGCGGCGTGACCGAGAGCTGGTTCTCGGTGCAGAGGCGTGCTCCAATGCCGAGGAAAGAGGGGATGAAGGAAGCGCTGTCGATTGAGGATGCCCTTGGAAATCTCGAGACCTGGCTCGACGCGCCAGGTTCCTATGCCGAGACCATCCCCTGGCTCGCGGCCATCCATGAGAGTGCGGACTACCCGCTGTACCGCGAGATGGTTTCGACGCGGGCCTCGGTGGCTTCTGCGACCATCGATGTGGATGTGGATCGTTTCCGGGGGCTAGCGCAACGGAGTGACATGGGCGCGCCGCCGCCGCAAGGTGCCCCGGGAGGTCAATGGGGCGCGCCGCCGCCGCAAGGTGCCCCGGGAGGTCAATGGGGCGCGCCGCCGCCGCAAGGTGCCCCGGGAGGTCAATGGGGCGCGCCGCCGCCGCAAGGTGCCCCGGGAGGTCAATGGGGCGCGCCGCCGCCGCAAGGTGCCCCGGGAGGTCAATGGGGCGCGCCGCCGCCGCAAGGTGCCCCGGGAGGTCAATGGGGCGCGCCGCCGCCGCAAGGTGCCCCGGGAGGTCAATGGG
>CAYVQF010000042.1:23854-51344 GCA_964454015.1 uncultured Myxococcales bacterium
CCGCCGCCGCAAGGTGCTCCGGGAGGTCAATGGGGCGCGCCGCCGCCGCAAGGTGCCCCGGGAGGTCAATGGGGCGCGCCCGGTCATGGGCAGGCGCACTACCCCTTGGCGCGCCCTGGTGGTGGCTCGTTGGCTTGCGCTCGCTGCAATTCTGCGGCGGCCCCCATCGTGACCAGCAAGGTTACGACGGCGGGCTGGGTGGTCTTCGCGGTTTTGGCGCTGACCTTCACCTGTCTGTGTTGGATTCCACTGGTGACGATGAAAGAGACGGAGTATCGCTGCCCGCATTGTAGGGCTTTGCGCTGAGTGGCAAGTCGCTGTGTGCCGCGATGGCTGACAGGCGATGGGAAGAAAGGGAGAGAGCATGAAAGCGTGGCGAAATGATGCGGTGGCGAAGGTGAGTGGTCGGGCGCGTTATGCCGATGACTATAAGTTTCCTGGGATGTTGCATGCGGCGCCGGTGTACACGGACCACGTGCATGCTCGGATCATCGCGGTGCACACCGAGGAAGCGCAGGCCTGCGCCGGCGTGGTGGGGGTCTACACCGCGGCCGATGCCCCAGGCAACGCCGTCTTCGGCCAGATTCAACGGGACTACGCGATGTTGGCCGGGGATCGCATCAGGATGCACGGCGACGTGGTGGCTCTGGTGGTCGCTGAGACTCGGGCCCAAGCGATGGCCGCGGCGGCCAAGGTGAGTGTCACCGCCGAAGCGCTGCCGCCGGTCCTGGACCCCGAGGAAGCTTTCAGAGATGAAGTGCTCATCCACCCCGAGAAGGGGACCAACCTCATCAACCATCACAAAGTGCGTACGGGAGATGTGGCGGCGGGCTTTGCCGAGTCGGCCTTGGTGCTGGAAGAGGTCTTTCAGACCCAGTTCGTCGAGCATGCTTACATCGAGCCCGAGTCGGCCGTGGCCGTGCCCGGGGACGATGGGGTGATGCGGATCTATGGATCCATGCAGCATCCCTTCAGCACGCGGCGCTTCACGGCGACCCTCTTGGGGCTGCCCCTGAGTGACGTCGAGGTGATCACCATTCCCATGGGCGGTGGTTTTGGCGGCAAGGATGACACGGCGGCCATCGTCTCGGCTCGGGCGGCCCTGGCGGCGCGTCTGACGGGACGACCCGTGAAGCTGACCTACACGCGGGAGTGGTCCATGCGTGAGAGCTATAAGCGCCATCCCTACAAGGTCTATTACAAGATGGGGGTGGGGGCCGACGGCAGCATCAAGGCGGCTGAAGTCAAGATCTTTGCCGATGGCGGCGCCTATTGCTCGGTGACGCCGTGGGTGACCTGGCGCTCTACGGTCCAGTGCTGTGGCCCCTATCAGGTGCCCAACGTGTGCTGCGACACCTACGGTGTGCACACCAACAACGTCTTTACCGGCGCGTTCCGCGGTTTTGGGTCGCCCCAGATGAACTTCATCGTGGAGCAGCTCGTGGAGCGCGCGGCCCAGAAGCTGGGCATGGACGAGATCGCCTTTAGGCGCCGCAACATGGTCACCCAAGGCTGCACGACCATCACCCAGCAGAAGCTGGACGGGCACACGGTGAGCTTGGAGCAGGCCTTGAGCGCCGTCATGGAAAAGATCGACTACGCCAACAAGCGGGCCCGCTGCGGTCAAGAGGCCGGCGATGGCGACGAGGTCTACGGCATTGGCCTCGCCATGTCCTATCGCGGGATGAGCTTGGGGGCCGAGGGCATCGATCTCTGCGCGGCCATCATCAATGGCCAGTTCGATGGTTCGATTTTGGTGGAGACAGGGATCCACGAGAACGGGCAGGGCTCGGAGTCGGCCATGGTGCTGTGCGCGGCAGAGCACCTCGGGGTGCGTCGCGAGCGCATACGCTATCGCCGCTCTTCGACGTCGAACATCATGGACAGCGCGACCACCGTTGCGTCGCGCGGCACCTTGATGGGGACCAGCGCCATCGTGCTGGCGGCCAACAAGCTCAAGGCGCAGATGGCCGAGGTGCTGGCCCCGCAACTGCGCTGTGAGCCAGGGGAGGTGCGCTTCGCCGATGATTGTTTGCACGGCGCCGAGGGGCACCGCCTGACCTGGGATGAGGCGGTGTGGCAGATGTTTTTGCACCAGGAGCATCCCTACGCGGCGGCGACCTTCAAGGCCCCCGACGTGTCGTGGGATGAAGAGACGGGTCACGGGAATGCCTACTTTACCTGGGTCTATGGTTGTCAGGCCGTGGAGGTCATGGTCAACCGCAAGAGCGGCCAAGTGCGGCTGCTGCAGGCGGTGGCAGCCCACGACGTGGGCAAGGCGGTGAACCCGGCCATGCTCTTGGGGCAGATCTACGGCGGCATGACCCAGGGCTATGGCTATGCCCTGAAGGAAGAGGTGTTGATGAAAGATGGGCGCATCACCAACACCAACCTGGGCCGTTACAAGATCCCCAAGGCGGAGGACGTCCCAGATTTTCAGGCCATCGTCATCGAGAACCCCGACCCGATGTCGGCTTCGAAGGCGAAGGGCGTGGGTGAGCCCGCCCTGGAGTTGATGGCCCCGGCCATTGCCAACGCCGTGCGTCACGCGACGGGACATGACTGTTTCCGCAAGCTCCCCCTGCGGGTCGAGCCTTTCTAGAGCCAAATGAGGGTGTGCCAAGAACTTTGAGGAGCTTGACGATGCAAGTCACGATCAATGGCAAAATAGTAGCGCTCACCGCTGAGGATCTGGCCAAAGGGCTGCTGGATTATTTGCGGGAGGATTTGGATCTGACCGGGACCAAGAACGGTTGCAACGTGGGTGTCTGTGGTGCCTGTGTGGTGCTCGTGGACGACAAGCCGCAGCGCGCTTGTCGCCGCAAAGTGGTGGACGTGGTTGACAAAAAAGTGGTGACCATCGAAGGGATGAGCGACGCCCAAGGCGCCCTGCACCCCCTGCAGATCGCCTTCATCGAAGAAGGTGCGGTGCAGTGTGGCTTCTGTACACCGGGGATGGTGATGAGCGCCCATGCCCTGCTCATGCAGCATGCCACGCCGTCGCGGGCCGAGGTGCGACGTGCCATCAACAACAACCTATGTCGTTGCACGGGTTATCAACAGATCGTGGACGCCGTGGTGGCTGCCGGGCCGGCCTATGCCAAGGACGCGTGAGTCAGTGATGGTGGTGGTGAGGATCGTTGGCTGAGTCCTCGAAGGTCTCGTGGAGCGTTCCCCGAGGGTGTTCGCCCGGGCCGTAGATGGAGTAGATCTTCAACGGCACGTCGCCGATGTTCATGACGTTGTGCCAGTAGCCGGCGGGAATGAAGACGGCCCAGTCGTCCTCGACTTCTTGGTCAAAGCTGAGGTTCTGGGGCCCCTTCCCCATGATGACCCGCGCCTTGCCGGCCTCGATGCGGATGAACTGATCGATGTCGTCGTGCTGCTCGCCGCCGATTTCGCCGCCGACGTCGATGGACATGAGGGTCATCTGCAGGAAGGAGCCCGTCCAGCGGGCGACGCGGAAGTGATCGTTGTGCAGGGTGTCTTCCTCGATGTCGATGGCCCAAGGTTGGGTGCCGAAATCGCGCGCTTCGGCACCTGCGACGACGGCGTGGCCGTGGCTAGGCGTGGCAGCGTGCGGGGCAGCCCCCGAGCAGCCGGCCATGGTGAGGGCGAGGAGGAGGGTGTGGGGGGGCCAAGAGATGTTGGCGATGGCGCGCATGATGACCTCCGAGGGGAAAAGGGTCGCTCTCATCGCGCGCGTCTTGGCCAGGGTGGCCTCGATGTGTCACTTGAACAGGCCACGAGAAAGGCCCCGCGCGAGGCGAGCCGATGTTTGAAGAAGGATAGGGATGCGCTGCGAGGGGGTCAAGACCTGACCTCCCTTGGCGCGGTCGTCATGGCGCGCGGCCGTGGCGTGGCAAGGCCAGTGATGGCAGCACCGAGGGGGTGGTTGCGTCCACTGCAGACGGCGGTGTTTCCCCACTGGTGGGCATGAACGGCGCTTTGGAATAAGATGCTGCGCACCGGAGGTGATGGTTCTTCCTGCCAGAGCGCGGCGCTGAGGTAGGGGTGTGGCGCTGGTCACAGGGGAAGCGCAGGATGTTCGAGTTAAAGAGATTGGTGAGAGGCAAGTGGATGCGCCACGCGTGCTTCGCCGGGACGCTGTTGGCGGTGGTGACGCTGTTGGCCCTAAGCGGCGGCGGTCGCGACCGCGCCCGCGCGGAGTCGTTGACGGCCGGGGCGCTGTTGCACCGCGCCTTCGATGACGGTGAGGTGGTGGCAGCCTCGGCCACGGCGGCCTGGTCTACCGTCAGGGGGGTGGTCCTTGCGGCTGGTTGGGAGGGCTTTTTCGGGTTGACCGAGGCGTCGCGACCACCGGTGTGGCTGGTCGTTGAAGGTGACACCGCCATGGCTGGAGCGTTGCAGGCGGCGGCCCGTCAGGGAGGCGTGCTGCCCGTAGCACCTGAGCGCGTGGCCCTTGGGCGCTTGCGCTTGCGGACGCAGCCGGCGGCCCAGGGGCATCTGGTCTTGCAGGTGATGTGGGAGGGGCGCGGCGCGGGCGCGGCAGTGGGCAGTGCGCGGGCTCAGGAGGTGGTCGCCAGCCGGATCGCTGGCCCATGGTGGTCCATCCTGCCGCCGTTGTTGGCGATACTGTTGGCGGTCTTTTACGGCAAGGCGCTCCTGGCGCTGGTGAGCGCCGTGCTCTTGGGGGCGGCTCTCACCTATGGATTCGAGCCGACCACCGTGCTGTACCACGCGTTGGTGACCTATGTTCTGGGGGCGCTCACGGACGAGTTCAAGCTCTACGTGCTGGGTTTCACCATGGCGCTGGTGGGGATGGTGCAGGTCACGGCGCGTTCTGGCGGCAACCAAGGGCTCATCGACCTGGTGGGGCGCATCGCCAAGACGGCGCGCTCGACGCGGGTGGCCGTGGCCTGCATGGGTCTGTGCGTGTTCTTCGACGATTACGCGAACACCTTGGTGGTGGGGACCTCGGCGCGGCCGATGACGGACAAGATGCGCATCAGTCGGGAGAAGCTGGCCTATATCGTGGACTCGACGGCCGCGCCCATCGCCGGGCTGGCGATCATCTCGACCTGGGTAGGCTATGAGGTCGGTCTTTTCGACGCGCTGTCCACGGACCTGAACTTGGGGCTGTCGGGCTTCGAGATCCTTTTGACCGTGTTGCCAATGCGCTTTTACTGCCTCTTGACCATCGTCTTCGTGCTGTGTTGCGCCATCTCAGGGCGCGATTTTGGTCCCATGCTCGCCGCCGAGCGCCAGGCCCTGGCCCACGGCGTGCGGGGGGCGACGTCGCCGCAAGCGCAGAAGGCCATGGCTCGGGTGGCGCAGAAGGAGGGGGTGCCGGCCCGGTGGTACAACGCGGCCATTCCCGTGGCGGTCACCCTCGCGGGCGTCGTGGTGGGCATCGCCTGGGATGGGACGCAGGTGATGCTGGCAGAGGGGGGGGTGGGGCCGAACCTGGCCACCTTCGACGGTTGGCGCCAGGCCTTCTCCGTGGCCGACAACGGTTGGGTCCTCTTTTGGGCGGCCGTGGCGGGCTCGGTGGCGGCCATTGCATTGGCCATGACGCAGGGGCTGTTGACCCTGGGCGAGTCGGTGGCGGCTTGGAGTAACGGGGTGCGGATGATGGTCATTGCCGTGGCGATTCTGATACTGGCCTGGTGCATGCAGGCGGTGACGGAGGACCTGGGGACGTCTTTTTACCTGGTGTCTGTGCTCGAGCCCCTGATCGTTCCCGCCGTGTTGCCCGTGGCGGTCTTCTTGGCGGCGGCGGCGGTGGCTTTCGCCACGGGGACGAGCTGGGGCACCATGGGGATCTTGATGCCGGCCCTCATACCGCTGGCCTGGATGATCTCCGGTGACATGGGGCTGACCCTTTTGTGCATGGGGGCCATCCTGGACGGGGCCATTTTCGGGGATCACTGTTCGCCCATCAGCGACACGACGGTGATGAGTTCGCTGGCGACCCATTGCGACCACCTGGCGCACGTGCGGACGCAGGCCCCCTACGCGGTGGTGGTGATGGCCATCGCCGTTGGGGTGGGTTACGCCTTGCTGCCGCAGGGTTTGCCCCTGTGGGGGGTCTTTGTCCTGGGGATTGGGCTGATCCTGGCGGTCTTCGTGGTGATCGGGCGCCCCATCGCGCCGCCCTTGACCCAAGCGCGCTGAGGCCGGTGAGGCTTGCGTTGGTCCTTGGGGGGATTTGTGCGTTTGCCGCTTGACGAGATGGGCAATCGTGGCAAATAGCAATGGGCACGGTGAGGCCGCGCGTCGGTGACGCACCTCCCTTCGCCGTATCAAGGTGATTCGTGAAGAAGACAGACCGAAAGAGCCAGATCGTCAACTATCTGTTTTTGGCAGGGATCGTGGCGTTGATCGCCGGCAATGTGGTGTGGGTGCTCAAGCGGGATGGTGTCCCTGGCTTGCAGTTGAATGCGGCGGCGCCGGGCTTCGTTTTGCCCGTGGTTAACCCGGCGCCGCACCTGGGTGATGAGGTCGATCTCGCGTCTCTGGTAGGCAAGGTGGTGGTCCTCGATTTTTTCTCGACGACCTGCCGTTCGTGCCGCAACGCCTTCCCGGCCCTCGAGTCACTCTACCGCAGCGTGGATCCAGAAGAGGTGGCCGTGCTGGTGATCGCCAGCGAGCCGATGAGCGCCGCGCGGGGGCGTCAGGCGCTGGAGAAGTTTTTGCGCGAAGGGTCTTACACCGTGCCCATTCTGCAGGATGACGACCGCACCTTTAGGGCCTACGGGATCGCGTCCATTCCGACGGTGGTGCTCATCGATCGCGGTGGGAAGGTCGCCAAGATCTGGAGCGGCGGCGTGGCGAAGGCGGAGCTGCAAGGGGCGGTGGAGGCCTTGCTGTGAAGCGGGGTGCGGCGATGGCGCTTTGTCTGCGGAGGCTTGTCGCCCGTTCTTCCTAGTGGCATTGTGGCCGCGCACCGCGCGATGGCGGTGTTCATTCGTGTTTTTCGAAGCCGGTGTTCATGCAATCTCCAGCACCCTCTGCCTCGACAACCAGTTCAGGACTTCGCTTGGCGCCAGCGGTGATGGTGACCGGCAAGGGTGGCGTGGGCAAGACGACCGTTGCTGCGGCCCTGGCCCTGGCCGGCACGCGTCAAGGGCGCGGCGGGGTGCTGGTGGAGTTCAGCGACGGTGACGCGGGCTCACGGGCCTTGGGGCCCTATGCGGCAGAAGTGGAGCACCTGGTGATTTCGCCGGACGATGCCATCACGCGAGCGGCGGGTCCTCTTTTGGGATCCACGCTCCTGGCCAAGCTCGTCCTCGGTAATTTTGCCATGCGGCGTCTGGTGCGAGCGGCGCCGGCGTTGCGTGAATTGGCCATGCTGGAGTCGGTGCGGCAGATCGTGGAGGAGCGTCCTGGGCGCCGGGTGGTGGTGGACATGCCGGCGACGGGGCACGGGCTGGCGTGGCTGCGGGTGCCGGCCCAGATGGCGGCGATCACTTCCCCCGGACCCTTTCGCACTTTGGTGGAGAAGGTGAACCGCGACCTGATGGGTCCCGGGCGGTGTTCGGTGGTGGTGGTGACGCTCCCCGAGACTTTGGTCCTCAGGGAGACCGTCGAGTTGTGCCAAGGGATGATGCAGGAGGTGGGGCTAGACCCGGCCTGCTTGGTGATCAACCAGATGCCCAGTGTCATCGCAGCGTCGGCCCTGGCGGAGGTGCAACGCATGGTCGCCGAGGGTGATGCCCTTGGCCTGAATCCGGCGCTGCAGGCGGCGCTGAAGCGGGCGCAGGCGTTGCTCGAGGCGCGGCACCACGCGCGGCTGCTCGCGGCGACGGCTCTGCGGGATGCCCTCGATGGCGTGAGCATCGAGCCGGTGATCCTGCCGCTGTCACCGCATGATCCGACGGCATCGGCCGTGGCGGGTTGGCTCATGGACGGGGGGCTGAGATGAGCAAGGGCCAACCGCTGGTGATGGTGTGTGCCGGTGGCGGTGGGGTGGGCAAGACGACGACCTCAGCGGCGCTGGCCCTGGCCCTGGCGCGGCAGGGGGCGCGGACCCTGGTGATCACCATCGATCCGGCGCGACGTCTGGCCGATGCCCTGGGGGTGCGTTTGGGCAATGATCTGCAAGTGATTGGGCTCGACCCGAGCACGGGAGATCGCCTGGTGGCGCTGATGCCCGAGCCGAGCTTGGCGACGCGCACCTTCATGGATTTCTTGTTCCTCGAGGAACCCGACGCCCACGCGCGCCTCATGGCCAACCAGCTCTTCCTCACCCTGGAAGACAAGCTGGCGGGCATGAACGAGCTGGTGGCCATGACCTTGGTGATCCGGGCTTTGGCGGCGGAGCCCTTCGACGCGGTGATCGTCGACACGGCGCCGTCGCGCTATGCTTTGGACTTCTTTACCTATCCGGCGCGGCTATCGGCCTTGCTCGAGGGGCGCGCGGTGAAGTGGATCGCCACGCTCATGCAGCGCGCCGAGGAGCGTCGCGGCAAGGATCGGCGTTGGTGGTCGGGCTGGGGCAAGCGCCAGGTGGAGGCCGCCGTGTCCCACGTCTTGGGGACCTCCCTGGTGCAGGACACGACCCATCTCTTCGCCGAGATTGCGCTGATCCGCAAGCGCTTCGCCTGGATCGCCAGGGAGATCGACAACCTTCTGCGCGGGCCGCGGACGGCGCACATTTTGGTCGCGGCCCCGACGGGCGCTGCCGAGGATGATCTCTTCTTTCTCTTTCGGCGTCTGGTCGAGCTGGAGTCGCGGGCGCACGCCGTCCTGTTGAACCGGACCGGGCTCGAGCTCGACACCTGGGTGCGGCTCTTCGAGCCCGATGTGCCTCTGGGGCAGCACGCGCGCATTCAGTTACAGCATTTGCGCGAGGAGCACTTCAGCCGGGTCCAGGCGAGTCAGCGCATCCACCGGCGACTCGAGAGCCTGCCGCGTCCAGTGCCGGTGGTGGACTTGCCCCTGCTGACCTACACCGAGCCGGCTGAGATCGTTCAGGAGCTGGCGACGCTGCTAGATCCGAGTCTGCGCATGTTGACGGGGTGGCGGTCGCCCCACGCCTGACTTTGGGGGCAGGATCACGAGGCGTCGCGCACGAGGTGACCTTGTTGGCGCAGCTCCTCGACGCAGGCCTGACGCAGGCTGGGAATGTCCAGCGGCCCTTGCGTCGCCAAGGCGTGGGTGGCGGCGCGGAGGAAGGCGTTGCGCAGGTGGCCGCCAGAGATCTCGAGATCGCTGGCGAGGCCGTCTAGCCCGGGGTCGTTGTGGAGGTGTTCGGGCAGGAAGGCGCGCCAGAGACGCAGCCGGCTTTGGGTGCAGGGCGGCGGGAAGTCGATGTGAAAGCGGATGCGCCTGGCGAAGGCGTTGTCGATGGCTCGCGCGTGGTTCGTGGTGAGGAGGGCGACGCCGCCAAAGCTCTCGAGGCGTTGCAAGAGATAGTTGACGAGGCCATTGGCATGGCGATCATTGGCGTTGTTGATCTGAGTGCGCGACGCAAAGAGGGCGTCAGCTTCATCGAAGAGGAGGACCACTTCACCCTTGTTGGCCTCATCAAAGAGCTGGGCGAGGTTCTTCTCGGTGTCGCCGATGTATTTGCTGGTCAGGTGGGCCAGGTCGACGCGGAAGAGCTCGAGTCCCAGCTCGCGGGCGACGATGGCGGCGGCCATGCTCTTTCCAGTGCCCGGTGGCCCTTTGAACAAGGCGGTGACGCCGGGGGATTGGCCCTGAAGCAGGCGCGTGCCCATGATCTCGGCGATGCGGGCGCGGTGATGGGCGAAGTGCAGCAGTCGTTGGATGGCTTCAAGCGTTTCGGGAGGGGCGCACAGATCACCCAGGCGGTGGCAGAGGGTGACTCGCTGGGCGACCTCGGAGAAACGCGGCTGGACGACTTGGTCGGTTAGGGTGTGCAGCTCTGCCGAGTCGAGGCGCCGGCCTTGTTTGGTGCGCTCGCTACAGCGTTGGTGAATGGTCAGCATCTCTGCCGGTGCCGGCTTGAAGGTGGTGAAGAGGGTCTCCCGGGCTTCGTGGTCTGGCGCGAAGGGCGCCATGAGGCCTTGCCAGTGGCTTCGGCAGGTGCTGCTCGAAGGGCTCTCGGCGGCGATGACCGTCAGGGAAGAGAGGTGTTGCTGAAGGACGCTGACCGGGGCCGTGGCCGAGAACCACAGCGCCGGCCAGGGCAAGGCCGTGAGGCGGTCGAGCTGGCGGAGAAAGTCGGCTTTGGCCTGGCCGGCGCTGCTGTCCAAGAGGTGAGCGTTGCGGAGGTGAAGGGGGGCCCGGCCCAGAAAGGCCATGGCGGCGGCTTGACGCAGGCGGGTGGCGGCGTCGGGACGCTGATGCAGCAGCGCCAGATCGAGGTTCACCATGGCTTGGGCGGTGGGTGTGGCGCAGGACTCGACCAAATGTTGCGGGCCGATGCGCGCTGGACCATGGATGAGGATGGCGCGGCGGAGTGTCGCGTGGCGCATGGCGTTCTTGATGGCTCTGTGGGTGCTCTCGGCGATACACGCGGCCTGCACGGCTTCGCCTTGCCAGCTCACACCCGGCACGGTGGTGCTTTGGGGCGGATCGGCGCGCAGGTGGCGCAGGAGGATCTCGCTGATGGCAAAGGGGCGGTCCAGGTCGCTGCCCTCTCCGTGCGGCGTGGCCTCGACCAAGGCGAGGTCCTGAAGGGCCGGAGCCAGGCAGAGGATGGGGTAGGAGGTGGCGTGTGGGTCGATGAGCTCCAAGACGAAGCGCAGGGTCATTCCGTTGCGACCGGCACATAGCCGCAGCAGACGGCTCGCACAGGGGTCGGTGTGGGCTGCATAGGCCACGCCCAGGACCATGAACCAGATCGCAGGCAAACGCAGCTCGCGGACCAGCTCGGAGAGGCGTTGGCTGAGCAGGTCGTCCCCTGGCGGCGTATCCAGGCGGCGCAAAAACTGATCGCGTTGGATGACTTCGTCCACCTCCAGCCCCTCCAAGACACTGTCGCTGCGTGGGCGTTGTATCAAGCGGCGCAGGTCGGCGCGGGCGGCCATGAGCTCTCTCGCCGAGATCTCATGTGCCACCTGTGGCTGATGCAAGCCGAGCCCCAACCAACGCCGGGCGATGGTGTTGACCCAGGCCGTGAGGGGGTGAGTCTCGGCGATGTGGGGGGGCGCCGTGGCGGCCAGGGCGTCGGGCGTCAGCGCCAGTGGGAAGGACAGGGGCGGTTGGGCAAAGAGGCGTTGGCTTACGGCAGGCATGGTCTGCTCCATCAGGGCTGCGCCAGCGCGCAGGGCTTTCCCTTATATCGAGACTATTGTGCCGCGTATTTACTGTCGGACGCGATTATTTGCCGAAGTGCGCATGGCCCAGAGCGAGGGCGGCCGTGGGCCAAGGGCGCGCCGCGCCGTCAAGTCTCGCGGGGAAGGACTTCGCCATCAGCGCTGATGACGTGATCGGCGGCATAGAGGGCGTCGACCATGAGCCCGCTCATCTCTTCCTCGGCGAAGACCTTCTGGCTCTCCTTCTGAAGGAGGTCGGCTTCGCCGCTCTGCCCAAGGGTGGCTTGGGTCAAGCGCTGGGCATCGGCCGCGGGGTCGTCGCTTCGCCCCTCTTTCCAGGTCAAGCTTGACGTGAGCCGATAACCTTTGTCTTGGGCGGCCTGGACCAAGCGCTCGGCGAAGAGGCGAAAGCGTTGCGGGTCTTCGAAAATGGCGGCGATGCGCATGCTCAGGCCGCCGAGATCCTGCGCCGCGACGTGGCGGGCTTCCTCGAGGCCGAGGTGCGTCGGGCTGGACAGGGCGATACCGAGGATGGCGGCCTTCTCGGCGGCGTCCACGGGCTGGTGGAAGGAGCAGCTTTGGCCGTCTTCGGCCAAGCGCAGTCCTTCGACCCAAACGCTGCGCAGCGCCGCTTCATCGATGAGGCGCAGCCCAAGGCTTTCGCCCAGGGCGAGGATGCGATCGGTGAAGGTCATGGCATCCATGGGCCCATTTCCCAGCCCCTCGCAGAGCAAGTCTGGCGCGTCGAGCGGCGTTCCTTGGGCGCCGGCGAGGTGCGTCAAGGTCGCGACGAGCTGCTCGCGGCTTTCAGGGTCAGGTGCCAGGAAACCAATGATTTCATCACGTATCTGTGGAGAGAGGCTGCCAGCGTGGGTTAACGCGGCCTCGAGGCCCGTGGGGAGTGGACTCATGGGTGACCTCACCGTTTGAAGGCTGTTGCGCTCAAGTGCCGAGAAAAGGACCTAGATGCACCTTACCACCTTGGAGGGGTATGCAGTCCGTAGGCTAACATAGGCGTGCGCCCCAGTAAAGGTGCGGCCAAGGGGAGCTTGGCGACGACTGACCGCGCCTTGCTACGCCTCGCTGGTTCTCTTGGCGCGGCCATGGCGCTGCGCGCGCTCCCCTGCCCGGATGCCAGGCGCGAGGTCGAGGCGCTGGGGTCTCGTCGGCGGAGACGGCGCCCGAGTGGCGGCGACTACTTTCCTTTGCCCTTTCCCTTGCCTTTCCCTTTGCCACTCTCGGGAGCGCCGGTCTGGAGGATGCCTCCGGAAGGGGCAGGGGCGTCGTCGTCGGCCGTTGGCGTTTTGGGCTCACCTTTGCCCGGCTTGCCTTTTCCCTTGCCGCCCTTCTCTTCCTTGCCTTCCTTTCCTTTCTCGCCGCGATGATCTCTGTCCCCCGGCTTTCCCTTCTTCTCTTTGGCCTCCTTCTCCTTCTTCTCCTTGACACCTTTGAGCCCGTCGACGGGGCGTCCATCACACTCTCCCAAGTAATCGCCGTGGGCCAAGTGGGCCTTGACCGCGGCCTGTCCCACCGAGATGGTGTGGGCGTTGGCGGGGTTGCCCGGTGGCACGTGGCAGAGGACGACTTTCTTGGGCTGGCCGTCGTCGCCGACTTCTTCGGCGGCGGCGGTCTCCGTGCCTTGCTCGTCGTCGTAGGCGACGGAGGCCAGGACGAGGCTATTGGACTCGCTGCTGAAGATGCGCAAGGTACCGGTCTCGTCGAAGTGATGGACGTCTTGATCGGCGTCGACGATTACCCCTTCAGGGTTGACCACGACGCGCTCGCCTTTGGCGCTGACGTAGACGATGCGGCGTTCGGCGTCGACGGTGAACACCGAGCCGTCTTTGCCGACGAGGGTCCGCGCGCCGCCGGCGTCGGCATAGACCTCGCTCTTTTCCAAGACGGGCTCGACTTCAAAGACCGTACTCTCGACCACGATGGGGGCCGTGTCGTCGACAGCGCCGGGTGCGGCCTTGGCCTCAGCAGTGGCTTTGGCGGCCGCATCGGGGCACTGGCACGGCTGTTGGCAGCCCAAGGCGACGAAGCAGAGCGATGATAGGGTAGAGACGAGCAGAGCGCGTTTCGACATGGTTCACTCCAGTTTAGTGCAAGCCCCAAGACAGTTTTTTGGGGGGTGACGATCCGTATCTTAGATAGAGACGGGTGCTTCTGAAAGGCCAGACGACACGAGGTGGCGACGGTCTAAAGGCGTTGCGCAGCCTCCGAGCTTTGTTCGGTGCGCGAAAGCCGCTCGAGGCGCGGGGCATGGCGCCCTTAAGTTTTCGTATTCCGTTGGATCACGACTTCTCGGACCCTTGGGCGGCGTGGAGCGCGGCGAGCTCCTGGACGAGTTGCTGATGGGCGGCTTTGATGAGGTCGCGTTCGTAGGCGTGGAGCCGGGAGGTGGCGCGCTCGATGTCGAGTTGCAGGTTCAAACGCTTGATATCGGCCGTGAGCGCTTCGAGCTGGAAGGAGCGCTGTGGGTCGGCGGCGGTCTCCATCTCGGGGCGGGTCCCGGATCGCGTCTGCAGGCTGGCGATGTGCTGTTCCCGTTGGGCGAGGGCCGTCTGGAGGTGGCTGATCTCCTCTTCCAGCGACTGTTCCGCTGCTTGGTAATCGCGCAATGCTTCGCGCAGCACCGCCGCTTCAGTCACGGCGTCCACTTTTTGGGTGCTGCGGATGCTCTGCAGCTCTTGTTCGATGGCTTGTTTCTCCCGCAGGGCGTTGACGAGCTGGGCATCGCGCTCGCGCAGGGTTTTGGCCATGAACTTGTTCTCCCGCACCAGGTTCTCCAAGCTCTGTTGCTGTTCCAGGGTCGCGCGCTTCAAGACGGCCACTTCCTCGGCACTGCGCGTGTCTTGGTTGCGTTCCCCGGCCTGTTTGCGCAGCAGGAGGTTCTCTTTGACCAGCAGATCGCATTCGCGCTCATATTCGTTGATGGCGCGTTCGAGGTCTTCCTGGCGTTTGCTGGCGTCAGCAGGGTTCTCGACGACGGGGAAGCGGCGTTGCGCTTCGGCTTGTTCCACCATGTGGTCGAGCTCGGCGTCCCGTTCTTGCACGGCGCGGCGGAGGTTTTGCAGTTCTTCTTGGGCCTGGAAGAGGGCCTCGCCGAGGTCGGTGATGGTTCGCTGGCGGCGCAGGGCCTGCTCTCTTTCGATGCTGAGCTGCCGCTCTAGGTCGCGATGGGCTTCGAGGAGGTTATCCGTCAGTTGGTTGAGCTCGGGATCGTCGCTGTCGATGCCGGCGAGGTCATCCTGGCTCTGCAGGCACTGCACGTCCTGCATGATGTCGCGGAGGCGGGTGCTGAGGCTTTGCCCCGAGGTGTAGAGTTCGTGCGAACGCTCATGGGAGGCCGAGAGGTCTTCGCGCAGCTTGGTGACGTCGCTCATCAAGGCGTCCGATGCGGCCTGGACCTGTGACCTGACGGGCGGTGGCGTGGGGGGGGCAGCCGGCGCGGGTTTTTCCTCCGGCGCGGCGAGAAAGACCTCTTCTTGGGGGGGCCGCGAGCGGGAAGACGCCGCCGTGGGCGCCGCCGTTGGGAGCGCAGGCTGGGAAGGTGGTGCAAGGGGGGGGGCGAGTTCCGGCGCCTGCCGGGGCGCCGGGCGCGCGGTCTCTGTGGGGCTTAGTGAGCGGCTGGGCGCTCCCTTAGGGGTTGCCGTTGGGCTCTTGGGAGGGGAGGCGGCCGCGGTGCTGCTCGGCAGTCTTGGGTTCGGTGTGCCAGACGGGGGTGGCAAGCGCTGGGGCGGAGGCGCTGGCGGCGGCGCGGAGGGCGCGCTTGGCGTGGCCTTGGGCGCCGGCTTCTTCACGCCAGCGCTGGCTTGGGCCTCGCTCTGCAAGGGCACCCGCTTGGGCGGCGGGATGGTGCGTTTGCTCTGCTCTTTGCCTTTGAGGGTCGTCGTGGGCGCAGGTACCTTGACCGCCGTCCGGGGGGCGCTGTTCTTGGTGTCCTCCGCGGGGGGGAGGCTCTTCTCCTTGGGATCTTGCTCGACGCTCATAGATGCTCCTTGCTGCCCATTCGCCACGCGATGTCAGGCCAAGTTCAAAGCAATCAGGTGCCAGCACTATGATGGGCCTGGGGTGCGAACGCAAGGTGCGCCGTTCTCATTCGCTCTGCAATCGTTTCTGGAGTTGCTGGCATTCGCTTTCGAGGTCAGGGAGGCGTTGCAGCGCGACCTCATGGCGACCTTGGCGCAAGGCTTCTTCTATGGTGGCAGCCACGTCCCTGAGGCGCTCGCCGCTCATGTTGGCAGCGGCACCTTTGATGAGGTGGGCGCTGCGTTCGGCCTCTTGCCACTGTTCGGAGCTGAGGTGGGTGCGGAAGGTGAGGACTTGCCCCGGGAGGTCTTCGAGGAAGCAGTCGATGATGGGGCGCAAGAGGCTCTCGTCGCCGAGCAAGCGGTTGAGCAAGGTTTGGCGGTCCCAAACGGGTCGTTCGGGCGGGGGAAAGTCCCCGATGACGTCGGGTATGGGGAGGCGATGTCGGGTTCGGGTGCGATCACGCCGGGGCAACCATCGCCTCAGGGTGGCGCTGAGCTCGCCGAAGTCGATGGGTTTGGAGAGGTAGTCGTTCATGCCGGCGGCGATGCACTTTTCCCGATCCCCCTGCATGGCGTGGGCGGTCATGGCGACGATGGGGATGGCTGGGTTGCGCACGGGCGCGGCATGGGTGCGAATGCGGCGCGTGGCTTCAAAACCATCCATGACGGGCATCTGGACATCCATGAGGACCAGGTCATAGGGCGACGTTTCGAGGGCAGAGAGGGCGTCGCGGCCGTTGGCGGCGACGTCGGCCTGCACGCCCAGTTTTTGCAGCACGCCGAGGGCCACCTGTTGGTTGGTGGGGTTGTCTTCGACGAGCAGGACCTTGCCTTGCCGGTTCTCGAAGCGGCTGAGGTTCTCCCGGGCCGTGTGTTTGGTGACGATGGATTGGGGGCGCTGGGTGAAGTCGTTGGTGGCGCTCATGGCGAGGGAGAGGGCGATGACGAGCTCCTGATAGCGGACGGGTTTGCTCAAGTAGGCGGCGAAGCCCATCTCGCCAAAGCGCTTGGCGTCGCCGCGATTGCCCATGGAGGTCAGCAGCACCATGCGGGTGGCTTTGAGGCGGACGTCAGCCTGGATGGCGCGACCCAAGGCTTCGCCGTCCATACCGGGCATCTGCATGTCGATGAGGGCCAAGTGAAAGGGGGCCTCGTCGTCGATGGCTTGATAGAGGGCTTGGAGGCCCGCCGGCGCGTTGGTGGTGGCCGTGGGTTGCATCTCCCAGTGCTGTAGCTTCTGGGTGAGAATCTCTCTGCTGGTGGCGTTGTCGTCGACGATGAGGGCCTTGAGGCCCCGCAGCTTGGCGATGGCATGGTCGAGGTTAGCGCTCGGGGTCGTGGCGTGGCGTTGCTTTGGCAGGCGAACGGTGAACCAAAAGACCGAGCCTTGGCTCTCTTCACTGGTGACGCCGATGCGCCCCTCCATGAGCAGGACCAACTCTTTGGAGATGGCCAGGCCCAAGCCGGTGCCGCCAAAACGTCGGGTGGTCGACGCGTCGACTTGGCTGAATTTCGTGAAGAGCAGGCCTAACTTGTCCGTGGGAATGCCCATGCCGGTGTCGCGCACGACGAAGCGCAGGGTCACGTCGTCTTCGCCCTCGTGCTCGACGCGCACGGTGACGGCGATTTCCCCTTTTGCTGTGAATTTGAGGGCGTTGCCCGTGAGGTTGGTGAGGATCTGGCGCAGGCGCCCAGGATCACCCGTGAGATGGGTCGGGACATTGGCGGCGCAGTCGAAGATGAATTCCAGCCCTTTCTCCTGGGCGCGGATGGCGAAGGCGTCGGCGAAGTCTTCGAGGAGGAGCACGAGGTCGAAATCGAGGGCCTCGAGTTCGAGTTTCTTGGCCTCGATTTTCGAGACGTCCAGGATGTCGTTGATCACGCTCAGGAGGGACTCGGCGCTGGAGCGGACGATCTCGGCGTAGCGCCTCTGCTGATGGTTGAGCTCCGTTTCGAGGAGCAGGCCCGTCATGCCGAGGACGCCGTTCATGGGGGTGCGGATTTCGTGGCTCATGTTGGCCAGAAACTCGCTTTTGGCGGCATTGGCGGCCTCGGCTTGACGGCGCGCTTCGCGCATCTCGATCTCGATTTCGTTGCGGGTCAAGGCATCGGTGAGGATGTTGCCGAGGATCTGGAGGAAGTTGACCTGGGAGTCATCGAGGTGGTGTTTGCGGCGCAGACTCTCAACCCCTAGATATCCAATAAAGATCTCATTTTTGAGCAACGGGATGCACAGGATGGACTGCACTCCCTGTGCTTGGAGGAGGTGGCGGACGCCTTGATAGCGCTCGGGTAGGGCGCCGGTGTCGGGGACGCAGAAGACGGCGCGGGCGTGGACGATTTCGGCCAGGTGTGGGTCGTTGGCCAGGGTGACCTCGCGCAAGCTATCTGAAAGACTCTCAACGCCGGGCGCACACCACCTATGGGTGTTCAGGAGTTGGCGCCCATCGGCAGAGAGCAGCAAGAGATAGCTGCGGTCGACGCCGAGGAGGTGGCCGGATCTGCTGAGCATGTGCTCGATTTTGCGATCGATGTTCTCCGTGGTGGCGGTGATGAAATCGGCGGAGACCTCGGCGATGAAGGCTTGGAGGTGGCTCTTGTAGAGGAGTTGCTGCTCGGCGTTTTTGCGGTCGGTGATGTCGACGGCGGTGCCGATCATGGCGCTGGCGTTGGACCAAGCGATGGGTCCCGTCGTGACGTCCAGCCATTTTTCGCTGCCGTCACCGCAGCGGATACGGCACTCGTAGCGCGCCATGGCCCGCTCCTGGGCGCGATCGAAGAGACGACGCTGGCGGATCAGGGCGAGATCCTCTGGGTGGATGAGATCTTCGAGGGTGAGCTCGCCCAGCAAGCGTTCGCTGGTGTAAGCGCTGATGGTCTCGGTGGCGCGGTTGACGTAGAGGAAGCGCGTATCGTGGAAGGTGAAAATGGCCGTGGTGGTGGAGTCGGCGAGGGTCCTGAACATGGCCTCGCTGTGGGCGAGGGCCACTTCGTTGCTTTTGCGTTCGGTGATGTCCGTGTGGGAGCCGGCCATACGCACGGGCTTGCCGCGGCTATCGCGTACGGCTTGGCCGCGGGCGTGGATCCAGACGTCGTGGCCATCTCTGTGGCGCATCCTGAATTCCATGGCGTAGTTGTCGAACTCACCTTCCAGATAGTTGCTGACGTAGTCCATGACCCGCTCGAGGTCTTCGGCGTGGATGTTTTCGGCGAAGCTCTCGAAGCGGTTGGGCAGCTCGGCGTCGGCGTAGCCGAGGATCTCCTTCCAGCGCGGCGAGAGGAAGAGCTCGTTGGTGCGCAGGTCCCAGTCCCAGACGCCATCGTTGGACCCTTGCACGGCGAGCATGAACTGCTCCCGGCTCTTGGCCAGCGCCTCCTCCGCGTGGTGGCGTTCGCTGATGTCGGTGAAGACCGTGGCGAAGCGACCGACCTCGAGTTGGTAGGCGTTGATGAAATAGTGACGGTCCAGCGGGGCACAATGGGCTTCGAAAGTGATGGACTGGCCCTCGAGGGCGACCTGAGCGTAGCGTTGGATGAACTCGGTGGTCTCGATGCCAGGGAGCACCTCGGTGACGCGCTTGCCGATGATGTCGGCGACTTTGAGTCCCGTGTGGGTCTCGAAGGCTGGGTTGGCGCTGACGAAGACGTAGTCGACGGGCTGACCCTTGGCATCGAGGACGAGGTCGTGGACGGCGATGGCCGAGACGGCGTGTTCGACGAGGAGACGATAGCGCTCTTCGCTGGCGCGCAAGACTTCGCGGGCGTGGATCTGTTCGGAGATGTCCGTGTCGGAGCCGCGATAGCCGATGAGCTGGCCTGTGTCATCGTGGAGGATGAAACCACTGTGCTGGACCCAGAGGTGGCGGCCGTCCTTGGTGACGAGCTGGTTTTCCATGCGCAGCAGCGGGGTGGCGATCTCTTCAGGGGCGTTTTCGCGGATCGCCAAGGCGATGTCGCGCACCTGGTCACGCAGCGCGGGGGCGCTCAGCTCCCAGAATTGGACTTGGCCGACGAGCTCTTCCGGCCTATAGCCCAGGAGGCTCGAGACGCTGGGGCTGAGATAGGTGTAGCGGCCGGTGGTGTCCACCTCCCAGACGAGGGTGCGGCTGTGCTCGGCGATCTGATCGTAGCGCTGCTGGCTGGTGTGCAGGGCTTGGGTGATGGCCAGGCGCTCGGTGATGTCGACGGCGTGCTCGATGACGCTTTCGATCATCCCGGCCTCATTGAAGATGGGATAGGCCGAGAGCTCGAGGTGGCGCAAGTCCCCATTGGCGTCGCGGTGTTGGTGTTGGGCGTGAGCGGGTTGGCCCGTGGCGACGACCATCGCGAGCGGGCAGCGGTGGTCGGGCGTCTCGCATGGGCTCTGGCGCTGGTGGGAGACGGCGTAACAGGGCCGCCCCAAGGCCTGGTCGCCGCCGAAGGCGTCGTTGGCGATTTGGACCTCCCAGGTTTTGGCATCGATGACGGCGAAGGGCTGGGTGAAGGCGTTGAGGGCGGCGCGCAGAAAGGCGAGCTCGCGCGTTGGTGCGAGGGCAGAGGCGGGTACGGGGTGTGCCGGTGGCGCTGGGTGGGCGGCTTGGGGGGCGGCGGGGAGGTTGGCCCCAGCGATGCGCAGCCAGCGGCAGAAGGCGCGTAGGTGGCGCAACACGGTGCGTCCGTGGGAGGGCGATGCCGCAGGTGATGGGCGTTGGGAGAGGTTCATCGGAGCACATCCTCAGTCTCGCGCCGGGACCACATGGGCATGGAGAAGGATGCATGTGGACCCAAGGAATGTCATTGCCACAGCGTTAACAGTCGAGATGAGGTCTTTGTTCGCCCGGCACCGTTTTTTTGGCACCTTGGCAGGCGACGCGGGCAATTGTCTTGAACCGAGGGGAAGGCTGTGTTATCTGGGCAGGGTCTGACGACGGGGTGGCTGCTGTGGGTGCAGTAGCCTGAGAGTAGACCCGCGAACCTGATCCGGATCATGCCGGCGGAGGGATCGGACAGACAGCGCGACCGTCGCGTCGATCTCTCTGTTGTGGCTGCACGGCATGTGTGGCGCCTGAGGGAAGGGCATGCGCGTTGCGTCGACATGGTTGGTGTTGTTGGTGGGCTTGGGGCTAGTTACGCCTGCCTGGGCCGCCTTCGACGACTTCTCCGAAGATCGTGCGCCGACCCGCTTCGAGCTGCTGGCTCAGGGTTTGGCGCTGGTCTTCAAGGGCGAGCTGGAGCTGGCCCTGTGGGATCTGGAAGGCAAAGGGGGCCCGGGATATGACAGCCCCACGGACATGCGCACCCTGGGCACGCGCAGCCCCATCGTCGAGGTGGGGGCCTTCCGGCTGGCGGTGCGCTTGGGGATTGACGAGAGCCTGTGGGTGAACTCGGTCCTGGAGATGACCCCGCGCCTGGCCTATCTGGGGGCCGTGTGGGTGGACTACCGCGAGGATGGTCCCGCGTGGCTCAACCACCACGTGGAGCTGGGTTATCAGGTGCCCATCGTCAAGATCGATAGGCGCACGGAGCGCTATCCTTTGATTGGTACCATCTATTGGCGTGAGCCCGAGCTGCACGTGGCCTACGAGGCCCTCTTTCGCTTGGGCGCCCAGGCGACGATCGAGGTCGGGACGTCGCTGGCGATGATGCGTCCCTTGAGCTTCAAGGGGGTGCAGGGTGCCAGCACCCAGGCGGGTACCATCAACGTGTTGAGTTATGGTCCGGCCCAGTCCTACTCGGGCAACAGCCCGGTCGTGGGGGGGCGGGTGCGGGCCGAGCTGTGGGGGGCCTTCGTCGACGCCTGGGCCTTCGTGGGGAAATTGGCGGCGCGAGAAGGGACGGACGTGCTCATCAGCGGCTTCTCGGCCTATCGCGACCTGCCCGCTTTCAGCGGCGAGAGCGACGGTGGCGATTTTCACTGGTGGGGCGGGCGCGTGGGATACGCCAAGCACGGTCTCCTGGCTTTCGCCGAGGCCATTGCTTCGCGAGAGGACTTGCTCGAGCGGTGGGGGGCTTACGGGCAAGTCTCCTATCGCTTCGTCCTCGGCGCGCGCTGGCTGCATACTCTGGAGCCGTTGGTGCGCTATGAGATCTACCGCATCCTCGGCACCACGGAGGTGCTGCCCAGCGGCCGCGCCCTGCGTTCCCCGGCACCCATCAACGCGGTCACCTGGGATTTCGAGGCGGTGACCTTGGCGCTCATCAGCGAGGTCTACCGCGACCTCCTGACGGTGCGTTTGGAGTACTTCATGGTGGCCGAGCGCAACGGTGTGCCGGCTTTGGACATTGCCGATGAGCCGCTGCGCAACGACGAGCTCATGCTGCAGTTGGAGCTGCGTTTTTAGCGTCCTTAGCGGCGCGAGGAGGAGAGATGGCAAAATTTGGAAGATGCGTTGTGGGCCTGCTCGGCCTGTGGCTGTGGTTGGGCTGTGACGACGCACCCAGCGCGGCGGACATCCATCACGGCGGGGACATGGTAGATGGGCAAGACGTGGATACCACGCATGCCGGCCAATACCTCGCCGAGGGGATTTTTACCCTGCGCATGGGGACGACGGACAACATCGAGGCGGTGAAGGTCTTCCCAGGCGAAGCGGCTGGGCTGGTGCTGGGCTCCAAGTCGCGCAAAATCAGCCGGCTGCGGGTCTTGGCCGACAGGCTGGAGATCAGCCGCGAGCGCAGCTATTTCGCTGACGATCCTTCCGAAAGTGAGCTGACCAACCTGGCCATTGGCCCCGACGGCACCTGGGCCGCCATCACCCGCACCTTGATCAGCACGGATGGCAGCGGGGCCCAGACGGCGTGTGGTGGCGAGCTTTTGCTGGTATCCACGCAAGACGACAGTGCTTTTGGTGATCAATTGGCGCGCCTCGAGGTAGGAGCGATGCCCGACGCGGTGGCCATCAGCGATGATGGACGGTGGATCGCCGTGGCCAACGAGCGGGACGGCCCCGACGCGTGGGGCAAGTGCGAGGTGCCCGGTGTGGTGCCCTCGATCTCCATCATCGCGGTGCCCGATGGGCCGGCCTCGGCGGTGGAGCGGCACCGAGTGGTGATGATCGACGGTGGCACGGGCCCACGTGAGCCCGAGGGCTGTGCCTTTGGTCGCGACAACGACACGGTGCTGTGCACGCTGCAGGACTCCCACGAGGTGATCGTGTTGCGTATCTCTGCGTTGGAGGGCAAGGCCGCGCCGACCTCGGCCGATGGGATCGTGGTGCGGCTGCCCGACGACAGCTTGGGCGCGGGTCCCTGGCCAGATGGGATCGTGCGCTTCGTCGACCTCTACGGGCGCGAGGCCTTTGCCATTGCCGGTGAGTGGAACGACAGCCTCATCGTGGTGGGATTGGATGGCGCGGTGCTGGGGATGGTGGAGTTGACGGCGAGCGATCTACCGACGGACTTGCCGCGCGCCAATCGGGAGGGTTACCCGCCCTTCAGCCCGGATACACCGGCGAGCTTCGTCTATGGGGGCAAAGTCTTCATCGGCGTGTCCCTGCGGCACAGCGGGGCGGTGGCGTTCTATGACGTGAGTGACGCGACGCGCCCGCGCTACGCCGGTGCGGCGCGGGTTGGCGACCACGGGCTGGCCAGCGTGAGCAACAAAGGCTCGACCATTGCGCCCGAGGGGCTGTGTGCGGCGGCGGACGGTACATTTTTGCTGAGCGCCAATGAGGGCGAGAACGCCGTGACCCTGATTCGTCCGGTGCAGTGAGGGTGCATGGCCCCTTTGGATCAAGCGTTGGTGGGGCTCTTTCTGGGGCTGACCTTGTTTCTGGGGCTCAGGCGCGGGACCGGCGCAGGTGGAACCAGTGATTATCTGCTGGCCGGGCGCCGCCTGACTCTGCCGGCCTTCGTGGCGACGACCGTGTCGTCGTGGTACGGCGGGATCCTCGGGGTGGGGGAGTACAGCTTCCGCTATGGCCTTTCGAATTGGCTGGTCTTTGGGGTGCCTTACTATGTCGGGGCGGCGCTCTTCGCGATCTTTTTGGCGCGGCGGGCGCGACGCGGCGAGAGCACGACCTTGCCCGAGCGCGTGCGGGCCGTCTTTGGGCCGTGGGCGGGGGCGGTGGCGGCGGTGGTGATCCTGGTGACGACGCTGCCGGCGGCCTATTTGCTGACTTTGGGGGTGCTGGCCAAGCTGAGCTTTGGCTGGTCCCTGCCGGTGAGCGTGTGCGGCGCGGCGGTCTTTTCGGTGGTCTATTTGTGGCGCGGCGGCTTCGCGGCGGTGGTGCGCACGGACAAGCTGCAGATCGCCCTGATGTATGGGGGCTTTGCTTTGTTGTTGGCGGTCTTGGTCGGCGGCCATGGGGTGCGGCTCTTGTGGGAGGAGGTCCCGGCGAGCCACTGGACTTGGTCGGGGGGGCGTCCTCTGCAAGCGGTGGTGGTGTGGTATTTCATCGCCTTGTCGAGCCTGGTGGAGCCGGCCTTTTTTCAGCGGGCCTATGCGGCGGCGACGCCCAAGGTGGCCCAGCGCGGCTTGTTGTTGTCCATCCTCTGTTGGATGGTTTTTGATGCCATGACCACCACCTGTGGTTTTTACGCGCGGGCCCTCATGCCGGACTTGGCCGTTGGCCAGGCGGTGGAGGCCTTTCCGCGGCTGGCGCTCTTGGTCTTGCCCGTGGGGTTGGCGGGGATCTTTTTCGCGGCGTTGTTCGCGACGGTGATGTCGACGGTGGACAGTTATCTGTTCATCGTGGCGACCACCCTGGGGCGCGACCTGTGGGGGGCGCGCCAGGGGGTGGCGGGGCGCGAGGCGATACTGCAGCGCTCGACCCGGGTGGGGCTGGTGCTGGGCGCGGCGGCCTCGGCGGCGCTGGCTCTGTGGTCGGGTTCGGTGGTCAAGATCTGGCACGCCTTTGGTTCGGTGGGCGCGGCGGCGCTGCTGGTGCCGGTGTTGGCGGTGTACTACCCGCGGCTGCGGGTGGCGGGTGGGGTGGCGGCTTGGTCCATGGGGGCGAGCATCGCCACGACCCTGGCGTGGCTGTGGTCGGGCAAGGTGGGTGGGGGATATTGGTGGGGGGTTGAGCCGATTTACGTTGGGCTTGGGGTCTCAGTGTTGGTGTGGGCCGTGGGCCGTGGGCTCGTCGGGCGGCCGGAGGAGGCCTGAGGTCGTTCCTTTGGGGAGGTGGCACGGGGCGGCGCTGCGTTTGGGGCAGAGGCGGGTTGGGGAACGATGGAGAGGGGAGGTGAACAGGCGCCCTTTTCCTGAGGGGGTGAATGGGTTATCTCTGGGGAAGTAGGGTGGTGGCGGCGTTGCAAGTCGCGGGGGCGTGTGCAGTCTCCTGTGAGCCCAGGGATGAGTCGATGGCGTGTTTTGGTGAGCCGAGATGGTTGCGGTCGCTGCTAGCGACGCTGACGCTGGTCATGGTCGTGGTTGTGGTTGCGACGTTGGCCTTGCCCCCGCGGGCGGCGGCGAATGAGGCGGACCGCTGGGCGCTGTGGGTGGCTGGGGGCTTCATGATGGTCGGCGATGGGGAGTCGGCCCTCGAGACGCAGCTCGAGGCGGCCCACATGGGGATCGATCATTTGGGCCCCAACATCTCCGTCGGTTTTGAGCACTTCATCCTGGATTGGCTGGTCCTCGGGGCCCTCGTCGAGGGGCGTTGGTATGGTGGCGGGGGAGGCTATGGCCTGACGGGGGCTTCAGGCAGGCCAGCGTTGCAGATGGGGCAGGTCGGGGTGATGGGCTTCGTCCAGCCCAGCATGTGCCTCGAGCCCAGCCGTCGGTGTCGGGAGGTGGGGCTGTCGTGGGGCGCCCGTCTAGGTCTGGGCGGAGGGCCGTCGTGGTTGGCGCTGCGCGAAGGCGTCGACTATGGGATGTACCTGCGAGGAGAGCTGGCCTTGTTCTGGGAGTTGAACGTGGCGCCGGTCTTTTTCGTGCTGCGCACGCGGACCGCGCTGGTGTGGCATTCGGGCTTTGGCGCCGTGGGGTTGGCTTTTGATGCGCCGTTGAGTGTCGGCGCCGAGCTGGGGATGGGGTTCAGATGGTGAGGCACGGCTTCGTGGTTGGGTTGATCGCCCTGTGGCTGGGGTTCGGGAGCGGCGCTTGCGATTGCGACAGCGGTTATCCGGAGATATTTTACGATGATCTCCAGACGCGCTGCGGGGGGATGCCCTGTGGGTGGGACTTGGTGGCGGGCTCGGCCCACCTGGTCCGCACCTTTCACAGTGACGCCCAGGGCTTGGCCTTGAATGGCGGGGCGGTGGTGCACCGCGCTTTGCCCGATGTGGCCATTGGGCGGGGTGAGGCGCTGCGCCTTCACGCCTTGGTCGCTTGTACGGCCGAGACGACGCTGGGGCTGGCCATCGAGGGCGAGAGCGTCGATACGCCGTCGCAGTGGGTGATCTTGCTCGGGGCGACGGGGCAGGGTGCGGGGGCGACGGTTCCTTTTCCCCGGGCCGAGGTGATCCTGGAGGTGAGCGAGGAGGAGGCGCCGAACCCGGCTTTCGTGGGACGGCAGCTCCGGCTGTGGGCCGACGGCGCCGGCACGTGTACGATCGATGAGATCCGCCTCTTGCGTTTGGAGCCGCGGCGCTGCGACGGTTGAGGGGGGGGGGGCAGGTTTTTTTCGGCGAGGGCTGAGCGCGAGGAGGGGTGTCACCTGGAAGCGCGCCGATGGGTGTGGTTGGCGGTGTGGCGTTGCTGGGCAGAAAAAGGATGCGCACCAGCGGCGCGGCGATTGTCGTACCGGCGGTGAGGGCGTATGATGGGTGCCATGTTGTTCATGGGGTCGTAGCGCCACCTCGGGAATGGTGAACTTTGCTTGCGTTGTGGAGAAAGCGGCGGCTTTCGGAGAGCGGCCCGGTGGGATTGTGCCAAGTGGACCGCTGAAGACAAAATTATGCCGATGGGAATTGTTGGGATGTTGATGTGTTGCAGGCGCTGTTAGGTGTCTATTCGACCGTTGGCTGGCCGCGCGATGAGCGGCGATGGTCTGTTACTCGAGAGGTTCGTTGGCGTTCCTGTGGTGTTCTTGTTCATCGACGGTGAGATCAAGGAGGAAAAGATGCTTCCTAGAAAGCTTTCACGTGCATTGTTTTTTTGCGCCATGTTCGGGTTCCTGACGGGGTTGGGATTGAGCTGCGACGATGGCGGCCGCCTCCATTACAACGCCGACCAGTCTGTGGAGGACTTCTTTGATCTTACGGAGGTCTTTGACTTCACTGAGGACAGTGAGGTGCCCATCGAGTGTAGCTCTGGGGAGGAGTGCCCCAGTGGCGTTTGTGATCCCGAGCGTCACGTCTGTCTGGAGCCGAGCTGCACTGATGGTGTGCGCAATGGCGATGAGACGGACTTGGACTGTGGCGGGAGCTGCGCGCCCTGTGGCGATGACGCGCAGTGTCGCACCGATGCGGACTGTGTGAGCAAGAACTGCGACAATCTCTCGTCTGTGTGTGTGGCCGCCACCTGTGAGGACGGGATCCACAACGGCGATGAGACGGACGTAGACTGCGGTGGCATCTGTGATCCCTGCCCCAACAGTGTGCAGTGCGTCGAGGACAGCGATTGCATCAGCGCGCTCTGCCATGAGGGCTATTGCGTGGCCCCCCACTGTACCAATGGTGTCCTCGATGGCGACGAGAGCGACGTGGATTGTGGTGGATCCTGTGTCCCCTGTGTGCCCGAGGCCCAGTGCGTGCTCGACAGAGATTGTTTGAGTCGGGTCTGTGACAACGGCGTCTGTCAAGAGGCGAGCTGCACGGACGGGGTGCTGAACGGAACGGAGGTCGACGTCGATTGTGGCGGTGACAACTGTCCGCGTTGTGGCAATGGGAGCAAGTGTTTCAGTGACCACGACTGTGAGGTAGGGACCTGTATCCGCGACGTGTGTCAGCCCGAGACCTGCATCAATGAGGTGCTCGATGGCGACGAGAGCGATGTGGACTGCGGTGGGAGCTGTCCGCCTTGTGGCAACGGGGCGAGCTGCTCGGGGCCGGAGGATTGTCTGTCGACGGTCTGCGTCGATGGTGTGTGCATCGATGCCCCGTGGGTCATCTTTGATGCCCAAGGGGGGAGCACGCCCGATCCAATGGCTAAGGCGGTGATCCCTGGCGAGCTTTACGGCGCGCTGCCGGAAGTGACGCGGACGGGTTATACCTTCGCCGGTTGGAACACGGCGGCCGACGGCACAGGCACTACCATCGAGGCGACGACCGTGGTGAGCATCGCTGATGATCACACGCTGTACGCCCAGTGGACGGCGAACACCTATACCTTGTCCTTCGAAGCCCAAGGTGGAGAGCCGACGCCTGCCGACGTCACGGTGACCTTCGCTGCGGCCTACG
>CAYVQF010000043.1:0-36697 GCA_964454015.1 uncultured Myxococcales bacterium
AAAGGGGCTTGGTTTGCAGGGGAAACCACGCCTCGGGGGGCGTGCGCGCGCCTAGCGTTGGGTGAGGAAGCGCGCCAGGTCTTCTGAGTCCCCGATGTGTTGCCCGTCGAGGTAGACTTGGGGGGTGGCGGTCTTGCCGGTGACGGCGCGCATGGCGTGCACGCTGGCGCCTTGGCCGATGAGGATTTCTTCGAAGGGGAGGCCGGCCTCGCGGAGCATGTTCTTGGCGTTGGCGCAGTAGGGGCAGCCGGCTTTGGAGAAGAGGGTGAAGAAGTCCGGTGTTTTGGCCTCGGGGTTGAGGGCTTTGAGTACGGTGTCGGCGTCGGAGACTTCGAAGGGATCGCCGTCGCGCTCGGGTTCGATGAACATTTTCTGGATGACGCCGTTGTCGACGATCATGGCGTAGCGCCAGGAGCGTTTGCCGAAGCCGAGGTTCTCCTTGTCGACCAGCATGCCCATGCCGGCGCTGAAGTCGCCGTTGCCGTCGGGGAGCATCTGGATTTTGTCTGCTTTCTGGTCTTCGGCCCAGGCGTTCATGACGAAGGTGTCGTTGACGGAGAGGCAGTAGATGGCGTCGATGCCGTTGGCGAAGAAGGTGTCGGCCAGGTGGTTGTAGCGCGGGAGGTGGGCGCTGGAACAGGTGGGGGTGTAGGCGCCGGGCAGGGCGAAGAGGACCACCTTTTTATTGGCGAAGAGGTTTTCCGTGGTGATCTGCTTCCACTCGCCGTTCTCACGCACTTTGAACGTCACATTGGGGACTTTTTGGCCTTCACGATTCTCTAGCATGGCGTACTCCTGTGGTTGGAACTCGTCGAAGCGCAGGGCGCGGCGCGCTGCGTCTTTGGCGGTCAGTACGTGGATTGCCCGCAGACGGATCACTTCTGATCGCACTGGACGGGAGAGGCTTGCGCCGGGTGGCTGGGGCGGGTATGAGTGCAGCACTTGCACCCTTTCACCGACATCGGCGCGCCGCAGTGGCGTCGTCCCTGTGGGTGGAGTCGAGGCGGAGAGAGAGATGATTGAGCCGCAACGTGCCCTCGAGTTGCTGTTGGAGATGACCTGTGCCTTGCGCCCGCGAGCGGGGCTGGTGGAACAACTCCCGGTGGTGCCGGAGTTGGCCATGCGGGTCTTAGCGGGCGATCACGCGTCGATCAGGGTGGTGGACGTGGGCTCCCAGCGGGTCTTGTGTCGGGTGCGGGCCGGTGAGGGGCTCTTCCGCCAGCCCGTCCCCTTTGCGCCGGGTGAGGGGGTGCTGGGGTGGGTCATCGCCAACCGGGCCCCGGCGCGGGTCGAAGACACGGCGACGGATCCGCGCTTCGTGGAGAAGGGCAGCCAGGGCTTTGGGATCGGTTCCCTGGTGGCGGCGCCTCTGTGGTCCGGCGATGAAGTGATCGGGGTGCTCTCGGTCTCTGGCAAGGCCACCCACGTTTTCTACGACTGGGACTTGTGGATGTTGGAGCTGATCGCCAACACGGCGTCGCCGTACCTGGAGCGCCTGCGGCGGGAGTTGCTGGCGGCCGAGACGCGCCCTTGAGGGTCCGCGAGGGGCTCTTCCGGTTGGGGTGCGTCTAGGCTGGGCCTGGGTTGGGGCGTTGGTTGTGCGCGGCGCCCTTTCGCTCGACGGTCAACCTTGCGATCGAACGATTATCCTTGGTCGTTGCTTTCGTCGATCTTCGGTGCTTCCGTGGCGACCGGCTCCTCGTTGCTCAACCACCAGCTCCCGATATCCAATTCGACGGCATCGAAGGGGACGACGCGCGCGTCCTTTTCTTCGCTGTAGCTACCGCTCACCACCCAAGCGCCGTCGCGGGCCTGGTAGCTCTCGAGCGTTCGTTGGATAGGGTCGATGAGCCAGAGATAGGCGACGCCTGCTTGCAGGTAGATGGGTTGTTTGCGGACCCGGTCGACACCTGCTGACGACGGTGAGATGACTTCGCAAAGCCAATCGGGAGCGAGGGAAAAAAAGGTAAGATGGCGAAGCTGGGGCAGGCGCTCGCGTCTCCAGCCCGCGAGGTCGGGCACCAGGACGTGGGTGCCCAAGTGCAGCTCTGGTTCGTCGACGATCCACCAGCCTCCCGGGCCGCCGCGTCCGCGCTGAAAGGGAGCACCGATGTCCATTCCGACGATGGAGCTCACCAACAGGTGAGGCGCCGCAGGCCTCGGACTGAGGCTGAGTTCTCCGTCGATGATCTCGGCGCGCAGATGGCTTGGGGCCCGCAGGATGTCATCGTAGCTGGCGGGGCGTCGCTGTGCTTCGTCCATGTCTTGGTCTCTGTTCGTGGGCCGAGTCGAGCAGCAAGCGCTGCTGCTCCTTCGAAGCTAGGGGACGAGAGGCTGCAATGCAAGTCCGGGGCGCCCGATCCGCTCGAGCCGCGCCAAGTCTGCCCTCGACGGGGTGCTTCACGGCGGCATGGTGGTGCGCAAAGTCATGGCAGCAGTGAGCGCGACCGTGGCGGTGCCGACGCAGGCCGCGCTGACACCGAAGCGATCCCCCCCAGCCTGGGCACAAACGCCGCTTTGGAGCTGATCGCCAACACGGCGTCGCCGTAGCTGGAGCGGCTGCGGCGGGACTTGCTGGCGGCCGAGACGCGCCCTCGAGGGGGCGCGAGGGGCGGTTCCGGTTGGGGTGCGTCTAGGCAAGACGAGGGCCCTGGCAGGGCCGAGCGGCCAGGGTGGGCCGCTTTAGTTGCACTGCCCATCGCGGCTGGGTTCACGCCGGCAGCCCGAGGGGTCCATGGGGAACTGGGAGAGGCACTTGTCAGGGCAGTTCATGTCCATGAGGCCACAACGCATCATGCACGGTGCCAGCTCCGGGGGGACGCAGCGGCGCACGGCGTCGAGGCTGGGGCAGACGTAGAAGGCGCCGTTGACGCAGCAGGATTGCTCCGAGGTGGCCTCGGCTCCGGTGCCGCCGCCGCCACCCTGGACGTCCTTTCCTCCTGCGGGTGTTGGGGTAATGGCCGGCATCTGGATGATGGGCTGGGGCTGGGGTGCAGCGATAGGGGCGAACTGGAAGTGGAGGTCGCCGGGATCGAGGTGGTGCAGGGTGCCCAAGGCGAGATCGACCACCAGGGGGACGAGACCGAAGAGGACGTCCAGGACCAAGTAGCCAACGCTCAGGGATTTCTGGATATCCCGGCTCTGGGCTGGGTAGCCCGCGGCCTCGACGGCGACCCGGTAGCTCTTGTCCACGGGCAAGCGCAGCTCGAGGGGGGTGGTGCCGCGATCTTCACCGTTGACGGTGACCCGCGCGCCGGCCGGATCGGAGGTGATGCGCACATTTTGCGGGTTAGAGCCAAAGAGGGCGCCACAGCCAGCGAGCACCAAGAGGCTCCCAAACAACCACGGCAAGACGGTCAACTTTTGCTTCATGATATTCCTCAACGATTACAGGGGTAAAGGCAACGATTGAGACGAGAGACATAGCGAACTAGGGGATGGATACCATAGCCTCTGGGCTATCACAAGGGCCGTCGCCGCTGCCCGCACCGAAGCATCGGTCACCGCTTTGCCTTTCACCGCCCCAGGCTCCTTGCTATGATGGTCGAGGTCGTCGCCGTAGGTGGACGACGCGGCCAAGTGTCCCCAATGGCCTGGGTGGGCGTGGCCGAGGGGAGTCGAGATGAACACGAGACGACGTTTTCTTCAAGGCGCGTTGGCGCTCGGCGGTTGGGGTTGGTGGTCTTTGGGCTGCGAGTCGGCCCCAGCATCGGAGCCGCGTCCACCGTCAGCGCCGCCAGTGGATGGGGAGATGGGCCCGACGCAGCCTGCCTATGTGGCCTTGGAGAATAGCGGGCGCTTGGCCGAGGTCGAGGCCGAGCTGTGGCGCCGCTTCTCGCCCTGCCAGCTCTGTCCGCGCCGTTGCAACGCCAAGCGGGCCGAAGGCGAACGCGGCGAGTGTGGGCTGGCGGCAGAGCTCAAGGTCGCTTCTTTTGGTCAGCACTACGGTGAAGAGAAGCCTCTGGTGGGGCGCAAGGGCTCAGGGACCATTTTCTTTGCCCACTGCAACCTCCTGTGCATCTTCTGTCAGAACTGGGAGATCGCCCACAAAGGCGAGGGCTTGACCGTTGAAGTCGAGAAATTGGCTGAGATCATGTTGCGCTTACAGGAGCGCGGCGCCCACAACATCAACCTGGTGAGCCCGAGCCACGTGCTGCCGGCCATCGTCGCGGCGTTGCGCCTGGCGATCCACGACGGGCTCCGGTTGCCGCTGGTCTACAACACTGGCGGCTATGACGCGGTGGAGGTGGTGGCGCTGTTGGAGGGGGTCATCGACATCTACATGCCTGACTGCAAGTTTCAAGACGCGGCTTGGGCGGCGCGGCTCACCCATGGCGCTGACGACTACCCTGAGCAGGCGCGGGCGGCCATCGTCGAGATGCACCGCCAGGTGGGTGATCTGGTGGTGCGCGACGGTCTGGCGACCCGCGGTCTGCTGTTGCGCCACCTGGTCATGCCCCACAACGCGGGCGGCACGGATCGCTTCGTGCGCTGGGTGGCCGAGACGCTGGGCCCCAACACCTATGTCAACCTCATGGCCCAGTATAGGCCGGTCTATCGCGCCAGCGAGGTGGCGGAGATCGCCCACGCCCTGCCGCGCAAGGATTTCGAGCAGGCCGTCGCCTGGGCACGGGAGTCAGGCTTGCAGCGCCTCGATGGCGTAGACTGAGGCCGGTTCGGCCCTTTTACCTTACCAAGAGGGCCGCGAAGGAGCGCCGAGAGAGATGCTGCAACGCGATTACATCATGCGCCTCATTGCCCAGGTCGGCGACCTGATGCGCAAAATCGCGGCGGCCAAGAAGGCGGGCCGCGAGGACGAGAGCCAAGAGGCCGCCGCGGCAGCCCTGGCCTTGATCTTCGACTTGGACCCGCGCCTCAGTGATCTCATGCCGGCGCCGAGCTTGCTCGCCTTGCTGCGGGAAGAGGGACGCTTAGACACGGCGCGGGCCCTGCTGGCAGGCGAAGTCTATGCGCAGCGGGCGCGCCACCTGTACGCCGCAGGGGCCGGGGCGGCGGCGGAAGAGACTTGGCAGCGGGCGGTGTGCTTCTTCAGCGCCGTGGAGGCCGAGGGCGACCCGACGGAGAGGGCGGCTGCCCATGAGGCTAGCCGCCGCGGCTTGGCGCCCGAGGCGCTTTAGCTCTTGATGAAGGTGCCTTGGCGCAGCTCGGCGAAGGCCAAGTCGAGCTCGGCTTGGGTGTTCATGACGATGGGGCCGCCCCAGGCGATGGGCTCGTTCAAGGGGGGGCCCGAGAGGAGAATGAAGCGCATGGCTTGGTCGCTGGTCTGCACCTGGACGGCATCGCCCGGGCCGAAGAGGTTGACCGTCTTGGCGCCAGTGGGCTTCTCTTGGGCAGGGGTCATGCGGCCCGCACCGGAGAAGACATAGGTGTAGACCGTGTGCTCGGGCGGCGTGGCCAAGGTCCAGGTGCATTGCGCCGGGAGGGTGACGTCGACGAAGAGGGGCTGGACATAGCGCCCGTGGAAGGCGCCGGCGACGCCCTCGTAGTGGCCGGCGATGACCCGCACCGTGGCGCCGTCTTTTTCGACCACGGGGACCTGCGCCGCCAGGATGTCGCCGTAGGCGGGTGGCGCCATCTTGTCTTTGGCCGGCAGGTTGAGCCAGAGCTGGACCCCGAGCATGTGGCCCGGAGGCTGGGGCATCTCCTGGTGGATGATGCCGCTGCCGGCGGTCATCCACTGGCAGTCGCCGTCGCCAATGGTGCCGCTGTTGCCGAGGGAGTCGCCGTGCTCGACGCGGCCCGTGATGAGGTAGGTGACCGTCTCGATCCCGCGGTGGGGGTGCCAAGGAAAGCCCTTGCGGTAGTCCTCGGGGTTGTGATTGTCGAAGGCATCCATCATCAGGAAGGGATCGAAGCCTGGGTTGCCCGTGGCGCTGAAGAGACGGACGAGCCTGACGCCGGCGCCGTCGTAGGTTTCGCGGCCTCGGACCACTTGGGCGATGTCGCGGAAGCTAGGCATGGTTGACCTCGGGGGTGATGGGTTGAGGTGAGGCGCGTAGAGGGGCCGGCAAGCGGGCGGGTGAGCCGCGGCACGGCTCACCCGGGGGATTCAGGGGCGAAGCACGGTGATCTCCGGGCGCTGACCTGCCGTCGCCAAGGCGCGCCAAGGGCCGAGATCGGCGGGGAGGGCCAAGGGCGCACCGCTGGTGCAGTCGTGGGTGGCGAAGGCGCTGGGATCGACGGCTTCGCCGAGGAGGATCGCCGTGGCGTGCGCCGGGATGGGGGCATAGTCGATGCGCGCCACATCGGGGCTGGTCGCGAAGTGCACCGCCTGCGCGGAGGTGGAAAGCAGAGAATCGGTCCACTGGACCGCGGCGAGGGGCGAGTTGAGGTAGAGCCAAGCGTCGGTGATGTGGGGCTCGGCGATGAAGGTGTGGCTCAGGGTGACTTGGCGGGTGAACCACGGCTGCAGGCCCCAGCGGCTGTGGTTGCCCGCCATGAGGCAGCGCTCGCAGCGGAGGCTTTGGAGGTAGGTGCGGCCGGTGCGCGGCGTGGCGATGAGGGCGGCGTGGCCTTCGACGCGGTTGCCGAGGAGCCAGAGGTCGCGCAGGGTGACGTCGGAAGGCTGATTCTTGGCGCCAGCGGCGGCGATCTGGATCAGGGGCTCCGTGCTACTGCTGTCGTGGCGGAGGTTGTCCAGGAAGGCCAGGCCTTCGCCGAGGAAGGTGTTGGCGACCTGGACGTCGAGGGTGGCGACGGGGGCTTGGGCGCCGCGGAAGACCAGGTTGCGCAGGGTGATGTCGCGGCCGCTGAGCTTGAGGGTGATGCCGTCGAGGATGACCGGGGTCTCGCCTTCACCTTCGATGAGGAGGTCCAGGTCGCGGGTGCTGGCGAGGCTGACGGCGAAGTCGCGGTAGTCACCCGGGGCGAAGACGAGGTGAAAGCGTGTTTGGCCCTCTTCGATGGCGGCGGCGTAGGCTTGCTGGAGGGGGGCGGCCAGGTGGTCCGTGGTGGTGGCGCGAAAATCAGGTGTGCGTTCCAAAGCGGTCTCCTGGGGCGGCGCCGCGGGCATGAGCTCGGGCGCGGCAGTGGTGGCGATTGCTGGGGTCTGGCTGGGCTCAGCGCGGGCCGGGGGTGGCTCGCTGCGGGCGGGCTCGCAGCCGGTGGTGAGGATGAGCAGCGCGGCGGTGACGAGGGCCGAGGCCCATGGTTGGCTACGCAAGGCAGGTCCTCACGGGAGAAGGGGCGCGGCTCAGTGGTCGACCGCGGCGAGGCGCAAGAGGTCGGTGTTGCGCAGGAAGGAGTCCAAGGTCAGGGTGAAGCGCCCTTCGTTGACGGCGTCGATGGGCCCGTTCATGTTGGGTTCGTTGCGGGCGTGGGGGTTCTCGAGGACGACGGAGGAGCGGACCCCGTCGATTTCGGCCAGGCGGCGCGGGACCTCGGCGGGTTGCATGGTGAGGGCTGCGCCCTGGGCGTTGCACAGGGCGACGCTCATGATGTTGTAGGCGTGGGCGGCGTAGACCATGCGACGCCCGGGGCCGTTGTCCGTGCCGAGGTTGATGACGACGCCGAGGTTCTCCAAGAGGTCGTGGTAGACCTTGGCGGCGTCGGGATCGCGGAGGAGGTCGTGGGCGCCGATGGCCTCGATGGCCTGGGCTTGGGTCACCAGGGCGGTCTTGTTGGCCTGGGTGCGGTCGGCGAGGTAGGTGTCGATGGCAGCGATGAAGGTGCCCAAGGCGGTGGCGATGTTGGCGCGGGCCGCCGTGACGTTGGCGTCAGGGGTCTTGCCGCGCAGCTTGTTGATGAAGCGGCGGAAGGCGCCGGGCTCGGTCTTGGTTTGATGGCGCAGGACCGCCTCGGCGAGGAGCTTGGCGCGGCGAATGGCCCCATCGGGGGAGATGCGCGCCTGGGCGTATTGTTGGGTCTGGCCGTCTTGGGCTTGCTTGTTGAGTTCGAAGGTGAGCAAGCGCTGGATGGCGTCGGCGTTGAGCTGGACCGAGTCGGTGCGGCCGTCGAAGTTCACCGCCTGGGTGCTCTCGTCGGCCACGTCTTCGCCGTAGAACATGCGGTAACAGGCTTGGGACATGCCGCCGCTACCGATGATGTCGTAGCCGCCTTTGCCCTCGTCGCCGTTCATGCCGTTGCCGTAGCGCCCGAACTGTTGGGCGAAGAAGGCGTAGGTTTTCTCGATGAGCGGTCCCCACAGGGCGACCTCGTAGAGGTTCTTTTGGAAGACCTTGAGGGTGTTGCCGTCGATGTGGGCCCACCACTCGGAGCGTTGGGCATCGTTGGCGACCCGGAAGCGGGCGCCCTTGACGTTGGTGCCGACGGAGCCATCCGTGCGGTTGCGGGTCTGGATTTCGGCGTTGGTCGAGATGACCTGTTCCACCCACTCGCCGGCGGCGTTGTCGAGGCGGTGGAAGGTGGTGCTGACGTTGCCACCGGCCAGGGCCATCATCTGGATGAGTTTGGCCGGATCGCCGTTGACGATGCCCAAGAGGACGGCCATGAAGTAGCAGTCGCCGAGGCCGCCCTGGCGCACGTCGGCGGCGGCCGGCTGTCCCCCGATGAAGAGGGAGTCGGGGAGCATGTCGTTGCGGAGGTTGGGCGCCGTGGGCGTGCCTTGGATCTGAGAGATCTCGGCGCCGTCAGGTGCGGTGGCGACCAGGTCCTCGATGCGCGGCGTCTGCCCGGGCGCAATGGGGATGGGGTTGGCAGCCGTGGCGAGGAGCTTGACCTTGCGCTTGTCCGTGGCTTCCGTCTGTTGGGCGTCGACTCTGGCGGCGAGGTTCGTCGTCTCGCCGTTGCTTTGGACCTGGACGCCCATGGGGAGGGTGGCGCGGGTGTGTTGGGAGTCGCTCGAGCTGCGCAGGGTCGGCGGCGGTGGGGGGGGCGGCGCCTCCTCTTCTGCTGCTGGGGCGTTGCCCGCGGCCGCCACGGCCTTCTGGGCCTTGTCGCTGCCGCCCTTGGCGGCGGCGGCGAGGGTGTTGGTGCCCATGGCCGGCGCTGGGGTCGCGGCGGGCGCCGTGGCAGGGTCTAGGTCGAAGAGCGCCGCTGCGGGTTGGCGCTTCTGGTCGATCTCACCGTCCAGTTTTTCTACGGCAAACTCTTGCATCTTCTTCCATGTCCTCTGCGGTGGCCCACTGATGGTGCGCGTCGTGTGCAGCTCGGCTGGCGTTGTGGTTCTCCTTGGCAAGCAAGCACACGAGGCCTTCAATTTAGCAAAATGGGCGGGTGACGCAATGGATTCATGGGTGGCGCGTGATCCTTGCGCCTCATGTGTCCTGGCAGGGCAGCTCGAGGCAGACTGCGAGGCCACGGCCATCGAGGTTCTCGGCCCAAATGCGCCCGTTATGGCGCCGGACGGCGCTCTCTGCGATGGCCAGGCCGATGCCCACGCCGCCCGAGTGGCGGTCACGGGCGGCTTCGACCCGCACGAAGGGGCGGAAGATCTCTGTCAGCGATGCCGGTGGGACACCCGGGCCTTGGTCGCTGATGCAGAGCCTCACTTTGTTGCTGCCGGGATCCACCTCCACTCGGACCGTGACGGCGCTGTGGGTGGGGGTGTGGCGCAGGGCGTTGCGCAGGACATTGTCGATGGCGCGGCGTAGGAGAGCAGGGGCGCCGTACAGCTCCACTTCAGGCAAGGCGTCGACCGTGACCCTTTTGTCCCGCGCCTGGCCTTCGAAATCGGCGTCGGCGGCGACCTCGCGGACCAGATCGCTGAGGCTGAAGGCGGTCATCGGGTAAGGCTGACCCAAGTTGTCGACTTGGGTCAGGGTCAGGATCTCGCCGATCAAGCTGGCCAGCCGCTCGGATTCTTTCTCAATCCGATCGAGCATGGACTCGGCCTCGGGGCCTGACTTCTGGCGCGCCAAGGCGAGGGCGACGTTGAGGCGCGCCAAGGGCGAGCGCAGCTCGTGCGAGACGTCGCCGAGGAGCTGCTTTTGGGCCGCGAGGAGGGCGTCGATGCGTTGGGCCATGGCGTCGAAGTCCTGCCCCAGGGCGCCGATCTCGTCGTTGCGTTTGCTCAGGGCCGGGCCGACGCGGGTGTCGGTCTCACCGCTGGCCAGGCGGCGGGTCGCGTCGCGCAGGAGGGTGATGGGCTGGGTGAAGTGCCGGGCCAGGGCCCAGCACACCAAGCCCGAGACGCCGACGACGATGAGGAGGCGCAACAGCAGCGGTGTCGGGTTGCCGAGGAAGGACCACCAGGCCGGACGGGGGAGCTGTACCACCAGGAGGTGAGTCGGGGCCTGGCGGGGCAGCACGTCGACATAGGCGTGGTAGCGCTCGAAGCTCTGCCAACTCGGCTCGCGCTTGTGGAGTACGCTCTGTGCCAGGGGCTGGAGCTCGGTTGCGATCGCCGCTGGGGCCGTGGCCAGCTCTTGCAGCGGCAGCAGTTGGGTGTTGAGGAGGAGCTTCTCTTCGAGGGCGCGCCAATGCTGGTGCGCTTGCGCTACTTCGCCGCGCTCCAGGAAGAGAGCCGAGCGTTCCGCTTCGTGTTGCAGAGCTTGTGAGGCGAGGAACTCGAAGCGCTCGCGGCGGGCGCTGTGGTCGTCACTGGCGGCGACCAGGACGAAGCCCGCGCCTATGAGGGTCATGGCGGCCCAGAAGGAAAAGAAGATGCGGAAAAAAAAGCTGCGCATGGCGGGAGGGAGGGCGACGCTAAGGGACGTAGGCGTAGCCGACGCTGCGGACGGCGATGATGCGTTCGCCGCCGTCGCTACGCGGCCCGAGTTTCTTTCGCAGATTGCTGACGTGGGTGTCGATGCTGCGGTCCAGCGGTGAGTAGGGGCGGCCGAGGGCCGCGCTGCAGAGCGCATCCCGCGACAGCGCTTGTGGGGCGGCGCGCAGCAGTTGCTCTAGGAGCACCAGCTCGACGCCAGTGAGGTTGAGAGGCTGCCCGGCGCAGTGCACCGTGCGACGCTCGCTGTGCAGCTCGACGTCGCCGACGCAGAGCGCTTCTGAGGGCAGGTTGGGCGCAGCAGCGCGGCGCTGGATGGCGCGGATGCGGGCCACGAGCTCCCTGGGGTTGAAGGGCTTGGCGAGGTAGTCGTCGGCGCCCATCTCGAGCCCGACGATGCGATCGATGTCGTCGCCGCGCGCCGTGAGCATCAGGATGGGGACGAAAGAGTGCTGGCGCAGGGTGCGCAAGAGCTCGAAGCCGTTGAGGTGGGGCAGCATGACGTCGAGGACGATGAGGCCATGTTGCCCGCTGCGCGCGCGTTCGAGGCCAAGCTGGCCGTCGTGGACGCTTTCAACGGTGAAGCCGTCGTTGGCGAGGTAGTCCACGAGCAGCTCGCAGAGATCCGTGTCGTCGTCGATGAGCAGGATGTCCTGTTGGCTCATGATCCCCTCCTGGGCGAAGAGTAGCAGAAAGGGCGAGGCGTGTTTTGTAAAGAAATGCCAGCAAAGGAGAGGGGCGCCTTGACGGTATTAGGCAATTGTGCGGGCGACAGGGGAGCTGGGTTGTTTTAGGGTGGAGGTGGTTCGCCAACTTTTGAGGTGCAAAGTGGCAAGTCGAGGGTGGAGAAAGGCGATGCGCTGGGGGGTGACGCTGCTCATCCTGGCGGCAGTGGGCGCTTACTTGTACCGCAAGTACAGCGATGGCGCAGTGCAACCCGTGACCTACGAGAGCGTCGAGGTGAAGCGCGGGACGGTGATCAACCGGGTGAGCGCCACGGGGGTGCTCTCGGCGCTGGTGACGGTGCAGGTGGGCAGCCAGGTCTCGGGGCGCATCTCCGAGCTGATGGTGGACTTCAACTCCGAGGTCCAGGCGGGCCAGGTGTTGGCGCGCATCGACCCCGAACCCTTCGAGGCCGATCTGGCCCGGGCCGAAGCCGACGTGGCGGCGGCGCGCGCCTCCGTCACCGAGGCGCGCGCTTCAGCGAACGACGCCGAGCGCACGGCCAAACGGGCCCGCGCCTTGGCCGACAAGGCGCTCATCGCCGTCGCCGAGGCCGAGAGCGCCGAGTCCCAGGCCGAGGTGGCGCGGGCCCGGGTGGAGTCGGCCCGGGCGCGCCTGCGCCAGAGCGAGGCGGCCCTCGACAAGGCCAAGTCCAGTCTGGCCTACACCACCATCGTCTCGCCCATCGACGGCGTGGTCATCTCCCGCGACGTCGACGCCGGCCAGACCGTGGCCGCCTCGCTGCAAGCCCCGACCCTCTTCCTCATCGCCGAAGACATGAAGCGGATGCAGGTCAACACCTCGGTCTCCGAAGCCGACGTGGGCAAGATGCGCGATGGGATGCGCGCCACCTTCCGCGTAGATGCCTACCCGGATGACGTCTTCGTTGGCCAGGTGCGCCAGATCCGCAACGCGCCCGTGACCGTGCAGAACGTGGTGACCTATGACGCGGTGATCGACGTGGAGAACCCCGACCTCAAGCTGCGCCCTGGGATGACGGCCAACGTCAGCTTCGAGGTGGCCGTGCGGGAGGACGTCATCACCGTGTCGAACGCCGCCCTGCGCTTTCGTCCCACCGATGACATGGTGTGTGAAGCCGCCGAGGCCCCCACCGCCGAGAAGAACGACAGCGGCAGCGCGGCTGAGCCGGCGCGCGCCCAACGCCGCCCTGGCGGGGGTGGTGCCGGTAGCGGGCGCGGGCGTCCGGGCGGCGGCGGCGCTGCCAGTGCCAGAAGTGGCCCGCGCCAGTTGTGGCTGCTGCGCGACGGCAAGCCACACTGCGTCATGGTCGTGACTGGGCTGAGCGACGGCTCGGTCACCGAAATCAGCGGCCCCGTCCAGCCGGGCGATGTGGCCATCACCGTCGTCAACGATCCCAACGTCGAACCTGACGCTGCCGCTGGCGCCCCTGGTGCAGGGGGCAGCCGCCGCGGTGTCCGCCTCTTCTGACCCCCATGAAGCCCCAAGCCAAGCCCCAAGCCAGCCCGGTTCTGATTCGCCTCGAAGACGTGCGCAAGCGCTACGACATGGGCGATGTGGTGGTGCACGCCATGGCCGGGGTGAGCCTGGAGATCGATCGCGGTGATTTCGTCGCCATCATGGGCTCCTCAGGCTCGGGCAAGTCCACCATGATGAACATCCTCGGCTGCCTCGCCCAACCGACCTCGGGGCGCTACTTCCTCGCCGGGCGCGAGGTCTCGCGCTTGAACGCCAACGCCCTGGCCATGCTGCGCAACGAGACCATCGGCTTCGTCTTCCAGAGCTTCAACCTGCTGCCCCGCACCAGCGCCCTGGAGAACGTCGAGCTGCCCCTGCTCTACGGCGGCGTCGGCGGGCGCGAGCGCCGCCGCCGGGCCAAGGCCGCCCTGGAGAAAGTGGGGCTGGGCGATCGCATCCACCACGGACCCAACGAGATGTCGGGCGGCCAACAACAGCGGGTGGCCATCGCCCGCGCCTTGGTCTCGCGGCCCAGCCTCCTCTTGGCCGACGAACCCACGGGCAACCTCGACTCCCGTACCACCCAAGAAGTACTGGCCCTGCTCGCCGAGCTCAGCAGCACAGGGATCACCATCGTCATGGTCACCCACGAGGATGAGGTCGCGGCGTGTGCGCGGCGCATCATCGTCATGCGCGACGGCCAGATCGAGAGTGACCGCCGCCAGCCCGCCGCCGAGGTGGCCCCATGAGTCTGCTGCAGGTCTTTCGCATCGCCATCTTGTCGATTCTGCGCAACGCCATGCGCTCCTTTCTCACCGTCCTGGGCATCATCATCGGCGTCGGCGCGGTGATCACCATGGTCGCCCTCGGCGAGGGGGCGCAGAAACGGGTGGCGGAGACCTTCGCCGCCATGGGCACGGACCTGCTCATCATCCGCGGTGGTGCCGCGCGCCAAGGCGGCGTCCGCGGCGGCGCCGGCTCCAGCCTCACCCTGACTTGGGAGGATCTGGAGGCCATTCAAGAGCAGGTGCGCACCGTGCGCTATGCCGCGGCCTACCTCCGGGTCAACACCCAGATCCTCTCGGAGGATCAGAACTGGGCCTGCACCGTGGTGGGCACCAGCCCGGATTTCTTGCCCATCCGCGAGTGGGCCATGGGCAAAGGCGAAGCCTTCACCCATCAGGACGTGGCCAACGGCACCCAGGTCGCCATCCTCGGCCAGACCGTGGTGGACAGCCTCTTTGGCCACCAAGCCGATCCCGTGGGCCAGTCCATCCGCATCCGCAACGTCCCCTTCACCGTCGTGGGCGTCCTCGAAGAGAAGGGCCAGTCGGCCATGGGCCAGAACGCCGACGACGTGGTCATCATCCCCCATAGCACCTTCCTGGCCCGCATCTCCGGCGGCTTCAACCAGTTCATCGCCGGTGAGATCTACGTCAAGACGACGCCAGGGACGACGGCGGCCACGGCCGAAGCCATCGCCGAGTTGTTGCGAGAGCGGCACCGCATCCAGCCCGGCGGCGAGGACGACTTCAATATCCGCGACCTGGCGGAGATCGCCGCGGCCAGCAACGAAGGGGTGCAGACCTTCTCCATGCTCCTGGCGAGCATCGCCTTGGTGTCGCTGCTGGTGGGCGGCATCGGCATCATGAACATCATGCTGGTCAGCGTCACCGAGCGCACCCGGGAGATCGGCCTGCGCATGGCCGTTGGCGCCCGCCCCATGGACATCCTGTCCCAGTTCCTGGTGGAGTCGGTGGTCCTCTCTCTAACCGGCGGTCTCCTGGGCGTCGGTCTCGGCCGCCTCGCCTCGGACCAGCTCGCCCAGCGCTTCGAGTGGAGCATGGCGCTGAACCCGGACATCATCGGCCTCGCCATGGCTTTCAGCGCCGTCGTCGGGGTCATCTTCGGCCTCTATCCGGCATGGAAGGCGTCCCGTCTGGATCCCATCGAGGCGCTGCGCCACGAATAGCCGCCGCGCCGTGCAGGCGCCGCACGTCTCAACGCAGGTGGAAACCGTGCAAAATCGCTCAAGTCTCAACGATAATAGGCAGCGCAGAGGCCCTGGCCGCCGCCCCGGTCATGGGGGTTGGCGTTGGTTTTGTTTTCTGGGATCCACGTCCCTGGTTTTGGCGGCGCAGGTGGCGCTGAGTGAAGAGATACCATCGCCGCTGACCTTGGAGCTGGCCTTGACCTACGCCGAGCAGCATCCAGAGCTGCGTCTGACCGAGGCCCAACGCGCCAGCACGGCGTGGCGCATCGAGGGCATCGCGTCCGGGCGCTATCCCCAGGTCGGGGCCTCGGCCGGCTATTCAGCGTCGCTGCGCGGCAACACCTCGCCGCCGCCGCGGGTGGATGGCGGGCCGCACTTCGACCATGGCCTCGACGCCGGGGTGAGCGCGCGGCAATTGGTCTATGATTTCGGGCGCATCGACGGGAGAGTGGCCGTGCAGGAGGCCCAGGTCGAGGTGCTGGAGCGCGACTGGGAGGTGAGCGTGCGCCAGCGGCGCCTGGCCATCGAGGGGGCCTACTGGCAAGCCTTGGCCACGCGCGCGTTGATTGAGGTGGCCGAGCAGAGCGTCGAGAACCGAGAGCGGCATCTGCGCCGCATCGAGGCGCTGGTCAGTCTGGACGCGCGGCCCCCCATCGACCTGGTCCAGGCCCAAGGCGAACTGGCCGGGGCGCAGAGCAGCCTGGCGCAGGCCAAGGCCACCCACGGGCTGGCCAAGTTGCGCTTGACCCAGGCCATGGGGGTGGCCTGGGGGGGGGACTTCGCCCTCGCCGATGCGGAGGACAGGGCGGTCCCCGGCGAGGACGCCACGGTGGAGGAGTTGTGGGCCTTGGCCCTGGAGGCGCGGCCCGAGTTGGCGGCGCAGGCGGCGCGGCGGGTGCAGCAAGAGCGGGCCGTGGAGCTGGCGCGGCTGGGCAACAAGCCGTCGATTTCCGCCTCGGCGTCGCTGCGCGATAGCCTGGCGCTTTTTGACTTCGCGGCGCATTCCCTGAGCCTGAGCGCCGGGATCAGCATCGACTGGACCCTCTACGATGGCGGCGCGACGCGGGCCGCCGTGGGCGAGGCCGAGGTCGCCCTGTGGGAGCTGGAGACGCGCTTGGAGTTGCTGGCCCTGAGCCTGCAGCAAGAGGTGGCGTCGGCGCGCTTGGAGGTGGCCTCGGCCAAGGCGCTGTTGGTCTCGACGGCGGCGGAGGTCGCCAGCGCCGCGCAACGTCTGGAATTGGCCGAAGGGCGCTACGAGCACAACGTCGGGACGCTGCTGGAGCTGAGCGACGCCACCCTCTCCTTGGCCAACGCGCAGGCCCAACATGTGCGGGGTGCTTTCAGCCTGGCCTTGGCTCGGGCCCAGTTGCGCGCCGCCATCGGGGCGCCGTGAGGGGCCGGAGGCGATGGGGCGGCGCTCGCTGGCGGCGGCTGCTGCCGGGGATCGGCGCGCTCTGCCTCTTGGCTTGTACGCCTGCCGCTCCGGTGGAGCCCAGCGCCGTGGCGGCGCCGGAGGTGGCCAAGGAGGGGGAGACGCGCGCCGTGCGGGTGGCCCTCGGCGGCGACCTCAGCTTGGGGCGGTGGCGCGACGGGCGCTACCGGGCCATCCCGCCGCCGCCGCAGTGGGACGAGATCGCGGCGCAGATGGCGGCGGCCGATGTGCGGGTGGTCAACCTGGAGAGCGGCGTGTGTACGGCGGAAGAGGCGGCGGCCAGCGCCGACGCGGTGGCCTTGCAGCAGGTGCGTTTGACCTCGGATCCGGAGGCGCTGGTGGCGTGGTTGGCGGCGCACGCCGTGGATGTGGCGGTCGTGGCCAACAACCATGCCCTGGACTGTGGCGGCCAGGGCCTGGACCGCACCTTGGAGGTGCTGGCCGCGGCGGGGGTGGTGGCCGTGGGGGCGCGGCCGCGGGGGACTCAGGCGTGGTCGACGGCGGTGTTGGAGCGCGCAGGCCTCACGGTGGTGTTGAGCGCCGTGTCTTTCCATCCCGCCCCAGTGGCGGCGCGGGGTGCTTGGGCGCCGGTGTGGTTGCGCTGGCAGGATGCGGAGCAGTTGGTGGCGCACGTGGCGTCTTTGCGGGAGGCGCATCCGGTGGCGGCGATCATCGTCTCCATCCACTGGGGCGAGGCGTATGCCGCCGCGCCAGCGCCAAGGCAGCAGGCGTTGGCGCGGCGGCTGGTGGGGGTGGGGGCCGACGTGGTCTTCGGGCACGGCGCCCACACGCCGCAGGCCAGCGAGGCGTGGCACGGGGCCACCATCATTTATTCGGCGGGTGATCTCCATTTTGGTGGTCCGGGCGGGGCCCAGGTCCAGGTGGTGGAGATTCCGCGGCCGAGCGGCGTGGCCACGCCCTGAGGCGCGTTCGCTCGGCCCGCGCCCGCGGACGCCCACGCGCCAGTGGATCCAAGGGCGAGAGCGACGCCTGGAATCATGTGAAAAAAAGCTGTCGACTATGGTTGACATGCAGTGATGAAGATACACAACAAAGGGACAGGAGGGCGCTGCGTCGTGAGCGCGGTGCCGTGGGTAGAACGCGATCGGTGCATGCCGGTTCAATAACGATAAAGTGAGCGTGACATGTCTGCGAAAAAGTTGATCAGAATAATCTCGGTGGCTTTCATGGCGGTGGTGCTGTTGGGGGTGACGGCTTGTGACGATGAATCGTCGGATCCGAAGCCGGACATGATGACCGATGTGGTGGAATTGCCCGATGTCAGCCCTGACACGGTGGATCCCGACGTGCCCGATGTGGTCGAGCCCAATGCGTCGCTGCGTTTCGTCCACTTGTCGCCCGACGCGCCGGCTGTCGACATTTTCGCGAACGCGACCGCGCCGGCGCTGGTGAGCGATCTGGCTTTCGCCGAGGGAACGCCCTACTTGCAAGTTCCGGCGGCGACTTACAGTGTCGAGATTGCGGCGGCTGGGACTTCGCCAGACGCGGCGGTGCTGACCATCCCGGCGCTGACCTTGGAGGGTGACACCCAATACAGCGCCGTGGCTTATGGCAAGCTGGCGAACCTGAGTGTGCTGCCGCTGATCGATGGCGCCGCAGATCCAGGTGGCATTGCGGTGCGTGCCGTGCACGTGGCGGCCGATGTGGGCACGGTGGATATCTGGGCCCTGGGTGATAGCCCGGCCAAGGTGGTGTCGAGCCTAGGCTTTGGTGTGGCCTCTGAGATCTTGGATTTGCCAGCAGCGGCGCTGGAGATCGGGATCGATGTGGACGCCGACGCCGTGCCTGATCTGGTCTTCGCGATTCCGGCGTTGCCGGCGGGGACCTTTGTCAATCTCTTCGCGGTGCAGGACAATGACGGCGAGGTCTTCCTCTTGGCCCAGCTCCCCAACGGGACCCTGGTGCGCATCGATGCCGAGGAGGAGGTGATCCCCGATCCCGAGATGGCCATGCTGCGCGTGCTGCACCTCTCGCCCGACGCTCCGGCCGTGGACATTTTCATCGACGCCGCGACGCCGGCTGCGGTGAGCGGTCTGGCCTTTGGCGAAGGAATCGACTACGTCTCCCTGCCCGTGGGGACCTACAGCGTTCAGGTCGCAGCGGCTGGCGGGACGCCTGATGCGGCGGTGTTGACCGTCGACGCGTTGACCCTGGAGAAGGACGCCAAGCTGACGGCCGTGGCTTACGGCGAGCTGGCTTCCATTGGCGCGCTGGCCCTGGTGGATGCGCAGGAGACCTCGTCTCCGGACCACATCTCGGTGCGGGCCATTCACACGGCGGCTGGGGTTGGCACGGTGGACATTTGGCACCTGCCGCGGGTGGGTACGCCAGCGATGCTTTATGAAGACGTGCCTTTTGGTGGCGTGGGTGAGTACCTCGACCTCCCAGCGGGCGCCTACACCATCGGCTTCGATGTGAACAAGGACGCGAACCCTGACCTGGTCTTCTCTCTGCCGGCGCTACCTGGCGGGACCATCGCCAATGTCTTCGCGGTGAACGACAGTGACGGGGCGGTCTTCCTCTTGGCTCAGCTTGGCGACAGCAGCCTGGTGCGGATTGATCCCGACACGGCAGCGATCTCCGTGATTCATCTCTCCCCTGATGCACCGTCGGTGGACATCTTCGTCAACGGCGGCGTGAGCCCAGCCGTGTCGGCCTTGGCCTACGGCGAGAGCACGGGCTACATCGACTTGGCGCCGGGCTCTTATGACTTCGACGTGTCCGTGAGCGGTCAGCCGGCCTCGGCGGCGGTGATCTCCATCGAAGACGCGGCCCTCGCCTCGGGGCGCAAGTACAGCGCCGTGGCTTACAACGAGGTGGCGTCCCTGTCCCATCTGGTCCTGGTCTCCAACCTCTGGGGCTTGGCCGAGGGCGAAATCCGGGTGCGGGCGATTCACGCGGCTGCCGGCGTGGGCCAGGTCGACATTTGGGAGGTGAGTGGCACGCCAGCGGCGCTCTTGCCTGACTTCGACTTCGGCGCGGTGAGCGACTACCTCGACTTGCCGGCCCAGGCTTACCAGCTCGGCTTCGATCTTGACAACGATGGCACGCCCGAGCTGATCTTCGACATCCCGGCCCTGCCGGCGGGGACGGTGGCTGACATCTTCGCCGTGGCCGATAGCGGTGGCGCCTACCTTTGGGTGCAGCTCGACGACGGCGTCGGCGTGCGCATCGACCCGAACTGAGCTAGGGCGTGTGGGCTAGGGCGCCGCTTCGCCTCGGGTGAGGCGGCGCTTTGTCGTAGATGGTCGACATTTTCGTAGATTGTGATTTGGGATCCACTTGGACAGTGAACAGCGGCGCAGCGAGGACCGTGTGATGGCAACCGAGACCCACAGCCTGATGGAGCAGATGTTCAAGGCGCTGCGCGCGGGAGACGAGGCGCAGGCGGTCACGCTGGTGGGCGAGGCGCTGCGGCGCGGGGTGGGGGCGTTGGAGTTGAGCGAGGGGGTGATCGCGCCGGCTTTGGCGCGCGTCGGTGCGGAGTGGGCCGAGGGCCGCTTGAGCGTGGCGCATGAACACTGGGCGACCCAGACCTGTGTGCGCTGTGTGCACGGCTTTCGCTCGGAAGTGGTGCGGGCCACGCCGCTGGGGTTGCGGGCGGTGGTGGCGTGCTTGCCTGGCGAGGCGCACGACTTGGGGGGGCGTATTTTCAGCGAGCTGTTGTATTTGCAGGGTTGGGAGGTCCACTTCCTGGGGGCCAACACGCCGGCAGAGGATCTCTTGGCCTACGTGGATCCGCAGCGCGCCCCGATGGCGCCGGTGAAGCCCGTGGACTTGCTGGTCTTGGCGGGCAAGGGTCTGGCCGAAGCGTCAGGGCGGCGCGAGCTGGCTTCGTTGTTGGCGGCGGTGCAGGGCCTCGCGCCGCGACCGGCGGTGTTGGTGGGGGGGCAAGTGGCCACTTGGGTCGAGGCGCAGGGGGCGGATGGGCAGGCGGTGAGCTTCAGCGAAGGTTTGCGCTTTGCTTGCCAAGTGAGCGAGGAGCGGGCCGAGCGGACCTCTTTGCCAGAGCACCTGGCGGGTATTGGCAAGCGTCTGCACCAGCTCCGGCGGCAACGCGGGTGGAGTCAAGCGGCCCTCGCCGAGGCATCGCAGTTGGACCGGACCTACATCAGCGCCCTGGAGCGGGGCAAGCAGAACCCGACCTTGGGAGCGCTGGTGCGGGTGGCCGAGGCGCTCGGCTGCTCGCTGTCAGATGTGGTGCTCGGTCCGCAGGGGCATTGAATCGTTTCCGGGTGAGGGCCCGGCGCTGACCGCGGTGGCAAGGCGCGCGCGCTGTGGTAGAGAGTACGGGTGGGTGGTTTGGCTCCGCTGGAACAGTGCTTGGGACCTGGCGGGGGGGCGCTGCCCATTTTGTCGATGATGACCACCAGGTGGAGGTGTGTGATGGCGAAGATTGCTCTCTTTGCGTTCAATGGTGAACCCATGTGTTTCGTGCACGTGCTGCTCAATGCCTTTGATTTTCAGGCGCGCGGTGATGAGGTGAAGGTGGTGATCGAGGGCAGCGCCACCAAGCTGGTGAAGTCCTATGCGGACGATCCCGAGCTGCCCTTTGCGGCGCTGTACCACAAGGCCCATGCGGCGGGTTTGCTGGCTGAGGTTTGCCAGGCGTGCGCCGCCAAGATGGGGAGCCTCGAGGCGGCCAAGGCGCAGGGCATTCCCCTGGGCAACGATATGAAGGGGCATCCCAGCCTGGCGCGTTTCCTGGCCGAAGGCTATCAGGTGTTCACGTTCTGAGGCGCGTCCTGGCGATGGGGTGGCACTAGTGGGGCGGCCCGACGGCGATCTGCCGTCCGGCGTTGGCCAAGGCTCGGAGCTGAGCTGCGGTCTCGGCTTGGCTGGCCTCGGCGACGTTTTTGTAGGAGAAGGTGAAGAGGGGCGGCAGCGAGGTCTTGGTCATGAGCGACAGGGTCTTGGTCATGGCGTCGTTCCAGGTCTCGAGCCAGGCGCGGATCTCCTGTTGTTTTTGGAGGGAAGCGGCGGTCACGATGAGAGCCGCGTGGGGTTTGGGCGTGGCCGCGCCTTTTTCGCGTGGCAGGAGGTAGATGGTCTCGATGCCCGTGTTGTGGTCGAGGTAGAGAGCGAGCTCGCGCAGCTTCTCGATGGGCCAGCTTTCGAAGTGGGCCGCCTGCGGTGCGGGCGCCGTTGGCGCAAAGACCAGGGCGGGGTTCTCGCCTTCGCCGAGGAGGGCCACGGCGAGATCGCGCTCGCCGTCCATGAGGACGTTGAGGTTGAGGCCATTGCAGCAGGCGGGGACGTGGATGACGCGGACCGTATCGGCGAGGTGGGCGAATTCAGGCGCGAGTGCGGCGAGCGCGTTGGGGCTGTCGAGGAAGAAGCTCTGGTTGAAGACGATGCCCGCGTCGTCGGGGTAGAGGGGCAGGTAGCGGATGGCAGCTTCGACGAGGTCTTGGAAGAAGTGGGTGCCAAAGGAGAGGTCAGGGACGTAGTTGCCTTTGCGGCGCGCGATTTCGATGAGGAGCGCCGTATTGTTGATGTCCGAGTAGGTGACCTTGACGCCGAGTTTGATGTCGCCGCGGCTACCCCAGCGTCCGGGCCCCATGAGGATGAAGCGGCGACGTGGGAGTGCTTTGTTGAGCTTGGAGACGGCGCGCCCCACGTCGACCAATGTGTCGAGGTCGGTGATGGCGTTGTAGGCGTCGGGATCGACGTAGACGATGTGGGTGATGTCGCTGACTTTGGCGGTGGTAATGAACTTCTCGGCGGTGAAGAGGGTGCGGTCCAGGGGCAGTGGGTGGGGGATGACGACGGGATTCTCGCCGCCGCAGGCGACCTGGGGTCGACATTGCAGCAGGAAGAGGTTTTCGCCATCGTGGGCGAACTCGATGTCGACGGGGGTGTCGAGGGCGTCTTCGAGGGTGGTGAGGATGCGGGCCACTTGGGCGATGAAGGGGGTCGTCGAGAAGAGGCCTTCGAAGGTGACGATGAAGTCGTCCTTTTGGAAGTCCGTGGTCAAGGCGTGGGGGCGGCCGAGGATGCCCTCTTTGAGGGTGGAGACGACTTGGCGGAGGCCGGGGAAATCGGCGCCCACCTCGCGCAAGACCTCGACCACGTCTTTGGTGACCAGGCAGTTGTCCTCGAGGTCGATGACGTCCATGGCCTGAGGGGAATAGCGCAGCATCTCGTCGAGGGTGACGTTGACTCGCAGGGTGGGCTTGCCGGGCGCGATGAGGATGGGGTAGTCGTCGCCGAGGCGATCGACGGCGCGGGTGCCCAAGCCTGGCACCAGTCGGAGGAGGCCGTCGGTGCGGTCGATGCGGGGTGACCAGCGGAACTCGTTGTTACTGAAGGCGACGCCGGCGAAGGCTGGGAAGAAGAAGCGGCCAGCGCGTTTGCCAACCACTTCCTGGATGAGGATGCCCATCTCTTCGTTGAAGTCGAGCAGACCGCGTTCGGCGCGGTACTCGATGGGGTCGGGGCCGAAGGTGGAGGCGTAGATTTCGGCGATGGCGTCGGTCAGAGCGTCGAGGCGCTCGCGTTTGGAGCCTTGATTGGCCAAGAACAGGCTCTTGTACTTTCCGGAGAAGGCGGCGCCAAAGCGATCTTCGAGGAGGCTGGAGGAGCGGACGATAAGGGGGACTTCGCCGAAGTCGTCCAGGGCCATGGAGAGTCCGCTGACCACCTCGGGTGGGAAGGAGGAGTTCTTGAAGACCTGGATGATGTGAGGGTACTCGTTGCGAACTTCGTTGATGTCTTTGTACTTCTGTTCGTAGACCTCTTCGAAGTCGTTGTACTGGAGGAAGTCCAAGACGCCGTTGGAGGAGATGTACCAGGTCTTGGGGGTCTTGACGTTGGCGAAGTGGCTGAGGGCGGCTGGGGCCGAGATGGCTTGGACCGTCGTGCTCGATGGGGTGTTGCGGTTGCTGGCGCTGGCCTGCTGCAGGGCGAGTTGGGCAGCGCGTGGACCCATGCGCACCGGCGGCGGTGCTTCTTGGGCTTCGGTGCTGCGTTTGAGGACCAGGCTCGCGAGGAAGACCCCTGCCGACTTGCCGCCGAGTTTGCCGTGGGCGCTGGGCGAGAGGATGATGCGCTCGATGACGTCGAAGAAGTCACTGATTTGAATGTACTTCTTGCCGACGTTGATGAACTCGAGTTGCTCCGTGAAGAAGCGGCGGATGAGGCCGACGACGACGCCGTTGATGGCGGCCTCGGAGAGGGTGCGTTGCTCGATGGAGAGGTACTTGTAGCGCCTGACGACGTTGACGATCTCGTGCAGGGCGAGCTGGCCGTTGATGACGGCTTTGACCAGGAAGGAGGACTTGTCTTCGTGAATCCACTTCTGGATGCCGCGCAAGATGTCATCGTCGCTCAGGTGGGCGCTGGCGAGCTGGAAGACCTCGTTGACCAGGGTGGCGCTCTCGCTGGGTGAAGACTTGCGCAGGGGCTGGTTGAGATCGGCCAGGCGGTCTTCGCTGAGGAGGTCGGTGCCGAAATGGATGAGGAGATCTTTGGCCTCTTCGACACCGAACCAGGCGAGCTGATTGACCAGCTTGCGGGCGATGCGGTTGAGGAGGCGGAGGTCGGTCTTGCGGAGCAAGTCGACGGCGAGGCGCCATTCCTGGCGGGCGCTGATAGGGGCGTCGGTGCGCTTGGCGGAGCGCTTGAAGGTGTTTTTGAGTTGCTGATGGAGGAGGAAGAAGGAGAGGCGCTGGGCGATGGCATCGATGAGCTTGGCCTCTTCCTTGAGGAAGGGGCCTTTATCGGCCAGGGGGACGTCCTTGGTGTAGTGGACGGTGAGGCGACCGACGGCGGCGCCGTGGATGACGATGTCGGCGTGTTGATTCCAGATGCTCTCGCTGAAGTCGCGGCTGAAGTAGCGCTCGCCAGCGTAGGTCAGCTCGGCGACGCAGACATCGGAGTACTGCCATCCAGCGGGGATGACTTCGACCAGGGCGCGGCAGGCGCTGACCACGTCGGGATCCTTGGAGAGGATTTCTTCGACCTGAAAGGTGCAGGCGAGCTCTTTGACGCGCTGCTGCAGTTGGGGGATGAGGCGGGCGGCAGAACGAGACTCGGACATGAGCGCTCCCGGCGTCAGCGGTGGTTCAGCAAAGTGATAGCGGCGCACACCTGCGCAGGTGTGCGCCGCTATCACTTTGCTCGCTTGGCGTCAATGCAGCCGGAGGTGGCTGCGTTGACGCGTTGGGGTGGCCGGGATGGAATCAGACCCAGCCGCGGTCGCGACAAGCCGAAGCCACGCGACCGATGGCGATGATATAAGCCGCGTCGCGCATATAGACCTTCTTGCTGGCGGCCAGATCGGCGACGGCCTGGAAGGCGATGGTCATCTTCTGGTCGAGCTTCTCCAGGACTTCTTCTTTGGGCCAGAAGTAGTTGGTGTTGCACTGGACTTGCTCGAAATAGGAACAAGTGACACCGCCGGCGTTGCAGAGGAAGTCGGGAATGACGAAGATGCCGCGCTCTTTGAAGAGCTTGTCGGCCTCGGGCGTGGTGGGGCCGTTGGCGCCCTCGGCGACGATCTTGACCTGCCGCGAGATGTGGGGCGCCGTCTCGGCGTTGACCTGGTTCTCCAAGGCACAGGGCATGAGGATGTCCACGTCTTGCTTGATCCACTCGCCACCAGGGAGAATCTCGTAGCCGAGCTCGGTGGCCTTGGACTTGTCGACGCCGCCAAAGCGATCGGTGATCCCGCGCAACTCCGAGAGGGAGATGCCCGAGGCGCGGCGGAAAGTATAGGAGCACTGGTCGTTCTGGTCCCAACTGGAGACGCAGACGACCTTGCCGCCGAGGCTCTGGTAGAGTTCGATGGCGTATTGCGCCACGTTGCCAAAGCCCTGCACGGCAGCGCAGGTGTCCTTGGGATCGATACCCAGGCGCTTGAGGGCTTCGCGGACGGTGAAGACGACGCCGTAGCCAGTGGCCTCGGTGCGACCGAGAGAGCCGCCCATGCCCACGGGTTTACCCGTAATGAAGCCAGGGTACTTAGCGCCGTGAATGGCCTCGAACTCGTCGAGCATCCACAGCATGTGTTGGGCGTTGGTCATGACGTCGGGCGCGGGGACGTCCGAGAGGGGGCCGACATTGCGGGCCAACTGGCGAACCCAACCGCGGCAGAGGCGCTCCTGTTCACGCGCAGAGAGGTGGTGTGGGTCACAGACGACGCCACCCTTGCCGCCACCCAAGGGGATGTCGACCACGGCGCACTTCCAGGTCATCCACATGGCGAGAGCGCGAACGGTGTCGGCCGTTTCATGGGGGTGAAAGCGAATGCCGCCTTTGCACGGTCCGCGGGAGTCATTGTGCTGGACGCGGTAACCCTTGAAAACCTGCACGCGCCCGTCGTCCATGCGCACTGGGACGCTGAAGTGATACTCCCTGAGGGGTTCGCGCAATAGCGCGCGGGTGCTGGGGTCGAGGTCGAGCTGCTCTGCGACCGAGTCGAACTGATGCTGCGCCATCTGGAACGGATTGAACGACTTGTCAGCCATGGATCGCTTCCTTTCTCGGAAAGGGGGGGTGAAGGGCCCGCTCACTCCTCCGTTGAGGAGGAATGTGCCTGTAGGGGGTCTCCTGCAGACGCTATTGACATAGCAGAGGCAAGATTTTCGGTCAACGAATCGTTAGCTGATGCTGCCACTTCTTTGTTCAATTCGACCGCATTTTTTTCGACATGCTGACAATGATGTGAACTCAGCGGCAATCTCGCAAATAATATTCGATGACCTGCAAGCGCTTCACGTCTCCATTCCGAGCCCATCTGACTGCATGCATCAGCGCCTTGTGCTATTGAGACCGAGAGCCGCCGCGCTTGGCGGTGGTTTGAACCCAGTCATCATGCACGATACCAGCACCAGCACCAGCACCAGCACCAGCACCAGCACCAGCACCAGCTCGCCAGGGGCTTCGACGCTTCCTCCCACGGAGGGTCGCGAGTGCGGACGCGTCTTCTGCGCGATCTGGGCGCTGACCTTCGTGGTGCAGGTGCTTTCCCTGCAGGTGCGGGGGGCGGTCTTTGGGGGGACGCGCTGGCTGAGCGCGGTCAAGTACCTGGAGACCGGGGAGCGCCTTGGCTTGTTGATGGTGTTATTGGTGTTCAGTCTCGCCGCTGCGGGGCTGTGGCTGGTATGCGCCGAGAGCCTTGGGCGCTTGTTGCGCCGTTCACCCCAGCGAGCCCTGCGCTGGGGCGCTGCGACTTGGCTGTTCTTGCTGTTGGCAGACGCGGTGGTGCGTCACCAGGTCGGCGCGCTTCTGGGTGACGCCTTCGATTTCATGGACTTTGCCGGCAATGTCGGTGGGCTGCGGCTCATGCTCCAGCACCTCTGGACTTGGTATGGGGCCCAGATTTTGGAGCAGGTGGGGCTCTTGGTTTTGCTGACCCTGGGGCTGGTGTGGTTGTGGCGTTGGTTGCGGCGCCAAGACGGGTGGTGGGCGCCTGCTGATCGCCTCGGCGGCCGCGGAGCGCGGCGCGTCACGTGGGTAGCGGTGTCGTTGTCGCTTCTCTTCATGACGGCGGGGACGCCCCTGTGGCCCGTGACCCGCGACTTGCTCGCCCGAGATACCCTCTTGGGGCTGCCGTTTTCGACGGTCATTCATTGGGCGACGGACTTTGATCGCGATGGCTATGGGCTCTTTGGTGCGCCTGCCGACACGGCGCCCTTCGATGCTTCGCGCCACCCTTATGCGCTAGATATTCCCAATGACGGGATCGATCAGGATCTCCTCGCGGGAGATCTGCGGCCAGCGCACCTGCCTCCCGATCTCCTCCGCTGGGTGGATGACATGACCTTCACCCCGCAGGCGACGCCTCTGCCGCGGCACGTGGTGTGGGTGGTCCTGGAGAGTGTGCGGGCAGATATGCTCGCCGCCGAAATCGATGGGCAGGAGGTGATGCCTTTCACCCGCGCCCTGGTATCCCAAGGGGCCCTGCAGGTGCCCCACTTCCACGCGACCAAAGGCTTCACCCGCGCGAGCGTCACCCAGGCTTTTTGGGGGAGCATTTTTCCACCCGCGACGACACTCATGGACGATCTGGCCGATGCGGGTTGGCACATCGCCGTCTTCAGCGCTGAGGACCTGCGCGACGAAGGCTTCGAGTCGGCCCTGCACTTGAATCGCGCGCAGCACGTGGTGGATCCGCGTTCGCTGCCCCACGAGGTTGGCCGGAGCCGGACCATTCCCGCGCGGCGGCTGATGGGGCACGTCGAGGCCTTCATCGAAGGCTACGCTGCCCCTCAGCCGCTTTTCCTCTACATCTACTTACAGGATCCCCACTTTCCCTATCATCAAGACAATCCGCTGCGTTTGAATGACGCCTATCTCACCCGGCGTGAGATCCACCGCGGCAATCGCGAGGCGCTGTGGCGGGCCTATTGCAACCAGGTCTTCCACCTCGATCTGGCCATGGCGCGCCTCTTTGCTGCCCTCGATGCGGCCGCGATGCGTGACGACACCTTGGTGGTGTTGATGGGGGATCACGGCGAGTCACTCTTCGATGATGGGGTGTTACTGGGTCATGGGATCGCCCTCGACGACGTGATGACCCACGCCTTAATGGTGATCCACGGGGCGCGGCGCCATGTGCCTGGGACCCTGTCACACCACCACCTGCGCCGCTGGTTGCACGAGGAGCTGAGCCTCCCTGCGGTGACGGCGCCGCGGGTCGTGCCCATGCCGGAGCGCTCACTGGTGCAGTATCTCGGTCCGGAAGGGGCACCCAACCGCATTGCCCTCATGCGCCCTGAGCAGGAACGCGTGGTTTACGACTTTCGTACGGGTTGGGTGAGCCAGGGTGAGAGCCGGGTCGGGTTGGATGGGGATGACGCCTTGGCCGCCGAGGGGCGTGCCCTGGTCGACGCCTGGGCCCTGATGCAGTGGCGCTACCGGCCGCGCTGAACCGGATCGGAGGCGGAGCGAAGCCGTGCAATTGGGCGATCAGAAGCGCCAGCGGAGGTGCATGCCCACATTATCAGCGCCCGCCACGGGGATGATGTGGGGCTGCCAAGTGCTCGCCTCTTCCTCGAAGGAGCTGGGATCGGCGGCGAGCCACTCGTAGATGAGGAGCCCCACGCCGGCAGCGGCGACGACGGTTCCAGCGGAATAAAGGATGCGGGTGGCCGTGACGGTGGTTTTGGCGCGATCTTTGGCGGCGTTGAAGGCGGCGACTTGGTCGCTGACATCGACGCCGTCCTTTGATTTCTGGTCCAGATCTTTGATGAGGTTCAGATCGCTGAGTCCCGCGAGATCAACGGCGAGGGCTGCGATGAGGAGGCCTGCGCCGGCGGCGCTGACAAAGACCCCAGGGCTCCAAAAGGAGCGCTGTTCCAAGGGGGGGACCCAGAAGGTGTCTTCGCCGTCGTAACGCAGTTGCGCCTCACCTTTCCACGGCGTGCGACCCTGCGCGCGTGCTTCGATGGCGTAGCTTCCCTGTTGCAGTTCCGTGACGAAGGGACATGGACCGCTGGCGTCACCGATGCGGACGAAGATGGCGGCGTCATCGTCCTGTTCACAGCGCACGGTAACGAGGATGGGGCGTGGGGCTAAGGCGGGGATGCTCAGCACCTGTTCGTCTTGGTTGACGTCGAAGCTGAGGGTGACGCCGATGCTGTTGGATTGGGAGACGCTGAGCGCGACGGTGCCCTCAGGCAGGCGCAGGGTGGAGGCCGCCAGAGCGGCACAATCGCCGTGGAGGGGCTCCAATAAGGAGGGGCTGGTAATGGTCACTTCGCTCTCAGCTTGGGCACAGCCCAAGTGCACCCTGCGCAACAGGGCGGGCGCGGCGGCGACAGGGTGCTCGGGGTGGGTGTTGTCGATGACGGTAACGGCGACACGCCCCTCATGGTCGCGCGCGGTGACTTGGTGGCGCCCAGGCGGCAGGTCAAGGGCTTCGCCGCAGAGCGCCCGGGCCGTGTCATCGACGAAGAGCACACCGCCTTGTGGGTGCGTCGGACAATCGATGCGCAGCTCCGACGTTGATGGTGTGGCGGTTTTGGGGCGGTACAGGAAGCGCGTGGTTCGACCGGCGCTGAGCTCGACGGGGCTCTCTGTGATGGTGGTCTTTGGTGCGAGGATGCGCACCATCGCCGTTCCTGGGGCGTCTCGTTCGATCGTGGCAGGGCAGCGTTCGACGACGTCGTCGATGATGATCCATGCACCGTGATCGTCGACGTGACAATCGACCTGAAGCAGCACCCGGCATTCGTTGAGGTCGGTCAAATGCTTGTCGAGATCGCTGCGATACTCATTGAGCCACTTGGTCTCGGAGTGGCCCGGTGCCTCCATGGCGGCGAGTTGTTTGTAGAGAGGGAGAGCGTCGGCGCAATTGGCACGGCGGTCCAGTATGCGGGCTTGAACGTAGGTGGTGGCAGGGTGGGGGACGATGGCCGCGGCCTGCTCGCACAGGTTGAGCGCTTCATCGAAGCGCTGGCGATCATAGGCGGTGATACAGCGATCGAGGAGGGCGGCGAAGCGCTTCTGATCCTTGCGGGGTAGGTCGTCAAAGGAAGATTGGCCGGAGGCCACGGTGCTCATTAAAAGCAAGCTCGCCAGGAAGGTGGCGAGGGGGAGCAGGATGGCAGGGTTGGCGTTGCGCATGAACATGAACCTGCAGAAGACAGCGACGAGGACGCGAGGATTCGGCGAGGTGCGCGTGGGACCGCATTTGGAAAGCTCCGGCGCTGGACTAGGTTATCACAAGGCGTCGTGCAATTCCATTTTTGCGCGCCAGGGGGTGCGCAGCGCTGGGGGGTGGGCGCGAGGATGCGGCCAAGGGGGCGGCGAGTGGGGCCAGACGCGAGGCGAGAAAAGCGCTTGACCCCAGTTGGTGATCCAAGTGAGATTGTGCGGCCGTGCTCGATTGCCGGCGGTGAACCCCCTGTGGAGGATGTCGATGTCGAAAGATGGAAAGAAGTTGGTCGTGGTCGCGCTTGGAGGCAATGCCATTTCCCAGGCCAACGAGAAGGGAAGTGCCGAAGAGCAGTTCCATAATGTTGCCGTCACTTGCGAGCAGTTGGTCCGTATCAATCAGAGGGGCTACAAGCTCGTCGTGACCCATGGCAATGGCCCGCAGGCCGGGAGCCTCCTCATCCAGCAGGAAGAAGCCAAGGCCTTGGTCCCGGCCCAGCCCCTCGACATCTGTGGCGCCATGACCCAGGGGCAGATCGGCTACATGTTCCAAAACACGCTGCAGAATCAGTTCCTGCAGGCCGGCAAAGAGATCCCCATCGCGGCGTTGGTGACGCAGGTCGAGGTCAGCGAGGACGATCCCGATTTCCAAGACCCCACCAAGCCAGTGGGTCCCTTCTACGACCGGGCGACGGCTTTGCGCCTCCAAGAGGAGAAAGGCTACGTCGTCAGAGAGGTCAAGCCCCAGGGTGAGAAGACCTGGCGGCGCGTTGTGCCCTCGCCGGAGCCCTTGGCCATCGTCGAAGCAGCGTGTCTGAAGGCGCTCATCGAGGCGCGGGCTATCGTCATCGCTTCCGGTGGTGGAGGCGTGCCAGTGATGAAGCAGGCCGATGGCACCTACAAGGGACTGGAGGCGGTGATCGACAAAGACAAGGCTGGCAATGTCCTGGCCCAGGCCGTGGGGGCAGATGTCTTTCTCATCCTCACCGATGTGGAGCATGCCAAGATCAATTGGGGCAAAGCCAACGAGGAGGCCGTGGGGCAGATCAAGGTGAGCCAAATGCAGCGCCTCTGTGAAGAGGGGCATTTCCTCAAAGGCAGCATGGGGCCCAAGGTGGAGGCGGCCATGCGCTTCGTGCAAGCCGGCGGCGAGCGTGCCATCATCACCTCGCTGAGTCGCGCTGCCGATGCGCTGGAGGGAGAGACTGGGACCATCATCGTCCCCGATTGAGCCTGGCGCCTGTTGGAGTTGGCGCCTCTCTTGAGCTCAGGGGCGCATGGAGCCACGGGCGAAGGAGAGGTGTCATGTGGAGAAAAGTGGTGGAGCGCGTGGCGATATTTGGGCTGCTATGGCTGATGGGGGCCTGTGGCCCCAAAGCGACGGATGCCCAGCTCATGCAGATTGTGGCGGAGGACCGCGAGGCGATTAAAGCTGAGCCGGGCAGCGGTGCTGAGCGCTTCCTCTTCTTCAACCGGGCGGTACAGCAACTGGGTAGCGGAGGCACCATGGAGCCAGTCATCCGCGAGCTGGATGACGTGGACGTGTACTTGTCCACGGCGCCTACAGGTGATGACGCCCGGTCCATGTTGTTGGCCGAGGCGCTGGTTCAGGATGCCGAGCTGGCGCGAATGCGGGGCGACCATCTGCAGGCGGAGGCGCTGGCGCAGGCCTCTTTAGAGGCCGCGCCCAATGCGCCCGCCCTCACGCTCTGGCTCCCTTATGCTCACGCGGCGGCAGATGTCGCAGGCGTGGAACGACGCTGTCGCGCCGTGCGCCGGGTGGTGGCAGAGGAGGCTGTGCTCAGCGTCGTGAAAAGCTGTGGCGCGGTCCTGTCGGAGCTGGGCGCGTCGCCGCTCGAGTGGCTCGACGCGGAAGATCGGGCTGTTTTTGGGGGGCGTTTAGGCTGGTGAGGGCAGGCAGATGTGGGTGCAGGCCAGAGCCAACGCCAACATCGCGTTGGTCAAATACTGGGGCAAAGGCGATCGCGCGCTCAACCTCCCCCTGGCGGGCTCCTTGAGCGTGACGCTGGCGCCGCTGACCTCGACGGCTCGGGTGCGCTGGGGGCACGTCGCGGAAGATTGTTTTACTCTTGATGGGAAGCTCGTGGCGCCAGTGCCCCAGGGGGTGGTGCGGCTGCTGCGAGAGGTGCGCAACCTGACGGGATGCGCCGGAGCCATCGAGATCCAGAGTCGCAACGACTTTCCCACGGCGGCAGGTCTTGCCTCTTCGGCGTCGGGGATGGCTGCGTTGGCGGCGGCGCTCAGCGCTAGTCTGGGGCTTGCTTTGCGCGGCGAGGAGCTGTCGCGGCTGGCGCGACTGGGCTCTGGCTCGGCGTGTCGTTCCGTGTGGGGGGGCTTCGCCGAGTGGTTGCCCGGCCATCGCGGCGATGGCCGCGACTCCCATGCGGTGCAGCTTGCGCCGCCCGGGTATTGGCCCATGCGGGTCTTGGTGGTGGTGGTCGATGACAGGCAGAAGGTGTGCAGCAGCAGCGAGGGTATGGCGCGTTGCCAGGCGAGCAGCCCCTTCATGGGGGCTTTTGCGGCGCAGGTGCCGGCAGATCTGACGGCCGCCCGGCGCGCGCTGGTTGAGCGCGATTGGGAGGCCTTGGGGCGGGTGACCGAGCGCTCGACCCTGCGTCTCCATGCGGTGATGGCGGCGGCGGACCCACCCTTGATATACCTACAGGCGACGAGCTGGGCCGTGATGGAGCGCGCCTGGGTCCTGCGCGCGGCTGGGACGCCCCTCTTCTGTACCGCCGATGCCGGTCCAAACGTGAAAATCTTCTGCGCGCCCGAGGCGGCCGAGACGGTGAAGGCCGATCTGGGGCATCATTTCCCGTCGTTGCGCGTCATCGAGGCTGAGCCAGGTCCTGGGGCCGAGGTGGTGCCGGATATTGAAGGGCCAGGTAGTCTCAAGCCCTAAGGCGCTGCTCGGGCTAGCGCAGCCAGGAGGGCTGAGTAGTCGGGTTCATCCCGTTGATTGGCGACGATCTCGTGATAACGCAGCGTACCTTCTGGGTCGATGACCCACACGCTGCGCGCCAAAAGCCCGCTCTCCTTGACGGCGATGCCATAGCTGCGCCCAAAGCTGCCGTCATAGGCATCCGAGCCGTAGAGCATGTCGTAGCCTTTGATCTCGCGAAAGCGGCGCTGCGCAAAAGGCAAGTCGCGGCTGACCGTGAGCAAGACCGTATCCGGTGGCAGCGCTTCCATGCTGCGGAAGAGGTGACCCGTCTGGGCTTCGCAGACGGGGGTGTCCACCGAAGGGACGACAGAGATGACCAAGGTTTTGCCGGCAAAGCGCTCCGAAGCGAGCGGCTTGTTTTCGAGATCGCGGAGGACGAAGGCCGGCGCGGGTTGACCTGGGACAAGCTGGGGTCCCAAGAGGGTCAAAGGGCCTGCCGCGTTGGCGATCACGCCGCTGCGTTCTTCCTCGGCGGGAAGGGATTGCCCTATTGGTGGCTCTAGGGTCGTTGCTGGCGACGCCTCAGCGAAGGAGGCCCGTTGTCGTGCCAGAGCCTCTTCGACGGCCGCGGCACAGTCGGGGGTCGGGGCTGGCTGGCAAGCCAACGCCATCAAGCCTACGCATCCGATCATGATTCCACGCTGCATCAGCTTCTCCTTCTCGGTCTCAGGTGAGGCGTCATGCCCCGTCGCTGGCTCGACCCCAAAAGTGAGGCGCCCGTGGACGACCTCACGAACCGGGGCCGCACTCCATGCACCTGTCGATCATCTCCTGCCCCAAGCGCAGCTTGTGGTTGAGGTCGCGCAAGGCCGTGCGTAAGCCTTCCTCGATGACCGGGTGGTAAAAGGGCATCTCCAGCATGGCCCCGACGGTCATGCGCTGCTGCACGGCCCAAGCCAGCAAGTGGCCGAGATGCTCGGCGTTGGGGCCAAAGATCTCCCCTCCCAAGAAACGCCCCGTCCCTTGTTCCCCGTAGATGCGGAGCAGTCCTCGGTTGCGCCCCATGACCCGGCTGCGTCCCTGATCGCCAAAATCGACGCTACCCACAGCGAAACAAGCCTGGCAGCGGGTCTCGACCTCTTGAATGCTCAGGCCCACCGTGGCGATTTGGGGATCGGTGAAAACGATGCCCAAAGGCGCACGTCGATTTCCCGGCTTCACCACGGGATAGGTGGCTGCGTTGGTGCCGGCGATGCGCCCTTCGTCAGCCGCCTCGTGGAGCAGGGGTAGGTAGTGGTTGGCGTCACCCGCGATGAAAATGGGCGCGGTGCCGCATTGCAGAGTATGCCGATCGAAGACTGGGATGCCACGCTGGTCGAGTTCGAGTCCGGTGGCCGGCAGGTTGAGGCGGTCGACGTTGGGGACGCGGCCGGTGGTGGCTAAGACGTAGCTGAAGCGTTCCGTGCGTTCAGAATCACCATCGCGGAAAGTGATGTCCACGCCGTCGCCAGCGCGCACCACCTGGCGCACGTCAGCGTCAGGGTCGAGGGGGAACTCGGCGTTGAAGGTCGCCAGGGCGCAGGCGCGAATCTCAGGATCCCGCAAGGGCCCGACGAAACCACCCACGCCGAAGATGCGCACCCGCACGCCGAGGCGCGATAGTGCTTGTCCTAGCTCGAGGCCGATGACCCCCGGGCCGAAGACGGCGACCGAGTCGGGAAGCTCTTCGAAGTCAAAGACATCGTCGTTGACGATGAGGCGGTCTTCGGCGCCGGCCACGACTGGCAAGCGCTGCGGCCGCGAGCCCGTGGCGATGACCACACGCTGGGCCACGACGCGGACGCGCCCTTCGATGTCCAGGGTGTGAGCATCGACGAAGCGCGCGTAACCCTCGATGCGATCCGAGGCAGGGATGGTGGCGATGGAGCTCATGACGAAGCCGACGAAGCGGTCGCGTTCGCTGCGCACGCGCGCCATGACGGCGCGGCCATCGATGTGCACCGGTCCCGCGTGTACCCCAAAAGGCTCCGTATGTCGGGCCGCGTGGGCTGCGTCGGCGGCGGCGATCAGTAACTTACTCGGCATGCAGCCGACGCGGGCGCAGGTCGTGCCATAGGGTCCCCCTTGAATCAGGACGACCTCGTCGCTGTGCTCACGGGCTGCTCTATAGGCCGCCAGTCCTGCTGTCCCCGCGCCAATGACCGCTACCTTTACCAACCTTTGTTCCAAGATGAACCTCACACGTCGTTTTCCAGTCGAGCTTCGTCGCTTCCAACCCCCATACGTGACGCGCCGCGCGCTGGATCACTGAGGCGGGGGCGAGGAGAGGCGCCCCGTCGCCAGCGCCCGTGTTTTTGCCCATTTTTCGGGGAAGGGTGGGGAAGGCGATGCTCGGAGGATGTCGGAGTCAGGGCACGAGAGCGGGGCTGGTGCCACGTTCGTCGAAGCACTGTCGCTCCAGCGCGGCCCAGTCGTTGACAGCGCCCAAGCGGGCGAGGACTGCGAAGAGACCAAAGCGAATGCGGAAAAGAAAGAGCAAGCGTCCAGGCAGGCGGAGCCGGGCCAGGGCGATTTTGTCGCGGGCGATCTGGCTCATTTTCATGGCGATGCGGCTCTCGATGCGGTGTGGCCCAGGTGTCAGCATGGGGCCGAAAAATCCTCGGAGCAAGCCGCGCAGGTGCGCGTAGGTCTTGTCGTTCTTTGACGGCTCAGCGCCCAGTTGGCGTAGGGCTTCGCAGATGGCTTCGCGCTGATCGTCGCGCACGGCTTGGGCCAAGGCAGCAAAGGCCGTCGCGACGGCTGGCTCGAAGACGCGCACACAGCCGTAGTCGAAGACCACGACGTGGCCGTCGTTACGCAAAGCGTAGTTCCCTGGGTGGGGATCGGCGTGGAAGAGGCCAAAGCGATACAGGGCGCCGATGTAGAAGTCGAAGAGGGCTGCGCCGGCACGGTCCCGCGCTTCTTGGGGGGCGTGGTTACAAAAATGGTCGAAGGTCTGCCCCTCTTCCCAGGCGGTGGTCAAAACGCGGGCGCCACACCAGCCATCGTAGACGCGGGGTACGACGATGCAGGGGTGGGCGGCAAAGAGCTGGCCAAAAAGACGTTGGCGCTCCGCCTCAAGACTGTAATCGCACTCCTCCAAGAGGCGCGCCTCCATCTCGGCGGTGAAGTCACGTGCGGTGGCCCCCATCCCAGGGACCAGGGCACTGCTGAGGCCCGTGGCTACTGAAGCGAAGCGAAAATCAGAGCGGATGGCGTCAGCGATGGCGGGGTGGCGCACTTTGACGGCGACCTCCTCACCGCTTGGCAAATGACCTCGGTAGACTTGGCCAATGGAGGCAATGGAGACGGGCTCGGGGTTGAGACCCTGCCAGAGAGCGGGGCCGCGCAGGCCCAAATCGGCGTGGAGGGTGGCCTCGATTTCGGCTTGGGGCGTGGCGGCTGATTGGGTTTGTAGTGAAGCTAGCATGCGGCGCATCTCTTCAGGCAGCTCGAGGTCGAGGTAGCTGATGATTTGGCCGAACTTCATCGGGAGGCCCTTGAGGGAGCCCAACTGTTGTACCAGGGTGGCGACCTTCTCGAGATCGCGTGGGCTGAGGTCGACGTCGGTGTTGCCTTTGCCCGCGGCGAGGAGCTTGCGGGCTAGTTTGGCGCTGCTGCCCATCAGGCGCCAGCTTCGCCCCCAGCCCTTGCCGAGGCCGTCAGGGTGCTCGGTCCTCAGGGCGGAAATGAACGCAGCTTGGTTTTCGTCTCGGTTGTTTGCCATGGCGCGCCTCCTCGAGGTGAGGCGTTCTAGGTAGCACAGGCAGTGCTGTCGGGAAAGGCGAGGGGCGCGATTTAGTCTTTAGGCTTGAGGCTAGAGGCTGGAGGAGCGACGGCCTGACAGGGGCGAGGGGCGAGGGGCGAGGGGCGAGGGGCGAGGGGCGAGGGGCGAGGGGC
>CAYVQF010000043.1:36797-50641 GCA_964454015.1 uncultured Myxococcales bacterium
CGAGGGGCGAGGGGCGAGGGGCGAGGGGCGAGGGGCGAGGGGCGAGGGGCGAGGGATGAGGAACCAGTAGGGGCCGACCTATGTGTCGGCCCTTCCTGCGGGTGTCTTAATGGAACGAGGGGGGGTAACCAGTAGGGGCCGACCTATGTGTCGGCCCTTCCTGCGGGTGTCTTAATGGAACGACGGCCTGACAGGTACGAGGGGCGAGGGGCGAGGGTGAGGCTGGCCTGCGTTGGACCGGCCGACACATAGGTTGGCCGCTACGGATTGATTTTCATGCTCGGTTTGGGTCCCTGCCAACTTGAGTTTGTTGTTTGGTTTGGGCGCGATGCTCACGTTGCTATGCGTCGCCATTGGCGCTGCAACCCGTTGCAGCTTGCCCTGCGCGACCCCACTTTGCCATAAAGGGCGGCGGCCATGACGCTGTGGTGGGGACAATCGCTATGTGGCAACTCATTTTTGCGGCTTTCATCTTCACTTACCTCCTGATCTGTTGGTATCTGGGTAGCCGTTTCTATGCCCTCTTTGCTCGGGGGCAGGCGCGTTGGGTGCGGGCGGTGGTTTTGGCGGGACTGCTGTCGGTGGCAGCGGTTTTCCCCCTGATGCGCTATGTTTGGCGTCTCCTTCCCGACGCCATTGCCTACGACGCCTACTCCCTATCGCTGAAGCTGGGGGTCGCCCTTTTTTATGCCTTTGTGGCGACGGTGGTCTTTTCGCTCTCAGCCCGGCTCGCCCGACGCCTTGGCTGGTGGCCCAGGCCTTGGCGTCAGCGGCCTCTGACGGTGGCACGCTGGGGGGCCTTGGCGGTGGCACTTTTTGCCATTGGGGTGGTGCTTGTCGGTCACTGGAACGCCCGTCACCCAGTGGTGGTGACTTATGAGATTGAGATAGCCAAGGACGGAGGTGAGCTAGAAGAGCTACATATTCTGCTCATTACGGATATCCATTTTGGCGCCAGCATGAACGTAGCGCGGCTGGCGCCCATTGCTAGCGCGGTCGAGAGGCTGGCACCCGATCTCATTTTGCTTGGAGGAGATATCGTCGAGGGTGGCGATCGGGTCAGTGAGGTCGAGGCGCTGGCTGCCTTCTTTGCCGATCTGCCGGTGCGTTTCGGGGTGATGGCCGTGCCAGGTAACCACGACCGCGCCCTCATCGACCCGACGTCTCCGTCAGCGCAGGCATTGCGCGCTGCGGGCGTGGACCTCCTCCAGGACGAGGTCCGTGTGCTCGGGGGGGGCGTCGTGGTGGTGGGGCGTGACGATTTGCGCCGCCGGAGAGAGCAGCGCCTTCCCGTGGCCGAGCTACTGGCCGGGCTCGAGCCTTCGTGGCCGGTCATCGTTCTCGATCACCAACCGGTGGCGTTTGCTGAAGTGGCGGCGGCCGGTGCGGACCTCTTCCTCGCCGGTCACACCCACGCCGGGCAGATTTTTCCGGCCAACCTGGTGACGCATTTCATTTACGAGAACCAACGTGGCTACAGCCGGGTCGGTCCGATGCAAGTGGTGGTGTCGTCTGGCTATGGGACCTGGGGACCAGACCTGCGTATTGGCAATCGGCCGGAGATGGTGAGTTTGCGTGTGCGTTTCGTGGGACCGTGAGGGCTATTGGCAGCGACTTCCTTGGCCGCCAGGGACACAGAGGCTGGCGCCACAACAGAGGGCGCTGTCGACGCAGGCTTCACCGTGTGGCAAGCAGCCAGAGGCGCTCTTTGGGTCTTCGGGGACAGAGCCCAGGCAGCTCAGGCCGGGCTCCTGTAGCACGTGGCCGGGCACGATCAGAAAGTCTGCGCGCAGGTTCAAGGTGAGGTCTGGTAAGAGTTCGCACATCTGCCCTGCCGCTTCGGTGGTGTCTTGCGGTGCGAAGTGGGGCGGTGCTGCTGCCATCTCGAGGCTGAAAGACTGCTCGAAATCAGCGCTCGCAGGGAGCTCGGCATCGGGCCAGAGTCTGCCGCGAGGGTTGGCGAAGCCAACGCTGTATTGGGTGAGGCGGCCGGTGATCGTGCAGGTGTTGGCGCCAAAGCCCGCGGTGAGGGCGAGTGGCCCGGGTTCGTGGCTGGGATCGAAAGCGATGACGTTCATGGGAGCTCCCTTGAACGCTTGGGGTAGGGCGACGGTGAACGTGAGGCCGTCGTCGCCACAGCGCAGCAGCAAGGTCGTGGTCCGCTGCGAGAAGCGGCCTGCTGGGCCGATGGACTCTGAGAGATAGCCGCCCCAGCGCACTTCGGCGATGCAGTCTTGGAGTTCGTAGCTGCGCCCTCCGGCAGAGAGTTGACCTTGCACGGCGATGGCTTCTGCCGCGACGAAGAGACCGCGGCAACGGGTCGGCTTCTGTTCGCAGAAGGGGGCCATGAGTGCCGGGCTCACGGCGAGCGTGAGGACAAAGCATCGAAGCAGCGTAGACTTTGGCATGAAGGACTCTCGTCAGGTGGGTGTCTTTCTGCCCAGGTGGCTCAGTCGACGACCAAGTCGGTACACGTAGCGTCGCGCAGCATGTCCGCAGTGAAGAGCTGGTAGATCATCGCCACCTCTCCCACGTCGACGTCGAGGGCGTAGACCACCTCGTTGGGATCACAGGCGGCGTTGTGATTGTCATCGAAGAAGAAGAAGGTCGTGTAGCTTTGGTTGCGCCACACGACCTCGCCGAAGTTGAGCAAGAAGCCACCGTCGTCCCGCACGGTGCTCTGGCCCTCTGCCACGACGCGGGCACCGCTATTATGGACCTGGGCTGGGACCGGGGCACCGGCGTGCGCAGTGAACATGCCGCCACTACCGGTGCCGATGATCAAGGTGGCATTGGGGGGGACATAGCCAATCTCACAGGCGCCACCAGGTTGACGGCAGCGGAGGGACTGGGTGGCGCAGTCATCGTCACCGAGGCAGTGCAGACACTGCAGGGTCACCGCCACGGGCTCCCCTTCACAGCGGCTGACGCAATCTGGTCCTGCTTCGTCGGCGCTACAGTTGGCGGCAAGGGCACAGCGCGCCTGACAGAGATCGGTACGCGACCGGAAATGGGTGCACAAGGTCGGGTCGCTTTGCGCGTGGGTGTGCATGGCGTAGACCAGGGCGCTGGCCTGATCCACGAAGACCGACTTCTGGCCGGCCAGATCGCTTTCGGCTTCGCAGATGCCGTCGCCGTTGACATCGACGAAGTAGACCAGGTTGTAAGTGATGCCGGGGATAAGCACGGCGCCGAGGTTCAAGATGGCGACGCCCGCGTCGCCGGCAGCGACGGCACCACTCGCTCCGGTGGTTTGCCCGTCCCAGAGGGTGACGGCGACCTGGACCTCTGCCTGAGGGGGGAGGGCGCTGATGGAGAGCATCACGTCGGTGCCGGGCACACCGCAGCCGCTGTCGGTGAGGAGGCAGGTGGCGGCTTGGCTGCAAGTCTGGGCCATGCAGGTGCGGCAGGCAGAAGAGAAGAGCGGGGTGCTGGCAAGCTCCGCACACAGGTCGTCGCAGGAGGTCGTGTCAGGGATGGCGCCGCAGCTCCGCAAGAAGGCGCAGTGGGTCAGGCACTCTGCCGGCGTTTCGGTGTCGGGCTCGGTGTCGAGTGGCGTCTGGTCCAGGGTGTCCACGGTGGCTTCGTCCGTGTCGTCGACATCGCCAGAGAGATCGGCATCATCCCATGCCTCGTGATCGTTGAAGGCGTCGTCGCTCTCCATGTCCGCCGTGTCATGGATGTCGACGTGGCGAAAGTCGGCGGTGTTTTCGCAAGCGACCCAGCCCAGCGCCAATGGTAAGACCCACAGCCAACGCATAATGACTCCCTTTGAGCAGCGTGTTGAGAACCCCCAATAAGGATGCCCGATGGCGCGGGTGCCTGGCAACCGCGAAGGCGCTGATGGCCAAGCAGACCTGCTTCGTTGCAGGGCCTGAGCGTTGGGGAGAGTGGGTCACAGAGCCGGCGCCGCCTCTGTCGCCCTGTGGCGACTCAAACGCAGAGCGCCAAGGCCTTGGCGACGCCAAGGCCACGCCAGTGGACGACGATGCGCTCGCAGATCTCAGGCGCGGCGACGGCGACCACGGAGCCGCCGAGCCCCGCGCCGGTGAGCTTGGCACCCGAGGCACCAAGGTTGCGCGCCTCCTGGACCAAGGCGTCGATGTCAGGGGTGGAGACGGCGATGCCTTGGAGCAAAGTGTGGTTGCGGTTCATGAGGGCGCCCAAGCGCGCCGCGTCGCCGGCGCAGAAAGCGTGTCGCCCTTCGGCAGCGAGCTGGGTCGCTTCGGCGAGGAGCCGGGCAAAGTCGCGCGGCGCGCGGTGGGAAAAGGCGCGGACGGCGGCGATGGCGGCGCGGGTGTCACCGGCTTGGCCGCTGGCGGCGACGGCGAAGTGCAGCGGTGGTTGCGCGTGCGCGGGGACAAGGGGGTGCTGGCGTTGGAAGTAGATGGGTGTCTCGCCCATGACTGTGGTGTCGTCGATACCGGAGGGCGAGCCATGGACGATGTGCTCCAGCGCGTGGGCGCAGCGGTGGATCTCGGCGTCGTCAGGCTTCAGCCCAGCAGCCTCAGCCGTGGCCTTGGCCAGGGCGACGGCGATCGATGCCGAGGCGCCCAGTCCTTGGCCTACAGGGATCGCCGTGACAATCTCCAGGCGCCATCCTTGGGGCGGCGCGATGTGCCAGTGTTCGAGAGCAGCGTCAACCAGGGGGCGTACCCTGGCTAGGGGGACGTCATGGGTGGACACATGGAAGGCCGTGGGAGTCTCCGGGCAAGGGTGGATGGTGACGGTGGTGCGCCAGGCGGTGAGCGGCAGCGCCAGGGCGGGCGCCGTGTAGACCACGAAATGCTCTCCGAGGAGGATCACCTTGCCGGCGGCGTTGCCGTGCGCTGGTTGGCAGAAGAGATGCTGAGACATGGTGGGTACGTCGAAGGAAGGCAAGGCCGGCGCGACCCTAGCGCACGCTATATAGCGCCCTTGGCGAACCTTGTCCCGTCGTCGCGCTCTGGACTTTGGAGCTGGCAAGGATGTGGCATGGCGAGCACACAATGTGCTGGAACTCAGCCCGTCGTTCTTGCATAGTGAGGGTTCTCAGTGCGATGGGCACGCTGACACGCAACAGAGGTGCAAAATGCAGAAGTCGACCAAAAAGAAGAGCAAGCTCGGGTCCCGCATCCTCATGGGCTTGATGGGGACGGTGGTGCCAGTGATCGTCGCGGCCTGCTACGGAATGCAGGAGGGCTGGAATGTCCTCATCCAGATGAATGGCCGCGTGGTCGACAAAGACACGCAGCAGGGCATTCCGGGCCTGCGAGTCGCCTGTATGCAGGGTGAACACGTGGCGCGCTTCACCATGACGGGGAGCCAGGGTCACTTCCAATTGGCGGACTACGACCTCTACTGTGACGAGGTGCTCATCCAAGATGTGGATGGTCCAGATGTGAACGGCAGCTATGTCGACACGGTGGTGCCCTTCGTGAGCAGTGAAAGCGAGCAGGTCTTCGAGCTCGAGCAGGATGAGGGAGACACCCTCGAGCCCGAGGCGGAGACACCCTGATGGGGGCAAGGCAGCGTGCTCTGCGGCGGACGCTGCACCCACTCTACCGGCGCTTGGAGACGGACTTGCACCCGCTGCGTTATCTCTTCGTCGAGATCACCCAGCGCTGTAACCTCGCCTGTAGGCATTGCGGCAGTGACTGCGGCCGTGAGCTTCGGCAGGGTGAGCTGAGCACCGAGGAGTGGTTGCGCTTTTTTGCTTATCTTCCACAGCATTTCGACAAGCGGAAGCTGGTCTTGGTGGTGACGGGAGGCGAGCCGTTGTGTCACCCCGAGCTGGATCGCCTCGTGGCGGGGATAGAGGCGCAGGGTTTGCGCTGGGGGATGGTGAGCAACGGCTGGCACTTGAGTCCGGAGCGCTTGGCGCGTCTCCTCGATCTAGGGCTGTGTTCTTTGACCATCAGCTTGGATGGCTTGGCGCGCTGGCACGACTGGCTGCGGGGGCGTCCCGGCTCCTTTCAGCGCGCCCTCCGGGGGATCGCTGCGGCCGTGGCGTCGCAGCGCTGTTTCATCGATGTGGTGACCTGCGTGCATCCGGGCAACATGGAAGACCTGCCCGCGCTCTACGGCTTGCTGCAGGATTTGGGTGTTCCCGCCTGGCGCCTCTTTGCCATTTTCCCCAAGGGGCGGGCCGTCGACCAGGCAGAGCTGCGCCTTGGGGCCGAAGAGATGCGCCGTTTGTTTCGCTTCATCGGCGAGGCACGGCGCACGACGCCGCCGGGTTTCGTCGTTCATTTTGGCTGCGAGGGCTATCTGCCGCAGGAGTGGGATGTGGGGGTGCGCGATGAGCCCTACTTCTGCCGTGCCGGAATCTGCATCGCGTCGGTGTTGAGTGACGGTGCGATCGCGGCGTGCCCCAACATCTGTCGCACTTTGAGTCAAGGTAATGTCCGCCAGGATGATTTCGCCCAGGTGTGGGCAGAGCGTTACCAGGTCTTTCGCGATCGTTCGTGGATGCAACGTGGGGACTGCGCTGGTTGCTCCGAGTGGGGGCGCTGCCTGGGGAACTCCATGCACTTATGGGACAGCGAGCAGCAGCGCACCCAGTGTTGCCACTACGCGATGCTGCGGGGACATGATCCGCTGGCGTAGGCGCTACCCGGCGTCCAGGGGGATTCAGTCAGTGGCGAGGAGGGTAGCTTCGAGGCGGCTGAGATCCTCTTCGATGCGGTGACGGATCGCCGCAAGCCTCTCGGGGGTGGAAGCCTCAAAGCGAAGCACGAGGATGGGCTGGGTGTTGGAGGCGCGCACCAGGGCCCAGCCATCGTCGAGGAGGATGCGCACGCCGTCGGTGGCGTCGCAGCGGAATTGGGCCGAGAAGTGGGCCACGGCGGCGTCGACCAGGGCGAACTTGAGGTGCTCCGGGCAGGGACGGCGGATTTCGGGCGTGTTGTAGGGTTCGGGGACATCGCTCAGGAGCGCCGATAGGGGACCCGGGTGTTGGGAGAGGATTTCTGCGAGACGCAAGGCCGCATAGACCCCGTCATCGAAGCCGAGCCAGCGATGGGCGAAGAAGATGTGTCCGCTCATCTCGCCGGCCAGGAGGGCGCCGCTCTCTTTCATTTTGGCTTTGATGAGGCTGTGACCGGTTTTCCACATCAGGGGGGTGCCCCCGGCTGCGGCGATGGCGTCGTAGAGGGTCTGCGAGCACTTGACCTCGCCGATGATGGTGGCGCCGGGGACCTCGGCCAAGACGGCGCGGGCGAAGATGATCATGAGGCGGTCGCCCCAGATGATGTTGCTTTGCTCGTCGACGACGCCGAGGCGGTCGGCGTCCCCGTCGAAGGCGACGCCGAAGTCGGCCTGGTGGGCGCGCACCGCCGCCTGGAGATCGCGCAGGTTCTCTTCGACGGTGGGATCGGGGTGGTGGTTGGGGAAGGCGCCGTCCATCTCGCAATAGAGGGGCACGACGTCGTGGCCGAGCGCTTCGAGGAGGGGGACGATGCTTGGGCCGGCGGTGCCGTTGCCGGCGTCGGCGACGATTTTCAGGCGTCGTGGGCCTGGGCGCAGGTGGTCAAGGACGGTTTTTTGATAGGCTGCCGTGATGTCGAGCGAGGTGAGCCGTCCCATCTCAGGGGCAGGGTGCAGGGGCTCGGTGGCGATGGCCCGGAGCTCCTGGATGTCATCTCCGTGGAGGGTGCTCTGGCCCCAGGAGATTTTCAGTCCGTTGTATTCTGGTGGGTTGTGGGAGCCGGTGATCATGATCCCGCCGTCGACCTGGCAGTGATGGAGGGAGAAATACTGCATGGGCGAGGAGACCGTGCCGAGTTCGATGACGTCGATTCCGCCCTGTCTGAGTCCGGCCATGAGTCGCGCCGCCAGGCGGGGAGAGTGTAGGCGGCAGTCGCGCCCGACACTGACGGCGCGGCCGCCGCGCCGGTGGGCAAAGACGGCGAAGGCGGCGCCAATGCGTTCGACGGCCTCTTCGGTGAGGTCTTGGTCGACGATGCCGCGGATGTCGTAGGCGCGGAAGATGGTGGGATCGATGCTCATAGGAGCTCCTTGCGTCCTTTGGTGCGGAGGATATCGACGATGGCCTTGACCTCCTGTGAGGCACCGCTGCGCATGACCAGGAGGGCGTCGGGTCGGTCGACGATGACCAGGTCGTCGACGCCGATGGCGGCGACGAAGCGCCCGCTCTCGGCGTCGACATAGACGCCGCGGCAGTTGCGGAGGATGGCGTCACCGCGCACGGCGTTGCCCGCCGGGTCTTTGTCGCTGAGCTGTTTGGCGGCATCCCAGGAGCCCAGGTCGGACCAGGAGAAGCGGGCGGGCATGATGGCGGCGAGGGTGGTCTTCTCCATGACCCCGTAGTCGATGCTGATGGCAGGGAGGGTGGGGTAGATGCTGGCGAGGCGCTCTGGGTTGGCTTCGAGGGCGTCGAGTCCGGTGGCCAGCTCGGGGAGGAGGTGGCGGATCTGGGCGTCCATGAGGGAGGCTTTGTAGACGAAGATGCCACCGTTCCACCAGAAGCGGCCGTCGGCGAGGTAGGCGGCGGCGGTGTCGATGTCGGGTTTCTCGACGAAGCGCCGCACGGTGAAGACTTCGTGCTTGTCGATGGCGAAGAGAGGGGTCCCGCGCTCGATGTAGCCGTAGCCCGTCTCTGGCGCATCGGGGACGATGCCAAAGAGGATGATGAAGTCGCGTGCGGCGGCGCGGTAGGCAGCCTCGAGGTGGGCGCGGAAGAGCTGGTTCTGGCTGATGTGGTGATCAGCGGGCAGGACGGCGCAGAGCGCTTCGGGATCCCGGGCCTGAATCCAGCGGGTGGCCCAGCCGATACACGGCGCGGTGTTGCGCCCCACCGGTTCGAGGAGGAGGTTCTCAGCCGGCAGGTCCGGGAGGGAGATCCGGGCGTGCTCGGCGTGGGCTTCGGCGGTGACCACCACGATGTGGTCCGGGCCTACCGTGTCGACCACGCGGTTGTAGGTCTGGGTCAGCAGCGCTTCGGCACCGCCCAGGGTCAGGAACTGCTTGGGGCGACCAGCGCGACTGGCTGGCCAAAAACGGGTGCCAGAGCCCCCGGCCATGATGATGATCCAATTTGCCATGTATTCGCTCGTTGAGGGTGATGCCGGTAACCGGGTCGAAGCCCGTGAGGGAGCGCTCCGGGCCCACTCATTTGGGCAACATGCCGACTTTGGTGACCTCTGCCTTGTGCATTCGGTGCATGGCGGCGACGACGAAACCAAAAGGCACGGTAGCTCCAGCGTCAACGGTGACGCCGAGATCACGGGCCTCAGGGTGAGCGCGTACCGCCGCTTCCGTGCGGTCGAGGCAGGGCAACCAGGCCCGCTTATCTGTCGCGTGTCGTTGGGCTGAGCAGTCGACGACGTCCACTTTGTCGAGGGTCACCACCAAGGCGTCCGAGATGGACAAAACGACCGTGCGGAGATCTTGGCCGTGTTCAGGAGGCAGGGCTTGACTCTCAGCCAAAACGGGGAGGTTCAGCGAGACCAAACGCTGCTGGCGATCACGGTTCTCCGTCAGCTCTTGCTGGCTGCGCTCGCGTTCCATCAAGGGGGCAGCGATCATGAAGATGATGAGCAGCACCAGCATGACGTCGACCAGCGGCGTGATGTTGATTTGGCTGATCGCTGCGCCGGGCGGACTGACGTGAATGGCCATGAAAAAATCCGTTTTTTCGCTGGCCTCGGATCTAAGGCCAAGCCTTTCGAGGCGAATCAAAACACAGATGGGCAACGGGCGCAATACGTTGGGGTCTCGTGCTCAGGGCCCTGCGGGCCGTGTGCCTGGGCGGCTCGACTCGCGGGGCGCTTCCCAGCGGGTGCGCGTCCGCTGCGGATCCAGGCGCACGGTGCCACCGTCGACGACCAGGCCCAGGCGCGGCAGGATCTCGTCGAGCCAAGCATTGGGCACCGCCTCGATGCCGCGCAGGTCCCAGCGACGCACATCGCCGTTGCTCAATCCCCCCCATAGCCAACGGCCGTCGGGGCTCAGGCTCACGCCGTTGGGATCGAGGCTGGGCGTGGGGATGACCGCCAGGAGTGCCCCATCGCTGGCGCGCCACAGACGGAAGCTCTGATCGAGGCTGGCGCTGGCGACCCGGTCGTGCGCCTCATTCCAGGAAAGCCCCCAGATGCCGTCGCTGTGGCCCAAGAAAGCGGCCAACTGCCGGCCCGTGTCGGCTTCCCAAAGGCGCACGCTCTTGTCGAGGCTCGCCGAGAGGAGTCGCCTCCCGTCGCGACTGAAGGCCAACTCCGAGACGTCGTTCAGGTGCCCCACGAGGCGGCGCTCGAGCTGATGGGTGGCGAGATCCCACAGGCAGATGCTGTCGTCGACGCTGCCCGACGCCAGGCGCCGCCCATCGGGAGAGAAGGCCAAAGCCCAGACGGCCTCGCTGTGGCCTTCGAACTTGGCCACCATCTCGTAGGAGGCGCTCTCCCACAGCCAGACCGCTAGGTCTGCGCCGCCGGCCGCCACATAGCGGCCATCGGCGGACCAAGCGACGACCCACAGCGCCTTGGTCGGCGCGCTGAGGCGCGCCACCTCCTGCCAATGGGTGCTCTCGAAGACCCGCAGCCCCGCCTCTTGACCCACCACGGCGAGGCGCGTGCCATCGGGAGACCAGGCGGCCATGTAGGCTTCGTCGCCAAGGCCGATGCGGTGCACCAGCGTCTGGCTGAGGGGCTCGAAGATCCCCACGCTGCCGTCACTGCTCGCCGTGGCCAAGCGCCGCTGGTCTGGCGACAGGGCCAGACGCCAGACGCTCCCCGTGTGCCCAAGGCGGCGGTGATCCCGGGCCAAGTGCCCCAAATCCCAGCGCTCCACCTGGCCGTCGACGCCAGCACTCACCAGGTGCTCGCCGTCGGCGGAGAAGTGGATGCCGTTGGCAGGCGCGCCGCGCACATAGGCGAGGGGAGCGCCAGAGCCGACGTCGTGGACGCGCACGCCAGCCTCTTGACTGGTCGAGGCCAGACGGCGGCCGTCGGGCGCGAAGGCGAGGGAGACCACCTGGCGGCTGTGGCCGTAGAGGGTGATGGGCTCACCCCACTCTGGATAGGGCCAAAGTCTGATGATCTTTTCGGATCCACCTGCGGCGAGCCAGCGCCCATCGGCGGAGAAGCTCATGTCGTAGACGATGCCGCGTTGCGCCGCGACCTCGCGGATGAGCTCGTGGGAGGCGAGATCCCACACCCTGATGACGCCGTCGTTGCCTGCAGCCAAGATCCGGTCGCCCCCGGGCGCGAAGGCCAGCGCCTGGAGTTGCTTGCTCGCTGGGCCGAGGACGGCCTGGAGGGAGCCGTCGTCCACATGCCACAGCCACACCTGGCCGTCCTCGCCGGTGGCCGCGAGGCGCTGGCCGTCGGCGGAGAAGGCCAGCGCGTAGAGCGCCGCGCCGACGCGGAGCTCCCGCTGGAGGTGACGCTCGGGAAGCGACCACAGGCGCAGGGTGCCGTCATCGGCGGCCGTGGCCAGGAGGCGTCCATCAGGCGCGATGGCGGCGTCGAACACGGGGACCTGGTGCGCGGCGAGGGTCCACCTGTGGTGGCCGTCGGCGGCGTCGAAGAGACGGACGAAGCCATCGTGGCTGGCCGTGAGTACGGCACGGTCGGCGTCGACGAAGAGGGCCAGGCTCATCTCACTGTTGGGCCCCGCGATGGTGGCGAGGAGATCGCCCTCCGCCGCCGTGCGCAGCTCCGTGAGGCCGCCGGTGTAGGCCGTGGCCAGGCGCTGCCCGTCGGGTGCGAGGGCGCGGGCGACGACGCGCAGGGCACCGGCCGAGTGATCTGCGGCGTGGGCTTGGGGTGAGGGCGCGCCGGCGCGGGCGATGGTGCGGCCCAAGCGGCCCAGGTGCAGGGGCGCAGCGGCGGCCGTCGCGTCGTGGGTGTGCCAGCGCTGGAGGTGGCCCGCGGCGTTGAGGGTGCGGAGCTCCTGGCCGTTGGGTGCGAAATGGAGATGGGTGATGGGGCTGCCGTCACCCGGCAGGGTGAGGCGCAAGCGGCCGCCGTGGCTATCCCAAAGGTAGATCTGTGCGTCGGCCGTGGCTGCGGCGAGACTCTGCCCGTCAGGGCTGAAGGCCAGGCGCTGGCAGACGGCGTTTGGGCTGGCGAGACGGGCGCTCTCCTGGCCGCTGCGGGTGTCCCAGACGAGGATCGCCTCGGCTCTGGCCGGTCCACACGCGAGGTAGCGACCGTCGGGCGACCAGGCGAGGGTGGCGCAGGTGGGCGCTGGGGGGCGACGCCAGGTGAGGCTGGCCATGGCGGAGGAGTAGGCGTCGAGGAAGACGCCGCGGGCGTGAGGCAGCTCCTCGATGGCGAGCGCCATGGCGGCGTGGATGCCCGCTTCGGCGCCCTCCTCCTGGAGGGCGCGTGCCTCGAGGGCGAGGGCGAGGGCGTGTCGGGCGCTGTTCTCGCGGAGCTCTGCCAGTGATTTGGAGGCGGTGGCGATCCTCTCGGACGCGACGGCGACCTGCAGGGCGTCGCGGGCGACGCCCTCGGCGTCGAGGGCGCGATCCCGCTCGGCGCTGACCTGGAGGTAAGACCAGACCCCAAGTGCGATGAGGAGGAGGAGGGCACCGAGGGCGACGGCGAGGGGGGCCTTGTGGCGGGTGGCGAAGCGGCTGAGGATCTCGCGCAGGGGGTATTCGTAAGCGCTGACCCGGTGGCCTGCTTGAAAGCGGGTGAGCTCGTCGGCCAGCTCTTTGGCGCTCTGATAGCGCTCATCGGGGTCGCGGGCGAGGGCTTTGGCGACGACGGCCGAGAGCTCCTGGGGGACCTGAGGATCTACCTGATGGGCGACGCGAGGGGCCTCGTGGATGACGGCGACGATCATCTGCAGGGATGAGTGGGCCTGCAGGGGGAGTTGGCCCGTGAGGACCTCGAAGAGGACGACGCCGAGGGACCATACGTCGGAGCGGAAATCGAGGGCGGCGACGCGGCCTTCGGCGGCTTCGGGGCTCATGTAGGCGGGGGTGCCGATGCGGGCCCCGTCAACGGTCTCGGTGTGGGCGGTGCTGGGGTCTGCCGTGCCCGCTGGGGTGGAGACCAGGGCGGGGTCTTCGACCTCATCCTTGGCTTTGGCCAGCCCCCAGTCGAGGACCACGGTCTCACCGAATTGCCCGACCATGACGTTGGCCGGTTTGAGGTCGCGGTGGACCACGCCGCGGCTGTGGGCATAGGCGATGGCGTGGCAGAGATCGATGACGTGGGGGAGGAGGGTGATGCGCTCGGAGAAGCGTTGGGTCGCGGCGATGGCGTCGGCGAGGGTGCGCCCGCGCACGAATTTCATGGTGTAGAAGAGGGTGCCATCAGGGCGGCGGCCGAGATCGTAGACCGGGACGATGTTGGGATGCTCGAGCTTTCCAGTGAGGCGGATCTCGCGGAGGAAGCGGCTGGTGTGGCGGCTCGAGGTCGGGGTGGCGGGTCCGCTGGTGCTGACGAGGAGCTCTTTGAGGGCGATGTCGCGATCCAGGACCTGGTCGCGAGCCAAGAGGACGCGCCCGATGCCGCCGCGGCCGATTTCTTCGAAGTCCTTTGCGGCGGCGCGGGGCGCGTAGCGATCGCCTTGGGTGCCATTGAGGGAGAAGGTGGGCAAGGCGTTGAGATCGGCCTCGACGATGGCCGAGGGCATGCCCATGCCCTCGGCTGCTACACCTTGAACGGCGTCGGGTTCGAGGGTCGCCGTGAGGGCAATGGAAGGCGGGTCGGACATGGTGACCGAAAGGGTGCGTGCGCCCGTGCGAGGTCCTTGGTGTGGTCGCAGCCCTCCGCGCCGCTGCGCTGTTGCGTCGCACCGTAGCATGTCCCGTGGCCGGTTGAAAGCTGGGGCCTGCGTCCACAATCCACGACCAAAGCCGGCATGGGGCTTGCTCGTTGTGAATTATTGTG
>CAYVQF010000044.1:0-48668 GCA_964454015.1 uncultured Myxococcales bacterium
CATGATTCCGGCGCCTTGTCGATCCTCTGGAACTATGCGCTACACGCTCCTAGGCTTGGGTGTGCTGGCGCTGGGCGCGGGCTGCGCCTTCGACGACTCGACGCTGCAGCGCTGTGACCCCGATGGGGCGTGTGCCGAGGGCTACGTCTGTGAGCCGAGCTTTGGCTTCTGTGTCAAGCGCGACGAAGTGGTGGTGCCGCCCGGCCCCTGTGAGCGATGCAGCGAAGGTGTCGTCTGTTGCAACGATGTCTGCTGTGGCGATGGTGAAGTGTGCTGCGGCGATCAGTGCGTAGAGGAGGCCCAGTGCTGCTTGAGTGAGGTGTGTGAGGGTACGGAGATCTGCTGCGACGGGCGGCTGTGCGTGGAGGCCGACGCGTGTTGCCTCGACGTCGAGAGCAACGTCGAGGTGGCCGTGGACCTTTTGCACGACCGCAACAACTGTGGCGTCTGTGGGGTGCGATGTAACGAGAAAGAGCATTGTGTGACCGGTGCCTGTGTGTGCCGCTCGCCCTGGGACACCTGTGGGGATGACGAGCGCTGCGGCACGGATATCAGCGGCGACCGAGATCACTGTGGTGCCTGTGATCGGAGCTGTGGCGAGGGCGGGAGCTGCGTCAACTCGAGCTGCGCCTGCGGTCCGAATTTCCTCATGTGCCCTGGCGCTGCCAGCGTGTGCGTCGACGCCTTGAACGACCCCGATCACTGTGGTGCTTGTGGCAACGCCTGTGTCGATCGCTGTGTTGGCGGTGTGTGTCGCTGTGGCGATGTGGTGTGTTCTGGTGGTCAGGGTTGCTGTGCGAGTGGCGGCGGCCTGAGCTGTACCGACCTGGACTCGGTCGTCAACTGTGGCGGCTGTGGGGTGCGCTGCGGCGTGGGCGAAGCGTGTGTGGATGGCGCCTGTCGTTGCAACGGTTTGCCGGCCTGCGGCGAAGGCCTGGAGTGTTGCGCTCGAGACGGCCAGGTGGCCTGTCGCGCCGCCAACGACTGCAACTGTGGCGATGGGTCCTTCTCCTGTACTGGCGGCCAGATCTGCTGCGGTGTGACTTGTGTCGATGTCATGTCCGACGGCGATCACTGCGGTAGCTGCGGGCGCCGCTGCGAAGGGGAGCAGGTATGCTTGGGTGGGGCCTGCGGGTGCAGCGCTGGGGTCGCCTGCACTGATGATGGCGTCATCCGCTGCGTGGACACCAGCAACAGCGTCACCCATTGCGGCGGCTGTGGCTTGAACTGTGCCCAGCACCCCAACGTGGCATCGGCGGAGTGTGTGTCTGGTACTTGTCGCTACGCTTGCCAGCCTGGCTTTGGCGACTGCCTGCGCACCCCAGATCAGCCCGGCTGTGAGACCGTGCTGGCGACGAACGTGACCCACTGTGGCGGATGTGGCCAGACCTGCTCGAGCCAGAACGCTACCCATGTGCAATGCGCGGGCGGGATCTGCAGCGGGACCTGCTCGCCTGGCTGGGGCAACTGCGACAACGATTGGGGCACCGGCTGTGAGACGCCATTGACCTCGCTCGCCAACTGCGGTGCCTGCGGCCAGAGCTGTCCGGCCTACCCCCACGCCCAGAGCGTCTGTGATGGGGGGCAGTGCAGCATGGTTTGCAACCCAGGGCGCATCGACTGCAACAACGACCCCGCTGATGGCTGCGAGGCCACCACCTGTCGCACCCTTAACAACCTGCTTTTACTCTACAACCTCGCCCATGACGGCAGCAACTCGAGCAACAACCGCGCGCCGGCGGCGACGGCTCTGGCCAACAGCACGTTGATCGTCAAGCCAGTCACCCACCCCAACCTCCAAGACTGGGCGTGGCTCAACCCCGGTGGGCACACCATTAGGCGCGACGGCTTAGTGAGCAAGCAGCCCGTGGTGCGCTTCAACACGGCGGCCACGGACGCTGCCTTGGTCACGGCCCTCAAGGCCGGGACGGGGTTCAGTGTCGAGGTGTGGGTTCAGGCCGAGGAGGAGAACCCCCCCAACAAACCGGCGCGTATCGTGGCGATCACCGAGAGCAACGATAGGAGCAAGCAGTCTTTTTTCCTCGGCCAGAACAACGTCGGGCATGGTGAGGTGCGCCTGAGAGTGGGCGCGGATAACGCCACGGAGGTGACCGCCGACGGGCTCTTCCCGCTCAACACCAAGGTGCACGTGGTGGTGACCTACGACGGCACCTGGGTGCGCATCTACAAAGACGGCGATCTTTTCAAATCGGAGTCGCGCTCGGGTAGCCTCAGCGGCTGGAGTACGGCTCACAAGTTCAGCCTCTTCAACTCGCCTGAGGGCGGCTTTTTGTGGCTGGGACGCCTTTATCTGGTGGCGATCTATGGCGACGTTTTGACAGCGACAGAGGTCAGAACGAACTTCGAGCGCGGACACGATCCGCTTTAGTGAGAACAGCCCATGAAGAAGGCGTGGCTAGGCATTGGTCTCGTGGCGCTCCTGTTGGCGAGCTGCTCCTTCGACACGTCGTCGCTGGATGCGCGCCGCTGCGAGAGCGATGCCGACTGCGATCAACCCAACGAGTATTGCGGCGCTTGGGGCCTGTGTGAGCGGCGCGACGGCGCTGAGGTGGTCGACCAGCCTTGCGATGGGCGCTGTGCTGGCACCGAGATCTGTTGTGAAGGCGTGCGCTGTGTGCCCACCGAGCAGTGCTGTGAGGGGCTCGTTCTCTGTGACGGAGAAGGGCAGGGGTGCTGTGGTGACGCATGCGTTGCCCAGGAACGCTGCTGCGGTGGCGAGGAAAGCAACCTGGAGGACGACCCGGAGAACTGCGGTGCCTGTGGGAACCAGTGCGCCGCCGTCGAGATCTGTGTCACAGGCCGCTGTACTTGCCCAGCCGGCTTGGTCACCTGTGATCCGTCCGCCCCCTGCGCGGTGAATCTCTCTGAGCATCCTGCGCATTGTGGTGCCTGCAATGTGGTCTGTGGTGCCGGGGGCGTGTGTCAGGGCGGTTCCTGTGTCTGCGATCGCTATCGCACCTACTGCGAGGGGAACCCCGGCTTGTGTGGGACGGAACTCTTGAGTGACGATGCGCATTGTGGCGCCTGTGGCCAGGCTTGCCCCGACGCCAGCGGGTGCGTTGCGGGACAGTGCCGTTGCGGCGCGTCCATCTGTGGTCCCGGTCAGCGCTGTTGCGACTGGGGGGGGAGCCCGACCTGCACGGCTGTCGACACGGTGCAGAACTGCGGCGCCTGCGGCCGGAGCTGCTATCCAGGCGAACGCTGCCAGGGGGGCTATTGTGTATGCGGCGACGCCGATCCGGTGCAAACCTGTAACGCCGAACAGCGCTGTTGTGATGGCGCCTGTGTGGGGCGCGACGAGGTCTGCCCCTGCGGTGATGCCGTGGACGGTTGTGCCGAAGGTTGGTGGTGTTGCTTCGCCAGCGGCGGCCAGGAGCAGTGCGTGAACATCGACGCCGACGCCGAGCACTGTGGGGCGTGTGGTAACGTCTGTGAGTCACCTCTGGTGTGCCGCGCTAGCGCCTGCCGCTGCCCCGATCCTGAATGGCCCGATCTCTGTTGGTCCGACACGGGGGCGCCCGTATGTAGATCCTTGGCCACGGACACGGCCAACTGCGGCGCCTGTGGCGTCGATTGCACCACCCATGAGCGTGCCCTCGCCGCGGGCACGCGCTGCGAGGGCAGCCTCTGTGTCTACGCTTGCGAAGAGAACTACGGGCACTGTGATCCCCTCGCCCTTGGGTGCACCACGGCGCTGCTCAGCGATGAGGAACACTGTGGCCTGTGCGACTTGAATTGCCGCGGTCCCCACATGATCGTCAGTGAAGAGCCCCCCTGTGTGGATGGGGTGTGCCGCTTCACCTGTGAGACGCAGTGGGGCGATTGCGACGCGGACCTGCGCAACGGCTGTGAGCAGGATCTGCGGGAGAGCATGACGCATTGCGGCGCCTGTGGCCAAGCCTGCGTGCTGGCCAACGCGACGTCGCGCTGTCGCAATGCAGAGTGCGAGATCGTCGCCTGTGACCAGGGCTTCTTCGACTGCGACGGCGTCGACGCCAACGGCTGTGAGTCCACTGCGGCGTGCACCCGGGTGAGCAACGGTTTGTTGCTGCTCTATACCTTTCGCGAAGGGACCGGGGTAACCACCTCCGATAGGGCCGGCCGGCTGAGCAACGCCTCCCTGCGTTTTGGCCGGGCCGAAGACATTTGGCGGAGCGCGTCGGGGTGGGCGTGGATGAGTCCCCAGGGCGTCGATGTGTCCAGCCGCGACAGCGATAGCGAAAAGCAGGTCATCGCCCGCATGGAGAACGGGTCGACCACGGTCAACGTCACCAACGCTGTCAGGACGGCCGAGAGCTTTAGCTTGGAGTTGTGGCTGGAAACGCGAGAGGCATCGCCACCCAGTGGGCGACTCGCCCGGATCATGGGTATCCAGCTCGACAACGACTATTTCAATTTCCTACTCATGCAAGGGTCGTCTTCGCAGTTCAGGATTTGGATACGCACGAGCACTAGCTATTACAACGATCGGGCCATCGACAGCTTTTTTACCGTGGGGACCCTGCACCATGTGGTGGTGGTCTTCCGCAAGCCCCCCAGCGAGGGCCCTAATGTTTTCGTCTACCGCGACGGTGTTGAGGTGTTTTCGTACCGCGTCAACAGCACTCTCAGCGGTTGGAGCACCAACAGCGCCCACTATTTCAGTCTATTGAACCGGATTGGCAGCGGCAACCGCGGTTGGCTGGGGAAGCTGTATTTGAGCGCCGTCTACGACCGGGCGCTCACGCCGAGCGAGGTGCGGCGCAACCACGGCGCCGGCTACGCGCTGCCTTGAGGGTGGTGGCACGGGCCACTTGGGACTAGCGCTGCCACACGGGGGTGCGCAGGCCTGGGTTCTCGCTGAGGCGGGTCTGCCAGCGGCCGTCGGCGCTCATGATGTAGAGGCGCGGCTGCCGCCCGTCGCGGGTGGACTGGAAGACCAGGTAGCGGCCGTCGGGTGACCAGGTGGGCTCCTCGTTGTGGCCCTGGTCCTGGGTGAGGCGGATGATGTCGCCGTTCTGGGTGTTGACGGTAAAAATGTCGAAGACATTGCGTTCGTCGCGGGCGGTGAAGGCCACCCGATCGCCCTTGGGAGACCACTCGGGGGTGGTGTTGTAGTTGCCGACCCAGGTGAGGCGGCGCATGTTGGTGCCGTCGGCTTGGACCGTATAGATCTGGGGGCGGCCCGATTGATCCGAGACGAAGGCGAGCTGGTTGCAGCCCGGTGCCCACGAGGGGGAGGTCTGGATAGAGTCGGGGAGGTTGGTGACCCGGGTCACTTCACTGCCGTCGAGCTTCATGGTGTAGATTTCCGGGTTCTCGCCCATGGAGACGGTCAAGGCGAGGAGGCCGCGGGAGGGGCAGTAATCCATGCCGCTGCTCCAGCCAGGGAAATCGGTGATTTGGCTCTCTTCGCCGTCTTGGAAGAGGTAGGCGAAGTCTCCTTCATCGGCCAAGCGAGTGTAGAGGATGGCGTTGGCCGGGCCCCAGGTGGGCAGGATGTTGAGACCTTCGGGGACCTTGTAGCCGGAGATGCTGCCGCCGTCGCTCTCCATGGATTGAATACGGCGGGTGTGTCCGGCGCCGGGCGCGCTGTAGAGGATGCGGGAGCCAAAGACCCCGCGCTCGCCGGTGTAGTGCTCGATGACGGCGTTGACGAAGTCGTGGACGATGCGGCGATGGCTGCCGATGCGGGCGGTGCTCGGGGTCCAGTTGAGCTTGATCTGGCGGCCGGCGTCGACGTCGAAGAGCTTGAGGTCGATCTCGACGGTGGTGCCATCGCTGCGATAGGTGCCTTTGACCACGGCGGCGGCGCCGACCATGTACCAGCCGTCGAAGTTGACGCTGCTGGTGGTCATGCCGTCGCGTTGGAGGTCGACCAGGCCGCCGTAGGTGTCGATGGGGGGGACCTCGAAGAGGCCGCTGATTTCGAAGTTGCGCCGGATGATGGCGGCGATCTCTCGCCCCATCTCGTTGGGGTCGTCGGCTTCGGCGAGGGAGACGGCGTCGGGGACGGCGATGGGGATGCGCATCGGCGGTCCGCCGGGGACGACGGTGATGAGGCTCAGGGGGTCGACGAGGCTTTTACCTGCCGCAGGTGTGGCCTCAGGCGGGTTGGGCTGCGTTTCTTCTTGGGCCCAGAGTGGGTGGCTGCCAGCGGTGAGGGCGAGGCAGGCGATGGAGCAAGCGAGGAGGGTTGCGCCAAAGCGCCAAGTGAACGTTCGCAGCACAGGGAGACTCCATGGGGGAGAAGACGCCGGGCCGCAGGGGGCGGTAGGCCGCGGCGGGAGAGCTAGTGGGTCTTGAACTCGGCGCGCCGGTTGAGGGCATGGTCTTGCTCGCGGTCTCCGAAGGCGGCCGGGCGTTCTTTGCCGTAGCCGACGACGGTCATGCGCGGGGCATCGACGCCGAGGGTTTGCAGGTATCGCTTGACGCTCTCGCCGCGGCGTTGGCTGAGGGCGATGTTGTATTCGGCGGTGCCGCGGGCGTCGGTGTGTCCTTCGATGCGCACCTTTTGGGTCTGGTTGTTGAGGAGCCAGCGGGCGTTTTGATCGAGGGTGCGGCGGGAGCCTTCGTTGATACTGGATTCATCGAAGTCAAAGTAGATGGTTTCGAGAGAGAAGGTCTCCGTCTCGTTGGTGGCGGTCACGTTGTGGACGACGGTCTCCGTGCGGGCTTCGACGGCGCGCAGGGCATTCTTGCGCCGCTCACACTCTTCGGCGTTGAGCTCGGCGTCGAGCTTGGCTTGTTCGGCCAGGCGTTGGGCGGCTTCGGCCTTGCGCTTGGCTTCGTCGTGGCGACCGGCGGCGGCGGCTTCTTGGGCTTCGCGCAACATGCGCTGGGCGGAGTTGTAGGTTTCGGTCGCGCAGTCTTCCGACCACGCGGCGGAGAGGAGGGACTTCTCCGCCGCGTCAAGGGCCTCCGTGGGTGGTCCCCCACAGGCGCTGATGGCGAGGGTGAGGGCGATGGCGAGGCCGAAGGCGAAGCGGCGACGGCTCAGCAGACGCAGGGAATAGATGAGAGAGAAGACATGTGACATCGAGGTTCCTCCGTGATGATCACCAGCTCCAAGCTGGTGTTTCAAAGCCGCCCGCGTCCGTGATGGGGGCTTGATAGCGTCCGTCTGCTGTCATGATGAAGAGGCGCGATCCTCCATCGCGGGTGGAGGTGAAGACCAGATAGTTGCCGTCTGGGCTCCATGACGCCTCTTCGTTGTTGCCTTGATCTTGAGTGAGGCGTTCGACGTTGCCCGTCTCGAGGTCGAGGACGAAGAGATCGAAGCTATTGTACTCGTCTCGGGCGGTGAAGGCGATTTTCCCGCCTTTGCGCGACCAGGCCGGGCTGGTGTTGTAGCGTCCGGCCGTGGTCAGGGCGCGGGCGCCAGAGCCGTCGGCGTTCATGACGTAGATCTGGGCCGAGCCGCCGCGATTGGAGACGAAGGCGATGCGGCTGCAGTCGGGGGACCAGGCGGGCGAGGTGTCGATCCAGGAGTTGTCGGTGAGGCGGCGCAGGTCCGAGCCGTCGGCTTTCATGGTGTAGATTTCGGCGTTGTCGTCTTTGGAGAGGGTGAGGGCGATGCGGCCGTTGCCCGGGCAATAGGCGGCGCCGGTGTTGAGGCCGCTGTGGGAGGAGAGGGTCTTTCGCTCCGAGCCGCTGGCCATGATGAGGTCGGGGTTGTCCCGGTCGTAGGAGGTGTAGAGGATGGCGCCGTTGGGCCCCCAGGCGGGCAAGATGTTGATGCCCGAGCCGGAGGAGATCTGGGTGATGCCCGTGCCGTCGGTGTAGAGGGAGACCACGTGGGCGGCGCCGCCGCGCTTGCTTTTGCGGACGGCGAGGATCTGTTGGCCGAAGAAGCCATCGTTGCCGGTGAAGTGCTTGATGACGGCGTTGGCGAAGGCGTAGACGGCGGGCTTGAAGTTGTCACCGCTGGTGGCGGGAGGGGTGTAGGAGAGCTTGATTTCCTGGTTCTTCAGCACGTCGTAGAGGCGGAGGTCGAGGCGCAGGTTGGCGCCATCCCGGACGTAGGCGGCCTTGACCAGGACCTCGGCGCCGGAGTTGAACCAGCCGTCGAAGTTGGTTTCGCCGACGGCCAGGCCTTCCTGGGCGAGGCCCGGGAGGAAGGTGGGCGGAGCGGTGACCTCGAAGATGAGGGCGATCTCGAAGCAGCGGCGTAGGGTCCTGCCGATTTCCACGCCCACTTGGGCGTCCGCGCCGTCGCGACCGATACCATCGGCGACGGCGATGGGGATGCGCTGGGCTGGCAGGGGATTGACGACGATCTCCTGGGCGCCGGCCATGGGGGCCGTGGGGCCGGCGAGGAGGAGGAAGAAGAGCGGGGCGAGGAGAAGAGCTGGGGCGCGGTGGCGTTTGGACATCAGTGCGAATCCATCTTGGAAAAATCTGGGCGTTAGCGAATCTCGGAGCCATCGACGAGGATGGAGATGCGTTGCAGTCTCCATTCGTCTGGCGGGGTGTGGAAGCGGAGGTCGCCGCCGATGACGAAGCGCTGGATGGTGCGCTCGATCATGTTGTCGAAGGCGCTGTTGCCACTCTTGCTCTCGAAGGACCAGTCCCACACGGAGCCGTTCTCGCCGATGCGTATCCACAGGCGCGCCTTGAGCTTGCGCATCTCCGTCCTGGGGATGGAGGCCGGGGCATTCATGTTGTTGTCGAGTCGGGCCTTGACGCGTTGGAGGTAGGGGTCACCCGTGCCGGTGGCGCTGGTGGAGTAGCGGGAGCCGTCGGGACTTCCGCCGCCGTCTTTGCTGCTGACGGGTCGGGCCTCGTCGAAGGTGTCGAGGGCGCCCATGAGGGCATCGAAGGAGGTGTTACGGCGCAGTTCTTTGCGCGCGCGATCATCCTTGGGGTTGGGCCGCGGGGTGTCGGGTGGGGTGGTGGCTTTGGGATCGACCACGTTGAGCTCCGCCGGGGGGGGCGTGTTGACCAGGCGCGGCAGGGCGGTCTGTTTGGGTTGGGTGCCAAGGCGCGGTGGCTGGACGATCCCGATGTCTTGTAAGACCGGGGCAGGGGCTGACTGGCTTGAACAGGAGCAGCTCTCGCGGTGGGCTGCCAAGAGGCGATCTTGGCTGGGTGTGAGGGTGAGAAGGGCGTAGCCCTTGAGGAGGGTCGGCGGGAGGCGGACGTCGCGCAGGTGGGTCCCGCAGACCTGCTCCTCGGCGCTCTGCCAACTGAGGGCGACGACTTCGACTTGAAAGAGGCGTCCTGCTTCCATGTAGCGGCAGAAGTGGGTCTCGCCGCCGCTGAGTGGGTCGTTGGCCGCGGCGGCGATGGGGTCGACGTCGCCGCGCATGTGGCCAGCCCAGAGGATGCTGACGGCGAAGAGGAGGTTGAAGGCGATGGCGGTGACGACACCAACGGTGGTTTGCGGTAGGGTCGTGCCGTGATCCTGCTTCATGGTTGGCTCAAGGGGTGGCTGCGTCCGCTCGAGGGGGTGTTTCGAGCATCTCCCGGGCGAAGCTTGGATTGGTTACAATGTCGACAGACTCCAGACCTATTCCTCGCAGGCTTTCGAGTACGCCGCCGACGAAGCCGTAGGGGGCATCGGCGTCTCCTTGGAGGTAGAGGCCCTCCTTGAGGAGGCGGCGGTTGCCGCGCAGGGCGTCTTCGACGAGTTTGAAACAAGGCTCCCAAGCGCTGCGTTCCGTGGCATCCCTGGCGGCGGAGCAGTCGGCGATGGGTTTCTCGCCTGCGGCCGCCGTCAGACCTCTGACAACGAAGACGCGGAGGTTATGATCCACCACGACCACCAGTTTGCTCGTCTCCGGGTCGGCGACGAGGGGGTTGTCGGGGGTGACGGGGAGGTTGAGCTCAACGAGTGACTCCGTGCGCTCCTGGAGGGAGTCTCGTTTGAAGCGCTCGGCGCGTTGCTGCTCAGAGATGGCGGTGGTGACCATGAAGACGATGAGCAGGACCAACAAGACGTCGACCAGAGGGGCGACGTTGATGTCGCTCATGTCACCGCTGCCGTTGGAAGAGAAGGCCATGGTTAGCGCTCGTGCGAGGGAGGTGGGCTGGGATGGCAGCCGGGGCTATTTGAAGAAGTGCCTCTTGACGATGTTCAGGAAGTCGCTCGAGAAGCTCTCCATCTCGGCGCTGAGGACCTTGATGCGCTGGGAGAAGTAGTTGAAGGCCATGACGGAGGGGATGGCGGCCAGGAGGCTGATGGCGGTGGAGATGAGCGCTTCGGCGATGGGGCCGGCGATGGCTTGGATGCCGAGGTCGGCGCTATCCCCGCTGAGGGCCACGAAGGCCTGCATGATGCCCCAGACCGTGCCAAAGAGTCCGATGAAGGGTGCCGTCGCGCCGGTGGTGGCGAGGAAGGGGACGAGGCTCTCGAGGTGGGTCAGCTCTGCCAGGTAGGCGCGGTGCAGGGAGCGCTCGACGTTCTCGATGCCCGTGAGCTGGCCGCTCATGGTGTTGCCCCCCTCATCTTTGCTCTGACTCTGACTCTGGCTCTTGAGCTTGCTGAGCTCGACGTAGCCCGCCTTGAAGACCTGAGAGACGGGGCTGCGCTTGAGGCCCTCAGCCTCTTTATAGATGTTGTCCAGGCGCTTGGAGCGCCAGAAGATGTCGAGAAAGCGCGTGCTCTCTTTGCGCGCTTTGCGCAGGTAGAAGACTTTGTAGCCGATGATGTACCAGGAGATGATCGACATGGCGACCAGGACGATCAAGACGCCCATGACCACCCCTGTCGTCTGGGTGATCAGCTCGAGCATATCGATTTGCTTGTTGCCGGCAGCTTGCGCAAGTCCAGTCAATGACCGAGTCCAATCCATCCTAATCCTCCCTGACGCTGATGAAGGGTGCCGCCGTGTTCGTTTTTTCGGTCCAGGGCTATGTGATGGCAAACGCTGTGTTAGCCCACCCCAGTTTGCTTGGCTATCACGGGCTGGTAGGGTCGTCAACAAAGCGCGGTCGCGCCGGCATTCCGCGCTCTTTTTTGGGGGTCGCTTTTCACGGGCGCCTTGCCAGGGGCGCCGCTTTGCGCCAGGATGCGCGCCGGAGTGGAGATGGGGATGTGGCCGCTCGCGCTGTCGCGAGACAGGGCGGGAGGAAAGTCCGGGCTCCACAGGGCGAGATGGTCGTTAACGGCGACCGAGGGTGACCTCAGGGAAAGTGCCACAGAGAGCAGACCGCCTCAGCCTCTCGAGTCTGAGGTAAGGGTGAAAGGGTGAGGTAAGAGCTCACCGGGCGCTTGGTGACAAGCGTCGCAAGGCAAACCCCATCTGGAGCAAGATCGAACAGGAGACGCCTTAGGGCCGGAGTGCCCGCTCCGATTCCAGTCTTCGGGTAGGATCGCTCGAGGCTGGCGGCAACGTCAGTCCCAGATGAATGGCCACAGGGTAGCGCAAGCTGCTTCACAAAACCCGGCTTATGAACCGTCTCCACTCCAAGCGCCCGCCTCAGAGGGGGTGGTCCCCCAGGCTGCTGGTGAAGGCCGGCAGGGTCGCTGGGGAGAAGGTCTCGGGAGCGTCGTAGGGAGCGACCACCTGGAGGGGAAGGCGCAGGCGGCCGATGATGGGGTTGTGGTCGCTCAGACCTTTGAAAGGTCCTTCCTTGCCATAGGCTTGGGTGGCGTCGAAGTCGATCCACGCCAGGCTGGGGCTGGAGAAGACGTAGTCCAAGTGCATTTTGAAGCGCATGAATCCCGCAGAGGGGAAGCGCCGATAGTCCTGGGCTGCGAAGGCGCAGTGTTGGCACAGCGGATCATAGAAGAGGCCCGAGTCGAGCACCTGTTGGTAGACGGGCGACCCGGGCAGGGCGTTGAAGTCACCCATGAGGACATAGTGGGGCGAGGTGCGGGCGCGTTCGACGTAATCGAGGACCGAGAAGAGTTCGATGAGCTGATTGGCGCCATAGCCGAGCTGTTTGGTAAAAGCGAGGCTCGACCAGGACAAAAACTGCGGCAGGGAGAGGTGGGTGTTGAAGAGGTCGAGCTGGGCCCCCGTGGCGATGTGCCGCAGGGACTGATGGACGCAGATGCGGGTCTGTTTGAGGCCGCGGGTCATGCGCAGGCGGCGATGGGTGACGTCCTCTACGGGCTGGGAGCACGCGTCGTCGATGGCGAAGTCCTCGGAGATCAGGAGGGCGAGGCCCGTGGTGTAGAGGGCGGCTTTGGCCTCCAGGCGGTAGGTGTGGGAGGGGTAGTAACGGGCTTGATAGCGTTGGGGCAGGCCGAGGGCGTCGAGGGCTTGGTGGAGCTCGACGACGAAGGCATCGAGCTGGTGGGTGTCCTTGGCGCTGGGGCGCAGCCATCCGGCGCGCAGAGATTGTGCCTCGACCTCTTGCAGGGCGATGAGGTCAGGGGGCGGGTCGAGGGCCGCGATGGCCTCGGCGATGCCCCGGGCGGCGCGGTCGGTACTGGAGAGGCCTTTGGACGGCTGGCCAAAGTACCGCACATTATAAGTCATGAGCCGTAGTTCTAAGTCATTCATAGCAGGTCCCGGCCGTTCAGGCGTGCGCGGAGGTGCGGCGCCGCTCAGCCACTTCTAACCAGCGAGGCCGGCTCCCTATTCAGATGCGGTGCACTTTGGCAGCGCAGGGGAGCGAGGCGCAGGCCGATGGGCCAGGGATGATGATAGGGATTCTCGCCGAGATCGCAACGCTGGCCGCCTGAGCGCGGGCGACGCCACGGCGCGGTGCCTGGCACCGCGCCGTTCTTTGCGGGTTCATTGGGCGGGCGCGACGCTTGGGCTCACGTCTGCTGGCGCTGCTTCTTCCGTGGCCGTGGCATCGTCGCACGGCGCGTCGCCTTCACAGACGATGAAGGCGGCGGAGCTCAAGAGTTGACCGGACTCATTGAAGACATCGCAGCGCCACTGGCCGGCCATGGCCGAGGTGAGATTGAGCTTGGCCCAGGTGCGCCAGATGGCGCTGCGGCCAATGCTCAGCTCGTAGGTCTGGGTGATGCCGCTGTTGTGCACCCAGCGCACGGTGAGGACACGTTCGGGCCCGGCGAGGTTGGTGGCCTCGACGAAACAATAGAGGGTCCCGTCCTTGACGGAGAAGGCCTCGGCGACGCCCTCGGGGCGCCGTTGTACGACCGTGGTGGCGATGACGTGGAGCGGAACGATGAGGCCCTGGTTGTCGCGTTCGCGGGTCTGGGGGGGCTGCAGCGCTCGGTGCTCAGGGGTGGTGGCCTCTGCGGCGGCGCGGGCCTGGGCGTCGCCGCTGCGGGGTGGGGTGAGGGTGCCGTGGGCGAGGGTAGGATCGCCATCGCTCTGGTTGGACCGGCGCACGGCCTGTACCTCCGTGCCGATGCGCACGAGCATCTCTTCGCGCAGCTCGGCTTTGAGTGAAGCCTTGAGATCGGCGGCGATGCGCTCGCGCAAGATGGGCTCGAGCTCGGTGAGGAGATCGCGTTTGAGCTGCTCGCGATCGGCCTGGCTCTCACAGCCGCTGAGGAGCGGTGAGAGGAGGAGGAGCAGGGTCCAAGTCACGGCGCCTAGTCGCAGACGCGTGGCGGTGAGGTTGTGCTGGGCCCACGAGGTAGGCATCCGGCGTTCTGGCTCCACACAAAAGGGAGAGGTCTAGCGGGCACCTCTGGTGAGATGGCCTCGAGGGTCCAAGGCGCCGGTGTGTGTACGTCTTGCGCTGCACCACGGCCGCGCAAGTGACAGGTCCAGGCCAGGTTTCCCTCCTGTACCTAAGCTTTTTGATCAGTCTTCCATTCCGTGTCAACCTCATCCGTGAGTGTATACCGGGAGAACCACGACGGGTCTCCCATGCGGCAGAGCACGGCGCGCTGCTCTGCTTTTGACCAGGGAGGGTGAATCATGCACTGCCCAACGTGTGGCCGTGAAAATCAGCGCAAACAGTTTTGCGTCTATTGTGGCAACGCGCTCGTGGTTTCGGCCGGGGACTTGTTCGCCATGGGTGATCCGCACCACCGGCCGACCCTGGAGACGCCCATGGCTGCGGCTCCGTGCCGCGTCCCTTCTCCCAGCCACAGTGATGCGGCCCTCGCCGCGGGGCTGAGCCACGACAATCTGCCCGTGCTCAAAGAAGATGCCGAGGGGACCACGGACCATGGTATGCGTGGCGTCGTCAGCGACGTCAGCGTCCCTGCGGCTTTCGATTTCGATGCGCAACACGCCATTTCCCATCTCGATCAACGTAGTGAGCTTCAATTCTTTGCTCACGAAGAGCCAGCCGAGGACGTTATGGAAGACGCCAAGGGACCTATTGTTGCCCCCCAGGATAGCCACGATGAGTTGCAGGAGATCCTGGCCCGAATCACGGAAAAAGAGCGCCTGGCGTCCATGAGCATGGGCGACGTGGTGAGCGAGCCCATCGTCGAGTGCGGTGGACCGAGTATGGAGCTGGGCGCTTACAGCCTGGGCGACTCGGGGGTCCACGACGACGGGGCTTTCAGCCTCGGCGATGACGATGAGCTGGGCGAGGACTCCGGGCCGGTACCGCTGCCGCCCGAGGCGTTCGACGCCGGCGGTCGTCGCTGGCGCCTGCCTTCTTTTGCCATGCGGGTGGCTTCACCTGAGCTCTTCCGGCGCGCCGCTGACGCGGTGCAGGTCGGTGGCCAGCGGGTGCGTGCCATGATCCGTGGGCGCCGCCGGCAGACGGTGGATCGCCGTCGGCAGGGGGTGATCGCCATCATCGCCGCTATCGCCGTCATCGGTTTGGGCTATGCGATTTTCTCCGGCGAGGGCGCCCCAGCGCCAGTGGAAGCCGCCACGACCCCAGCAGCGGTGGAGACGCCACAGATGGCGGCAGCGGCGCAACGGCAGGAGAGCAACCCGGGCTATGAGTTGGTGCGGCTGAGCGATGGCCCTGACCTGCCGGTCTATGACGAGATGGACGATCCCGTGCCCGCTGCGGCGCCCGCCTCGGCGCCAGCGCGCAGCAACAAGGCGCGGACCTTGGCCAACACCGAGAACGCTCTGGGGGCCAACCCGGGCCAGGCGGAGAAGATGAAGCTCAAGCGCCCTTGTATCCTGCGGGAGGGGCCGGCGAGTCGCTTCAAGCTGGTGCGGCAGCTCGACCAGGGGACGCAGATTTCCGTGCTGACCCAGAGCATCCCCGATTGGACCTTCACCAGCCAGGGCAATTTCCACGGCTGGGCCAAGGATTGCCAAGGGAGCCAATGCGCGCTGCGTCTGGGCCCGGGTGAGCAGTTCAAGGTGGCCGAAGGTGGGGTGTCGAACGCGCGCCCCACGGGCCGGGTGATTTCCAGCGGCAACTGGCGCTACGTCCAGAGCGGCGATCTCTTTGGCTGGGTGGGCCCGGCTTGCTTCAAGTGATGCCTTAGGCCGCGAGCATGACGCTGGCGGCATCGACCAAGGCCTGGAGCGCGCCGCTGGCGTCGGCCAGGGCCGCAGCGACGGCGGCCTGCCCCATGGGTGGCATGACCACCCCGACATAGGCTTTGATCTTGGGCTCCGTGCCCGAGGGGCGGATGGCTATCCAAGATCCGTCGGCCATGGTGAAGCTCAGCATGTCCTGGGGCGGGAGGGCCGTGTCGGGTTGGCACTCGCCGTTGATCGTGACCCGGCGCTGTAAGAGGTCACGGACCTTGACCACGGCCTGGCCAGCGATGCTGGTGGGCGGCGTCTGGCGCAGCTTGGCGAGGATGGCGGCCATGGTGTCCTGGCCGGTGTGCCCTTCGTAGTAGCGCTCGGCGGCGCCCTCGAGGTGGACGCCGGCGCGGGCGTAGATTTCAGTGAGGAAGTCGAGGACCGCGATGCCGCGGTCTTTGCACCAAGCGGCGATTTCGGCCCACAACAGGACGGCGGTGACGCCATCTTTGTCGCGAGAGTCGCCGAAGGTAAAGCCGAAGGCTTCCTCGTAAGCGAAGAGGAAGTGCTCACCGCGCTGGACCCGCGCTTCCGCAGCGTTGCCCATCCACTTGAAGCCCGTGAGGGTCTCCTGGAAGGAGATGCCGAAGACCTCACAGATGGCGCGGGTGAGGGGGCTGGAGACCACGGAGCAGATGGCGAAGGTCTTGGGGTTGACCTGCTCCGGCGGCAGGGCCTGGATGAGGTAGGTGAGCATGGCGGCGCCGATCTGATTGCCCGTGAGGATCTGGTAGTCACCGGCTGGGGTCGGTACGGCGACGCCCAGACGATCGGCGTCGCCGTCATTGGCGAGGACGATGTCGGCGCCGGTCTGAGTGGCCAAGGCCAAGGCGCGGGTCCAGGTCTCGCGGACCTCCGGGTTGGGGGCGTCGAGGCCGGCAAAATCCGGCCCGGGCTCTCGCTCTTCGGCGACCACCTGGACCTGGGTGAAGCCGGCTTTGGCGAAGGCCGCCTGGCAGATGGACCAGCCCGTGCCGCCGAGCGGGGTGTAGACGACCTTGACGTCGGTGTGCTGGCGCGGGGTGGCGGTGGCGACGGTCCAGGCGACGTAGGCGTCGATGGCCTCTTGGCCCAGGACGATGAGGCGGCCCTTGGCTTGGGCCTCTTCAAGGCTCCAGCAGGGGATGGCGCTCTCATCGAGGGTGGCCATGCACTGGGAGACCTGTTGGTCGACGGGGGCCACGATCTGGGCGCCGTTGCTCCAGAAGGCTTTGAAGCCGTTGTATTTTTTGGGGTTGTGGCTGGAGGTGATCATGATGCCGGCGAAGGCGCCCAGACGGCGCACCGCCGCGGGTACCAGGTTGGTCGGGGTGAGGCGGTCGTAACACATGACCTTGACGCCCGCGGCGGCCAACACCCCGGCGGTCACTTCGGCGAAGTGGGCCGAGTGGCGGCGACAGTCGAAGCCGACCACGACGCCGCGCTCGGCCGCGCCGGGGTAGTGCGCGTTCAGGGCGTCGGCCAAGGCGCGAGCGGCCTTGGCGATGGTGTAGCGGTTCATCATGGCCGTGCCGGCCCCCATCACGCCGCGCAGCCCGGCCGTGCCGAAGACCAAAGCGCTGCCGAAACGGTTGATGATCTCGTCGCTCGCTTGGGTGTCGAAGAGGTGTTGGACTTCGGCGCGGGTTTCAGCGTCGAAAGGTGCCTGGGTCCAACGACGGGCGATTGAAAATGCGGGATGTTCCATGGAAGTCACCACTCGAGTTGAGAGAGGACAGGGCGAAACGCCAGGGGGATAGCCTGGACGAGGCCAAAGCCTAGCCCCACTAGCATATCTAGGCCGCCGCGCCTAGGGCCGACAGCGAAATTTTCCCGGGAGATGGCGCCGCGATGCCGGGTCGCCAGCGGGGTCACATGAAGGGGCGCGACAAGGTGTCGAGCTCGGCCAACTCCTCCGGGGTGAGCTCGAGGCGCATGGCGCCCACGTTGTCCGCCACATGCGCCACTTTGGTTGCGCCAGGGATGGCGACGACGGACTCGCCGTGGAAAGCCAAGAGCCAGGCCAGGGCCACCTGGGCTGGGGTCGCCGCGTGAGCGGCGGCGATGCGGCGCAGGGCCTCGATGAGGGGTAGGCTGCGCTGCAAGCCCTTGGCGCGAAAGGCCGGCATATAACGCCTGAAACCAGGGCGGGAGCGGATGAGGGAGGGATCGTCGTGGAACTTCCCCGAGAGCAAGCCCTGTTCGAGCGGAGAGTAGGCGATGATGGTGATGCCAAGCTCCTTGGCCGCGTCCATCACGCCGTTGCCTTCGATGGCGCGGTTGAGCAGGGAGTAGTGCATCTGGTTGGTGGCCAAGACGTGGCCGCGGGCTTGGAGGGCCTGGTGCGCCGCGCGCATGCGCCGTTCGGAGAAGTTGCTCACCCCGACGGCGCCGATGGCCCCCTGCTCCAAGAGATCGGCCATGGCGTTCATCTGCTTGGCGACGGACGAGACCGAGAGGGGCTGGTGCACCTGGTGCAAGCCGATGTGGTAGCCGCCAAGCCGTTGCTGACGCTCGCCGATGGTGGCGGTGATGCTCTTGGCGCGGCGCAAGGTGGGCCACCACTTGGTCGCCACCAGGACCTCGCCGTCTTGCTTGTCGGCGGCGCGCAAGGCCACGGCGAGGGCTTCTTCCGAAGCTCCCTTGCCATAGACCTCGGCGGTGTCGAACCAGTCGATGCCGCCGTCGAGGGAGGCGCGGACGATGGCGTTCATCCGTTCCTGGTCGAGATCCTCCCAGAACTTGCCGACCAGGCCGCGGCGGCGCGAGAACTGCCAGCAGCCGAGGCCGATGGGGGAGACGTGGTGTGCGGTCTGTCCGAGCTGACGGGTGGGCATGGGGGGCTCCGGGGTGAGGGGGTCGCTGCCGCATCCTTTGTAGTCATGGCCACGGCGGGCGCAAGGTCAGCCCCGCCGCCGCCGGTAGTCGCCCCGGCGCTGTTGTTGTTTGGGCCCCTATTGGCGGCGCCGATCTTGGTGTGGGCCGCGCCGGGAGGTGGGTGGGGGAGGCAAGAACACCGCTGACCCCAGAGACGCAGTGCATTGGGCGGACCTCGAGAAGGAGCTCGTGCGCCTCGGGATTGCTTGCCGTGAGGATTGCTGCTTTAGTGAAGGCCACGAGGACGAGACGGGTGCCGGCGATGGCCCCCTGGGCGAGAGGATGAGGCGATGGCACGATGGCACATAGTGGCGCTTGGGTCGTGGTGGGTCGTGGCGGTGTTGGGGGCTTGGGCCTGCAGCGAGCCGGCGCCCTTCGAGGCACGGGAGACCGCCGAGGGCGACGGCGACGCGCCCGAGCTGGTGGAGGTGGAAGGGGATGTGCCCGAGAGCGACCTGGACGTGGCGGACTTGGCTGTCGATACGGCCGAGGTGAGCGTGGACGCGGCGGAGGTGCAGGTGGACACCGCTGAGGTGAGCGTGGACGCGGCGGATGCACAGGATGGCGACCTGCCGTTGGTGTGTCGCGATGAGTGCCCGGGGGAAGGGGTGCGCGAGTGCCTCACGGGAGTGACTTATCAGATCTGCGCCCGGCACGAAGACGGTTGTTTTACGTGGAGCGCTGAGCAGGCATGTGCCGACGCGGAGGTGTGTACTGGGGCGGGGCAATGTACGCCGGGGGTGGCGCGCTGCCCCATCGGCTTCAAGATCATCACCGCGGGCGCTTTCCTCATGGGATCGCCCGATGACGAGGTGGGGCACGGCGATGACGAGGTGCAACACGAGGTAGCGTTGACCCGTGATTTTTGTATGGCCGCGACCGAGGTGACTCAGGCGGACTTCCAGCGTCTGATGGGCTATCAGCCGGCAGCCCACGGGAACTGTGGACCGAGCTGCCCAGTGGAGCAGGTGAGCTGGCATGAGGCGGCAGCTTACTGCAACGCTTTGTCCGTGGAAGCGAGCGCCCCCCTCTGCTACCAGTGCAATGGCGGCGGCGCAGACGTGACCTGTAGCGCGAGCAGCGGCAGCCCTTATGACTGTGCGGGCTTCAGGTTGCCGACGGAGGCGGAGTGGGAGTACGCGGCGCGAGCCGGCAGCAGCGCGGCCCTGTCCAATGGGCCCCTGCTTCAGAGTGGCTGCTCGCCCTTGGACGTCAACCTCGATGCCATCGGTTGGTATTGTGGCAACACCCAGCCTGCCGGGACGCGGCCCGTGGGCCAGAAGGCGGCCAACGCCTGGGGGCTCTACGATATGGCGGGCAACGTGTGGGAGTGGTGCCACGACTGGCACGCGCCTTATGCGTCGACAGGAGGCGTGGATCCCTGGGGTCCCGCGGTGGGTGGCAACAAGGTGGCGCGAGGGGGCTCGGCTTACGACGGCGCGAGTCGCTGCCGGGCGGCGACGCGCGACTCGGCTGGGCCGAACGATACGAACAACCGGCGCGGTTTTCGTCCTGTGAAGCGCTATTAAGGGGGGCTGTGTTGGATCGAGGCATGGCCAGAAAGTAGACAGGGGATCTTGTCTACTTTTCGTACATCCTGAAGCGTGGCCGAAGCCGGTTGTGGGCCGGTCGCGGTGCTGCTTTCACCGGGAAAGATGTTGAATATTGAACTTATATCACTTTTCTGCGAGGGTGGGCACTGTCGTTGCAGTACGGGGCGAGCCTGGTTGAACGGTTCGGCCAGTTCTGCAAACGTGCTATCAACAGGAGCGCTATCATGCAATTCTCCCGTACATTGTTCGTCCTAGTCGTTGTTGCTTTGACGTTTGGTCTGTGCGCCGTGGCCTTTGCCGAGACGGACACGGACGATTTCACCGTGAGCGCCACCGTGACCGACGCCTGTACGGTCACCGCAGAGGATCTGAGCTTTGGTGATTACGATCCCTTCGCCGTCTCGGCGCACGACGCGACGACGAGCATCACCGTCCGCTGCACTTTTGGAACGGGTTGGGAGTTGAGCTTGAGTGAGGGCGTCTCAGCGAGCTACGCCGAGCGGACCATGATGTTCGAGACGAACCCCATGGCCTACAACCTCTTCATCGACGCGGAGCGCCTCTCGGTGTGGGGTGATGGGGAGGGCAACGCCACGGTCAGCGACACGGGCGATGGCGACTTCCAGGTGTCCACGGTCTATGGGCGCATTCCGGCGGGCCAGACCTCCCTGCCTGCGGGGGCCTATCAGGACACCATCACCGCGACGGTGACCTACTGATGTCACGCAACCTTCGCCACCCTGGCGCTGGGGGCGGGTCCGCGTGGCTCGTTGAGGTGAATCCGGCGCTAGTCTGCCGCGCTTTGGGTGACTCGGTCTCGATGTGGAGGGGCGACAGGCGATGTTAGGTCAATCCCATGGCATGGCTTTCGTCGCTTTCTTGATGGCGAGCGTCCTGGCGTCGACAAGCTGGGCGAATGCCTTCAACGTCAAGCCGGTGCGGGTCTTTCTCGGGCCCGGGCAGCTCACCCAGACCCTGGAGATCACCAACGAGAGCGGACGGACGCTCTCCTTGAGCCTGAACGCCGTGAGCTGGAGCCAAGACGCCGCGGGCGGGCAGCTCGAGGCGGCTACGGAGGAGGTGGTCTTTTTCCCGAAGCTCTTTTTGTTGGAGCCAGGGGCGACGCGTAGCGTGCGGGTCGGCTTGAAGTCGACCACAGCCGAGGCGTTGGAGCGCACCTACCGGCTCTATATCGAAGAGCTGCCGACCCAGCGGGAGGAGCAGGGGACGACCCTCCAAGTGCTGCTGCGGGTGGGCATCCCCATCTTCTTCGCGCCCCAGCAAGATCGCGTCACGGCGAGCATCGACGCGGTGACCCTGCAGGGGTGTGCCCTCTCCTTCGTCGTCAGCAACACCGGGAGCAGCCACTTCCGCGCGCAGTCGCTGCGGGCGGAGTTCTTGGGGGCCGACCACACGCTGCACTACACGCAGGATCTCGGCGGGCGTTACTTTTTGGCGGGCGCCGCAGGCCCCTTCGCCGTCGAGGTGCCGGCGGAGCCGTGCGCCGAAGTGCAGCGGGCCCGCATCGCCCTGGTCGCCGACAAGGTGCAGACCCAATACGAAACGGACCGCGAGTAGTGGAGCGTTGAGCGCATGTGGCTGCGACGACACTGCATGTCCGTGGGATCGCAGCTCTTCCTTTTGCTCTATTGCTGGGGATCCACCCTCGCCCAAGAAGCGCCTGGCGACTTGGCCTATCTCACGGTGCGCCTCAACGGGCTGCCCCGGGGCGAGCGCTTGCTGTGGATCACGGCTGACGGGCAGAGCTTCATGCGCCTCGAGGAGCTGGCGGGGCTGGGGGTCGATGTCGCGGGGCTGCCCGTCGAGACCTGGGACGATGCGCAGTGGGTAGCCCTGCCGGCGGCGGGCGAGTCCCTGTGGGCCTCTCTGTCGCCAGAGACCTTGATCCTGGAGCTGAACGTCGACCCAGCGCGTTTGGGCTACACCCGGGTGGGGGGCGGCAGCGCGCCCACGCCCACGGCAGAGCATGGCACGGCCGGGAGCGCATTCATGAACTACGGCTTGTCCGGTCAATGTGCGGCCCCAGCCGGGCGCTGCGCCCTTCAGGCCTCGACAGAGCTTGGCGCGACCTTTCTCGACCTGCTGGCGGTGACGGAGCTGCGCTATCGCACCCCGGACATCGGCCTGGTTCGCGGTCACAGCTACCTCAACAAGGATGTGCCATCGTGGCGGGCGCGGCTGCGGGTGGGCGACGTGGTGGGCCACTCGGGCGGCTTGGGCAGCGGCGGTGTGCTGGGGGGCATCGGGCTGTGGACGGAGAGCGCCGTGGCTCCCCATTTCGCGCGCCATTTCCTCGCCCCCTTCTCGGGGACGGTGGCGACGCCGGCGCAGGTCGAGGTCTTCATCAACGATCGCTTGGTACAACGGCACCAGGTGCCGGCGGGTCGCTTCGAGATCAGCGACCTGCGCCCCATCATGGGGGTAGGGGAGCTGAAGGTGCGCACGCGCGATGCGAGCGGTAGGGAGCGGACCTGGGTCGAGTCCTACCTGCAAGCGCCGACCTTGCTCGGACCGGGGGTGCAGGACTTTGGGATCTACCTGGGCGCCAAACGGGATCGGCTCTACTCGGAGAGCTTCGACTACGGTGGCCCCACCTTCTTTGCCCACTACCGGCGCGGTTTGCTGCACGGTCTGAGCGTGGGGGGCGGCGCCGAGGGCAGCCTCGAGGTGTTGCAGGGCAGCGTCGAGGCGAGCGGCAGCCTCCTCGATCGGTGGCTGCTCTCAGTGGTAGGCGGGGCGAGTGTTCAGGAAGCGGGCGTGGGGGCGGCCGCCCGCTGGGTCAACGAGTGGCGCTGGACCCAGTGGTCCCTCGGGATGGACCTCGCCTATTTCACGCAGGCTTATTCAACGGTGGCCCAGCCCAGTCAGCGGCACGGCGGCGAGCGCCGTGGCCTAGGGCGGCTGAGCGCGGCCTTCTCGCAGCCGTCATGGGGGTCCGTGCGGTTGGCGGGGTCGGCGGCGCTGGACTACCAGGACGATGTCAACGTGCGGGTCAGCGGGACCTACACCAAGAACCTCTTCAGCGGCGCCAACCTCAGCCTCATGGCGTCGTTGGATCGGCCTATGGCCGGGGGGCAGTGGCAGGCCGTGCAGGGTCAGGTCATGGCGAGCTTGTCCTACGTGCCGACGCGCGGGGTTTCGGCGCTGATCAAACAGGAGACGGACCTGGTGGAGCGCGTGCGCACCAGCGTGCGGGTGCAGCGCCAGGCCGACGTGGAGCATCCCTGGGGCGGGAGCTTGACCATGAAGGTGCAGCATCCCTTGAGCCACGCGGGCACTTCTTCGTCGGAGCTGGAGGGGCGCGGCAGCTACCGCGGCCAGGTCGCTGTCGCCGATGTGGAAGTGTCCCATAGCAGCGCCGGGCGGACCTGGGCGGCGGCGAGCGTCTCGGGTGGCGTGGCGTGGGTGGGGGGCTCCCTCTTCGCCAGCCAGCACATCCACGATGCCTATGCCCTGGTCAAGGTCGGGACCTTGCCGCGGGTGCGGGTGACTTACGACCACCGCACGGTGGGGCTGACCAACGACGCAGGGGAGCTGTTGGTGCCACATTTACGGGCCTATCAGGTCAATCGCTTGGGGGTGGATCAGCGCGACATCCCGTTCACTTACGAGGTCGCGCGCGCCTCGCAGCAGGTGGTTCCCCACTACCGGGCTGGGGTGGTCGTGGACTTTGCGGCCCAGCCCTACAGCGCGGTGAGTGGTTGGCTGGTCGATGCTGAGGGCAGCCCCTTGGCTTTGGGCACGGTGCGGGTGGTCGCTGGCGCCGAGTCCGCCTTGGGGCCTACTGGGCGGAAGGGTGAGTTTTTCCTGGAGAAGATCGCTCCAGGCGCGGTGGATCTCGCCGTGTTTGCCCAGGGACGGCGCTATCGGTGTCGCTTGGTGGTCGCCGAGGTCGCTGAGGTGGAGTACGAGGTCGGGGAGGTAAGCTGTGAAGCGGTGGAATAGGGTGCGGGTGGCGCTGGTGGTGCTGGTGGTGGGGACGCTCTGCGGGCTGTGGAGCGCCGTGGCTTTGGGGCAGAGTTGCAGCGTGAGCGCCAGTGGGGTGTCTTTTGCCGGCTACGACCCGTTTGCCCTGAGCGATGTTCTGGCCAGCGGGCAGATCGAGGTGCGGTGCAGTGAAGGTACGGCCTACGAGGTGAGGCTGAGCCCGGGGGAGCACGGGAGCCTCTTGCAGCGCAAGCTCAAGCACCTGAGCCTGAGCTGGACCCTCTCCTACCAGCTCTTCACCGACGCGGCGCGCACGGTGATCTGGGGGGATGGCAGCGGCAGCAGCGGCTGGGTGAGCGGGGTGGGGCAGGGCACGAGTGCGCCACAGGTGCACGTGATCTACGGGCGGCTGCCGGCGCGGCAGAACGTGCACGTCGGGGACTACCAAGACCAGATCGTGGTCACGGTGAACTATTGAGGGGCTGGCCTAGCCGAGCCACGCCGCGAAGCGCGTTCGCAGCGCATCGCGGGTGCGGCGGAAAGCGTCGAGGCGGGCTGGGTCACTGCCTTGGACGCTGGCCGGATCGTCCAGGCCCCAGTGGATACGGGTGGCTTGGCCCAAGAAGAGGGGGCACTCCTCTTCGCCGCAGAGGGTGATGACCAGGTCGACTTGGCTGGCCGGGATGTCGCCCACGGCCTTGGATTGGTGGCTGCTGATGTCGATGCCGATTTCCTCTAAGACCGCCACGGCCTCGGGACGCACGCGCGTCGGCGCCGAGCCAGCGGACCACACGGTGACCCCTGCCGGGGCCATGGCCCGGGCGAGCCCTTCGGCGATCTGGGAGCGGGCGGAGTTGGCGACGCAGAGAAAGAGCCAGCCTTTGGGGGCCATGGCGCGCAAGAGGGCGGCCTCGATGCGCCAGGCCGGGGGCAGGGGGGCGCCGTCATAAGCGCGGCAGGAGAGAGGCTGGTCGGCAGCGTCCAAGCCTTCGAGATCGCCGCCGTCGATGCGGATGGTGGGCGAGCCGAGGAGCAGCGCCGCCTCAGGTGCCTGGGGGTCAGCCACGACGTGATGCTGCACCGTGGCAGCGGGCACGACCTGCTGGGTGACCGTGCGGAGCAGGGTCAGGGCGGCGTCGGCGTGGGGGCAGTGGGGGGTGGTGTAGAGGTCGATGGTGGGGACATGGGTCATGGCGTCGGCTCCTGGCCTGGCGTCAGCGGAGAGGGCGGGCCTTGGCCGGCGCCCAGGGGGTGAGATGGCAGCCTCCTGCTCATATCGTCGAAATACGATGGGGCGGCGACCGCGCGGTGTCAAGGGGGCGGCGGGCCCGGATCAGGCGAAGGCCAGGCAGCTTTTGCGCGGGTTGTCGGGATCGTAGAGGACGCCGACCTTGTCGCCGATGCCGAGGTAGCGGGCCACGTGGGTGGGGTAGTGGCTCTGGTTGCGGTAGCTTTGGCCGTCGACTTCGAAGTCATAGGTCAGGGTGGCGCCGCCCTCGTTGCTGGTGGTGGCGGCGACGAGGCGCCCTTCGGCGAAGGCGCCGTCGACGAAGAGGGGGTGGTGGCGCTGTTTGCGCCGCAGGCCGACGAGGACGCAGATCAGGGGCCACAGGCCGACGGTGACCAGGGTCATGAGGGTGTAGAAGGCGTAGTCCATGGGGTTGGGCGGGCGCGAGGGCTTGCCGCCGGCGACCTGGAGGGTGCGCAGGTGGGGCGGGACCAGGTTGCGGTAGACCATGGCGAAATCGCCCCGGGGATCGCGGCCCGGCGGCCCGAGGTGGACGAAGCGGGGGGCGTCGTCGTCGGCTTGGATGATGGCGGGCGGGGCGTCGCGGGTGGGGACGAGGGCGGCGCTGTTGGGGGTGGCGAGGGGCGCTTGGAGGAGGATGTCGCGGGCTTGGCGGGCGCTCTGGGGGCGCTGGCGTGGCGCGGGCTCGAGGAGGGCCACGAGGAGGGCGCGCATGGGGGCGGTGCCGGGCAGGTCTTCGGGCACCTCGATGCGTCCGGATTCAAAGGAGAAGTCGCGGGGGAGGCGGCCAGTGAGGACGTTCAAGAGGGTAGCGCCGAGGGCGTAGAGATCGCTGGTGGGCCCCACTTGGCCGAGGTACTGCTCCGGGGGCATGAAGCCGTGGGTGCCGACGATGGTGGAGCCCGCTTCGTCGGCGGGGCGCCAGCCGTCGCAGACGCTGCCGAAGTCGATGAGGACCGGGGCGCCCATGGGGCGGATGAGGATGTTCGAGGGTTTGATGTCGCGGTGGTAGACTGGGGGTCGGCAGCCGTGGAGGTAGTCGAGGATGTCGAGGATGCCCAGGACCCACTGGATGACCTCGGCGTCACCGCAGCGGGCACTGCGGGCGATGCGTGTGGCCAGGGACTCGCCTTGGATGTACTCTTGCACGAGGGCCAGGCGCGGTTGTCCTTCTTCCTGGATTTCGAAGAAGTCGAGGAGCTTGGGGATGCCCGGGTGGTCGAGGCTGGCCAGGACGCGGGCCTCGCGTTCGAAGAGTTCGAAATACTTCCAGTCTTGGAGGCGTTCGACGCGGAGGAGCTTGAGGGCGACCTGGCGATCGCTGGCGTGGGTGTCGGCGCAGAGCAGGGTTTGGGCCGAGGCACCGGCGCCGAGGGTGTCGATGATGCGGTAGCGGTCACCGATCAATGCATGCCTCCGCCGGTGGCGATCATGTGGGGGTTGATGCCCATGGCGCGCAGGGCCCGCTCCCAGACTTCTTTGCGGGGCCACTCGAAGAGCATTTGGGGGTCGATGGGGCCGTTGATCCACGTGCCTTGGGCGAGCTCTTCTTCGAGCTGGCCGGGGCCCCAGCCGGCGCAGCCGATGCCCATGATGAGGGGTTGAATGGCCCGCTCACACAGGGCTTCGATGGCTTCGGGCGCGCGGGAGGCGACGATGTGCTCGCCTGCGGGGATGGCGTCGTCCATGGCGAGGGAGTCGGGGTGGAGGACCCACAGGCCGTGGGGATCGACGGGACCGCCCCGCAGCAAGCGGGCCTCGTGCTCGCCGTGCCACGCGAAGCCGAGGTGATCGATGACCTCGCGGCAGAGGAAGTCCGTCTCGAGGTTGATGATGAGTCCCAAGGCGCCCTCTTGGTTGTGGAGGAGCATGGCGACGACGGCGCGTTCAAAATGCGGGTCATCGAGCTGGGGTACGGCGATGAGGACCCCGGGGGCGCTGGAGAAAGGTCGGTCGTCGTAGGTGCTCATGGGCGAAGCCGCTGGTGTGACGAGGGTGGATCCCAGAAGAGGATGACGCCTTGGGAGCGAGGCGCCTGGGGTGAGGGTAGGTTAGCAGATGTCGTGGACAAAGGCAGGGGCGCGGGCGATGCGGCGATGGGTGTGCCCGTGGCGTTCAGGGCAGAAAGCCTTGGTGTGGCGCCCGGGGTGCACTAAGATGTTCGGGTTGATTGGGCGCGGCGGCGCGTTGAAGGAGGGACTATGGCTGGGCGTTGGTGTGGCTGGTGGCTGGTGGGGGTAGTGGCCGCGTTGGTTTTGGTGGCCTGTGGCGATGACACGGGGCGGGTGACCGTGCCGGACTCGGGCGATGGTGATGCGACTGAGGATGGTGTGGATGGGGCGTTGGACGCGGAGGACGTGGCGCCCGACGCGGAGGTGAGCGACGGTGAGGATCTGGCCGAGGTGGCGCCCGAGGTGGAGGACAGCCAGGATTTGGCGCCCGATGGTGCTGACGACGCGGTAGAGGTCGAGGACGTGGGCCCGGATGAGGCGGACGTGGTGGATCTCTGTTTGGGTGGCACCATGTGTGGGTGGCCAGCGACGTGCTGCCCCGCCGGGAATGAGTGCGTGGATGGGCAGTGTCTGCTGGCGTGTCCCAGCGGCGTGCGTTGTGGTGCCGCGGCGTCGATCTGTTGTTTGAGTGACCAGCTCTGTGTGGCCGGCGCCTGCGCCGATCCCGGTGCGGCGTGCAAGGACTCTTACGATTGCCGGCAGCCGGGTGAGTTCTGTGAGCCGACGCTGGGTCGCTGTCTGCCGCAGCCGGCGGAGGTGACCTGCCAGGTGGTCCCCGATTTCGATCATCTGGAGACGGTCATCGAGTGGTCTTACACGGACTACCAGATCATCTCGTCGCCCTTCGTGGCCGACGTCAACGGCGACGGGGTGCAGAACGTGGTGGTCAATGCCTCGCGGGTGGATGGCACCTCGAATTGGGAGACGGGGATGGTGGTGGTGCTCAATGGGCAGACGGGGGAGGTGGTCTTCGAGGTGCCTCACAACCCGCCGCACACCTTTGGTTCGCAGGGGCGCGGGACGCTGGCCCTGGGGGATGTCAATGGCGACGGCTTGCCTGACATCATCTATCCCGGGCGGGGCAGCCGGGTACACGCCGTGGATGGTTTTGGCAATCACTTGTGGACGGCGCGCACCCCAGCGGGGGTGGAGGTGAACCTCAACGTGCAGAACGGCGCGATGACTCTGGCCAACTTCGACGATGACCCCGAGGCGGAGGTGATCATTGGGGCGACCCTCATCGACAACGACGGGGTGGTGCTGTGGAACCAGGGTGGGGATGGACCGAATTACGGGACGAACAACACCTATAGAGGCGGCATTTCGACGGTGGCGGACCTGGACGGGGACGGCAAGCCGGAGATCATCTCGGGCAAGCACGCCTGGTCGGTGCAGTGGCAAGCCGGGGTAGACGGTGCGCCGCCGACGGTGACCGTGACGCCCTTCTGGACCTATGCGGGCCATGATGGCTACCCGGCGGTGGCCGATCTCGACCTGGACGGCAAGCCGGAGGTGATCCTGGTGTCCCGTGGGCAGGTCATCGCCCTCAACGGGCAGACGGGTGAGTTGTGGTGTGGGGTGGATCCCACGGACGCGGCATGCGTGGCCGATCCGAGCTTGCGCACCCAGCCGGTGTCCCTGCCGGGCGGCGGCATCGGTGGCCCAGCGACCATTGCTGACTTCGACGGTGATGGCCGCCCCGAGGTGGGGGTGGCGGGTTCGGCGTCGTATACGGTTTACGACTTCTATCGACCCGGTGAAGAGGTGGTGGTGCAGTCGGGCTTCCCGGCGCCGATTTTGGGCGCGATCTACCCGCGCTGGAGTCAGGTCACGCAGGATCAGAGCTCCAACACGACGGGCTCGTCGGTCTTCGACTTCCAGGGCGATGGCAAGGCCGAGGTGATCTATGCCGACGAGTGCTTCATGCGGGTCTATTCCGGTGACACGGGCGAGGTGCAGCTCCAGATCCCGAACAGCAGCTTGACCATTCACGAGTACCCCATCGTGGTGGACGTGGACTCGGACGGCAACTCGGAGATCCTCATCGTGGCCAACAACAACGGATCACAATGCAATGGCGTGCCGGGCTTCGAGTTTCGCGGGGTGGGGCTCTTCGTCTATGGCGACTTGAACGACGAGTGGGTGCCAACCCGGCGGGTGTGGACTCAGCACGCCTATCACGTGACCGACGCGACCTCCGACGGCAACGTGCCCTTCACGGAGGAGAAGAACTGGACCAAGCCGGGGCTGAACAATTTCCGTCAGAACGCGCAAGGGGAGGGGGTCTTCAACGCCCCGGACCTGGCGGCGAGTCTGGCCTTGAGCCTCGACCAGTGTCCGCAAGGGAAGATGGTTCTGCAAGCCCGCGTCACCAACCTGGGATCGCTGGGGGTGGGGGCAGGCGTGGCGGTGGACTTCTACCAGGGGACGCCCGAGGACAGCGTCCTTTTGGGGACGGTGTCGACGCCGCAGGCCCTGCTGCCCGGTGCGTCGGTGGTGCTGTCCTTCGAGGTGCCGGCCCTCCATGTCCCCACGGATTTCTACGTGGTGGTCGATCCCCAGGGCTCGGGCGTGTTGGCCGTACCCGAGTGTGACGAGAGCAACAACGAGGCGAGCCTCATCGCGGTGATGTGCTACATCACCTAAGGTTGGAGTGGTATGAGCAGGGGAGAGACGGCGGAGCTGTTGCTGACCCAGGCGGTCTACGCGCGGGCCTTTGCGTCGAGCACGGACACCATGGTGGTGGCCGATGTGCAGGGGCGCATCGTCCAAGCCAACCCGGCCTGGCTCAAGCTCTACGGTTATGCGCTGGACGAGGTGGTGGGGCAGAAGATGAGCCTCATCAAGGGTTCGGCGAGCAGCGCCGAGATGTATCGCTACATGTTCCGTCAGAACGCGCAAGGGGAGGGGGTCTTCAACGCCCCGGACCTGGCGGCGAGTCTGGCCTTGAGCCTCGACCAGTGTCCGCAAGGGAAGATGGTTCTGCAAGCCCGCGTCACCAACCTGGGATCGCTGGGGGTGGGGGCAGGCGTGGCGGTGGACTTCTACCAGGGGACGCCCGAGGACAGCGTCCTTTTGGGGACGGTGTCGACGCCGCAGGCCCTGCTGCCCGGTGCGTCGGTGGTGCTGTCCTTCGAGGTGCCGGCCCTCCATGTCCCCACGGATTTCTACGTGGTGGTCGATCCCCAGGGCTCGGGCGTGTTGGCCGTACCCGAGTGTGACGAGAGCAACAACGAGGCGAGCCTCATCGCGGTGATGTGCTACATCACCTAAGGTTGGAGTGGTATGAGCAGGGGAGAGACGGCGGAGCTGTTGCTGACCCAGGCGGTCTACGCGCGGGCCTTTGCGTCGAGCACGGACACCATGGTGGTGGCCGATGTGCAGGGGCGCATCGTCCAAGCCAACCCGGCCTGGCTCAAGCTCTACGGTTATGCGCTGGACGAGGTGGTGGGGCAGAAGATGAGCCTCATCAAGGGTTCGGCGAGCAGCGCCGAGATGTATCGCTACATGTGGGCCCAGATCCAGGATCCGGCGCAGGGGTCTTGGCGCGGCGAGGTGGTGAACCGGCGCAAAGATGGCGGCGAGGTGGCGGTGCTGCTGAGCATCACCCCGATCCGCGCCGGCGCCGATGACACGGGTCCGGTGGTGGGCTATCTCGGTCACGGCATCGATGTGACGGCGCGCAAGCAGCTCGAGGACCAGAAGCGGCTCTACGAGATGGTGGTGCGCCATGATCTGCGAGCGCCGCTGGCGGCCATCCAGTCCATGCTGCAGATGGTGGTGGGCGGCTACTACGGTGATTTGAGCGCGCAGCAGACGGACAAGCTGCAGCGGGCGCTGGAACGTGCGGCCCTGATGCAGCGCATGATCGACACCAGCTTGGACATGGAGAAGCTGGCCCGGGGGCACTTGGTCTTGGATTGCAGCGAGATTGACTTGCCGCAAGCGGCGGCGCACGCCGTGGAGACGCTCCAGGTGCAGGCGGCGGCCAAGGACATCTCGGTGACGGTGGAGGCGCCCGAGGTGATGGCGGCGCTGCTGACCGATGCGGTGCATCTGGGCCGCTGCATGGAGAACCTGGTCAAGAACGCCATCGAGGCGGCGCCGCGAGGCAGCGCGGTGCGGGTGGTGATCGCCGAGGAGGGGGAGCAGGTGAGCTTGCGGGTGCACAACTCGGGTGATCCCATTCCCCCGCCGGTGCGGGCGACGCTCTTTCATCCCTTCTCGACCTTTGGCAAGCGCGGCGGGACGGGCCTGGGCATCTATGGGGTCAAGATGGCCATGGAGGCCTTGGGAGGCAGCGTCTCATACGTCAGCGACGCCGAGGAGACTGTGTTCACCCTCTCTCTGCCGCGGGCGGGCGCGCCTTGCCGTGCGGAATGAAGCGTTGCCAGCGCGGCGGCGTCTCTGGTGTCGTTGGCGCGCAGGGTGAGGAAGAACGAGAGGAGCAGGGCAATGGGCAGAGCATGGGTGGTGATGGTGGCGATGGCTTGGCTGTGCTACGCGCCGGGGGCGGCCTGGGCGGAGGAGTGCCAAGGGAGCTGTGTCTGTGGCCCTGGTGGGACCTGTGACTTTACTTGTCCCGGCGGGTCCTGTGAGGTGGACTGTCAAGGGGCGGCGTCGTGCGCCGTGGCGTGCCCGAATGGGGGCTGCGAGGTGGACTGCGCCGACGCCCAGGATTGTCAGGTGGACTGTGGCGGTGGCGGCTGCGAGGTGAGCTGTGAGGGCGCGCAGCGCTGCCGCCTGGAGTGCCCGGCGGGATGCCAGCTCGACTGCCTCGGGGCGAGCGCGTGCCGCTCCTCTTGTGGGCGCGACGACCTGTGCCAGACCCTGCGTTAGCGGACCAGGACGACGAGGCGGGCGTGGCGCGCCACGGCGGGTAGCCAATTGTCGCCACAGGACCAGCCGTCTTGATAGTCGTCCAGACCGAGGAGGGAGCCGTTGGCGCGTTCGGCGGTGTCGGTGAAGCCCAAGGTCTGGCGCAGGTTGCTGTTCATGCTTGGGGCCTGGTTGTGGCCAAAGACCGTGCCGCGCTCAAAGGCGATGTTGGTGTCGTTGCCGACGTAGGTGCCCGCCATGGTGTAGTGGACGATGCGCTCGTTGCCGCTGGCGCGGTTGGCGCAGCGGATGATGCCGTCGGAGACGGCGATGGGGTTGGGGACATAGGGGGTGCCACCGATCCGTTCTTGGGTGGTGGGCGCGGCGCTGCCGAAGTCGATGGCGAAGTAGGCGATCTTCTCGGTGTAGCCGTTGTCGCCGTAGGCAACGCCGAGGAGGTGGCGCCACTGCAGCGCGCCCTGGACCTCGCCGTTCATGGAGAAGTCGGCGAGGAGATCCGTGGGGTCGCCACAGCCGCGGCTAGGGTCGTTGGTGATGAGGGGATAGCAGTCGTTCTCGTCGAAGGTCTCTGGGGTGGTGTTGTCGCCGTTGGCGACGATGGCGGTCCAGCCGCCGCCGTCGGTGCTCATGTCGCAGAAGACGACCACCGGGTCCAGGGGGCCATCGCCGTCGGGATCGATGCGGTAGAGGCCGTCGCCCGTGGCGCCGGCGTAGAGGTAGCCCAGGGGCGGGTGGCGGTAGCCCAGGCAGTCGGGGGCCAGGGTGCCGTCGGCGAAGCGGGCCGGGTCGGCCAGGGTGCGGTCGCCGCTGAGGCCGACGCTCGGGCGGGCGAAGATGGAGAGGGCGGTCTTGGTGTAGTCCGTACCGACCAGCCAGGAGGTGCCCGTGATGTCGGCGGTGGTGTACTGCCCGCCAGCGTGTTCGAAGACGGCGACGCCGCCGGCGTGGGTGGCGTGGGCGCAGGAGGCGCCGGGGACTTCGTTCCAGCCCAGGCGTCCTTTGAAGGTGTTGACGGCGGTGTCTTCGACGCTCCAGCAGAAGCCGTTGGTTTGGGGGTTGCCCAGGCCGGCGCGGCCGCTGCCTTCGGTGTAGTCGGCCGAGGCGAGGCCCGTGGCGGCGCCCTGGTAGACCGCGATGGCCTCTGGTGGGCAGGCCAGGCTGGTGTCGAAGGTGGTGAAGAGCTGGTTGAAGGCTGCGGCGCCAGCCAGGCACTGGGCGCCGAGCTTGACGCGGGCCTGGATCTGATCGTCGAAGCGGCGCACCAAGAGGGCTTCGGCGGTGCTGATGTCGAGGGTCCACCAAGCCGAGGATTTGTAGTCGAGCCAGGGGTTCTCGATGCTGCCCAAGGTCTGGGTGGAGGTCCAGTGGCCGCTGGCGCTGGCCCATTGGTTGGTGTCGGCGCCGGAGATGGTGGCCACGAGCTCCCAGCCGCCGCCGTCACTCTCCATCTCGCAGTAGGCCTGATAGGCGTCGGCGGCGTCACCGCTAGGGCTGAGCCAGTAGTGGCCGTCGCCGCGGTCGTGGCCACTGCGGACCACGTCGACGCAGCTCTTGGCGGGGCAATAGGCGGCCAGGGCGCTGTCGGGCGCCTCGCAGCCATTGTCGGCGTCGCCATCGCAGTCGAGGCCGCTGTCACAAGGCGTGGTGGCGATGGCGACGATGGCCTCGGCCGTGCCGTCTTTGTCGTCCGAGACGACGACCTTGACCACGGCGGCGGCGCCAAACATGTTGGCGGCGGTGACGAAGGCGGACGTGTCGCCGTCGGTCAAGACCCACGGGGGTTGGTGTGGCGCCGGGGTGATGCTCCAGGTGTAGGTGAGGGGATCGCCGTCGGGATCGGTGGCGTTGACCCGCACCACCGTGGCGCCCTTGGGCGCGAGGCGGTCGTCGTCTGCGCTCAGACTCTGGATGATCGGCGCGTGGTTCATGCTGGTGCGGACCTCGGCCGTCTGCTGGGTGTTGCCGCCGCGCCCGTCGCTGACGATGACCCTGACCGTGCCGCTGACATCGCCCGCGTCGGGCGCGAGCAAGGTCGCCGTGGCGCCGGCCTGGCCCACGGCGATGCGGAAGCCCTGATCGGCCTGCCACTCATAGGTGAGGGGGTCACCATCGGGGTCGCTGGCCACGACGCTGACCTCGACGGCGCTGTTGCGCGCGACCAGGGCGGGTACGTTGAGCGCCGAGATCACCGGGTCGTGGTTGTCTGGCGCGGCGACTTGGAGGTTGAAGTTGGCTTCGATGCGCTGACCCGCCAAGAGGGTGATCTCGAGTTGGGAAGTGCTGTAGCCGGCGTGCCAGGCGCGCAAGACATAGACGCCAGCGTCCAGGTCGGCGAAGGCATAGGTGCCGGTGGCATCGAGGACGACCTCACGGACGTCGCCGCCGTGGCCGAGGTCGACCTGGACCCCTGTCGGGGCGGCACCATCGCCGAGGGTGACCGTTCCGTAGATCTCACCGCTGCTCACGGTGTCGCCTTCGATCTCCGTTTCGGCCGCAGCGTCGATCTCCGTGCCCGTGTCGGGCGGCGTCGGCGTGTCGGCGGGATCGATGTTGGAGGAGGTGTCGCCGCAAGCGCCGATGAGGCATGCGGCGGCGGTGACCAAGGCGAGGAGAGGAAAATCGCGTCGGAGCATGGAGACACCTGGGTTGGAGGTCGCGAAGGGGCCGATGGGGCAGACGCGCGGGTGGGCGCGTCCTGGCTCGGCATCCATTGTGGCAAAAGTTGGGCGCGACGCAACCGCCGTCGACTCGGGGGGCCGGCGTGGGGAGGGTGTCGATGCTTTGAGGTCGGCGATTTCGGCGCTGAAGGCCGCGCCTGGGGGCAGAAGGGGATAAGTGGAAAGAATATCGTGGTGATGGGTGTTGAAGCAGGGGACTTTTGGGGCCAAGATGGCGTCATGCGGCGTGGATGGCACCCGGGCGACGGCTGGCGCTCCCAGGGGGGCGGCAGATAAGATGGCGCCGGACACTTGGGTGGACCTTCATGAAGGAGAGAGGTGGGTCATGGTGAATGGGCAGAGCAATGTTGGACGGGTGCAGGCGCGGGTCGCGCCGGTGCTGGTAGCGTGGTGGTTCCTGGCGGGCTGTGGTGGCGCCCAACCGAACGAGCCGGTGGCGGTGTCGCCCGAGGAGGCGACGACGACGACGCCAGGGGCGGTGGTGGCTGCGCCCGATATCGGCGCCTTGCGGGTGGGGGATCTGCAGTTGGCCGAGAGCTGGCCCGTGGAGACCACCTTGGACAACCCGGACATCGTGGATGCCCAGCCGCTGTGGTTGGAGATGATCGACAGCGCCGAGCGGAGCCTGGATTTTTCGCATTTCTATGCGGTGAGCGCGCCAGGGGCGACGCTCGAGGCGGTGATCGCGGCGGTGGAGGCGGCGGCCAGCCGCGGGGTGAAGGTGCGCTTCATGGTAGACAAGAAGTTCTACCGCGACGAGCACATCGCCGTGCCGGAGCGGTTGGCGGCGCACCCGGGTATCGAGGTGCGGGTCTTCGACTTGGGATCGTTCATGGGCGGGGTCCAGCACGCCAAGTACTTCATCGTCGATGACCGGGAGGCCTTCTTTGGCAGCCAGAACTTCGACTGGCGCTCCCTGATGCACATCGTCGAGCTCGGGGCGCGCCTGGAGCCGCAGGGTCTGGTGCGGCCCCTGGTGGAGACCTTTGCCCACGACTGGGCCTTGGCCGGCGGGGAGACCCAACCCGAACCGAAGCCGCGGACTTGCGCCCTGGAGTCGGTGAGTTACGGCGACGCGGCGGTGCGCGTCCAGACGGTGCTGAGCCCCCGGGAGTGGATCCCCCAAGAATGCGACTGGGATCTGCCCCACATCTTGCGGATCATCAACGGTGCGGAGCGCAACGTTTACGTGCAGTTGTTGAACTACAGCACCCAAATGTACGACCGCTCCACCTGGATGGAGCTCGACGACGCCCTGCAGGCCGCGGCCGCCCGCGGGGTCGATGTGCGGCTGATGGTGGCGGACTGGTCGACGCGGAAGAAGTACATCGGGGATCTGCAGCGCTTGGTGCAGGTGCCCAACGTCTCCGTGCGCATGGTGACCATCCCCGAGGCCTCCACCGGCCCCATCCCCTTCGCGCGGGTCATCCACACCAAGCTCTTGGTGGCCGACGGCGCGTGGTCGTGGCTGGGCACCTCCAACTGGTCGGGCGACTACTTCCTGCAGAGCCGCAATGTGGGCGTGGTGGCCGAGGGCGCCGCGCTGGCGCAGGACCTGGAGGGCTACTTCCTCCACATCTGGGACAGCGCCTATGCTTGGGACGTGGATCCCGAAGCGGTCTACGAATAGCGGCCTGGTCAGCGGTCCCGCTTTTTTTGGATCCACCCCCCGCTGGGCGTGCGCCTGGCCTGGAGCGGGGGGGCTCTCAGAAGGGATCGGAGTGCCAGGTGGCGTGCAGGCCGAAGGTGAGGTAGGCCGGGTACTCGGCCAGGTCGGACAAGAGGGCGTGGTAGGCGACCTCGCCGCCGATGCTGAAGGCGCGCCAGCCGCGATAGTCGAGGCCGAGGCCGACGGCCATGCCGAAAGCCATGGTGCGGTCCGCGTCGGGGAAGAAGGCCGCGTCGGCGAAATAGGCCGTGGCGTCCAGGGTGAGGTAGGGGATGAGGTCGAGGATGTCGATGGCGTAGACCACGCCCACCCGGGGGATGAAGAGGGTGAAGGCCGGTGCGTCGGGGTGATCGTCCATGGCTGGGGCGGCGAGGTGATGGGCGACGACCAGGCCGACGGCGCCGCGCAAGGCGTCGGTGAAGGCGTAGCGGACGAAGGCCGAGGCGCCCAGGCCGATGGTGCCGTTTTCGTGGTTGGGAAGCGAGGCCAGGGCGGGGCCGGCGCCGATGCTCCACTCGTCTTCAATGGCCAGAGCCGGTGGGGCGAGGAGCAGGCACGGGAGCAGTGCGAACAGGGTGAGGAGGCGTCGGGTCATGGGGCATCGTCGGGGTTGGGGGCGGTGGACTTGGCCGCAGAGGTGGCTGGGCGAAGCGAGCGTCGGCACCCGGGGCGTTGGCCGTCTCGTGGCGTGCCGCCGCGCGGGTGTGGTGACGGCGCTCTGCCGTGCGAGCATAGCGAGGTAGGGCTTCTTTGTCTTGGGCGCCCGTGCGGTGAAGTGGGGCGCGCGTAGCCGGCGCGTTGACACCGTGCTGGGGTGGTCCTATAGTCCGCGCCTTGCTGGCAGGCGCGTCCGAGTCCTAAGAGGATGGCGCAGCAGCGGTCTGGTGCAGCGACCTTCTCGGGAAGGCGATGCGGTTCATCTATGCGGCACTGAGAGGAGTGTGCGGTGGCGATCAAGATTCGCAAGAAGAAGGAAGTCGTCGAAGTCGAAGCGCCAGAAGAGTTGGCCCAAGAGGCCTTCGGAGGCAGCGACAAGTTCGTCAAGACCAGTATGGACGTCAGCTCCTGGTTCGCCAAGAATTGGAAGCCCATCGTGGCGGCCATCGTGGTCTTGGTGGTGGTGGTGGCGGGCATTTCTCTTTACGGTAGCTACCGTGAGAGCAGTCTGGCCAAGGAGAGCGCCGAGCTGAACCGGGCCATCGTGGCTTCGGAGATGAACCTGCGCACCTTCGCCGTGGATGCCAAAGCCGAGCGGGCGCGTCACGAGACGGTGCTGGCCCAGGCGAAGTCTGCCATCGAGAAGTGGCCGAAGAGTGAGATCGCCGGTGAGGCGCACCTGATGGCGGCGGTAGCGTCCTTGCGCTTGGGCGAGATGGAAGCGGCCAAGAGCCACTTCGAGGTGGCCCACACCAAGGTGGATCAGTCCATCGATGTCTTCGTGTTGCAGGCCAACGCCGTGCTCCACTTGGAGAATGGCGCCCATCAAGAGGCCATCGCGACCTACCGGCAGCTCTACGCCAAGTCCCCGCGGCTGTACGGGGCCTTTGCCTTGATGCAGATCGGCGCGATCAACGAGGGCGTGGGCGCTCTCGACGAGGCCGCTGATGCCTATGCCGAGGTGGCGGCGCGCTTCCCCGAGAGCGACGAAGGGACCGAGGCCAAGCGCCGCCTGAGCGCCCTGGTGAGCGAGCCCGAGGCGCGGATTTCCGCAGTGCCGATTGACTGAGTGGTCTGGCGCGGCAAGGCGCGACCGTTTGCATCGCCAGGGTGCCGCAAGCAGCACAGGCGAGCAGTAGGGGCGAGATGAATTCAGGGAAGCAAAGGCGATGGGTGGCGCTGGCGCTGTGGCTGGTGGGCATGGTCCTGCTCTGCGGATCTTGTGGCCTGGTGCCGCGGGGGCAGCAGCGGGTACCCCAACGGGCGGCGTTGGTGTTGCGGCATGTTTGGGCCCATGATTTTTACGGCAACAAGACCCTGTGGGGCAGCAGTGGCCTGGAGGTGGGCACGACGACGGCCCTCAGCAATGGTTTGCTGGTGACGCCCCTGGCGGATGGTCGGGTGGTGGCCGTGCAGATGGCCACGGGCGATGTGGCGTGGGAGCAACGCTATGCGGCGCCCGTGCGGGCGGCTGGGGCCAGTGTGGGGCAGACCCTCTTCCTCGGTGGCGGCGATGGCTGGCTGCGGGCGCTGGAAGCCAGCAGCGGGCGTGAGCTGTGGGCCTTTGACACGGGGACGGCCGTCGAGGCGGCGCCCGCTGTGGCGGAAGACCTGGTGGTGGTGGTCAACGCGGGCAACCGGGTCCACGCGGTGAACCGGCGCACGGGCGCTTTCGTGTGGCGCAAAGAACGGGCGCGGATCAACGATTTCACCCTCATGGGACAGGCCACGCCTCTGATCGACGGCGATCGGGTCTACGTCGGCTTCTCCGATGGGACGGTCACGGCCTACGCGCTGCAGGATGGGGCGCTGCTGTGGACGCGCGACTTGGCCGTCGGTCTCAACCGTTTTCGCGATGTCGATGGCTCGCCCTATCTCTTTGGCGACCGGCTCTATGTGGCCAGCGCCATGGGCGGGGTCTACGCCCTCGACCCCGAGAGCGGCGAGACCCTGTGGCAGCAGAAGATCGAGGGCGTGCGCGCCTTCCATGGTTATGGCACGGCCGTTTATTTTACGTCGAGCCAAGGCGTCTACTGCGTCGCGGCCGAGGACGGCGCCATCCTCTGGCGCAACGTGGTGCTGGAGGATGCTCTGTTGAGCCCGGTGACGGTGGGCCAGCGTTACGTCTATGTCGGCGTGCAGCGCCTGGGTCTGGCCTTGCTCGACCGGGTGAGCGGCAAGACCGTCTCCTTGCTCGATATGGGGAGTGGCTTCACCAGCTCGCCGCGCCTGATCGACGGCGCGCTCTTCGTGCTGTCGAACCGCGGCTTGCTCTACCGGCTCGAGGTCGAAGACCAGCCCCTGCTCTAGGCTGCCCTCCTGGGGAGGTTTCGCCGCATCAGGGGCCGTGAGCCCACAGGGCGTGGCGTGGTGGCGGCCCCGGCCCTCGTCCGGTGGCCGCGAGGCCGTGACTAGGGGACCGGCACGCCGTAATCGTTTTGATTGAAGTCGTCCGTGGCGTCGGGTTCGACACCGTAGTCCGTGCCGATGGCATCCTCGATGACGTCGGGCTCGACGCCGTACTCGGTGACCACGGCGTCGTCGATGATGTCGGGCTCGACACCGTAATCGGTGGTGACCGTGTCATCGTGCATGTCGGGCTCGACGCCATACTCGGGGATGGCGATTTGGTCGTCGTGGACGTCGGGTTCGACGGCGTACTCGGGCACCACGTTGGTGTCTGGGGCGTCGGGGATGACGTCGCCGTGGACTTCTGCCAGGTCTTCGACATCGTCGGGATCGTCGAGACCATACTCACAGGCGGGGAAAGCGCCGATGAGGACGGCAGCGGCAGCGGCAGCGGCGGCGGCTTCCTTGATGGGGTGGGTGTTGGCTTTGCCGGCCTCGGTGAGGCCGTAGTAGCAGTAAGGGTCTTCGCTCAAGGCGCCTGTGACGGCGGCGGCGACACACTTGGCACCGCCACGGCACTGCTGCCCGTGCTTACAGACGCCGCACTTGCCCGTGAGCTGGGTGAGCTGGGGCTGGCGGTTGTAGCGGAAGACATCGGGCCTGTACCACAGGGTGGCCAGGCTCTCTTCGCGGAGGTTGCCCTCGATGAAATCTTGGCCGGGGAGGCTGGCTTGGAGGGAGAGGCAGCCTTTGACCGCGCCGTTGGCCTCGATGCCGATGCTCTGGAGGCCCGCCTGGCAGCCGCGCCAGACCTGCTCGCGGTGGCGCCAGGAGCGGGCGCGCAGGGTCTTGTCGTGGGGCCCGAAATAGCCGATGGAGTCGCCGATGCGCACTTGAATGGGGCTGCTTTTTTTGATGGCCGCGACCTGATCGATGAGCTGCAAGAAGAGCCCCTTGGGGAGGAGCAGGTCAGGCGCGTCGGCCATGGAGCCCATGGGCTTGGCGAGCTGCACCCGCCACATGCGCGCGCCGAGGTCTTGGGCGAGCTGGTGGGTGGCGGCGAGGGCCGAGAAGTTGCGTTGGCCGATGGTGCTCATGACGGTGACGCTGAGGCCTTCGGCGACGAAGGTGCGCACGGAGTCACAGACTTGGGCGAAGGTGCCACGCCCGCGCAGGGCGTCGTGAATCTCTTCGGGGCCGTCGATGCTGACGCCGACGTTGCACATGCCCGCGTCTTTGATCTGGCGCGCCACTTCCTGGGCGGTGTGACGTTTGTAGACCCCGTTGGTCACCATGTTGACGTGGATGCCCTTGTCAGCGATGGCGCGGGCGATGACCGGCCAGTCCGGGCGCATGGTCGGCTCGCCACCCGAGAGGGTGATGAGCTCACAGTCCAGGGCCGCCAACTCGTCGACCACACGCAGACACTCATCGAGGCGCAGCTCGTCGGCGCGCGGTGCGCCAGCACGAGAGCCGCAGTAGCCGCACTTGAGGTTGCACGCCAGGGTGATCTCCCACACGACGTTGCGCGGGCGCCACTTCATTTCGTCAACGCGTCGTCGCACTTGGTCCTGCTCTGCCATATTCAGCTCCATCTCTCGTAGGGTTCGGGTCGGGTGGGTGAAGCCTGCCTGGCGCTGGCTTCGGGGGGAGGCCGGGGCGGTCAACACCACCTCCGGATCACAGCGATCGCGTCTGCACCGACATTATTGCGGCATCGCCTGAGGCATGCAAATCACATTTTGCATCCACGTCCGGACGGGCGTGCGCGCCGCGGCGGAGTGGATACTTCGCCCAACGACTGCGTTCTTCGTGAGGCGGCTGGGTGGCTTTGGCGCTCATGGAACGCGTGGCGATTGCACCCGGCTGCGTTCGGGACTAGCCTAGGTGGCACAAGCGCGGAGTGTCCGTGGCGCACAGCGGGATGACATCGGCCAGGTGCCCCTCAAAGACAGGGCTGGCGTTGCCTGCGGTGGCTGGGATCGGGGCAGGGTGGGCGCGGCGGTGTACCTGCAGCGCAGCGTAGGGCCAGGGGCGACCTGGATGGGAGAGCTGACGTCTTATGTTGAACGTTCTCGTCGTGGATGATCATGTGGAGAGTCGCTACGTGCTGCGCTTCTTCCTGGAGCAAAAGGGGCACCGTGTCGTGGAGGCCAATGACGGTCTGCAGGCTTTGGAGCTGGGTCGCGCGCGCAGCTTCGACGCGGTGGTGGCGGATCTGCTGATGCCTGGCATGGATGGCTACACCTTGTGCCGCGAGTGGATGCGTGATCCAGCCCTCAGGGAGGTTCCTTTCATCGTCTGCACGGGGACCTATACGGAGGCGCAGGATCAATCCCTGGCCCTCGAGCTGGGAGCGGCTCACTTTTTGGTGAAGCCCGTCGATCCCGGCCGGGTTCTCAAGGTGATCGAGGCGACCATTGCTGAGCGTCGGGCGCGGCCTGCGGTCGCGCGCGTGCTGGAGCCGCACCAGGAGGTGTCCCAGCTCGAGCTCTACAACCGGCGCTTGCGCAACAAGTTGGACCACAAGATGGCCGAACTCTCGGCGACGGAGTCGCGCTTGCGCGACTATGTGGAGCGGATGGAGGCCATCGCCGACAACAGCGGCGATGCCATCATCTCCTTCGATGCCAGGGTGCGGATCCAGGCATGGAACCATGGCGCCGAGCGCCTTTTTGGTTACACCCAGGAGGAGGTCATTGGGCAGAGCCTGGCCTTGATTCTGCCGGAGCAGCGCCGTGAGGAGGTCATGGAGCAGTATTCCGAGGCCTTGCTGCAGCGGCAGGCGCGGCGTTGGCAGAGCGCGCGGCGGCACCGCCTGGGCCACGAGATCGCCGTAGATGTCGCCCTCTCGCCGCTGCGCGAGGGGCTCGGCGCGGTGGTCGTCTACCGCGATCTGAGCGAGCAGCGGCGGCTCGAGGCGCGCTTGCAACAGGCGGAGCGTCTCGAGATCCTCGGTCAGATGGCGGGCGGTATCGCGCACGATTTCAACAATCTGCTCACGGTGATCCGCGCCCACGCCGAGCTTCTGGAGCAGAGTGGGCAGGTGGGCGGAGCGGCACAGGAAGATCTTGCGGTGATTCTGGAGACCACTCAGCGCATGAGCACCATGACCCGCCAGCTCTTGGCTTTTGGCAAGCGTCAGTCGCTGGTGTCGCGGGTCACGGATCTCAACGCCCACGTCGAGGGGATCCTCCCGTTGCTGCGTCACCTTCTCGGTGGTGCCGTCGAAGTGTACTGGCACCCCTCGGAGTCTCTGCCGCCGGTCATGGTGGATGAGAGCCAGCTCACCCAAGTGGTGATGAATTTGGTCGTCAACGCGCGGGATGCCATGCCGGAAGGCGGGCGCGTCGACATCGTCACGGCCTACGTCGAGGCGCCTCCTGGCTTGGTGCCGGGTGATGTTGACGCCGGGTCGTGGGTACGGCTCAGCGTGGTGGACGCTGGCGTTGGCATGGACGAGGGGACCCAGCAGCGCATTTTCGATCCCTTTTTCAGCACCAAGGCGGGCGGAACAGGGCTGGGTTTGGCGACGGTCTATGGGATCGTCACCCAGCAAGGCGGCCGCTTGGCCGTGGTCTCCAGTCCGGGCATGGGGACCACGCTGCAAGTCGACTTCCCTGCGAGCACGGCCATCCACGGGGCGGTGCCAGACGCCGTGGCAGTGGCGGCCGAGCCTGAGCGGCAGCTCGCGACCGTGCTGGTGGTGGAGGACGACGTCATGGTGTTGCGCCTGGTCAAGCGCGTCCTCGCGGCGCAGGGTTACCATCTACTGTTGGCGCAGAGCGGCCATGAAGCCCTCGCCTTGGCGCGGGGATTCGATGGAGTCATCCACCTCTTGTTGACCGATGTGGTCATGCCCGGGATGAATGGCGCTGAGCTCGCCGAGCGCCTGCGCCAAACGCGGCCCGAGACGGCGGTGCTCTTCTGCTCAGGTTACACGGCCGATGCCCTCCAGGCCTATGGCTTGGGCGCTGAGGGGGCCATTGAACTGCTGCAAAAACCCTTCACGCCAGAGCTGCTGGTCACCCGGGTTCGGGATGCGCTGGCCAAAGAGCATCAGGCCTGACACCGGCGCCAGAGGCGCGCCTGTTTTCAGTGCTGGTTGTGGACCTTGCGGTAGAGGTCGCCAAAGAGATTGTGCGGATCGAGTCGCCCTTTGGCGGCGTCCCATCTGGGTTTGGAGTAGATGCTCCAGAAGGTCGTCTCGTCGTAGTGATTGCGGGAGATGAGGGTCTTGATGCCGTGCAGGGCGTGCACCTCCCGCTCCAAGTCCACCGAGAGGTCGCGCTTGGGATCTCTGTTGGCCTTGCCGTAGATGGCGCAGTCGATGAAGAGCTGATCCTGCAGCGCCTCTTGATAGGTGTCGTCCAGCCATGGGTAGGGCGTGGCGATGCGGTAAGGGACGATCCACAGGGGCCAGAAATCGAAGACGTCGCGGTACCAGTCCATGAATCGCGTGAAGTTGCGCGCCGGAATGAAGACATCGATGACCACGTCCGGGCGACCCTTGAGCCGCAGGAGATGGCGCAGGCGCGATGACCAGCGGATGAGGTTGGTGGAGCCCAAGAACCAGCGGCCAACCAGGCGGCGCACGAGCTTGTTCTCCAAGGGAGGCACCGTGCGAGTCAACCAATGACACTCCGTATCGTAGCGGAAGTAGTAATCTTCCAAGCGCATGAAGTCTTGGGTTTTGGTGCGAGTGCTCTGGTAATAGATCTCCGTGCCGGTGTAGTCGCTGAGCTCGGGCGCGTGATCGACCATGGTGCCCAGGCAGAGGGTGTAGTGCCGCGGGCCATGGATGATGGCGTCGACGAAATCGTGATCGCCGGGCTCACAGCGCGCGCGCAGCGCCGCCCAGAAGTCGTCGTGGTTGTCGAAGCGCTGATAGGTCAAGGCGACGTAGGGCTTGACGGGGACCAGAGAGAAGGTGAGGGAGGTGAGGGCGGCCAAGGTGCCGTAAGAGCCATGGACCATGTGGAAGAGGTCGGCGTTCTCCTCGGGGGAGCAGTGGATGACCTCGCCCGTGCCGCTGACCAGCTCGTAGGCCAGGCAGGTGTCGTGGAAACCGCCATGACGGTAGGACATGGACTCGAGAGAGCAACCCGAGACGGCGCCGCCGATGGTGATGCCTTCGAGCTCGGGGACGGTGTAGGGGGCGAGGCCCAGAGGGATGGTGCGTTGGACGATTTCCCTGAAGGTCACGCCAGGTTCGGCGACGCAGAGGCGTTTCTCCACATCGATGTGCAGGATCTCCTTCAGATCGCTGACGTCGACCTCGCCGCCAGGTCTGGCCTTGCGGAAAGGGTTGGGGACGACGTGCGAGACGCCGCTGCGGCGGAAGCGCACCGGGGTGCGGCGCTGGGCCAGCTCGGCGATAGCGCGGGCGATGCGTTGGACTTTTTCATCATGATTCATAGATGGGCTCCGAGTGCGTGAGGCCTGTGGGGCGTCACAGATGCGGGTTGACGCAGCGCGTCAGGCTGGCGCAGGGTAGACCAAGACGACGCACCTGTCCAGGGATGCGGACGGGGGTGGCGCGTTTAAGCGTTTGAAATGTCACGACATATTGACGTGTGTCTCACTCGTCGAGCCTCTCCAAGGTCTGCTGCATGCGGAGGAGGTGGGGATAGACCGCCGGATCTCCACTGCACTTCTGCCACCCTGCCTGGGTGGCGAGGCTGACCTCGATGGCCAACTTCTGGCGTGCCCGCTGTCGTTGGTCGGGGGACGCCGTAGCGTGGCGGGTCTGGGCCGCGTCGACGAGCGCCTCGAGCTCTCGTTGGTGCTGCTGCCACCAGAGGTCGAGAGCGCGCGCCATGCGCGGGCAGGTGTCGTGATGCTGGGCCACCACGAGGTGCCAATCCTGGAGCAAGTCGCGCAGGCGCTCGTCTTCATCGCGACAGGCTCCGAGGGCGACGCTGGCGAGCAAGGCGAGGGAGAGGAGTCGGAGCGCGCCTCCGGCGCCGCGAGCTCCGCCCCGCGTGTGGGTTCTGGGCGACATCTTTCTCAGCCGGCGAAGAGACGGGCAGCGCGATTGCGAATAGAGGCGGCGGCGTCACGTGAGCGTTCGAGGAGGAGAGGATCGGCACTGGTGCAGTAGGGGAGACGGGCCAGGGCGTCGAGGGCGCGCAAGCGGATGGCGGCGTGGGGGTGGCGCAAGGCGGGGATGAGATCGCCGCTGTCTATGGGGTGGCCGCTCTCGCTCAAGATCAGCGGCACCAGAACGCGGCAAGTCTCATGGGGTTGCCAGGTCTCGCGGCGCAGCTCTCCGACCTGGAGGAGGGCCTCGCAGATGGCCACAGCCGGTGACCAGCCGATGGCATCGAGCTGGGCGCGGGCGATGAAGGCGTCGAGATCGGGTGAGGCGTGGAGTCGCCCCTTGTGGGCGAGGGCGAAGAGGGCTGCGGCCTGCAAGCGCTGTCCTTCATGGAGGTGGGTCAGGCGATCGATGCCCGCCAGTCCGGCAGAGGGGCCATCGCTGTGGTTGGCCGTGGCGGCGAAGGCGATGACGTTCTGGGCGAGGCCCTGTTCGTCGAGGAGGGCGAAGGCCAGCACCTCTGCCAGGCGCCTGACATGGCTGTTGGCGCCGAGGGCCGTGCTGATGAGCTGGGGCAGCTCGGGCGGGAGCACCGCGGCAGGTCGTGGATAGACCATGGCCTCCAAGGCACGGCAGACGTAGGCTTCGTGCTGCGGCTTGTGCAGCGCCGCCTGGGCGATCTCCGTGGCGTGCTTCAGCGTGTCAGGGAGCCCGAGCTGCCCGCTGGCCAAGACCAACAGGGCCCGGCGTGAGATAGCCTCAGGTGGCGCTTCGTCGAGGGCTTGGGTCAAGGCGGCCACGCCGCAGGGCAGACGCGACTCGAGGATGGTGCGCAGGTAGTCGCTGAGTTGGGTGGGCGTGGCGGCCAGAAGCAGGTGGGCCACCGTCGCGGCGTCGGCGGCTTGCCCATCGGCGAGGACGGCACAGAGGAGGTCACTCGAGCCGTTGGGGCAGGCGAGACAGCGACGCTGCAAAGCGGCGACGCTGGGGTTGGGATCGCATAGCGTCAGGAGGCGGCACAGGTGCTGTGTCGCCTCTTGCTCTTCGTCGCTTTGGGCCAGCACCTCCTCTAGGAGAGGGACCAGATGGGCTTGGAGCTGGCTGAACAGGGAATGTGGCGCGATGTTGCGGAGGAGGTGTCGGTTGCCGTCGATGAGCTGCTCTTCCAAGGCGGTGACGGCGATCTTGCGCACATAGACGTCGTCGTCGCGCAGCCATGGGGTGAGCTCCTCCATCGCGGCGACGCTGGCGCTGAGCTTGCGCACCACCTCGCGGCGCACCCGGGCGACGGGATCGCTGGCGTGGCGCCGCAGGGCTTGGCGTGCGTAGGGGTGGGCCTGGAGATCGATGCGATTGGCGGCCCGCCAGCGCCGATCGGGGTCATCGGCGTCGAGCTCGGTGAGGGTCTCGACGAGTCCCTGCAGGCCGAGGCTGTCGAGGCAGCGGCGCAGCGGGTCGCCGGGGCTCGTTGGGCGCAGCGCCGCGTCGAGCAAGGCGGCTTTGACCTCATCTTGGGTGGTGGCGGCATGGCAGAGGGCCGAGAGAGCTTGCTCCTGATTGGGTCCGCCGCTGCTGAGGTGGTCAATCAAGGTGTGGATCGCGTCGGTGTCCATCGGCATTCCTTGGGTTCATGAACGAACGGTGTGACTAGACCGCCATGGAGAACCATTGATGAATACAGCCTTGGATGAGGTCTCGGCAAGCGCGATAGCTATTGAGAGAGGTACCGATGGGGTCAAAGACTTCAGGCAGAGGCGGGGTGGCATAGGCGGCGAGGAGGCGCGCCGCGGCGTGGGCCTTGGGGCCGCACTGTCGAATGGCCACGACGTGTTCGGACTCCATACCGAAACAGAAATCAGCGGCGTTGGCCAAGGTCGCGCTCAGGGCTTGGGAGCGGTGGGCGCTGAGATCGCCGCCGACTTCGGCGATGGCGGTGCAGGCGTGGGGTTGGGCCGGTTGGTTGATGAGGCCCAAGGTGCCCATGGAGATGATCAGCGGCTGCCAGCCTCTCTCGGCGAAGAAGAGGCGGGCCAGCTCGACCGCCATGGGGGAGCGGCAGATGTTGCCAGAGCACACGAAGATGATGCGTTGACGGTTCCAGTCGATGGTTGGCATGGCAGGCTCTGGCTGTGACCCACACCCAGGGGTGGGCGCGGGGACTCAGGGATGGGGGGAGGTGTCGAGGAAGGGATGATAGGGTGACGGGACCCTGCTGCGACACTGGGCCAGGTCGAGGGTCGTCAGGGGGCGGCTGTTGTAGGTGTTCCAGAAGAGCACTGGCCCCTTGGGGGGGCGCAGGGCGCAGTCCCGGAGCGCGCCGGCCAGGGCCTTGCCCGTGTAGGTCGGCTCTAGCTGCGGGCCACCGGCTGCGGCCATGGCCTCGATGGCGGCCACGCCTTCTGGCGTGGCTTGTCCGTAGCCGCGGCCGAAATGATCGTGGAGGAGGCGGAGGGGACGCCGCACCAACTCGCGGGCTGGACTTCTGACATGGTGGTCACGGAGCAGACCCAGGATCTGGGCCGCCAGGTTCTTGACGAGGCGGCGATGACAGATGACGCGGTCCACCACGCGGACGCCGATGACCTCGATGGGGAGCTCCAGCAGGGCACAGCCGAGCCACAGCCCGGCGAAGGTCCCGCAGGTGCCCGCGGCGACATAAATGCGCTGGGGCAGGGGCAACAGGCCAGCGTCGATTTGGCGTTGTAGCTCGGCGGCGGCCTCGACGAATGCCAGGGCGCCCAGTGGGCTGGAGCCACCCGCCGGGATGTAATAGGTCTTCTGAGCCTGGACGCTGAGCCAGTTGCGGATGTGGTGGCGGAGGAGGTTGGCCGTCATCACGGGCAGGGCGGCCAAGTCGAGGTTGGCGTTGGTGGCGGCGATGGCGCACAGGTTGCGGGTAACGACGGGGCTCGGCGGTTGGGGAAAGTGGAGGATGTTGCTGCTCAGACCGACGTGCTCGGCCATGATGGCCGTGGCGAGGCAGTGATTGGAGCCGACGGCGCCGACGGTCCACACCGTGCGGTGTCCTTTGGCGCTGGCGTCGGCCAAGAGGAGCTCGAGTTTGCGCACCTTGTTGCCGCCGTAGAGGGGGCTGCAGCGATCATCCCGCTTCACCCACAGGGCGGTCGTGCGCCCTTCCCAATGGAGGCGGAAGGTGTCGACGGGGGTGGGCCACTGCCCCAGCGCCAAGCGCGGCGGGCAACGGAGCTGAGGGAAGGTGTGAGTGAGCTGCCAAGTGGCCGGTGCGGTCATGATCGTCCGGGGTAGGGAGGGGCGGGCTGCGCGTTGCTCGTCGCAGCGCACCAACGACACTACCACCTAAAGGGGCTGGGGGGGAGGGGGCAATATAGGGGCGAGGAACGAGGGGCGAGGCGGTGATGCGTTGGATCGGCCGACACATAGGTCGGCCGATACGGATTGATTTTGAGGAGTGGGATGGGTGTTTTGGGTTTGGCATGGCTCGGCCGACACATAGGTCGGCCGGTA
>CAYVQF010000045.1:0-47441 GCA_964454015.1 uncultured Myxococcales bacterium
AATAATTCACAACGAGCAAGCCCCATGCCGGCTTTGGTCGTGGATTGTGGGATTCTGCCTTGAGTTGTCACCGCCATTCCAGTAACTTACTGGAGTCGGAAAGTGATCTGGCGCGCAACCGTTTCGAGCCCTGCGCACCCTCAAGGAGGCCCCATGTTCAGTCGCATCGCTCTCAATACACGTGCCCACAACGCTGGCCTGCTGGCCCTTGGCCTGCTCCTGCTGCTCGGCTTGATCCTCACGGCCTGCGACGACGACAAGCCCCAAAACGATGACATCGACGATCTCGACACCACTGAAATCGATACGGTCGACCCCTGCCTGGGCCTCAACCTGTGCCTCGCCGAAGGGCGCACCTGCAGCGGTGACCTCCTCCTCACCTGTGCACCCAACAGCGATGGGTGCCTCGTTGAGAGCCGCGTCAACTGCAGTCTGCAGTTCTTGGTCTGTGACCCTGACGCCGAACCAGCCGCCTGCGTCGCCCCCGATCCCTGCGCCGGCCTGAACACCTGTGACCAAGAAGGGCGCTACTGCGAGGGTCAGGACCTCGTCACCTGCGCCACTGACGCCAACGGGTGCATCGTGGAGAACCGCACCTCGTGCGTGGGAGGCGACACCAACACCTGTCAAAGTGAACCGACACCCGCCTGCGCCTTCGATCACTGCGCCACGCAGAACACCTGCACCACCCCGGGCGCCGTCTGCCTCGACGACACCCTCGTGCGCTGCTTCCCTGACGCGTATGGCTGTCTCCGCGAGGAGGTCACCGACTGCAGCACCCGCAACGGTGGCTTCTGCAGCGGCGACCAATGTAGCGCCGAAAACGCCTGTGACGGGCTGACCAACCTCTGCGACACAGCCACCTCCCTGTGCGACGGCAACAACTTGCTCCAATGTGCACCTGACCCCTTTGGCTGCCTGGTCCTGAGCAACGTCGCCTGTAATGACCAGACCGACGGCTACTGCGACGCCAACCTGCGACGCTGCGCCATCGACAGTGCACATTGCACCGGCAAAACCCTCTGCCAGGGCGAAGAGCCTTCGCGTAGCTGCACCACCTCCCAGGAGCTGCGGGTCTGTGACTGGGACGACGTGGGTTGTCTCGTCGAAACCGTGACCAACTGTGGCGCCAATCAACAAATCTGTAGCGCCGAGAGCGGCACGCCCAGATGCCAACCCCCGTGCACGCCTGCGCCAGGCTGTGAGTCCGCCGCTGAGGGCCAGACCTTCTGCCAGGGTGCCTTCCTCGAGACCTGCACCGATCTCGACGACGATGGCTGCCTCGACCTCTTGCAGACTGACTGCGCACCAGGAACCTGCGGCCTGCTCGGCGCCGTCAACACCTGCCTGCCCCCCCCCAGCGGTGACACCTGCCTCGATCCCATCCTCATCGAGCACTCGGGTTTCGTGCTCCAAGGCACGGACTTCACCGCTGACTTCACCGATCAGATCAGCCTCGACCCCACAAGCTGCGACGTCAGCGCGACCTTCACCGGTCAACGCGACGCCATCATGCGCGTCGACCTACAGAGCGGCGATCGCCTCGTCCTCAATGAAAGCGGCTCCATGGATGTCGTCCGCTCTATCCTGCACACCTGTGCCAACAACGCACCTTGCGTTGCCAGTATCGACGACCCCGACGAAGCACCAATGGAGTACATCGCTACCACCGATGAGACCGTCTTCATCGTGCTGGAGCCTTTCACCCCGACGCCTGCGAACCGCGCTTATCGGCTCCATGTCGATATCAACCCAGCCTGTGGCAACGGCTGGGTCGAGTTCGGTGAAAGCTGTGACGACGGCAACGATGAAGATGGCGATGGCTGCTCGAGCACGTGCCTACCCGAATTCGGCTATACCTGTGAGGGACAACCCTCGGACTGCACCCCCATCGTCCACCTCGGGGACTTCGGGGCCAACGCCACCATTCAACATGACGAGAGCAAGCCCTATCCACCTGGACCCGTGTGGTTCACCATCACCTTCATCCAGGACATCCTCCTCTCAGGCGAGCTCGTTCCCAACACCACGGGCAACCCAGATTTCTTCCTCTACAGCAGCCTCGATACCATCCACTTCTCGTCCACCACCCCCACCCAGGGGGAACAGTTCATCGACATCCCCGTCCCCATGGGCGACTACCTCATCCGCATCGAGGCCGTCACCACCCTCCCCGATGGCTTCAACCTGAGCATGGCTACCAAGCTCAACCCGGGCTGTGGCGATGGCATCATCCAGAGCGAACTCGGTGAAAATTGCGATGACCTCAACCGCCTCGACGGCGATGGCTGCAGCGCCAACTGCCGCATCGAGCTCGGCTGGAACTGCAGCGGCGAACCCTCCATGTGTACGGAAATCATCGCCGTGTGCGGCGACGGCATCATCGACGGCGCCGAATCCTGCGAAGACGGCAACGCTGCCTCCGGCGATGGTTGCTCCGATACCTGCCAGGTCGAAGAGGGCTTCGCGTGCCTCGGCCTGCCATCCAACTGCTTTGAAGCCAACTTCACCGGTACGGCTGACTCCTGTCTCCGTCCCGGTGTCATCACCCAGACACCGATGCAACTCGTCGGCACCGACTTCTGGGCCGACTTCAGCGACAGCGGCCCCTTCACTGGCGCAGGCTGCTTCTCCTTCTCCAACAGCGCCCTGGTGCGCCCCGAAGCAGTCTTCAGCCTCGATCTGCAAGCTGGGGAGATCGTCACCTTGTCGGAACACGGCAACGTCGACGTCGTCCTCTCCATCCTCCCCGGCATCTGCGATGACACCGCCGCCTGCCATGTCTCCAGTGACCTCGGCAGCAATGAGTCCGCTGGCGTCACCTACACCGCACCCCAAGCCCAGACCGTGTTCCTCGTGGTCGAAACCTACTACGCAACCTCAACCTCCAAGGCCTATGACATCCGCATCAACAGCCGCATCCCCTCCTGCGGTGATGGCATCGTCGAAGGCACTGAGACCTGTGATGACGGCAACGATCAACCAGGCGACGGCTGCTCGGACACCTGCCAAATCGAAGCCGGCTGGCTGTGCAGCGGGACGCCTTCGAGCTGCCGGCAAATCCTGTGTGGCGACGGCATCGTCGAAGGCACAGAGGCCTGCGACGACGGCAACCTCGACGACGGCGACGGCTGCTCTAGCCTCTGTGAAGTCGAAACGGGATACTCCTGCTTCGGCGCACCTTCGACCTGCTACGGCGCGGTCTACACGGGCTCGGCCGACACCTGCGCCGATCCCGGTATCATCAGCCAGGCCCCCTTCCGTGTCGCCGGAACCGATTTCTGGGCTGACTTCACCGACAGCGGCGCCTTCACCGGTGCGGGCTGCTTCTCCTTCTCCAACAGCTCACTGGTGCGGCCTGAGGCCATCTTTGCCCTCGAGTTGCAGCCCGGGGAGATCGTCAAACTCTCCGAACATGGCAACCTCGACGCGGTGCTCTCCATTCTCCCGAGCGCTTGTGGCACCACTAGCCCTTGCTCAGTGTCACAAGACCTGGGCACCAACGAATCCGCTGGGGTGACCTACACCGCTACGCAGCTCGAGACGGTCTACCTCGTCGTCGAAACCTATTCCGCGACCTCAACGAACAAAGCCTACGACATCCGCGTCAGCACCCGCATTCCCTCGTGTGGAGACGGCATCGTCGAGGGCGCTGAGACCTGTGACGATGGCAACGCCCAACCTGGCGACGGCTGTTCGGACACCTGTCAAGTCGAAACGGGATGGCTCTGCACGGGCACACCATCGCTCTGCCGTGAAACCCTCTGCGGCGACGGCATCGTCGAAGGGACGGAGACCTGCGACGACGGCAACCTCGACGACGGCGACGGCTGCTCTAGCCTCTGTGCCGTGGAGACGGGCTTCTCCTGCTTCGGCTCGCCCTCGACCTGCTACGACGCCACCTTCACTGGCGGCGCCAACACCTGTGCTGATCCAGGTTTCATGAACTCCGAAACCCTCCGCGTCGCCGGCACCGATTTCACCGCTGACTTCACCAACGACCATAGCTTCGGTGGCTCAGGGTGCACCTACGGCGTTGGCGCCGAAGCCATCTTCGCCGCTGTGGTGACGGCTGGACAAATCGTCAAACTTTCCGAGCACGGTAACCTCGACACCGTCCTCCGCATCTTGCCAGCTACCTGCGACAACAGCGCCACCTGCTCCGTTTCGGATGATCTCGGCACCAACGAATCCGCCGGAGTCACCTACACCGCCACCCAAGACGGCGTCATCTTCTTGGTCGTTGAAGCCTACAGCGCATCACCCTCACTCAAAGCCTACGACATCCGCATCTCCATCCGCACTCCCACCTGTGGTGATGGCATCATCGAGGGGGCAGAGACCTGTGACGATGGCGACGCCCAACCTGGCGACGGCTGTTCGGACACCTGTCAAGTCGAAACGGGATGGCTCTGCACGGGCACACCATCGCTCTGCCGTGAAACCCTCTGCGGCGACGGCATCGTCGAAGGGACGGAGACCTGCGACGACGGCAACCTCGACGACGGCGACGGCTGCTCTAGCCTCTGTGAAGTCGAAACGGGATACTCCTGCTTCGGCTCGCCCTCGGTCTGCTACGACGCCACCTTCACCGGCGGCGCCAACACCTGTGCTGATCCAGGCGACATGAACTCCAGAACCCTCCGCGTCGCCGGCACCGATTTCACCGCTGACTTCACCAACAATCATACCTTCGGCGGCTCAGGGTGCACCTTCGGCGGTGGCGCCGAAGCCATCTTCACCGCAGTGGTGGCGGCTGGACAAATCGTCAAACTCTCCGAACACGGTAACCTCGACACCGTCCTCCGCATCTTGCCAGCTGCCTGCGACAACACCGCCACCTGCTCCGTTTCGGAGGACCTCGGCACCAACGAATCCGCTGGGGTGACCTACACCGCCACCCAAGACGAAGTCCTCTTCTTGGTCGTCGAAGCCTACAGCGCATCTCCCTCACTCAAAGCCTACGACATCCGCATCTCCATCCGCACACCCTACTGTGGTGATGGCATCATCGAGGGGGCAGAGACCTGTGACGACGGCGACGCCCAACCTGGCGACGGCTGCTCGGACACCTGCCAAATTGAAACGGGCTGGCTCTGCACGGGCACACCATCGCTCTGCCGTGAAACCCTCTGCGGCGACGGCATCGTCGAAGGGACGGAGACCTGCGACGACGGCAACCTCGACGACGGCGACGGCTGCTCTAGCCTCTGTGAAGTCGAAACGGGATACTCCTGCTTCGGCGCACCTTCGACCTGCTACGGCGCCACCTACACCGGGAGCGCCTTGACCTGCGCAGATCCCGGCATCATCAGCGGAGACTCCCTCAGAGTGGCCGGCAGCGATTTCACCGCTGATTTCACCCAAAGCCAGGCCTTTGCCACGGGTTGTTCCACCGGCAACGGCGTCAACGCCATCTTCGCCGTCGATCTCCTCGCCGGGCAATTGGTCACCCTCTCCGAGCATGGCACCATCGACGTCGTCCTCCACATCCTGCCTGCCACCTGCGACGCGACCACCGCCTGCGCCGCCTCCACCGACGGCAACGAAACCACAGGCGTCTCCTACCTCGCGCAAAGCGATGAGCGCGTCTATTTGGTCACCAAAGCCTATTCTGCTACACCTTACTCCAAGGCCTACGACATCCGTATCAAGGTCCGCACCCCCATGTGTGGCGACGGCATCATCGACACCGGTGAGGCCTGCGACGACGGCAACCTCGACGACGGCGACGGCTGCTCCAGCCTCTGTCAGGTGGAGACCGGCTTCTCCTGCTTTGGCACCCCATCGGTCTGCTACGGCGCAACCTACACAGGCAGCGCCAACTCCTGCACCGATCCGGGCATCTTCACGGGCAATCGCCTGCGCGTCGTGGGAACCAACTTCTCCAGCGACTTCACCAACGACCACTCCTTCAGCAGCGCCTCCTGTGATACAGCCTCAGGTGCCGACGCCATCTTCGCCGTCGACGTCATTGCTGGACAGCGAGTCAAGCTCTCGGAACACGGGGCCCTGGACGCGGTACTCCACATCATCCGCGCCGTCTGCGCCAACAGCAGCCCCTGTGCTGTCTCTGACGACCTCTGGACCAATGAAAGCGCTGGAATCACCTATACCGCCACCCAAGACGAGACACTCTTCCTCGTGGTTGAGGCCTACGGTGCCACAACGACCAGCGCCTACGACATCCGCGTCGAAATCGACTGACTCCGGCACGCCCCCATCGGCACACCATCCCTGTGACCGTGCCTCACCCCAGTTCAGGCGCTCCTCTTAGGCGTTGACCTAGCCGCGTAGGCCTAGGCGGCGGGGTGACATCATGTCCGCCTTCGTGTAAATAGAGGGCGGCAGCCTTTGGCGCCTTGAGAAACCGTAGGAGGAGCGCGTGGCCCGGATCACATATCACGACAGCGCGAGCCAAGAGGTACAGGTCGAGGTTGGCCCACAGCAGCCCGAGGTCACCATTGGCCGCGGTCAAGGCAACGTCATTCGTCTTCAGTACCCTTCGGTCTCCCGGCAACACGCAAAAATCTACTTCGACGGCCACCGCTTCATCTTCGAAGACCTCGGCAGCTCAAATGGCTGTTACGTCAACGGCAAGCGAATCCAACGCGAAGCCATCTCCAGTGGCGACAAACTCCGCTGCGGTGAGGTCCCCATGGACTTCACCGCCGAAGCAGCCGCGCCGCCGCCGCAACCGCGGGGGGCCGCCTCACCTGCCCCACAACCCCCACCCCATCAGCCTTCTAGCAACGGCATGCGCCCGCCACCACCCGGCGGCATGCGCCCCCCAGGAAATCCCCCCGCGGGGCCCCCGCCATCGCCCGGCAACTATCCACCGCCACCCGGCGCCCTTGTGCCACCTCCGGCCAACTATCCACCGTCACCTGGCGCCCATATGCCACCCCCTGGCAACTATCCGCCACCGCCACCCAGCTCCCAGATGCCGCCGCCTGGCAACTATCCGCCACCGCCCGGCGCCCAGATGCCACCCCCTGGCGGCTTCCCGGCACCACCAGGCACTGCAATGCCCCCCCGGGGCAGCTATGCGCCGCCACCAGGCGATGCGGCGCCTTCCTACAGCAGCAGCTTCGACCGCTCCTTGGATGCGCCCGGTGCCAACGCTGCCGCGCATGAGCCAGCCATGCCGCCCCCCCCGAGGTCCGCGCGCCGCGACCTGCCCCCTCTTCAGGAAGAGCCACTGCCGCCAGCGGCTTACGCTCACGGCGTCACCCCCTCTGCCAGCCAACGCGCCTACCGCGCACCCATGGCCAGTGACGTCCCCCAAGACCACGACATGGCACCAGCGCACGCCAGCTCCTCCGATTACCACGACGCCGCGCCTTACTCTGACAACGATGACCAGCAAGATCGCCTCGTGGTCGACGCCTTGAACCCCCGCACGCCGCGCAACCAAGCTGACACCATGATGCGGGGTCCGCGGCGGACCCCAGCCCCTCCATCTCGCTTCGGTAATCGCACCGGTGCACGGAGTGTCGCCGCTCGACCCGGCATGAGCCCCAGCCCAGCCCGAAGCGCCAGTGATATGAACGCTGTGCCTAGCCGCAGTGAGCCGGCCCCGACCACTCGCGGTAGAGAAGCCATGGGACGTGGCCGCGGCTGGGGCACTGGAATGCCCTCACGCGGCGCACGCCCCGAGGCACCCCAGCGACTCGCTATGCGGCCCCAGAACAGCGCCGTCGACACGGGTACCAGCGGCGATGCCATCGATGCAGTCGATCGGCCTCCCGCCAACGAAAACCGCCACGTGCCAAACGTCGAACGCGACAGCCACCCTGAGCTGTCACCAGCACCAGCGCCGGCTGCCCTCCAAGAGGAAAACTTCAGCGACCTCTTCGCCGAAGAAGACCCGCCGCCACCCGTCGATGAAGATGAACTCTTCGCCCCACCACCCGACCTCGATCTCGGCTTCGAGGACGAGGTCGACACACCCGAACCCAGCCCTGACCCCACTCACCACGTGGACCCAGCGCCATCCCCCTCACCCACCCATGACGATGGCCCTGACCTCGATGCGCTTCACGCCGATTTGCAGCGCCGCGATGCCCACATTGAGCACCTCGAGGCTCAACTCTCCGAGCTCGAAGCCCAGGTGGATGCGCTGCACCAAGAGAATCAGCGCCTCCAACAGGACCTCGCGGAATCCCAAGAAATTGGCAACGAACAGGGGGAGGCTTTCAAGCAGGTTTTGCGCGCCAAAGAAGAGGCGCTGGCCCACAAGGATGAAGCCCTTGAAGAGCTCCGCCAACGGCTCGACTTGCTTAGCAGCGAATCCGAGAGCCTGCGCGCCGCCGCCGAGCAAAATAACGCCGAGCTGGAGATTGAAGCGCTGCGCGCCCGCGCCACCCGCTTGGAAGAAGACCTCCTGCAGGCTGAGCGCCAAAACGCGCGCCTCCAAGCGCGCTTCGATGACTTCCTCGAGAAACAGCAAGATCAAGAAGCCCACCGCAACGCCCTCGCCCAAGACGAAGGACGCATCCAGGCCTTAGAAGAGGAAGTCGCCAACCTGCGCCTGCAAGCCGAAGAACGCGATCGCCTCGACTTTCAGGTCATCGAAGAACGCAAACAAAACGCAGCGCTGCGTGCCGAGCTCGCGCAAGCGCTCAACAAAATCGAAGCCGTCGAACAGGGCGAGCAGGCCATGGGAGAACTCGCCCAGGCCATCGCCGCCCTCAACATGGAACGCGAGCATTTGCTGGCCCAGGTCGAACGTCTCGAAGAAGCCCTCGACCAAGCAAACCAACATCCCTCACCGACGCCGGCCTCAACCAGCAAAGCCGAAGAACGTCTCGCCATCTGGCGAGACCGCTTCACCGTGCTCCTGGATCAACTCGAAAAACTCCAAGCCTTCATGCGCGCCGAACCCAGTGATGATGGGGCCGTGCGCCTCGATGAAGCCGCAGCGGAAGACTTTCACTCCATGACCGAAGTGGTCAAGTACTGCGCCGACCAGCTTGCCTCCAAGCCCAAGGAACGCGACCACTGACTGAGGGCGCCTCAGCGGCGCGTTGCTTGTGCGGCGACTTGGCATCGCTACAAAAGTTTTCCTCGGCTTTGTCGCTGTCCTAGCGGTCTATCTCTTTGTCGTTGCCTACGGACTCTACCAACTCCACCAGGTCCGTGAAGACACCCGCCTCATTCACTACTGCTATGTCCCCATCGCCTTGACCCTCGGCGAGGCCCGCACTGACCTCGCCTCCTTCGAGGCCATGCTCAATGAGCGCGACCCTCGAGTCCTGCGGCGCATTCTCCAAGCACAGGCCGTCTTGCAGCCCTTCGCCCGCAGCGTCCGCGCCAAACTCGCCCGTTCCCTCGAGTTCATCGCCATCGGACAGGACATCGACTCCAAAGGCTACGATCGCCTCTTGCTACAGCGGGGACGCCAGAACATCCAAAGCATGCTCGCCCACCTCGATGACTTCGAGGCGCGCAGTGAGCGCTTCCGCCTCGCCCTCGCCAACGACGACTGGGACCTCGCCGCCCGCGAGCAGCTCGCACTCCAAGCCATCACGGTCATGCTCCGTGAAACCCTCAGCGAGCTGAGCCGCGCCGCCCGCGCCGCCACCAGCGAATCCATGGGACGCATCAACGCCTCCGAACGCGACGTCCGACTCGGCATCCTCGTCATGACCGCCATCGCCACCCTCATCGCCGCCCTGGTCCTCTTCTTGATACTCCGCACCCTCAAGCCCATCGCCACCCTCACCCAGGCAGCGCGCGAAGTCGCCCACGGCAACTACTCCGGGCGAGTCCCCGTACGCAGCCAAGATGAAGTCGCCTTGCTGGCTACCGAGTTCAACCGCATGGCCGACAACATCCTGGCGCGCGAAATGACGCTGCGCGAGCGCAAAGACGCCCTCGAAAAAACCAACGCCGAGCTCCTCGCCTTGCAACGCCAAGAACAACGCGTCCGCGCCGAGCTCATCAAGAAAGAGCGCCTCGCCGCCATCGGACGCATGACCAGTCAGGTCACCCACGAGCTGCGCAATCCCCTCTCAGCCTTGGGCCTCAACGTCGAGATTCTCCACGACGAGCTGCGCGAGTTCGCACTCCAACCCGAACACGAAGCCTTCATCCTCATGCAGGCCATCCACAAGGAAATCGATCGCCTCACCGAAATCACCGAGTCCTACCTCGCCTACGCCAAACACCCCGTCAGAGAACCCGAATGGGTCGACCTCAGCGCCCTCGTCGAAAGCCTCATCACCTTTATCCAGCCCGATTTCGCCCGCAAAGGCATCTCGCTCGACTGCCAAATCACCACCACTGGCTTAGGCCTCCTGGGCCACGAAAGCCAAGTCCGTCGCGCCCTGCTCAACCTCCTTAAAAATGCCGCTGACGCCACCCCACCGCAGGGCCAAGTGACACTCAACCTCACCAAAGTGGATCAACAGGCATCCATCACCATCTCCGACAGCGGACACGGCATCGACGCAGAGACCCTGGAAGCCATCTTCGAGCCTTTCTTTACCACCAAAGACGGAGGCACTGGCCTGGGGCTGCCTCTGGCCCATCAGATCATCGAAGAACACCGCGGACACATCCACGTCACCAGCACCCCCTCGGCCGGCACCATCTTCAGCATCCGCTTGCCCCTGGCATCGCCCCCCAACGACGCGCGCGAATTGGGCGGCCTAGCTATTGACCCGGAGCTCTAAGGAGAGTATGTATGCGCCCCGCGTCAGGTCATGTCGGCCTGCGCGTGTCCACAACGTTCTAACAGAACGCGGGATGGCGCCGCACATTCGTCGGGACGGTCCCGGGAGGAAGAGAGAGATGCCCAAAGGAATCATTGGCCGCAAAGTTGGAATGACCCAAGTCTTCGATGCCGAAGGCAACCTGATCCCCGTCACGGTCGTCAAGGTCGGGCCTTGCAAGGTCATCCGCAAAAAGAGCGCAACCGGCAAAGACGGCTACAACGCCATCGTCGTCGGTTTCGATGAAGTCCGCAGCGTTGAGATCGACGGCGAAAAGAAATATCGCCTCAATCAACCAGAACTCGGCGTCTTCAAGGCCGCTGGCTTCGATGAACCCATGAAGGTCCTCCGCGAGTTCCGCCTCTGGGATCAGGACCTCGACAAATACGAAGTGGGCCAAGAACTCAACACCGAAGCCTTCGTCCCCGGTGAGGTCGTCGATGTCACCGCCACGAGCAAAGGAAAAGGCTTCTCGGGCGTCATGAAGCGGCACAACTTCGCTGGCTCCAAAGCCTCGCACGGTGTCCACGAGTATTTCCGTCATGGTGGCTCCATCGGCACCACCACCACGCCGGGCCGCGTCTTCAAAGGAAAGAAGATGCCTGGGCAGCACGGCAACACTAAGACCACCGTGCAGAACCTGGTCATTTACGAAATCGACCGCGAAAATAACCTCTTTCTGCTCCGCGGCTCGGTCCCTGGACCCAACGGTGGCCTCGTCGTCGTGCAAGACGCCGCCAAACGCCGCCGCCGCCCCCGCGCCGTCAAAGCCTAAGAGGCCTGCGTGAACACCGCCCAAACCTTGCGCTTCTGGAAGTATCACGGTCTGGGCAACGACTTCATCCTTTTTGACCTGCGCCAGCAGCCCGAGCACATCGACCTGGCGCCTGCGACGGTCAGCGCGCTGTGCGCGCGCCGGGTCGGTCTCGGCGCCGACGGGATTCTCATCGCAGCGCGTCCTGCGACCCAAAACTACCGCCTGGCCCTGGATGCAAACCTCGCGCTGCACATCTTCAACGCTGACGGCAGTCGCGCCCAAATGTGCGGTAATGGCTTGCGCTGCCTCGCGCGCTGGTGGTGGGAAGACGCGCCCGAAAACACGGCGGCGACGGAGCATCTGGTCGTCGCCACCGACGCCGGACTCAGGCAAGCCGAGCTGATCTCTCGCGCTGAGAGAGTGACTGCCCCCTGGCACATCACCTGCTCCATGGGTGAGCTCAGCTTTCCCCCGGGACAAGCGGCCCCTTCCTTCGTCACCGACGGCCGCACCATGCGCCCCGTCCTGGTCTCCGTGGGCAATCCACACGCCGTCCTCGTCCTGGGGCCCAACGATGACCCCATGGTCTTTGCCAACCGCTACGGCCAATGGCTGACCCAGCATCCCTTCTTCCCCGACGGCATCAACGCCGGCTTCGTCAGCCCCAGAGCTGATGGCCTGCACCTCGTTGTGCACGAACGGGGCTGCGGCATCACCCCTGCTTGTGGCACGGGAGCACTCGCCGCGGCTGCAGTCATGAGCCGTGACGGCAAACGTCAGCGCTGGCCTGTCTTCCAACCTGGCGGCTTACTCGATGCCGACTGCTCTGATCCCCACTCCCTCCGCCTGACCGGTCCAGCCGTGTGGGTCGCCAAAGGAAGCGCCCTCATCCCTTGACACCTTTGCTCAAGGCTTTGCTGCCTGACCCGGCGCCTTCCTGTTGGCAACCCATGCCAAACCAAGCACCAGCCCAACGCCGGCCAAGCAAGCCAGACCAGCGAGCACCATCGTGCTCACCGCAAAGTGGGAGGCGTCTGGCACCGCGTTGACCAAGACCCCATCAACGCGCACTTTGAAAGGCCAAATCACACGCAAACAGCCGACCATCAACCCAATCAAGGCCGCCATGGTTGCGTTCGGTGCCCGACGCAGCAGCCACGCCAAAAAACGAGAAAAAACGGCCAAACCGCACAAGGCACCAGCAATGAACAACGCCACGTAGAGCCACTGAGCCGTCGGAAATGACAACTGCGTCAGCGCTTTGAGAAAGCCCTTCAACGCATTGAGCATGAAATAATAGGAGCCAAGCACCAGAAGGATGAAAGAGCCCGAAATACCTGGCAACACCATCGCACAGATGGCGATGAAACCGGCAGCGAAAATGAACCACGGAGCTGGCGCCGGCACATGCACGGCGACACCTGCGGGGACCTGGATACTGTTGTAGGGGTTATCACTCGATTTGGGATCCACGCCCCGGCCACTCGTCACCGGCACGGCTGCCCTCAAAGCGGCGTTCTCGGGAGCATAGTAAATTCCCTCGGGTGGCAGAGCGCTGGGACCCATCTCGGCCAGAGACTTCAGGCTCTGCCCGCCAGCCTCGACATCCTGAGCCACCACCACCTTGTGCTCCAGGGGTGGCTCCATACTCGCGTCGACCAGAAAAAACGCCCCCGCGGCAAAGAACACCGCCAACAACAACTCTGGCACTCTGAAACGCTGCATCATCCGCACGGGTGCCGTCACCGAAGCCAACACCAAACCAAAGAAAAACGCCAACATCAGCTCAGGATAACGCTCCATCAAGGTCGGAATGATCTTGGAACCCACGACGATGGCCGACGCGATACCCACCAGCAATGTCAACAACCACGGTACATCCATCTCCTTGAGTACCCGCACGAGATCGCGACGCGCCGGCGCGCGAAACAAACCGCCGAGAGCACGAAAAAATGGGCCAATGATGCGAAAATCCACCGACTTCACTGCATCGATCAGCCGCGGATAGATTCCAAGTATCAGCGCCATCGTCCCGCCGCTGACGCCTGGCACGACATCGGCGAGGCCCATGCAAATGCCCTTCAGCACCAAAATGGCCTTCTCTCTCATGGTCGTTTTCTTCTCCATCCTCCCCTTCCTCGCCTCGGACACTCACGACGCCACTCTGGCGCGGCTCATTCCCCAGCGTCTGGCGCGATTAGCCGCAAGAAGGCCTCCTCGTCAAGGATCTCCAGCGCAACACCCGTGGAACGCAGCGCCTCTGCCTTCTGGGTCTTCGTCGCACTCGGCTTCTCCCCCACCACCAAAATGTCGAGCTGCGCATTGACGCTCCGCGCCAGAACCGCACCGGCCTCTCGCGCCTTCTGCTCCGCCTCTTGCCGCGTCATCCCGCCCGAGAGCGTCCCCGTTATGAGCACACGCTGGCCCGCCAAGCGCTCCCCTCTCTCGCTCCGGCCAGCCTCCTCGCTCACTTCCTCAACCTCCACCAAGTCCAAGAGGCGTTCGATGCGGCCGTGCATCGCCCGCACCCCCCCAACAATCGCGCCCGCCACGGTGTCACCAAAACCCGGAATCTCCGCTATCTCCTCAACCGTCGCTGCGCGAACCGCGGCCAAACGCTTGAAGTGCCCTGCCAACAGCGCGCTCTGTACCTTGCCCAATCGGGCAATGGCCAACGCCGCCAGGAAGCGCTCCAAGCTCAACCTCTTGCAGCCACTGAGCGCCTGCAGGAGATTGTCAGCGCCCCGACGCTGTACTCCGTCCACGGACAGCAGCGCCTCTTGGTCTAAAAGAAAAAAATCGGCAGGTTCGCGCACCAGGCCACCATCGAAGAGCTTGGCGATCACTTTCTTCCCGAAGCCCTTGCACCCAATCGCGTCGACAAAATGCTTCAGCGCCGCAATCTCCTTGGCGCTGCAAGCCTCGGGGCGCGAACAGTACAACACGTCCCCGTTCCGCACCGTCTCTTCACCACAGCTCGGACAATGCGTCGGCACCGCGATGGCCACCTCCCCGGGGGCCACCAACGCCTCGACATGCGGAATCACCCCCCCGCGGCGCGTCAACAACAGCCGCGCACCTTGGCTCAGCTCTAGGGACTCCATGAAGGCCAAGTTGTGCAGCGTCGCCCGCGACACCATGGCCCCTGACAGCAACACCGGTTGAACCAGCGCCACCGGATTGATCGCCCCCGAACGCGACACCGACCACGCCACATCCTCGAGAACGCTCTCCCCAGAGTCGCCTTGAAACTTGTAGGCTAAAGCGTAACGCGGATGGTGCGCCGTCACCCCAAGCGCCAATTGCTGTGCACGATCATCCACACGGACGACGACCCCATCCACTTCATAGTCCAATTGCATCCGGCGCGCCGCCAAATCTCGGTAGTAAACCTCTACCTCATCGACGTCGTGTACCACCTGACACTCCAGAGTCACAAAGCCCAAGTCAGCCAAACGTGCCAATTTCTGCCTCTCACTCAGCTCCTCGCCGAGCAAATCGTAGGCAAAAAAGTGCAAGCCATAGGCAGCACTGCGCGCAGCATCCTTGTGCTTGATCGCCCCCGCAGCCAAGTTGCGCGGGTTGGCAAAGTGCGCTTCAAAGCGACGAAAGACCGACAGAGGGATATAGACCTCCCCCCGCACTTCAAGCGGACCCGCCGAAATCCGCGGCGGAATCAAAGGAATCTGCCGCACATGGTCAGTGATTTCCTCACCCGTGCTGCCATCGCCACGTGTCGCCGCCATCGCCAAGTTCCCACTGGCATCATAGCGCACACTACAGGCGACACCGTCCACTTTGGGCGTCGCCAGCGCCGGGCCGTTGAACTTGGCGAACCAATTCGCAATGGTCCCAAGATCATAGGCTTTGTCCAAGGAAAGCATCGGCACGGTGTGCACGATTTTGGAGACACTCTCAGCAAACGGCGCGATCTCCTCGACCTCCGGCGCCGAAGGCGCTAGCTCCCCCAAGCGACGCAACAGGCGATCGAAGAGGCCATCACTGATCAGCGGCCGAGCCTCCACATGATAGCGCCGGTTATGCTCCGCCACGGCCTGCCGCAACTCAGCCACAGACATCGACGCAAGCTGCGCCTCGAGCCGAGCCTCTAACGCGGCATCGATGAAGGATGGCCCGCGTACATCGCCACCACCGACCACCGCATCATCTTCATCGGAAAAAGGTAAGTTCCCGCACATGCTCCACCTCCACGGCTTGGGCCGCCAGGAAGGCTAAGTTCAAAAGAGGATCCTGGTCAAGAAGGGCTCGGCAAAAGCGTGCACGGCCGCCCAGTTGACGCCATCACCCCGCCCCACTCATACTGCAGGGGTGTGTCTACGCGAAGGTCACATCCAGACCGAGGGGAGGATGAAATGAGACGTGCGTTGCGGAAGAATGGCGCTGTGTTCTCCTGGTTTCTCATCATCGTGGCGTGTTTTTTGGCCCACGCCGGTTGTGACACCATCGATTTGAACACCGATGAAGGCATTAAGAAGGCGCTCACCCGAAAGGAAAAGCTCAATGAGGCGATGAAGGAGATCAAGTCCTTGAGTTCCGATCGCGCGCGCTTGGCCACCTTCGGACCCGAGCTCGCCGCCCTCTACGTCGACGGCAGTAATTTTGACCGTGAGGTCCTGGGTTACCTCACGGCCATCGCAGACATCAAGTACAAAGACGCCTATCTCAAAGCCGCCAAAAGCGAGGACAGCAAACAACTCCTCCAAGCGGCCTCGGTCATCAGCACCCTCAAAATCGAAGAGGCCGTGCCGGACCTCATCCAGGCCTATGACAAGGCCCGCGATCACGACCTGCGCCGGGCCATCATGGAAGTCGGACTCTCTGTCCCTTCCAAGGACATGGCCAAGCTAGCCCACGAACTACTGCGCGACAAAGGACCGGACGATGTCCCCATCGCCAACCTCCGCCTCGCCTGCCGCGTTCTGGATTTTCAAGTCATGCCTGAGGCCGCCCCTGTCCTCATCAAAGCGGTCTTCTACGCCGACGCCGTGGGACGAAACATCGCCGAGGATTGCTCTGCCGCTGTCCTCGCACTCGGCCGTCCGGTCATTCCCGATCTCTTGGCCGCGTTCAAACTCGAAGACGAAGACCTCAACCGCTTCATCTCGCGCAACCAGGATCGCATGACCCCAGAGTCGGTCGTCCTCGCCGCCGCCACCATGCTCGGCAAGCTCCGCGCCATAGAAGGTCGGGAAGCCCTCCTCACCTGGCTCGCCGACCCCACCCCTATCCGGCCTCCGGCTGCCCTCGCCATGAAAAGCCACGCCGATCCTGCCTGGATGGAGTGGGCCGCCCTCATCGGCCAGACCACCCAAGAGGTCATCTTCTCTCTCAATGACATCGGCGTCGAAGGCGACGAAAACGCAAAAAAAGTGCTCCTCGACATCTACCGCTGGGTTGAGCCCTATCCCACCAAATACCAACGCCCCATCGACCTCACGGGTATGAACATGATCGAGATCTCCGCGCGGGTCAACGCCGCGCGCGTCCTTGCAGAGAACGGCTTCCTCGATGACGAGACCCTCAAAGGGCTCCTCAATGTCCTCAAGGACCCTTCCTTCAACGATGATCGCAAGCTGCGCCCGGCCGCCCGCGCCGCCTTGGCCCAGGATCTCGTCACCTACCTCGCCATCACCAGCCGCCCCGGATGGACCGAGTCCGTCTGGACCTTCTTCGACGAAATGGCCAAAAATGAGCTCGCTGAAAAACCTGATGCCAAAATCAAGTACGACCTCGAACCCTCACGGCAGCGTATCGCTGACATGAAATCTACCTACGAACTCGCTGACGATTGCCAAGACAGCGCCGCTTGCTTCCTCAATTCCCTCGACGATCTCAGCCCCGAGAACAATTACCGGCGAATCAAAGCCGTTTACGAAATCGGACGATCCGGTCGCCACGACTACTTCGATATCGTCCTCAAAGGCTACGAGCACTTCGATGCCTTCGGCCTCATTTTCGCCACAGACGCCCTGGCACGCCTCGGACTCCCTGAAGACATCACCAAAGTCGAAAACGAAATCGAGCGCCTCTCCCAAAGCCGAGACGCCCAGTATTTCATGCTCTTGCGCAACTACCTCAACCCCCTGCGCGCCACCCTCAGAGCCAAAGGCGAATAACGCCGCAACATGAACTTCTCCCGCCCGGTCTCCCTACATGTGCGCAATGGTCTCGCCAGTGGTCAGATCGTCCACGCCGACCTCGCCCAAAGGACCTTGCGCATCGGGCGAAATCCAGCAGCCCAGCTCTGGCTCGCCGAAGAGCACGTCTCGGCAGAACACGCTGAGCTGCGCTGGATAGACAGCCAAGTCGTCATCGTCGACCTCGGCAGCACCAACGGAACCAGAGTCCTGAGAAACGGACTTGCCCTCCTCGTCCCACCCAAGGGCCTGGCGCTACAGCCGGACGATCTACTGGCCATCGGAGATGCCGCGTCTCCGGTCATGCTGGCCCTCGATATCGCGCCGCAATCCGAAAAGCCCGCCGTTCAGGAACTGCCTGAAGCGCTCCTCGCGACCACGCATATTGGGTCCACCCAAGACCTCCAGCAACGCGTCGGCACCGACCACGCCTTGCTCCATTTCCTCTTGCAAAATTTCAAGCGCCTCTCTGAGCCGCTCGAGATCGGACCCATACTGGCCATCACCATCGAGGCGCTCTTCGAGCTGCTTCCAAACGCCTCAACCATCACCATCTCCTTGACCAACGAGCAGAACGACACCGTCCCCACCGAGCATTTCGTGCCCGTCATCGTTCGCCATCGCGACAACCACAGCCGCCCCTATCGCAAGGTCAGCCGCTGGCTCCTCGACCGCCTGCGTACCGACAAAGAAGCGGTCCTCGCTGCAGATCGCAGCGCCTTTTCCTCATCTCATTCCATGCAACAAGCCGGCATCGACGCCTGCATCGCAGCGCCGCTCTGGGCCAATGAGAGACTCATCGGCTTCATCCAGGTTGACCACCGCGTCGCCCAATCCATGGCGCCCCTCTGCCAACCCTTCAGCCACGACGATCTCGACCGCACGGTCATCCTCGCAGAGCATGTCGCCCTGGCCATTGACCGCGCCCGCCTCTACCAGAATCTTCGCCTCAGCCGCGAACAACTGGCAGGAGAGAACCGCTTCCTCAAGCACAAAGCAGCACAGACGAACCCCACCATCATCGGAAACTCAGCACCCATTGCAGCGGTGTTCAGACTCATCGAGCGCGTCAAGGATACCAACATTCCCATTTGTCTCACCGGAGAAACTGGCACGGGGAAGGAAATCGTCGCCCGGCACATTCACTTTCGCTCCAACCGCAGTGACAGACTCTTCGTCGCTCAGAACTGCGCGGCGATCCCTGAGGACCTCCTCGAGAGCGAGCTCTTTGGACACGTCAAGGGCGCATTCACCGGCGCAGATCATGAGAAAAAGGGCCTCTTCGAAATCGCCGATGGTGGCACCATCTTTCTCGACGAAGTCGGCGAAACATCTCCGTCTACCCAGGTCAAACTCCTCCGCGTCCTCCAGGAGGGAGACTTCAGGCCCGTGGGCGCGACGCGAGAAAAGCACGTCCAGGTGCGGGTCATCTCCGCCACCAACCGCAACCTCGAAGAGATGGTCCACAGCGGTACCTTCAGAAAAGACCTCTACTACCGCCTCAACGTTTTTCCTTTTGCCTTGCCGCCGTTGCGCGACCGCGGCGATGACGTCCGTCTTCTCGCCGAGCATTTCATGGACCTCTACGCGCGGGAATTTGGCCGCGCCCCCCTAGCCTTCTCCTCTGCAGCCATGGACCTCCTCCTCGCCCATAAATGGCCGGGCAACATTCGCGAGCTACAGAACGAAGTACAACGCATTCTCATCTGTGCTACGGAAAACGATTTCGTCCTGGCCCACGACCTGTCCCCGCGCATCCGCCAAGTAGAAAAGACTCTGGAACATGCCGGCGATGACCCCAGCGCCAACCTCCGCACGAGAATGGCCCAGCTCGAACGCTACATCCTCATCGAAGCGCTGCGCGCCAATGACAACAACAAAAGCAAGACCGCCAAGGCCCTCGACATCACCCGCGAAGGTCTGCACAAAAAGCTCGCACGCTTCAATATTTACTAAACAAGTCCCCAGCATACCCCTTCCTTGCCCCGCCGCGGCAACACGGTTAAACTCCGCTGAACGACGCGAAACGCGACGGGATCTCGCGAATTCAATGCCCCGCCTTGGGCCGGAGATTGAGCATGGCCACACCACAACGAACTGAGGTGGTCCTCATCGATGAAAATCCAACCGTCGCTAACCTCATCTGTGAGGTCTGCGCAGAACAAGGTCTCTCCACATTGCGTCTCGAGAACCTTGGCGAACTCTACCGGCTCCGAGACCTCGCTCCCCTCCACGGGGCCGTCCTGATCCTCGATCTCTCCAGTGACCCCGCGGCCGTGCTCGAAGTGGCCCAGCAGCTTCCAGCACCCTTCAACCGACCCGACCGCGTCATCGTCACCAGTGTACGACCCGCTCTCCTCGCCTCATTTTGCACCGGTCTGCCTGCACCACCCTTTGCCCACCTCGTCGAGCGACCCTTTCGCCCCAACCACCTCCTGCAGATCGTGCGTACCGCCCTCAGCACCAACGCTGGACTCGCCAACGAAGATCCAAACCCATCCTTGGACAACCTCTTCCTCGCCGACGATGATGACGAGGAGGAAGAGAAGACCATCACCCGGATGGCCACGCGCCTCCTTGAACCTCTCGATCCTCCTCCGCCACCGCCCCCTATTCAGCGCGTCAACAGTAGGCGCAGCCGCATCGTCACGCCCCTCCCAGACGATGAAGTCACCCCACCCCCACAGCCGCCGCCATCGGCACCGGCCCTCCAGCCTGTCGCCGTCAACACCAACCAGGCCATGCCGACGTCTGCGAGCGAGAGCCTGTCAGCCCCGCCTCTGGCGGAAGTGGCCATAACGGCGTCACCACTACCCGACCTCGATCTGGATCTCGATGATTCAAGCGAGAGCCCGGCCTATGATGCCCACACGGCCCTCGAGCTCCCTCGACCCGCGCCACCTCCTCCAGTGGCTCCGGTCATCGCCCTCGCCGAGAGCCCTCGCCTCACTAAAGCCCCCGACGCCACCAAGCGTCCCATCGCGGCGGGCAACCTCGTCGGGATCGAGTCCGTCGATGATTTCAGCATGGGCGATGACCTCGAGGTCATCAACCTCGAATCCGGTGACTTCGACCTGCGGTCCATGGATCTGCGCGCCATCGCGGCCAGCGCAGAGGATGCCATGGAGGTCGACGCGGAGCCTTTGGACGCGGAGCCAATGGACGCGGCGCCCGAGGGGCCCAGCCACTTGGACCTGGCGCACTCACCCGAGTCGCCCACTGTCGCTCCAGGGTCGGGGCCCACCCCCCGCCCCACCCCGGATCAAGTGCTGAGCGACGAATGGCTGGATTCGCGCCCGCGCTGGTCACCCCTGGTCTTTGACGATGAAACCCGCACCTCACCCTTGAGCGAGGAGGAGCAGCGCCTGGCCATGCTCGCCGTCGCTGACGCCAACGCCCCAGAGGCGGTGCTCGCCGAGGACTACATCGACCCTGCTGACGATGAAGAGGAGGAGGACCAAGAGCACACCCGCGCCTTTGTCGACGAGCCACCTTTCGCCATCGGCGAAGCCCAACAGCAAGCCAACGACGACGTTGAGGTGCTGGCGCCCGAACTGGTGAGCCCCGTCTCGGAAGGACAAGCAGACCTGCCCCCCCAGCTTGACGACCACGAAGGCCCTAGCTTTGACGTCGCCGCCGTACCACCCCAAGCCCCGCAGCTTCCAGCAAATCTCTGGAGTGAGCTCCACCTCGAAGGATCACTGCGCCTGTGGTCACTCGGGGACATTTTGCGCCACTTCTCACAGCGGCCATTTCCGGCCACCATCGAAGTGCACGACGGTGAACAAAGCTACTCCCTCTTTATGGAAGAGGGCCTGCTGTTATGGGCCGAAGCAGCGAGCCCCGATGATTGGCCAGACGCCTTTGAGTTTCTCCGCTCTCTCTCTCTGCTGAGCGAAGCCCAGATCACCCGCTTGCAACACGCTTGGGACCCTGCCGACAAGAGTCTCGTCGAAATCATCCAAGACCTCGGCCTGGCGTCAGGCCTCATGGAGACCATCCCCTGGCTCATCTCGCAGACCGTCTGGCAGGCTGCGCTGGCCTTGGACGCCAAGTTCAACATCACCTGTCGCGTCTTTCCCAGCAATTCCGTTTTATTGCATGAACGTCCCTACTGTAGCCTCCCCGTCGAACCCATTGTCTTTGAGTTCATGCGCCGCTATCCCGACGCCAGTCCCCAGCGCCGATCGCCTTTACAAGCGCGCTTTCAACGGGCCGCCGCGCCACCGGTGCGCGTCGCTTCGCTCTCTCTCGACGCCGAAGAGCAGTGGCTCATGGAAAGCCTCGCTACGCCCATGAGCGCTGACGGCGTCCTCGAGATCGCCGCTGACGCCGGCTGGGACATGGACCGCATGGCAGCAGTCCTCGGGCGCCTGTGCGACTTCGGCCTCCTGCTCGAGATCGCTCCCCCGCGCGGCCTAAGCCGGCCTTAGTCTTCAACTCCCGATAGACGCTTCAAAAAAAGTCGCGCCGAACGGTTATCTGGATTGAGCTCGGCCGCTTTGCGGTAGTAGATGACCGCCTTCTCGAGGTCGCCTTCCTCGCGAAAAATGTGCGCCAAAAAGTGAAAGGCCGTGTCCTCACTCGGATAGCGCTCAACCAGCCGGTTGAGCGTATCTTGAGCAGATTGCCCCGCTTCACGACTGCGCCCGGCCTTCAGATAGGTCGTCCAGATCACATAAGCTTGGTACATGCTATTGGCAGGCTCAGCCTCGACAGCGCGCCTGAAGTGATGCTCACCTTCATCCAAATCGCCCAGCCTCAGGTAGGTCAGGGCATCGTTGAAAAAAATGTGCGCCAAGGGATCTTTGGTCTCCGCCGGCTCAAACCACGATGCACCGCGGCCAAAAGCCTCGCTGGTTCCCCCACCCATCGAGGTGCCCAGCATGGAAGACGAAGCGTTGTTGAAGGCCTCGATCTCAGCCATGGAGCGCGCCAAGGCTTGGCGAATCTCGACGGCCAACTGAAATAGCTTGGAATCGCCAAGACGCTGAAAATTCTCGGGACGATAAAAACGCTCAAAACGCTCATAGCGCCGACGGATCACATCCAATGAATCCGAGCGCGCAACGCGCAGCGCCTCATAAGGATTGTCACACTCCGAAACGCGACGGTAGTCCCGCAACACGACGTCATAAATCCGTCGTATCTGCTGATGATCACGCTGGTCTTTCTCGATATCGACGACCATCATCCCGGGAGAACTCAGCGGGCGCAGCTTCAAATCTGAGCTCGGGCGCAACATCATGCCCGAAACCTGCGCCGACGCTGGAGCCCCTGCCGCAAAGGTCGCCGGTGCACCCGACTGCGGGTTCTCCGCCTCCGTGCGCATCAGCGCCCGCAACAGCCTCTCGGGCTGCAAGGAGGGCTGCGCAAAGCGCAAATCCATGGCACCCATCAACAAAAAGGTCTGCAGAAGCCGAGCACGCAGAGGGCGCTGCTCCGTGGGAATATCCAAGGCATCGAAGCACAGACCTTCGCGGCTCACCACCTGCTCTAATCCGCTGTCGAGTTGAAAGGCCCAAACCAAGAGGTGGTACCAACTCTCCAAATGTGAGGACGGCGCTATCGTCGCATCCACCAACCCCTGCACACGATCCAACAATTGCGTCGCAGAAAAGGAATGCTCCAACCAACGGTCGACCATCCTAAAGGGGTTGATGTCGTAGACCACCGCCTGTTCCAAAGGACGCGTGGTCGAAGTGAAAGAGAACTGTGCCGCTTGCCAATCGAAGGACAACTGGATGATCTCTTCCACCAACGCCCGATGCGACCGATTGAGCTTGGTCAGCGAAATGGCCCCCTCGCGCACCAGGGTCGCCCCCGGGCGCCAACGCTCCTGCTGCATCCGCGACAGATGACGCCTGTAGGTCTCTGCGTCGATCTCGCCCATTCGCAACAAGTAGCGCAGCAAACTCTCCGTTATGAGATTGCTGCGCGCGAAAGCGGGAAATCCATTGGCAAAATAGAGGCGACGTATCCGGTTGTCTTCTTTTAACGTCAAAATGCCCGTCGCCTGATGCGCCAAAGCGCGCGCCATCAGCTCCACCACCGGCATCTGGGCACAGCTCCCCTCCAAAGGCAGGCCAGGTCCGGGCTCGCCCGTTTCCACGGCGCTCGCTCCCCCATCACTCCTTTTGGGCCGAGCAAAACCAGTGGCAGTTCGTATCCGCTCCAGGGTTTTCCACAACTGCTCCAACTGAAAAGGCTTGCGCAAAAAGGCGTCGACCAGCTCCTCCTCTTCTTCGCGCTCCCCCTCGACACCCAACACCTTCATAAAGGCCGACACCATGATGATCGGGGTCTGGCCGCCGCCATGCTGCCTCACCTCACGACAAATCTCATAGCCCATCTTGTTAGGCAGAGAATTGTCCAGGACCAGCGCTGCCGGCCTCTCGCGATGGTAAGCCGCCAAGCCGGACTCACCGTCGGTCGCCTCCACGACTTCCAAGCCACGCCGTTGCAGGTAGTACGAGAGTGCGCGCAGCAACTGGAGGTCATCCTCGATGACCAAGACCTTCGGTGATCCCTTTGCACTTGCCGCCAAGCTCAGCCTCCTTCCCCTACCCACCGCGAGAGCGTGCCCTTCGCCGCTGCAAACGACTTGCCAACGAACCCTACGGAAAGAGGACACCTCCGCGGAAAGCTTTCACTGGCTGTTGCATTCGAGCATCCCACGCTGCTGCTGACGAACATTAGCAAGTACAGCGTATTTCGTCGAGGGCAGCGCAACCCCACCTCTCTAACCTCGATGCGCTACTTCACCGGCACCAGGGCTCGAAGCTCCTCCACAATCACCCGCGCCAAATCGTCGCGCCCCACCCCGATCTCTGCCTTGACCTCGGTATGAGACGCACACCGCTCGGCCCCAGACTCACCCCCAGCAGCCACCCGCCGCAAACCTGGCGGGCTCGACAGGCCCCGCGCCTCAGGCCCCAAACCGGCCTTGCGCCGGGCCGCCAACAGAGGCCCCAGAACCTCATTCGACAACGCCTTGACGCCGCCCCAAGCCTGCGCGTGGGTCGCCATCTGCGCCAAGTGTTCCACCAACTCCAAACGCAAAAAAGCTTCCTCCAAATCGCGACCCCACGCCAGCACCCCATGGCTCTCCAGCATGACCGCGTCAAAGTACGGCGTATAGTCATTCAGGCGCGCTGCCGCCGCTCCACCCGGCGCCGCAAAGGGAACAAGCGGGACGACTGGGCCCAATGACACCACCGCTTCAGGCATGAACGGGGTCTCCAGACCCACGCCGGCACAGGCCATCCCCGTCGCGTACGGCGGGTGAGCATGGACCACCGCCCCCACATCGGCACGCACCCGAAAAACCGCCAAGTGCAGACCAATCTCACTAAAAATTCGGGTCTGGCCTGCCACGCGCTGCCCTTCGCCATCCACCACCAACAAATGGTCCCGGTCAACCACACCCTTGGAAAATGCCGTCGGCGTCGCCAAAAAACGATTCGCGCTCACCCGAACCGACAAATTGCCGTCGTGATTGGCCACCCAACCCTTGCGGTACACCAAATGCGCGTAACGCACCATCTCAGAACGCTGCCCATGTTCGTGCATCGATCGCCTCAACTAAGCTTCAGCCACAGTACACCTGATCCACATGGCCAACGATGACGCTACGTACGGGAAATGCCTCGCCCGCTTTGAAAAGCTGACGAACGCCATTGCCCTCCTGCATCACCAAAACCATGTCCCCCGCGCCTGACTGCACCCGATCCACCGCCAAAAAGGACGAACCCTCGGGCGCACCCGTCACATTCAACGGCTGGACGATCAACAACGGCAAGCCCACATAGCTCTCATGCTTCACCGTTGACACCACCGGACCCAATACCTGACACAATCTCATGGCTCAAACCGCTCTGGATAAACGCCATCCACAATGCCGACGATGCTGTGATCCACCGGCACGAAGGTCGGCTCCACGGCCAATGCTGCCTCGCGACTCGTCACGAAATAGACCAGGTCACCTTCACCCGCTTGGGCGGTGTCCACAGCAACCACTGGCGATGACTTCGCCACCAGGTCGTGATCGAGAGGCTGAACCAACAACAACTTGTAAGCGCGCAAACCTGGAAAAATCTGCGTCGCCACGACCGTTCCAATTACCCGTCCCAAGTGCATCGAGGTCCCTCCACGTCAGCACAACTACGGGCCAACTTAGAAGTCCCCCAGATCCTTGTCAATCCTAACGTCGATGTGCGGCGAGCCCGGCCACCTCCCCCCCATCGGGGGCAACACAACGACAAAGGCAAAACTAAAACTTACCAAATAAATGCGTAAGCTTACAGTCCAAAGCCGTGGCGATTTTGTACAGCGAAGACACCGACGCCGAAGACTCCGCACGCTCAATCTGCGACAGCAGACTCACGGATAAACCCGTGCGCCGACTCATCTGCTTCAGTGTCAGGCTCTGCGCCTTCCGCATCCGACGAATCGTATCGCCAATGGTCGCATGCAGCTCCTCTTCCGGGTTGCACAGCAAATTCTTCTGGCGAAGGATGGTCTCTATCGCCAAAAACAACTGCTCCGTATCAAAGGGCTTCTGGATATAGTCCGAGACGGACTGCTTCAGAGACTGAACCGCCGTCTCCACCGTCGGATAGCCTGTCACCACGACCACCGCAATGTCGTCGTCGTAACGGCGTATCTGATCCAGAAGGTCCATCCCATTGAGACCTGGCATCACCAAGTCAAGAATGACAATGTGATAGGTCCCCTCGCGCAGCACCGCCAAGGTCTCGCAGGGGTCGGTCATCGATTTGACGGTGATACCAAAACGGGCACCCAACAGATGCTCCAAGTTGGTACACACATCCCGGTCGTCATCGACGACCAACACCCCGATGGGAAGACGCGAAGAGGCTGACGCCATTGTCACTGTTGAGTCGTCCATCCACCTGCCTGTCTCACCTTAGTCGGTTCAAACCCTGCAGACCCCAAACCACGAAGTGGACACTAGCGTCACCCATCACCCATCCACTGCATCACTTTAACACAAGCGCCAAAACCTGTCGAGGCGACGCTACATAACTACCTACACCTACCTTCGCACCGCATGCCCAATCCACTCGACTTGGCCACGATGGCACAAAACGCCGCGATCGACCTCATCGCCTACCTGCCCGCCACCAAAGCCAAAACATACCACCATTTCAATCACTTCATCACCGAGGGGCGCCACGCCGGCATGCGCTATCTGGCCCACCAACCACAACGACGCATCCACCCTCGTGGCGCCTGGCCACCCGCCCAGGCCATGCTCCTCTGCGCCGTCATCTTGCCCCCCCCCACTGACGCCCTCGCAGCAACCACAGGCCCGCTCCTGGCGCGCTACGCTCACTTCATGGACTACCACCGTTGGCTCCCCCGGCGCCTCGAATCCCTCGGCCAAATGCTGGCGGCGCGTTTCCCTGATCTGAATTGCAAAGTCCTCGTCGACACGGGGCCCCTCCTCGAGAGAGATTTCGCCGCCCAAGCCGGCATCGGCTGGGTCGGCAAAAACAACCTCATCGTCCACCCCGACGCGGGTTCGCACCTCCTCCTCGGCGTCCTCCTCCTCGACCGCGCCCTGCCCTGCCCAACCCACCCACCCGTGGACGATCGCTGCGGCCACTGCCGACGTTGTCTCGACGCCTGTCCCACAGGCGCCCTCATCAAGCCCTACACCCTCGACGCCAGCCGTTGCATCGCCTACCTCACCAGCCAGCATCGCGGCCCCATACCAGAAGCACTGCGCCCCCTCATGGGCACCCACCTCTGGGGCTGCGATCGCTGCCAAGAAGTCTGCCCGCACAACCGCCACCCCCAACCGCCCCGTCAAGACCCGCCACAAGGCAAGCTGAACGAAATCCCCCTGCGCGACTTCCTCCTCAGCCCACCAGGGATGCGCCGTCGCCTCAGCGACACCGTCATGGCCCGCGCCAACCTCACCCAGCTTGCCCACCTGGCCACCGTCGTCATGGCTAACCTAAAAGACCCGAGCGCTGTGCCGCACCTGGAGGTTGTCGCGCACAACCACCCAACGGCAACCCTCCGCGAGCACGCCGCCTGGGCCCTCGACCACCTCACTATACCTCCGGCCAAGCCTAGCTCTTGAACGGCGCGCGTGTGGGCGCTACCCCCTGCGGACTCCCACCCCAGCGACGCGTCAGGCGGACAACCTCACCACCATTGACCTACTCCTACGGGTGTGCGAAAGGCTGCCTGCGCGGCCTGAACCGCACGCCCAACATCGCCGCTCCCACGCGGCCGTTCGCAGAGAGGCCCCCCATGCACCATGAAGGCTTGCTATTGAATGGAATCGACGCCTTGGAAGGGCACCTGCGCCAAAGCTTGCTCGCCCTCCTGAACCAGCTCGAACCCGAACCCGCCATCACGGCTGCTGATCTCGCGTTTGCGGCCGTCCCCGAAGGCAACCCCGGCGACGTCGCCCTCCCCTGCTTCGCGCTCCGCGGCCGCCTCTCCGCGTTGCCGCCGGCCCAACGCAACAACCCCATGGGCATCGCCCAGCGCATCGCCGACGTCTGGAACAGCGACCCCGTCGTGAGCACCGCCGTCGCCGCTGGCCCCTACGTCAACTTCACCTACGCCACTCCTACCCTGGCCCGAACCGTCGTCACTGACGTCCTCAGCCAAAATCGGCGCGTTGGGGGAGGCCGCTGCCCCAAGCCACAACACATCGTCATCGAGTTCTCCGCACCCAACACCAACAAGCCCCAGCACTTGGGCCATGTTCGCAACAACGTCTTGGGCAACGCCGTCGCCAAAATCCTCGCCCACCACGGCCACCAAGTCACCAAGGTCAATCTCGTCAACGACCGCGGTATTCACATCTGCAAGTCCATGCTCGCCTACCTCCGCTGGGGTAACGACACCACTCCCGCCAACAGCGGCATCAAAGGCGACCACCTCATCGGTTCGTTTTACGTGCGCTTCGAGCAAGCCTTCGCAGAAGAGTTCCAAACCTGGCTCGACGGCCCCGAGGGCCAGGCAGCCTTCGCCACCTGGAACGCCTCCGACGCCGGCCGGCGCGCCGCCGCCGCCCTCGCCAAGTGGCACGACGACGCACTGGCCCCCACAAAAAAGAAGGGCAAACGCAAAGCCCCCCCTGAACCAAACAAAGTCTTCAAGGACCAAATCAAGGATACCTACTTCAACACCATCAGCCCCCTCGGCAAGGCCGCGCGCGATCTGCTGCTCCGCTGGGAACAGAGCGACCCTGAGGTCCTGACCCTCTGGCGACGACTCAACCATTGGGTCCTCGAAGGCTTCGACGCCACCTACCAACGCATGGGGATCCACTTCGATCGTACCTACTTCGAAAGCCAAACCTATCAGCTCGGCAAAGCCTACGTCGACGAAGGTCTTGAACGCGCCATCTTCATCCGCCAACAAGACGGCGCCGTCGTTTTTCCCCTCGAGGGCATCGGCCTCACGGGAGAAAAAATCGTCCTCCGCTCCGATGGCACCAGCGTCTACATCACCCAAGACCTCGGCACGGCCATCGCCCGCTACGAAGAGCTGGCCTTTGAACGCATGATCTACGTCGTCGCCGACGAGCAAAACCACCACTTCAACGTCCTCTTCGGCATCCTCGGCGCCCTGCGCCCCCAACTCGCGGGCGCCTGCGAACACCTCGCCTATGGCCTCGTCCTCCTGCCACATGGCCGCATGAAGAGCCGCGAGGGCGCTGTGGTCGACGCCGACGACCTCATGCAAGAGATGCACGCCCTGGCCCGCAAAACCATTGACGAGCGCAGCGCGGGCGATCACTACAGCGACACCCCCGAAGAAGAGCTCGTCCGCCGCGCCGAGCACATCGGCCTGGCCGGCCTCAAATACTACCTCCTCGACGTCAGCCCCGTCAGCACCATGGAGTTCAATCCCGAACAGTCCATCGACATGCAGGGACGCACCGGCGCCTACTGCCTCATGAACTACGCCCGGACGCGCTCCCTGCTCCGCAAGGCGGACGAAAACATCGACACCAAGAACCTGAAAGAGGCCCCCCTGCACCGCCTCCAAAGCCCCGAAGAACGCAAGCTGCTCCTCACCCTGGCCAAATGGCCCGAGACCGTTGCCTGGGCCGCTGATGGCCGTGACCCCTCTCGCATCGCCGAGTACCTCTTCAACCTCAGCAAGGCCTTCGCCTTCATCTTCACCGACCGCACCAACCACCCCATCGCCACCTGCACCGATCCAGAGCTGCGCCAAGCCCGCTTGCACCTCGTCGCCGCCATTGGCATGGTATTGGGTGTTGGCCTCGACTTGCTCGGCATCCAGACCCTGGAAGAAATGTGAAGACCTCCTCCAACAGCTTATTCCTTTGCGCGCTCTTGCTCCTACACCCGAGCCTCTCCCCAAGCGCCAACGGCGAGCCACCTCCCTGCGATCGCTACGCCGAACCCGTCGAGCTCGGTCGCTTCCTCAACCCCAGCATCAACGAATCCAGTGGCCTGGTGCTCAGCCGCAACCAACCCGGGGTCATCTGGACCCACAACGACTCCGGTGACGGCCCCTACATCTACGCCGCCACCTACACTGGCGCCGACCTCGGCCGCTGGCACATCCAAGGCATCCAAGCGCGCGACTGGGAAGACATCGCCATCGCCCCATGCGCCCCCAACGCCGACCGACACTGCCTCTACATCGGTGACATCGGCAACAACGACAACAATCGCGACGACCTCCAGATCATCCTCGTGGAGGAGCCCACGGTCGACCTCGGCGCGCCACCTGGCCAACAACACACTTCACCCTACCTCGCCCTACTCCCCTTCCAATGGCCCGAGGAGAACTATGACGCCGAGTCCCTCCTGGTTCACCCAGAGAGCGCCGAAATCTACCTCGTCGCTAAGGTCATGATGGGTGCCAGCGGCCTCTATCGCTACCCACGCGAGAGCCAAGACCCGCGCCCTACCCTCGAACGCCTGGCCGAAGCCACCTTCGGCATCCTCCCACTCATCGAACAAGCCACCACCGGCGCCGACTTCGCCCGCGATGGCACCCGCTTCACCGTCCGCACCTACAGCCAACTCTACACCTTCCGCATCCCCCCAGAAGGCACCATCGCCGACGCCTTCACCCAGCCTAATCTTGCAGCCAGGGTCGCCAACGAACGCCAAGGTGAAGCCATCACCTATGGGCCAGACGATCGCTCCCTCTGGACCACGACCGAAGGACAACCCGCCCTCATCCAGAACTACGCCTGCCTCGAAGCGCAAAGCCCAGTCGACACCGACACCGACACCGACACCGACACCGACACCGACACCGACACCAGCACGGAGCTCACCCCGGCCCTCGACACCTCCGAGCTCGCCCTCGAGCCCGAAGACGACCCGCCACACCCCCACGACTTGGGCCCGGGCGACCCCAGCATCCCCAGCACACCCCACACGCCTTCGTGTTGCGCCATCCTCCACCCCGGGCGCGCCTCCGGCGGTGCTGCGCTGCTCATCCTCCTGGGTCTCCCCCTCCTCACTGGGCGCGCCAACGCCTCACGCGCCTGATGCCTGCCCCCCTCGCCATTCACTTCGACGCCGGCTCCCTTGTCGTCAGCGGTGCTCAAGCCAGCCCCACTGCCACTTGCCTCCCCGACGCCTTTGTCTGGGATCCACGGGTCCAAGCCTGGCGCGCTTTGGCGCTCCATTATCGGCCCCTCATCGCCAAGCTCACGCGCCTCTCCCTCCCCTTCGATGACCACGCCCGCACCTACCAACCCACCCCCTGGCATCACCGGGCCCGTCTCTCCCCCTTCCCCCATCAAGAACAAGCCATCGACGCCTGGGAAGCCCATGGCCGCTGCGGCCTCGTCGTCCTCCCCACGGGTGCGGGAAAAACCTTCGTCGCCGAGCTGGCCATCGCCCGCGTAGGGCGCCCCACCCTCGTCGTCACCCCCACCCTCGACCTCATGCATCAGTGGTACGAATGCCTCTTTGCCGCCTTCGGCCAAGAACCGGGGCTCATCGGCGGTGGCTACTACGAAGTCAGCGACCTGGCCGTCACCACCTATGACTCGGCGTACCTTCACATGGAGCGCTTCGGCAACCGCTACGCATTCATCGTCTTCGACGAAGCCCACCATTTGCCTAGCACCAGCTACGCCCTAGCGGCACAACACGCCATCGCTCCCTTCCGCCTGGGGCTCACTGCCACCCCTGAACGCAGCGATGGCGGCGAATCCCTCTACGACACCCTCATCGGCCCCCAGGTCTATACCAAGACCATCAAAGCGCTCGCTGGGACCCATCTCGCCACCTATGACACCACCCAGGTCGAGGTCGACCTCGACGCCGATGAACGCGAGACCTATGCCCGCGAACGGGGAATCTATACGGCCTTCGTCCGCGCGCGCGCCATCCGCATGAGCAGTCCCGACGGCTGGACCACTTTCTTGAAGGCTTGTGCCACCTCCAAAGAAGGGCGACGCGCCCTCCTGGCCTACCGCGCCTATCGCCGCATCGCCCAATGCTGCCGCGCCAAAATGGACTACCTCGCCTTGCTGCTGCGCCGACACCAGCAGGACCGCCTCATGGTCTTCACCCACGACAACGAGACGGTCTATGCCATCTCCCGGCGCTTTCTGCTCCCTGCCATCACTCACCAGACCCCCATCAAAGAGCGAAAATCCATCCTCGCCGCTTTCAACACGGGCACCTATCCTGCCATTGTCACTGGCCGCGTCCTCAACGAAGGCGTCAACGTGCCTGCGGCCAACGTCGCCGTCGTCATGTCCGGAAGCGGCAGCGTCAGAGAGCACGTCCAGCGGCTCGGCAGAATCTTGCGCCCCCGCACGGGCAAGCACGCCCTGCTCTACGAGCTCGTCGCCCGCGACACCGCCGAGGAGTTCGTCAGCGAACGCCGCCGCGAGCACGACGCTTACCGCTGACCTCCTCTGGCCTCAGCGGCCGCCAACCGTTCCCAGGCCGCCAACACCCCCTCAGCGCTGCGATAGGCCCCCCAACGCGCCATCTCGCGCCGCGCCAGCACGGGAAAGGAGGCCAGGACCGCCGCCACATCTGACCGCGATGCGCCGTAGAGGCGAAAATACGCCGCATCGATCTCACAGCGCAGTTGCAAGCGCCGCCCCTCATCCCAGCGCTGTGGGCGCGGCGGCGCCCCCAAGGCCACTGCCACGTGCGCCATCTCCACGTTGGTGCACACCAACGCGAGCACCCGCGGCAACAGCCAAGCGGCCACACTCGAGCCCACCTCCCACGGGCATGGCGCGCTGTAACGCTCGGGTGACAAGATCGGCACCTGCTTGAGAACGAAGTGGTTCAGGTTGGTGCCACCCAGCTTCTGCCGCACCAAATAGTCAACCACCAAAGCGTTCAGGTTGGCCATCAACAGCGGCGCCAGATGACGGTGTTCCCGGTCCACCAGCAGCAGAGGCAGGCTGTTGCCAACACCACTGCGCGGCAAGAGACTCGCGATGAGCGTCCGGGCGTTGGTCGGACTGCTGATGCTGCGAAAACCAAGGAGCCACTCGGCGTCCCACTGGCCCAAGCGGGCATCGACCAGACGTTGCCGTACCCAGAAGCGGGGCAAGCTCACGAAGCAGGGATCGGCTTTCACCGAAGGCGACGCGACGCGCCAACCAAGTCCCCCTGCCGCAGCGTCGGCCCCGCAATGAGACCCATGCCGGTGATCGAAAGCCGTGACCATCTTGGCTTCGTACAGCGGCAGCCAACGCTCACCATCTCCCACCTGGTGGTTGCCAATCAGCACACAACCCACCGCCGCCAGCTCTGCAGCCGTCGCGAAGTGGGCGCGGTCGTTGGTCATGTCGAAGAGACGCACCAGAGAAAGACCCCAGCGATTGCCCTCGGGATCACCCTCATCCCACAGCACTGGGACCTTCTCGTGCATGGCCAGCCCGCGCGCAGCATCCGCCGCGCTGCGCCAGGGAGCCACCGTGTGGGTGTTGGGATTGCACCGCGCCAGCATCGCCGATGTGACGGCCACGTCTCGGCCCTCCTCCCGCAGCTCGTCAGGATGCTGGAGAAAGAACGCGAAGCGCGGCGGCTTCGACGTTGGACACGCGCTGAGGCTGAGCAAGGAGAAGCGAAAGCGACGATCCACATCGGCGAACCAACCCAGCCGGTTCTCGAAGTCCCACAGCGTGTCCACTTGGCGACGCCGCATAAAATCCGCAAAGAGGTCTCGGGTCGAAAAATCCGTGGCGATACCGCTCGGCACGATGAGCCCTGCCCGCCCATGGGGGGCCATCAAATCGCGGCACAGCTCGGCAAAGAGCGCATAGGTGTTGACATCTCCTCGCGCCGACAGGGGAAAGCGTCCGCTGTTGCGCACCCAGCGGCTGCGAAACAGCGCCTCACTTCGCGCCGCCTCCAATTGGCCACCTGCCGCCTCCCTTCCTGACACCTCCCCGAACCACTCGCGCGCCTGCGCCTTGAGGCGCTCCCATGGCGGATTGCACAGCACCAGGGCAAAACGCAACCCTGCCTCGTCTGGCCGCCGTCCAAAGGCCAGCGGCCAGTGAAAGGCGCGCCTCCACCCGCGGGAGGCCATCGCGCCTGCGTCACGCAGGCCACGGGCGCACTGCGCCGTGGCATCGGCCCAAGTGCCGCACCACGCCCCCTCAGCGCGCGGTCCGAGCCCCAACAGCGCGTCGCCACAGCGAACATGCTTCGCGACGCGTCCCACCAAGTCCCGAGTCAACGCCGCGCCAGCGCCCTCCAGACACAGCACCGCGCGACACAACTCAACGGCGAGTGGATCCACATCCAAACCAAAGACCGACGCACCCAGCACCAACGCCAGCGCTTCTCCTGGTGGCATCCCATTGTACGCTACCCAGGCGGCGGCAACTTCGCGCGCCGCAGCCATCAACAGCCGTCCACTCCCACAAGCGGGATCACAAATGCGCAGGCGTCCAAGGGCGGCCAGCGCATCGGGCGCACCCGTGGCGCGCTCCAAGAGTGGCGCGAGGTTGCGCCCCACGAGCAGTCGCACCAACGGCTCCGGGCTGTAGTAGACGCCCTGCTGTTTGCGCCGCCATCCGCCGACCCTGCCGCGGTTCGCGGCGCCCACGCTCAGACGTTCGCACAGGGCACCCAACGCGCTCAGGCCTCCCTGGGCCCAAGGCACGGCCCGCAGCAGATCCAGGCCCCGCTGCAACGCATCCCATGCCGGCTCTACCGCCGCCAGACACGTGAAATCGGCGTCTGGCCCCGTCGTCGCTGCGCCGTCGCCGAGGTCCATGGCCAAGGGCAAGGGTGCGTCTGCCACACCCAGGGCCTGCACATCGCCGAGCAACGCCGACCACAGCGCGCGCTCCCGCAAACGCTGCGTGTAACGCCAGCGGCTGCGAAGCAAACCCAGGCTCTCGGCCGCGTAGAGGGTGGCCAGCCGCACCATGAGTTGCAGCACCAGCCTCTCAGCGCCGCTCGCCCCCAGCGCCTGGGTGCCCGCAATCGCCTGCATGAGCGCGCCATGGGCGCGCACGCACCGCGCGCTCACCTCCCTCACGGCCCCTGCCTCCTCGTGCTTCGCCACCTTCAGCACCACAGCCCAGCGCCGCGGTGCTCACTGTCGCCGCCTCCGCCATTCGAGCACAAAGGACGCATCCCGCCTAGGTCACGAGGTTGCACAAAAGAGCGCGATGGAATACCAACATACTGCAGGCTTAGACCTACCGACCGCAGTGGATGGGTTGGGCTTGGCGCATAGGTGAGGCCAGCCAGCGGCCTTGACACCTTTGCTTGTCTTTGTTAGACCGTGCCGATGAGACGAACCGTTTTCTGGGCCAGTGTCCGCCTGCGTTCCAGGACATGGCATGCAGCAAAATCGAGGCAAAGCATGCGCTTGAAAAGATTGATTACCCTCCTCTTCCTTCTGACCGTCGTGTCACTCATCACCTCCGCCTGTGTGGGGCCAGTGTGGTCGACGGCCGACATCATGCGCGCTCAAAGCGCCCTCGACGAAGCGAATCAAGCCAACGCTACGGAGCTGGCTCCCTATGAGTACACCCGCGCAGAGGAGATGCTGCGCAAAGCGCGTGAGCTCTGGGGCTACTCCCAATTTGGCACCGCCCTCGATTACGCGGGCCAGGCCAAAGACATGGCCGAACGCGCCCGGCGCAAAGCCCAGAGCGATCCGTGGAAAGGTCCGCCAACGACCGCCGTCTCCTTCTGACGCTGGACCCAACCATCCCTAATGTGGCGCGCTTTCACGCGCGCGGACCTTTCTTCCCATGCTTTCTGAGAGTTCCGACCATGCACACCACACGCACCTTTAGGCCAAGCTCCCGACTTGCGCATTTGGCCACCGCCGCCCTCATCGTGGGTGGTCTACCCCTACTCCTGAGTACGGGGTGCGTCAGTGGCTCGAAGTTGCGGGTCCAAGCCGAGCAGATTCAGCAACAAGTCACCGACATGCGCCCCCGCGCCTATCGCTGCGCGCCCCGTGAGTTGGCACTCGCCGAGGCGCACGCCACCTTTGGCCTCTGGGAGCTGTCCCAGGGCAACGGCCGGCGCGCCGAGTCCCACATCAAGTTCGCCGGTGACTTCGCCGAGATGGCCGACTTGCAGAGCCGGGCGCCGGCCTGTCAAGACGTCCAGGTCGTCGTGGCCACCGAAGGAGACCGCGACGGTGACACCATCCCCGACAGTCAAGACGCGTGTCCAGACATCCCGGGCCTGCCGGCTTTCGAAGGCTGCCCCGATCCCGACCGCGACAAAGACGGCGTCTGTGACCCCTGGGTCGCCGATGTCGGACTCATGGGCAAGTTCCCCTGCCAAGACGTGGACCTCTGCCCCGATGTCCCTGGTGAGCTCGCCTTCAAGGGCTGCCAAGATCCTGACCGCGACAGCGACGGCGTCTGTGACCCCTGGGTCGCCGAGGCGGGACTCCTCGGAAAATTTGCCTGCCAAGAAACGGATCTCTGCCCCGATATCCCAGGTGAGCTCCGCTTCAAAGGCTGCCCCAACCCCGACACCGACGGCGACAAGGTATGCGATCCTTGGGTCGCAGAAGCTGGCCTGCTCGGTAACTTCGACTGCACTGGCATCGACCTCTGCCCGGAGGAGCCCGCACCGGATCGCGCCGACGGCTGCCCCGTCCGCCTGGTCGTCGTCAAAGAGGACCGGATCGAGCTCAACGAACAAGTCTTCTTCGCTACCAACAAAACCAAGGTCTTGTCACAGAGCGAGCCCCTTCTCGATGAGATCGCGGCGGTACTCAACGCCAACCCCAACATCCATGTGCGCATCGAAGGACACACCGACTCCACGGGCTCCAAGCGGCACAACACCAAGCTCAGCCAAGGACGCGCCAACAGCGTCATGTCAGAACTCGTCGCGCGGGGCATCGCCAAAGGTCGCATGACGGCCAAGGGCTACGGACCCGATCGGCCCATCGATACCAACGAAACCCCAGAAGGACGCGCCAACAACCGCCGCGTCGAAATCCACATCACGAAGAAATAGGCCACTGCGGTCCCCCGTGGGCCGCCATCTTTGCCGCTGCTTTTTGCTCGCAACAGGGCGCATCATGGCTCGAACTCAGCACCCCCTCTCCTGCCCTTCCTCCCACCCTGCGCGACCTGCCTGGTTGTGTCTCGCCTTGCTCTGGTTCGCCTTGGTGCCCACCAGCGCCATGGCGCAGGCGCAACCCCTCGCGGAGATCGAGCAGCTCTACAACGAGGCCCTCGCCGATTACGACTTCTTTGAGTTCGACTCGGCAGAGCAGAAGCTCAAGAGCGCCATCGAATTAGCGAAAAAACAGAACCTCCGCGATCCACTCATGGCCAAGGTGCACGTCGCTTACGGCATCGTCTTCCATGCCCGTTTCAAGGACGCCGCGCCCGCCGTCGCCGAAGAAAAAACCTTCGACGAGTTCGTCGCCGCCGTGACCCACGACTACCAAGTGGAGATCCCTGCCGACTACCGCACCTCAGAACTCAACGACATCTTGAAACGCGCCAGGGACATCGTGCCACCGCCCATGGGAGACGGTAAAAAACCCGTCAAAGCCGGCGCACCGCCCACCATTCGCCATGACGCGCTCCCCGTCGCCGACGCCTGTAAACCCGTCACCCTGCGCGCCAACGTCCCACCCCACAGCGACGTCTTCCGCGTCTACGCTTATTACATCACCACCCAATTCCCTACCTACCAGCAAGTCGAGCTCAGCCCGGCCCCCAACGACCCGGCCCTCTTCATCGGCCAAATCCCCTTCGCCGTCACCGTGGCACCTACGGTCGACTATTACATCGAAGTCGTCGACCGCCAACAACAGCCCGTCGCCACCGCAGGCTCGCGCTCGCGTCCCTACACGGTCACCATCATCGGCAACTGTGATCTCGACGATGGCAGCTTTCCCCTTGTCCAGATCAACCTCGGCGTTGGCAGTGGCCTGGGCTTCGCCAGCGGCGACAGTGAAAGATGTAAACTCAGCGCCGACTGCTATGGCGATGATCCCGAACGCTTTGGTGGGGTCCGCTCTGGCTTGGCGCCGGCCCCCTTCCACATCCGCGCGGACGTCGTCTTCAACGTCATCAAGGAGCTGCAGATCGGCGCCTACCTCCGCTACCAAATCGTCGAACCTGGCTTCATGGTCGGCGCCATCGTCCGCTACCTCCTCGTTGCCGACGAGCCTTACCGCTTCTATACCGGCATCGGCGGTGGCTACGGCAAAGCGACCACCGTGGTCAACCTCGGCCCCGAGTTCAACAACTTCAGGGACATCGTCAACCTCGAGGGCCCGGCCCACATCGCACCCAACTTCGGCTTCCTGTGGTCCTTCCACGACAACGTCGGCCTCTTCGTCGACCTCATGACACCCATCCACTTCCCGGACTTCACCTTCCATTTCGACCTCAGCCTCGGGCCGTTCTTCCAGTTCTGACCCACTCGCTCGCACCCACCGCGACACCTCGCGCGCGCCACTTTGCAACACAACCTGGGGTTGTTGATCTTTTCCCTCCAGGGGACGATCTTGTTGCCGCAATCGGTGAGGGGCCCGCGGCCCACTCGCCCTGTGACGACCCGCAGGATGCCAACGCATGGATCACTTCGCTGGACACTTTGCCGCTTACTCACTGCTGCAAGAGCTGCCCAAACACCCATTCTTGGCCTCCTTTGTCGCCGCCCCACAAGATCAACCGCACCGCAAACGCATCCTCCACATCTTTCAGGGCCAAGACCTCCCTCCTGTCGAAGCTCAGCTAGTCTTCGCCGAAGCCAGCCGCGCAGAGGCGAGAACCCGCGTCGATGGCCTGGTCCCCGTCGCTGAAATCGGCGAGTGGATGGGCTACCCCTTTATCGCCTACGAGTATTGTTTCTCCATTAGCCTGGAGACCCTCGTCGCGCACCGCCAAAGGCACCCTGACGCCTTGCCGCCCGCCGCCGCGGCGACCCTCGTCTACCAGGCGGCGCACATCCTCGCGAACGCTCACCGCGCGGGCCTCACCCACGGGGCTCTCAGTGCCCAGCACGTCCTCATTGAACCCAGCGGTGATGTCTCCCTCACGGCCTTCGCTGAAGGGCACGTTCGCGCCCGATTCCAAGTCCTCAATGTGGCGCAGCCCAAGGACGATCCGCCCGAGCTCAGGCGTCGCGATCAGAGCGGCCCAGCAGCCGACTTCTATGCCATCGGTGCCCTCCTCTTTCGCGCCCTCACCGGTCGCGATCAACCAGACGAATGGGAGCCGCGCTGGTCCAACTCCATGATGGAGCTCTCCATGGCCGGTGTGCCAGGTGAGGCTCTCAAACGTACCATCGACTTTCTCCACCGCACCCTCGCAGAACGCGCTGCCCAGCGTTTCCAGAGCTTCGGCGCCCTCATGCGTGATTTCGAAGCCCTCCTCGTCGACGTCGATGCCCCCAAACCCCGCGAGGCCATTGGCCTCCTCATCAGAGATCTCTTCCCTGCACCGCCCAGAACTTCTCCGATCAGCTCACCCGATCTCTCCTTCCAGGCCCCAAGGCTGTCATCGGCCATCGATATCCCGCGCCCGCCACAGACCACACCGGTGCTCCTCGAAGAGGGCAACGACGCCGTTGCCGGCGATGATGACGAGCACCCCAACCGCGAGACGCGCCTCCTCCACAAATCCCAGCCTTCACTGCGGGCCCTGTCGCCAGAGCTGCGTCAGCGCATTGAACCCCATGAGTTGGAGATCCTCGCCCGCACCCGCTATCAGGTCCTCGAGGAAATCGGCGCTGGCGGCACAGGTACCGTGTATAAGGTGCTCGACACCACCCTCTCGGAAGTGCTCGCCCTGAAAGTGCTGCGCCCTGATCTCACCCGTGACGCAGGCTGGCTACAACGCTTCAAACGGGAGCTGCGCATCACCCGCGATCTCGAGCACAAGTTCATCCTCCCGGCCTACCACCTCGAAAGTATCGACGGGCTCTATTTTTTCAGCATGCGCTATGTCGATGGCATCACCCTTTACGAGCACCTGCGCCAACACGGCCCCCTGGACCTGCATCGCGGCTGCGAGGTCCTCATTGGAGTAGGGCAAGCCCTCGCTGCGGCACACGACAGTGGCATCGTCCACCGCGACTTCAAAAGCGCCAACATCATGTTGGAGAAAGGGAGCGGACACCCCTATCTGATGGACTTCGGCATCGCCCTCGCCCCGGATAGCCCCGGACTGACCATGACCGGTCAAGGCATCGGCACCCCATACTACATGGCCCCCGAGCAGGCCCGCGGTGAGCCCATCGGGCCACGGGCCGATCTCTACGCCTTTGGCGTGGTCCTTTACGAATCCTTCACCGCCATCCTACCCTTCCACGGCACCACCACCGTCGCCGTTTACACCGCACAGATTCAGGGCAAGTACCGCCCCCTGCAGGAGGTGGCACCCCACCTGCCCCAGCCCCTCATCGATCTGGTCGACCAGTGTCTTCGCGCCGATCCTGATCTGCGCCCCGCCAACATGCGGGAAATTCTCGACTTGCTGGCCAAAGTCGCCTAGTCGAAGTCGCCCCAATCGAAGTCATCGCCGGTGAGCTGGGAGCAAGACAGCGAGGTCACCCACGCCACCCATTGCGCGTAGTAGTCCCAACACGCGCCCTCGGACATCCCCTCCTCGCGGCAGCCGCGATACAGGCGATTGATCCGGCGTTCATCGCAGTAGTTCGCATTGACGCGTGCCCCGCACGATGCCAGCAAAGACGCATAGACCTGGCACAGGCAATAGGCGTCCCCGTGTGCACACAGTCCCACCGTCGAGTCTGCTGAAAGGTTGGGCGCGGCCAAGCCCGGTGACGGTGCCCCCCCACTGAGGCCCGGGCTCGGTGCCACCGCGGCTTGATTGGGAGAGGGGGCTTCAGCCCCCAAGGACCGCGACGCGGCGCCGCTCGGGGCATCGGCACAGCCCAGAGCGACCACCAGGGCCACCAACACGAGGAATAGACACGGTATGGCCCAGCTTGGCGTTGTGCTTAAGCTCCGTCCCATGAGGTCCTCCTCGATGCGTCTAAAAATAGTAGTGGAAGCCCAACTGGGCCGTCCCCACCAGGCTCACCCCCGTCGTGAAGGTGCCAAAGGTCCAATCGCTCTCGCTCCCTGGCGTCTTCACCGGCGAAACATGTTCGAAGCCAAGCCCCACCGCACCTTGCAGGCTGAGGTTCGGAAAGCCCAGGGCGGTCATGAAGAGCTCAATCCCCCCCCACACACCTATCCCCAAGACCTCGCGCGAAGAATGCCGCGGATCGCCCGCCGCCCGGGCACCCACACCATAGCGACGATCGAAGTTCAGCCCAACCCTGCCATAAAGGATGCTGTTCTCTGACTTGAACAGGGACATCAAGAAGCCAAGGTCCACGGCAAAATCAGCGGTCGTCGTCGTGTCATCGGGATCGTCACTCTCGACGTCGCGCTCATTGCCATGCAACACCAGCCCCAGACCCGCGTCGAAGCCAAAGGTCTCGCTGAACCACATCCGAATCCCCAGCGGCGCGTTCGACGTGGTGTAGCCCACACCGATCTTCCCAACCACCGCATGAGCGCCACCGACTTCCTGGCCCAAAGCTGCACCCGAGACGCTCAGCACCAGCAGCAACGCCAACACGACACTCAGCTTTCTCATCATTCACACTCCTTTTTTGCTTTGCACATCACAGCAATGCAACGACACCGCAGCAGCGCCAGACCGACCTTCAGCCAGAGAGGCTCACACCTCTCTACATCCGTGCCGTGTAAACAGCGCCTCCCGCGGCGGACGGTCCACCGCGCCGACCATAGACCCGGTAGTCGATCTCCTGAAAAATGGTGTCTTTGGACTCCAGATCGGCCAACCATCCCTCTTCCAGCCTGTTCTCAATCAGTTGATGATAGAGCCCGGTAAACCGTGCCACGTGATCCTTGGTGCGCTTCTCGGCATACTCCACGGAAGTGTTGGTCGAGATGATGAAGGCCCAGTCGCTGGCTTGCGCCAACAATAGCTCCCGTGCCGCCTGGTTCAGGGCGCGCCGCAGAAGTCCATCCGCCTGGGGGAAACGATTGACCAGCTCGATCATCCGCTCCTCGGCCTCGTGAAGGTGGCGATAGATCCAATCGTTATAGCCATTGAGCCACACCTCGAAGAATCCATTCGCGCCCCAGCTCGACAAGGCGGGCGTCACCTGCTGATGCACCGGCTCGATGGCGAGATACTCCGAGGGCGTGACCATCACGATCTCATTCTGGTCGCAGGCCGTTTTGCGCATCATCGCCTCGAGGAAGATCGGTCCCTCGAACCACCAATGGCCATAAAGTTCCGCATCGTAAGGCGCCATGATATGGGGCGTGGTCCCCAAAACGCCCTTGAGATGACGGCATTGCGCCTGGCGATTGAAGAGGAAATTGCCTGCATGCTCGTCCGCCCGTGCCCGCGCCCAGGAAGGCACGTAGGGCTCCTTCTTGTCCAAGGAAACCTTGCCCGTCACCCGATGGAACTTCAGGCCAATGTTGCGCCGCAGTCCATCGCCATGCAGATAGGGCTTGACCTCCGCATAAGGCAAATCATAACCGAGATCGCGATAAAACTCGCGATAATCCGGATGCCCGGGGTAGCCGATCTCCGCACTCCACACTTGCCGTGAAGACTCCACATCCCGGCCAAAGGCCGCCACACCAGAGGGGGTGATGACCGGCCTATAAGTGCCATAACGCGACGGCGGACGAGCCTGCGTCAGCCCATGGGACTCGAGCACGAAGAACTTGATCCCAACCTCTGCCAAAAAGGCGTCAAGACCCGGCGCAAAAGCACACTCTGGCAGCCAGATCCCCCGGGGAGCGCGACCGAAATGCTTCTCATAATTGGTCACCGCGACCCGCAACTGCGCCAAACGCGCCTCATCCGTCGCCATCAGCGGCAGAAATCCGTGTGTCGCACCGCAGGTGATGATCTCCAGACGACCCCGATCCTGAAATGACTTGAACACCGGCAACAAGTTCCGATGCCAAACATCATTGTAAAGACGCTGAACTTCACGCAATTCCGCCGCAGCGACCGCTGCAGCCTCGGCAAAATCAGTGCCGCGGCGCGCCACCTCCTGACGGGACGCCAGCTCCACCTGCCGCGCCAAGTGGTTGGCGTAGCGCTCCTGCAAGAGCGGATCCGCCAACATTTCACAAAGCGGCGGCGTCAGGGACATGGTCAAACGAAAATCGACCCCGTCGCGCCACATCCTATCCATCATCTGCAACAATGGAATGTAGGTCTCCGTCGTCGCCTCGAAGAGCCAGTCCTCTTCCAAGAAATCCGGATACTCGGGATGACGGATGAAAGGGAGGTGGGCGTGCAGTAAAATGCTCAAATAGCCTTGCGTACTCATCTTGCTTTAGTACTCCGCAAGCAACGTGCAGCAGTCAAACGCTGCCGTGGCTGTTGATCTTCGCATCCATGCCTCGAAACTAGCGACGACGGTAAGGTAAGTCCGACGACGGCAGGCCCGCCGACCACGAAGACGGCTGCCCGGGCCGTGACCATGAAGACGGACCGCCCCCAGGACCATGATGGCCTTCGGGGTACAACACCGCGTCACCTGGCATCGGCGCCCGTCCCGGTGCAGGCGCCTCCGCCACCGATGACATATCGCGAAAATCAACCCATCGCTCCTCCAACACGGCCGGCTCTTGCGCCGCACCCAACGCCACGGCAGCCCCCAACCGCACTTCCCGTACCTCGCCGCCCGCCACGGGGCTCAAGGTCACTCGGACCACGCGCGACGACTCGCAGAGCAAATAGCCGCTCCCGGAACGTCCCACCAAGCTGCGAAATGAAGCCAAAAGCTCCCCTTCCGTAGACCACGCGGCCAACTCCCAGCCTTCCCCTGTGATCTCTTCAGCCTCCCAATACACGAAGATCGTGCCAGGGTCGCGCACCAACACCCGCAAGCGGGTCCCTGGATAGGACTCGGGCAGCGGCAGACCGCGATCGATGTAGACCTCTGTGGGCTCCTTACCTTCCTCGGCCTGCTCCACACGACGCAACAAACGACGATCAATCCATGAGATCGAACCCGGCGCTGGCGACATCTGCGTGACCCGAGCCACGATCGCCTCGACCAGAACCTCCCGGCTCATCTCATCGTAACCTTCTATCATCAGATCCGCCGCGTGGGCACGCAGCATATCGATGGTCATGCGACTAAGCTCATACCTATCTTGTACACTCACGCCCTGTCTCCTCGGCTACTTCACATAGACACACGTGGCGGTCCTCTTGTAATCCATCGCCGAACGCACTGCAATCACCCAGCGATTGCCAGTCTCCCCCGCCCTCGGCGCCACAGGAGGTGCGTCTTACAACCACACTCAGCGCTTTGCAAGCACTTCAATCGCCAAAGTTGCGTTTTCCTCAACCCTCAGTGCTTCGGACCACTGGGCCCGTTGACCCATTGCACATCACTTAAAGTACGCCCCTCCTGTAACAAACGCGTCAGCTCCTCGGCCGGCAAGGGGGGGCTGAAATAGTAGCCCTGAAAGGCGTCGCAATTGTGCGCCGCTAAAAACTCCAACTGGGCGCGCGTCTCCACCCCCTCGGCGATCACCCGCATCCCTAGACCATGTGCCATCGCAATGATGGCCTTGGCAATGGCGGCATCATCGGGGTTGCGGTTGACATCGTTCATGAACGAACGATCGATCTTCAGCGTGTCGATGGGGAGTTGCTTCAAATAGCCCAAACTCGAATAGCCCGTACCAAAATCATCGATGGAGAAGCTCACCCCATAGGCCTGCAGCGCCCGCAAGGCCTGCATCGTACCAGGGTGATCTCCCACCAATAAGCTCTCCGTCAGCTCAAACTCGACACAGCACGGATCGATGCACGTCTCCCGCAACACCTGATGCAGGCGAGGCAATATCGCCTCCACCGCTTGCCGCGCCGATAAATTCACCGCCACCTGTAGGTAAGCGTGGCCTGCAAGGTGCCATTTCTGCACCTGTCTACACGCCCGCTCCAAAACCCACTCGCCCAGCGCTACGATAAAGCCATTCTCTTCCGCCAACGGAATGAATGCGCTTGGCGAAATGGGGCCCAAGCGTGGATGGTTCCAGCGGGCCAACGCCTCCACTCCAGTGATGCGCCCGGTCTTCAAATTGATCTGCGGCTGATAGTAAACGTCGAGCTCGTTGCGTTCCAGAGCCCGGCGCAACTGCGCGTCCAGGGCCAAACGCTCCGTCGCCCGCGCGTTCATGTAGGTCGTAAAGAAGCGGTAGGTCCCCCGCCCCGCCCGCTTCGCATGCGCCAGCGCCGTGTCGGCGTTGCGCAGAATCGCGCTGCTGTCCGTGGCGTCGATCGGAAAAATCGACACCCCCACGCTCGCGCTGAGAAAAACCTCCTGCTCGCCACAATCGAAGGGCTCCGTAAAGAGCCCCATGATGCTCTCCGCGAACTGGGCCACGCCAGTAATCGGCTCACCTCCCGCCAGCAGTATCAAAAACTCATCACCACCCTGCCGCGCCAGAACATCGCCCTCCCCCACCAGCGCCGCGAGTCGCCGCGCCGTCTGCACCACCACACTGTCCCCCACCTCGTGACCGAGCGTATCATTGACCGCTTGAAAGCGGTCGAGGTCCAAAAAGAGCACCGCAAAAAAACCCTCTTGCTCTTGCGCTGCCTCGACGGCCAACTCCAAGTGGCCCAAAAAACCCACCCGGTTGTAGAGCCCAGTCAGCGCATCGTGCGTCTCCAAAAAACTCAGATGCTCCGCTGAGATCCGCCGACTGCTCAGGTCCTCCAAAATCAACACGACCAGGGACGCCGAGTGTCCCACGCGCCGCGCCTGGACCGCTACCTCATAGGTGCTGCCATCAGCGCACCGCGCCCGCATCTCGCGCGTGGAATCTGCGCCCCCAGCCCCATCCAGCCCCAACAACCACCCATGCACCGCGCCGCTCTCCTCGATGAAAAGGTGGTCCAGCGGCATCCCAGTCAGGGTCGGAAGCGCAAAACCCAGCTTGCGCAAAAAACGCTCGTTGGCCTGTAAGCACTCACCTTTGTGGCGATCCACCACCACCATCTCGTGCGCCTGCTCCAATATCTCCGACAAGCGCGTCGCCTCTGCTTGACTCGCGCGGCAGCTCACATCCAAGCGCCGCGCCGTCAACACGTTGGCACAGGTCGTCAACAGCGGCCGCAGCGCCTCACCACATGCCGGCGCAAACTCCGCAAAGGAGCGGCCAACACCCGCCACCCCCACCAGGCCCTCCCGACTGCGAAGCGCAAAAAAGGCCGCGTGATCACTCTCGAGCAGATGCCCCGAACGATGCGCCCCAACGACCCCACGCTCCATGTCGACCTGACCTAGCTCTTCAGCCAACTGGGCTAACCACGCCCACTGCCCCTCCGGGGCGCAGGCGTGCGCCGTCACCGGGAAGGTCTCCACGGTCGTACAGCTTCCGCAGGGGTTTACCTCGGCCACGAAGGCGCGCTCCCCCCGCGTCAGGTTCAACAAATGGCGCAAAAACACCGCCAACGGTGCCTCACCGCGCTCTTCGATATGCGAGCGCTGCACCTCGCTGATCGCATCAATCAGGCTGCGATGCTCCCAACAGGTCGAAGCCACCGACCCTGATGGCAAAAGCTCCGGCCCAATCGTCTGAGGCACCGCATCGCCACCACGCTCTCCCTGCTCACTCAACGCACCCAGCAAACCGGCAAAGGACACCACCAGCGCCACGCTCTCTTCATCGAAGGCGTCCGCCTGATGATCCATCAACACCAAACGACCGCGGCGCCGGCCACGCTGCGGCACCGGGACGCTCAACACCGAACGCGTCTGCGGATTCTCCGCCAGAAGCGGCCGGAGAAAGCTCTCACCGCTCCCATCGGCCACCACCACCGCGTCCCCCACATCGCCCAGATCCAAGCGCTGCCCAACGCAAAAACGCCCATCCCCACCGTAACAGCGACAACTCTCCACCCGCCCTTGCGCGCTGGCAAAAAGCACCGCCGCGAAATCGATCCCCAACAACTCCGTCAGCGCCTGCATACACGAGCGCAAACGCCCACCTCTTTGGCTCCCCAGCGCCTGCAATAACGCCGTCAAGGCTCGCCGCTTGTCATCCACCATTACCACCACACTGTCCATCTTCGCCACGACACCCAAGCCATTGGGCGGCCCGAGCCCCACAATCTAATGCCTTTCCGATGGGAAGGAAAGGCTTCCAAGCCAACGCGCAACCAAAGGCAATCCCCAACGATTTCCCAATCTGGCAACGACATCCCGCCAAAGCCTGCGCGCCATCACCTCGGCCGACTGCCCCAGGGCAATCGAGTTCTAAAAGTTACCCTGCTGTAACGAGCTGCATGAGGTAGCC
>CAYVQF010000046.1:0-46398 GCA_964454015.1 uncultured Myxococcales bacterium
AGGACACCACGCCCAAGGACACCACGCCCAAGGACACCACGCCCAAGGACACCACCCCAGCAGAGACCAAAGCACCGGGTATTTTGCGCATCAACAGCAAACCGCCGGCCTCGGTGTTCATCAACGGCAAAGACCACGGCCAGACCCCGAAGAAGGTCGAGCTCAGTCCTGGCGACTATACGGTTCGCCTGGTCAACAAAGAGCAGGGCCTCGATGTCTACAAGCAGGTCAAGGTCGTCGCCGGCCAGGTGCACACAGTGGTGCACCCCTAGGGCGCTGCGAGGACTCGCCACAGGCGAGTCCTGAAGAGCAGCTCTATTCGCGCCTCACGGCGGCCGCTGCGCCTACTTCTCTTTGACGCGCTCGACGTACTCGCCGCTGCGGGTGTCGACGCGAATGAGCTCACCTTCTTCAAGGTAGAGTGGGACCTGTACGACGGCTCCGGTCTCGAGGGTTGCAGGCTTGGAACCACCACTGGCAGTGTCACCTTTGACCCCAGGATCGCTCTGGGTCACCCGCAGCACGACGAAGTTGGGTAGCTCGAGGCTAATGGCGTCGCCTTTGTAGAAGAGTACCGAGACCTCCAGGTTGTCCTTGAGGTAGGGGACCGCCTCTTCGACTTTGGCCTCATCGACGCGAATCTGCTCGTAGGATGTGGTATCCATGAACACCAGGTGGTGGTCTTCCCGATAGAGGTACTGCATGGTCCTCTCCTCGAGATCGGGTTTACCGACGGTGTCACCTGAGCGGAAGTTCTGGCTGTGGATATTGCCGGTGATCAAGCTCTTGTAGCGGGTTTTGACGAAGGCGACGCCTTTGCCAGGTTTGACATGCTGGCACTCAACGATGATGAAAGGCTCACCGTTGATTTCGATCTTCAAGTTTTTGCGGAATTCTTGGGTGGAGTACATGCGGGGCTCTCACTCGCTGGCCAGGCGCAACGCTCATCGCGGCGCAGTCAAAGAAGTTTCTCGATCCAGGCTTCAAGCAGTCGCAGCAACGTCTGCGCGCGGCCGACGTCCGCACTCGGCCCGAGGACGAGAACCAGTGTATGTTCATTCTTGAGGGAACGCGCCACAACGGCCAGGCGATCCGTGCGCACGGCGAACTCCTCGATGCTCCCAGCGTCTTCGAGGGCATTGCGTTTGCGCAGGGAGACGATGACGCTGGCCAATTCGACCGCGGGAATCTGCACCCGATCCTCTTCTCCTTCTTGAAAAGTCTCGGCGATGGTCACGCAGTCCGCGTCGAGGAGCACGCAGCCTCGCAGATCATCAATGTATGCCGGCACCTTTTCGAGGATCGACTTGAACATGCAGCATCCCGCCCGAGCTCAGCCAGAGGCAAAGCAGCACAACCTTTCTGCGTCGCGACGCGCGCCCCTCGTAAATAGAGAGGTCGCTGGCCGCCGTCAAGGTCGGCTTAGATGGGAGCTGTCGCGACCTTGTCAGGTCTGCGCGAGGGTGCTATTGCTCAAGACGGTGAGACTTAGGCGATAATGCCCCTTCACGATATCGCGTCGCCACGCGAGGAGCGGCCATGGATCAGGACACCCTGCGCCGAATTCAACAAGTGCTACAGTCCATCATTGAAGATGGTTTCGCTCGGGTTGCGTTCCTTCTCAACCACAACGGACGCTTGATCGCGCACGTCGGTCAGGCCCACTGCTTCCACCCGCAGGCACGTTTTGCCGAGCCCGTGGAAGGTGAGGAAGGTGAGAACGTCTACTTGACCGGCGTAGAAGAGCGCTTCGTTCTGGGGGCGGTCTTCTCAGAAGACGTGCCCATGGAGCTGATTCGCGAGCGGGTCGAGTCCATCCGTCCCACCTTGGAGACGGTGCTCGCGCCCTACATCCCCCGCAGTTAGGGCCCTTGGCAGCCTAGCCCCCGGGGGCAGTCTTGGGGCGCATCAGCCGCCGGTGAAGACGTTGGGGCTCGCCGTGACGATCTTGCCCGTTCCGCCACAGTGCTTGGTAGCGTCGCCCTGTCGCACGGCTTTTTTGCCGTTGATGAAGACCGTCGAGCTGCCATCTTTGGTTTGCCAGAAGTTGCCATCGCAGCAGGCCGCGTGCACGCCGGGATCAGGCGCCACCCGCAGCGCTGGCAGGCTGTTGACAAAGACCGTCGGCGAGCCACCGATTGCGGGGCCAATGCAAGGGTGCGGACAAGCAGGACAGCCATGCGCGTCAGCGGGAATCTGAGACAAGTCGGTAAGTCGTGCTTGAGGTGGGGGCACCGTTCATCCTCCTCTAAACCATCGTGAAGCATCCGTGCGCGTCGCGTCGTCACCACGAGAGAGCCGCCGTCGCGCCGAGAGCAATTCTCGTGCCTTCAGCCGCCCCACGGCGCCAGCGGCCCACGGCACCACGGCTGTGGCGTGGGCGGCCGTTCCCGTCACAGTCACCCGCCTGGCGCATGGTGACAAGAGTCACCATGCGCCAGGCATGGGGAGAGGCTATTTCAAGTTCGCCAGCGCCTCATCGACTTCTTTCTTGAAGTTATCGTAAGGCTGTGCGCCCACGAACTTCTTGCCATTGATGAGGAAGGAGGGCGTCCCCGAGAGGCCAGCCGAGCGCGCGTCCTTGAGGTCGGCGTCGACGCGCTCTTTGAATCTCCCCGTGTCCAAGGCCTCGCGGAACTTGGCCATGTTCAGGCCAAGTTGCTCGGCATAGCGCTCCAAGTCGGCCCGCCCGAGTTGGCGCTGGTTGGCAAAGAGCAGGTCGTGGTATTCCCAGAATTTCCCTTGATCATGCGCGGCCAAAGAGGCCTGCGCTGCCAGGTGCGCGTTGGCATGGAAGTCCAGTGGCAGGTGCTTGAACACCACCTTGATCTGGTTCGGGTAGGCTTGCATGAGTTGGTCGATGGTGGGGTTGACCTTGGAGCAGAAGGGGCATTCGAACTCACTGAATTCAATGATGGTGATGGGCGCCTTGGCCGGCCCTTTGAAGGGTGCCCCAGCGATGTCCACCACGATGGGTCCTTCAGGCACCACAGGCTTGGGCGCCTCGGGCGCGGTCTTGGCCTCCCGGATCACCGTCTCGTAGATCTTCGCAGCAGGCACACCCTTCTTCAGGAACTCATCAGCCACTTTCAGCTCACGGTCCAAAGCCGCCTGGAAGGCCGTAATGGGCTGGGCACCCGAGAAGCGCACGCCATTGATGAAAAAGTGCGGCGTCCCGCGCACGGCGACCTTCGCGCCAGCCGCTTTGTCGGCGTTGATGGCGTTGTCGAGGGCCGGGTTGTCCAGATCGGCCGTGAAGCGGTTCATGTCCAAGCCGATCTGGGCGGCGTAGGCCAACAGGTTCTCACGCTGCAAGGCGCGGTGGTTGGCGAAGAGCACGTCGTGGTATTCCCAGAACTTCCCTTGTTGCCCCGCGGCGATGGAGGCGCGGTGGGCCAAGGGGGCGTTCTTGTGGAAATCCAAGGGGAAATGCTTGAAGACCACTCTCACCTTGCCAGGGTTCTTCTCCACGAGCTCATTGAGGGTGTCCGTCGCCTTGGAGCAGAAGGGGCACTCGAAATCGGTGAACTCGACGATGGTCACGGGGGCATTGGGATCGCCCTTGGTGGGGCTGTCGCCCAAGTCCACCATCATCCGCCCTTCATCGACGGGCTGGTCAGGGCGCTGCGGGGGCGCTTCCTTGGGTGCCGTGCGCACCAACTCCCGATAGAGGGCCACGCCGCTCAAGCCGCGCTCATTGGCCACCTTGTCCGCCCGAGCGATCTCCTCGTCGATGGCCGTCTTGAAGTTGTCAAAGGGCTGAGCGCCGACGAACTTGCGTCCGTTGATCAAGAAGGAGGGCGTGCCGCTGATGCCAAAGACCTGCCCATCGGCCATTTGCTGATCCACGACCTCGGCAAAGCGACCGCTGTCGAGGTCCTGCCGGAAGCGCGCCATATTGAGGCCGACTTGCTCGGCATAGCGCTCGAGGTCTTGCCGGCTGAGCTGGCGCTGGTTGGCAAAGAGGATGTCATGGTACTCCCAGAACTTACCTTGCTCATGGGCTGCCAAGGAGGCCTGGCCGGCGAGGTGGGCGTTCTTGTGGAAATCCAGGGGGAATTGGGCAAAGGCGATCTGCACGTCGTTGGGATAGGCCTCCATGATCTGGGCGATGGTCGGCTTGACCTTGGAGCAGAAGGGGCACTCGAACTCGCTGAACTCGATGATGGTCACCTTGGGGCTAGCCGCGCCCTTGCGAGGCAGGGTCGTTACGTCCGGTCCCAGCGGGTTGCCCACGCGTTGTGGCCGCGGAGGTACCACCTGCGCTGGCTCAGCGGCTCTTTGTGGCGCCTGGGGTGCAGCACCTTGTGCCGTACCGACAGCCCCTCCGGCCTCGACCGCGCCCGGCCTATCTTCAAGGCGCGCCAGCGTCTCGACCTTGATGCCGTCAGCAGCGTCCCTATTGGCCCACACGGCGAAAGCGTAGTAGGCGTTGGGGGTCTTCATCAGCTCGTTGGCCCGTTTGAGCTCCTGATCGAGCACGGTCTTCACCGCTTCATAGGTCACGCCTTGCTTGAAGGAGACGCGACGGCCGTTGATGTAGATGCTCGGCGTGCTGCTCAGCCCCAAGCGCTCAGCCAAAGCCAAGTCGCGGCCGACGGCAGCCACGGCCTCAGGCGAGGTCATGTCAGCCTGAAACTTGGCCTTGTCCAGATTGATTTTGACGGCGTACTCGAGCAGCTTGTCGGGCTTCAAGAAGGTACCAAATTTCTCTTGCATCGCTTTGGCATCGCTGCGGTCCGTCGGGAAATTGGCAAAAATGACGTCGTGGTATTCCCAGAACTTGCCCTGCTGGCCTGCCGCCCACGCCGCCTGCGCCGCCATCCGCGCGTCGGGGTGAATCGACAGAGGCAAGTGTTTCCAAACCACCCGCACCGTATTGGCGCCGTACTCGCGCACGGCTTGATTGACGACGGCGTCAGCCGTGCCACGCGAGGCGTTGCACTGAAAATCACCGAAAACCACCATGGTCACCGGCGCCGTGTGTTCGCCCTTGGCCGGTGAGCCACGCACGGGCAGTGCTTCTGAATCTATCGTAGCCTTGGCCAGCTCAGCCGAGCTGTCCTTGACATCCTTCAGGCTCGGCGGCTTGGCGATGAAGTAGCCAGCCAAAAAAGCGATCAGCGCCACAATGACGAAGCCAACCACAGCCACCACCGGGCTGAGGCGCTTCTCTTCGGGTCCATTCGTCGACATCTCTTCTCTCCTAAAAAAAAGAAAACACCCAAGTCGCGACATGCCCTGTCGATACCCGACAAGGCGCGCACAAACAACCTCCCACGGCGACTCACTCACGCAGAGACGCGCGAACAAAGTGAGAGCACTTGCGCCGCAGGACGCAATCTTTAGCGTCAAGTTCGCGGCGGCCGCTCCAGGCGCCAGAGCACCTCCTGGTCGCAGAGCGAATAACTCACCCGCCATCCCACCCGCGCCAGACGCTGCATCGGGATGGGAAGGGCCACGACGGCGTCCGGTTGCAACGGCGACATTTGCACCCGCAACATTGAGCCTCGCTCCTGGCTATACGGCTCACCAGGCTGCATTTCGCAGTCGGGCTCCCCGGGCACACACATATGGCCATGGCTCTGGTGCTCCTTGTGATGCTCTTTGTGCCGCACCAAGGCGGTCATCAACCGGGGCGAACACGACCACGGGCCATCACAACACATCCCATAGGGCAAGAGTTCGTTATCCACGTCCAGCGGCGGCCGCCGCTGCTGCAGCGTCTCCAGGGACTGCGAGCAGGCCCCCAACGCCTGCGCCAACTCGATAGCCAGCGGCAGAGGCGTGCTACAATTGGCGGTCTCCGCCTGAGCAGACGGCGTCCCCAAGAGCAGCGCCGCGGCAAAGGCGCTCGCCGCCATGAAAACGGCCCATGGTCGTCCACCCTGGGGTGGACGAAGTGTGGCGAAAGAAGATCCCATACGGTCCTATTTGCGCCGGCGCTCCAACTACACCTTCACGCCCGACCGTGGCGCAACCAACACATCAACTGCCGTGCAATGAGATAGCCAACACAGGGGGCTGCGTCAAGATGCGCGTGGCATATTGCCCCACACGCCACAGGCGCCGTCCCCAGCGCCCCGCCGCCGCGACACCACACCCACTCGCCCTCGCCTTTTGGCGATGGATTTGCATAAGATGCATAGAGAGGGCGGTCGCAAGTGAATGTGGCCGCCCCGCTTCGCGTCCACTCCCCGTCGCCGACGCGATACCCGCACCCACATGAGGAGTAGAACCATGCGCCCCCTTGGCTCACGATTGTTTTGGATACCCGTCGCGCTCCTTTTCATCTGGGCCACACTTGGCGTGTCGGTGGCTCAAGATCACCCCCACCAACACGGTGCCACCACCCCAGACCACGCGGACAGTGGTGTTGAAATGATGGACGCCGATAAAATCCGGGTCTTGCTCAGCGCCCACTGCTCCTTCCCCACCCGGGAGGAGCTCGTCGCCATCTCCGCCGATGCCCCAGCCTTGCTGATGGAGATTTTCAACGACCCCAACGCCCTGCCTTCGGTGCGCATGCGAGCCCTCGATGCCCTGGGCTACTTCAACACCCCCGAGACCGAGAGCTTCCTCGTCTATCTCCTGGAGAACCACGGCCAATTGGAGACGCGCCACCTCCACCACGCCATCACGGCCTACGGCAAAGTGGCCGGCGAGCGCTCCATCCCTGCGGTCAGAGGCTTCCTCGAGCACGCGGATGTCCAGGTGCGCATGACCGTCATCGACGCCCTCCGTTCCTTTGCCGGCCAACCCGGCAGGGAGCTGCTCCAACAGCGCCTCGCCGTGGAGCCCAACCGGGTCGTCAAGGAACGCCTGGAGTTGGGCGTCCGCTAGGCGCGCCACCCGACCCTGAGCCCCACTCTCCCCTACCAGATCTTGTAAGGCGAGGTCTCGGGCTCTTTATCCTTCTCCGGGACCGTCTTGTCCTTGGTGGTCGTGCCGCCACCGCGTTTCTTTCCACCTCCGCGCTCCGTCGTCTTGCCCCCTTGGGGCGAGGTCGCTGGGGGGATGGCGACGAGGGCCACCTCGACTTGGGCGTTCTGTGCCGTGTCGACCTCGACGCTCGCGCTCTCATAGCCCTCCAGCTCGAAACGCAAAGTGACGAAGCCCGTGGGGGGAACCTCTACCGCATCGACAGGGGTCTGGCCGAGGTACTTCCCCCCCAAGAAGAGCTGCGCACCTGGCGGTCGGGTGCTGACGGCGAGCTTCTTCAGGGGCACCAGCTCCACTCTGAACGCATGATCCGCTGGCTCCGTCGCCTCGCTAGGGAGGGCGATGACCAGCTCCTGCGGCACATAGCCAGGGAGGCTCACGGTCAGCCGCCGCAGCTCATCAGGGGCCATGCGGATCGGCTCTAGGGGGGTCTCGCCAATCAGAACATCGCCGTCGTAAACGAAGGCACCCGGCGGCTCGGATACAATGGCGAAGCGGTGATACTTGCTGGCGGTCACCACCTCCGGAGGCACCTCCACGGGCACATCCTTGGGCGGCACTCGTTGGCCCGTCCCTTCTGGCACCACGTCCGCGGGGCGCTCGCCGTCCTGTCGCCCCTGGAGCACCACGAACAAAGCGCTCGCCGTCGCCGCGATGAGCACGAGCACGACCAGCAGCAGCAACCAAGGCTTGCGCGACGCTGGCGCCGCCGCGCTGCTCTGGGCGATGAGGGTCGGCTGCTGTGATGGTGCCAGTATGGGCGCTTTGCCCGCCGCCGCCGCGCCGCCGAGGGCGTTGCGCACGGTCATGGCCGGCAGGGTGCCCGAGGCCTCCACCATGACGCCCGCCTGGATGGCCGCCAGCTCCATCTCCTGAACGAAGGCGTCAGCGTCTTTGGGGCGATCCGCCGGGTCCTTGGCCAAGCCGCGCTGGGTGACGAAGTTGGCCAAGGTGACCGGGATGTGGGATGGCAGCGGCGGCGGCGCCTCACTCTGGTGTTTGAGCACCGTCGCGATGGCGCTGCTCTCGGAGAAGGGCACTTTGCCAGCCAGGAGCTGATAGAGGACCACGGCCAAGGCGTAGAGATCGCTCTGGCCGGTGAGCTCATCTCCGCGCGCCTGTTCGGGACTCATGTACTCCGGGGTGCCGCACACGAAGCCCACGCGGGTGAGTTTTTGGCCGACATCCTCGCCCGGTTTTTCGATCAACTTGGCGATCCCGAAATCGAGCACCTTGACCAGGCCTTTCTCGGCGCTGCTGAGGAAGACGTTCTCGGGCTTGAGATCACGATGGACGATGCCCTTGCGATGCGCCTCGGCCAAGCTGCGCCCCACCTGGGCGATGGTGGTCACCGCCTCTTGCGGGGGGAGGGCCGTCTGGCGCTCGAGATACTTGGAGAGGGGCTCGCCTTCGAGGAGCTCCATGGCGATGAAAAAATTCCCGTCGCCGCCTTCTCCGTAATCAAAGATGGTGATGGTGTTGGGATGCTTGAGCTGGGAGACGGCGACGGCCTCCCGCAGAAAGCGCCCCACAGCCTCTTTGTCTCGCAGGAGGTGCTTGTGCATCACCTTGAGGGCCACCGAGCGCCCGAGAGGGGCTTGCTTGGCGATATAGACTCGGCCCATGCCACCGGAAGCCAAATGACGCTCGATGGTGTAACGGCCCGCGATGACCGTCCCGGTGGCGAGGAAGTCTTCTTTCTTCTTTTTCGGGCCAGGCGACGCCCCAGTCGGTCCTTCCATGAAAAGAGCCCCCATTACGGCTCAAAAAGCTCAACTTCGAGTAGGTCCTCTCCCCTCGCGCCGCACGTTGCTGCGCACGCCGCTGCGATGGCTCCTTTCTAGCACGCCTCGCGCAGCAGGGCCACAAAGCATCGTAGTCGACCGTGGGCTCTGGGGCAGCGGCGCGCACGCCTTCGGGGGGTGGATCCAAAAAAGAGCGTTTTAGGGCTTGGATGCCGCGGGTTGGCGCAGGGCAAAGGGCAGGGAGCCTTGGCGGGTGGCGCCAGTGACTTGGAAAAGGGTTGCGGCTCGCGGCGCAGAACGCATAGACTATGGAGTGAGGTGGGTTGCCTCCCGGTCGTCAGCGAGGATGCCGCTCACCACGTCGGCGATGGCTGTTTTTTGGCAGCACGCCCACGCCACCCATTGTGGACCTCGTGGTCTCTTCGATGCTCGCGCCGTGCGCCCGTGATGGGCGTCGCGCCGGGTGTGTAGCGCTACCGTCACAACGCAGGAACAGGGTGTCATGAGTCGACAAATGGCTTTTTTGAGCAATGATTTTTCGCTCTTCGACCTCGCCTTGGAAGCCTGTGGGAGCACCCTCGCGGGTCACAAGGACGCGCCATATGACGGCTGGGGGATCGGCTATTATGTCGAAGACCGGGCGCTGGTGCAGAAGAAGCCCACGAGCATCGAAGGTCGCACGGACCTGGCGGAGCTGGTGCGCGACGTGCGTTCGCATTCGGTGATGGCCCATCTGCGGCGAGCGATTCAGGGCGTGGCCAGCCCCGAGAACACCCAGCCCTTTCGCTTCCGCAACTGGCTGTGCGCCCACATCGGCGAGGCGTCGTTTTCGCCGCAGGGCACGGAGATGTTGCGCCAAGCCTTGCCGGGATTTCTCCAGCACAATGTCCGAGGCGACACGGACTCGGAGGTGGCGCTGCACTTTTTTTTCGATTTTCTCAGGACCCATGCGCGCATCGACCGGGACATCGTCGCCGTGGATGCGCTGCTGGCGGCAGCGCGCGATGCGGTGCAGACCATCGTGCGCATCAACAAAGCGAGCGGAGAGGTCCGCACCCCCAGCTTGGATATGGTCTTTCTCAGCGGACGGATGATGGTGGCCGTCGCGGCCAGCACCTCCACGCTGGCGACCCTGCGCATCGGTGCCATGGAGCGCTTCGAGGCGCAGCTCTTCGCCGACTCGCCGCCCAAGGTGCAGAACTACCCGCATTTTCGTGGGATTTTCTTGAGCTTCGACCCCAACGATCCCGAGCGCAAGTGGATCACGGCACCACCGCGCAGTGTCATCGTGGTCGATGAACACCTTCAGGTGCATACGGCGCCTTTGGACATCGACGTCTGAGAGGCCATTTTTTCGTTGCGCCAGACGAAAGGGGTCTCACCTTTGGACGTGGGGGATGCAAGGCAGCGCTGAAGCACTGTGCGTCGAGCTGCCCTGTAGACCGCACCGCAGTGAGACCTGGTGCCTGGCGGCAGGCGGCGCGAGCGCTTCTAGGCTGAGAGAATCGCGGCAGAATTTCACCGTCACTGAATTTATCCGTTTTCAGTGAATTTGTTGATGCCGTGTTTGTTGTAGGCATGGAGGTGCTTCGGCAGCGGCCCATGCTGTTGGCAGCAGCTTCTTGGGGTGTTGGCGAAGAGACAGCGGTGGCGTTGGGTGGTGTTCGCTTGCGTGAGCCGGTGGCAACCGGGGGCTACCCGACAACTTTCATCCCGTCCGATGCCGAACTTATAGCGCCATAGGGAGGCGTGACCCTTGGTACCGACCACGTTTGGGTGGCGGCAGACACGGCGATGCCCACGCCGGCGGAGGCGACTCCGTCATGGGCTTGCTCGGGTTAAAAGCAATGTACAAAGAAATTCAATGTTGTGAGAGCCCCATCGAGGAAGAGGTGCTGTGCCAAGCGGGCATCCCCGAGGCCCACTTCCGCTTGCTGATCGCCTTCCGCCGTCGCTGTTTGCAGCGTTACGCCGAGGTTCTCGGTGAGGGTGCCGTGTTGGAGGCGTTTGCGGCGTGCTTTTTTACTCCTCCAGAGGCGGAGCGCTGGACGGCCTTGCGTCCCGAAGAGCAGGCTGAGCGTTTCAAATCCTTTGACGACGGTCTGTGTGCTCGGGCCGAGGCCTTGGTGCAGGAGGCGGCGCGTGAGTTGGCGCGGACGCCAGCGCAAGCGGTCAATGACGATCACGTCATCGAGCTGCAGCGCCCGCGCACGCGAGCGGAGTGTCCGTCCATCCGCCCTTGCCCCTTTGTCTCATGTCGCTATCATCTGTACCTCGACGTCACCCGTCGCGGTCGCGTTCGGGTGAATTTTCCCGACCAAGAGGTGGACGACCTGGAGCAATCGTGTGCGTTGGATCTGGCTGACACGGGGCCACGGACTTTGGAAGAGATCGGTCAGCTCATGGGTGGTATCAGCCGCGAGCGGGTGCGCCAGATTGAGCAATCGGCGCTGACCATGTTGCGCAATCGCGGCGCTCGCCCCATTGCCGATTTTCTCGAAGAGGATCCCCACTCGGTCATCATCAACAAGCAGGCCTTGCGTCAGACTAGCCCTCCGCAGCGTCGCCGCAAGAGGCGTACCGAGTAGGATCGATCTTCTGTGCAAAAAGAGCTACGTCGCTGTGTGGTGGTGACCCTCCTGGGGCCAGTGTTTTACGTGACCGATGTGGACGCGGCGGAAGAGCAAGCGCGTTTGTTGGCTTGTTCCTTGGCGGGCAAGCGCTTTACTCAGGGTCGCCCCGTGGTGGGCGACTGGGTGCAGGTGGCCGTGGAGGGTGAAGACCAAGGGGTGATCGTCGGCATCGAGGCCCGCACTTCGTTGATCGAGCGGCAGGCGCCGTCGGGCCGCGGCCGCAAGCCTCTGGTGGCCAACTTGGATCGCTTGGTGGTGGTGGCGTCGGCGCAACAGCCGCCGCTGAAGCCGGGGCTCATCGATCGCTACCTCGTGGCGGCGCACCAACAGCGGATTTCGGCCCTCATTTGCGTGAACAAGTGGGAGTTGGCCGATGAGGACGACCTAGAGATTGCCGCCACCTACGCCGCTCTTGGCTATGACCTATGTCGGGTTTCAGCCCGGACGGGCGAGGGTCTAGAGGCACTGTTGCAGCTCTTGAGCGGCCACCGCAGCGCGTTTTTGGGCCACAGTGGGGTTGGCAAGTCGTCGATTTTGAACTGCCTTCTCCCCAACGCGTGCTTGGCCGTGGGCGATCTCAGCGTCCAGAGTGGGCGCGGCCGGCACACGACCACCCACTCCTCGCTGCTGCGCCTCCCTGGGGGCGGTTTCGTCATCGACACGCCAGGGATCAGAGAGTTCGGCCTCACCAACATCGCGAGCGATGAGATCGTCGGTGCCTTTCCGGAGATCGTCAAGCACGCCCAGAGCTGTCGCTTCCAACCGTGCACCCACACGCATGAGCCGGAGTGCGCAGTGCACCAGGCCGTCGAGGACGGGGAGATCCCGGCGGAGCGTTATTATTCCTACGCCCGCCTCTTCGACGAGCTGGCAATGGACGAGGCGGAGCGCTTCCGCTGAGGCCCGGGCTGTGGCCCGGCGTCGCGACGCCCTGTGCTCTGGCACGTGTGTCTGAGGCTCCCCTCCCCTTGACACAGCGCGTTAGCGTCAGCACCATGCTTGAGTACTGAAATGACTGTCTTTGGCTCGTCTCTCTGGCGAGAGGGGGCAGATCCGCGACACGGGACAATGGAGGCTGTGAGTATGAAGGTTGTCATCGGCAGAGTTGCCGTTCTTGGTGCAGGGGTCATGGGCAGTGGCATCGCCGCACATTTGGCCAACGCGGGCATCCCTTGCTACCTGCTGGATGTGGTCCCGGCGCCGGCACCAGCCGGTGTGGACCCTTCGAGCCGTGCTTTCCGTGACAGCCTCGCGGCGGCAGGCGTGGCCAAGCTGATGCGTTCGAAGCCAGCGGCGCTGGCTTCGGCGCGGGCGGCCCGCCTCATCACCATCGGGAATTTGGAGGATGACCTGGCGCTGCTCGGGCGCTGTGACTGGGTCATCGAAGCGGTCAAGGAAGACGTGGCCATCAAGCAGGCTTTGTTTGCGCGGATCGAGCCGCATCTGCAGGCCCACGCCATCGTCAGCTCCAACACCTCAGGGCTGTCCATCGAGGCGATGTTGGCCGGGCGCAGCCCTTCTTTTCGCCAGCGTTTTCTCGTCACCCACTTCTTCAATCCCGTCCGCTACATGAAGCTGCTGGAGTTGGTGTGCGGCGCCGACACCTTGCCCGAGGTGGCCGCGTCGATCCATCACTTCGGGGAGTCACGGTTGGGCAAGGGCATCGTCTACGGCAAGGACACGACGAACTTCATCGCGAACCGCATCGGCGTCTACGGGATGATGAAGATTTTGGCGGAGATGCCGGCGGCGGGGCTCACTGTCGAGGAGATCGACAAGATCTTTGGGCCCGCCATGGGGCGCCCCAAGTCGGCCGTTTTCCGCACGGCCGATTTGGTGGGTCTGGACACGCTGGTCCACGTCGCCGTGAACTGCCACAGCACCCTGGTACACGACGAGGAGCGGGAGGTCTTCGCCCTGCCCGAGGGGATCCAGAAGATGGTCGAGGCGGGGATGCTGGGTGAGAAGACGAAGCGCGGTTTTTACCAGAAGAAGACCGACGCTTCGGGCAAAGAGATCCTGAGCTTGGATCTGGCGACCATGACCTACGTGCCGCAGAAGAAGGTGCGTTTTGAGTCCTTGGGTGCGGCGCGCAAGATCGAGTCCCCCGGTGAGCGCATCGCCACCATCATGCGCGGTAAGGACAAGGCGGCGGTCTTCGCCGAGAAGTGCACCCTCGCCATGCTGGCCTACGCCGCGCGGCGCATCCCCGAGATCGCCGACGACTTGGTCAACGTCGACCGGGCCATGCGTTGGGGCTTTGGTTGGGACCTGGGTCCCTTCGAGATCTGGGACGCATACGGTGTCCAAGCGGGTGTTGCGCGGATGCAGGCCCTCGACATCGCCGTGGCGCCTTGGGTAGAAGCCATGTTGGCCTCAGGGCGTTCGTCTTTTTATCACCGCGATGAGAGTGGCGAAGCGACTTGCTGGCATCCTCAGCTCGCCGCAGCGCAGCCAGTGGTCCAGAACGTTCGAGTGCGCAGCGTGGCGGCCCTGCGTCGCGAGCAGGCGCCCGTCGCGACCAACCCCTCGGCGTCGCTGTGGGACATGGGGGACGGCGCCCTGCTCTTGGAGTTCCACTCCAAGATGAACGCCATCGACGAAGACACGGGTAAGATGATGATGCAGGCCATCGAGATCGCAGAGCGCGATTTTCGCGGCTTGGTCATTGGCAATGACGCGACGAATTTTTCCGTCGGCGCCAACATCATGGGCCTGCTGTGGTTCGCCAACATTGGCCATTGGGAGAAGATCCGCGAGATGGTCACGGGCTTTCAGATGGCCAATCAGCGGATGCGTTACAGCCGAGTCCCCACGGTGGCAGCGATAGGCGGCATGGTGCTCGGTGGCGGCTGCGAGGTCAGCATGGGGTGCAACGCCGTGCAGGCGGCCCTGGAGACCTACATCGGCTTGGTCGAGGTCGGCGTGGGCCTCATCCCCGGCGGTGGTGGCAACGTGGCCTTTCTCCGCAATGTTTACGGTGCTTTCGCCGAGGACCCCGACTTCGATCCCTTCCCCTTCATTCGCAAGGCCTTCATGACCATCGGCATGGGCAAGGTGGCCACCTCGGCAGAAGAGGCCAAAGAGGTTGGCTACCTGAACGCCAGCGACGGCATCTCGATGAACCGCGACTTCCTCTTGAGCGACGCCAAGGCTCGGGTCCTCGGGATGGCTGACGCCTTCGTGCCTCCCCGGGAGACGCGCTTCCTCCTCCCGGGGCGTGGGGGCTACGCCACCATCGACGTGGTCCTTTACGACATGGCGCTCAACGGCCAGATTTCGGCACATGACCGCCTGATCGGCCAGAAACTGGCCCATGTTTTGACCGGCGGCGAGTGCTCGCCCCGGGAGCACGTGAGCGAAAGCACCCTCCTCGAGCTCGAGACCGAGGCCTTCCTCAGCCTCTGCGGCGAAGCCAAATCCAAGGAGCGCATCGAGTACATGCTGAAGAACGGCAAGCCTCTGCGCAACTAGTGGCTCTCCTTGGCGACCTCCTCTGAGGGCACCCGAGCGTCACGGCGTAGGTGCCCGCCCTTCGATTGACATAAAGGACAAAACGATGACGCAACGAGTCGTAATCGCGAGTGCAGTGCGGACCCCCTTCACCCGGGCGCACAAAGGTGAGCTTCGGGAGACACGCCCCGACACCATGGCCGCATGGGTCATCCAAGAGGCGATCGCCCGGGTGCCAGGCCTGTCTCCGGAAGCCGTGGAAGACGTGATTTTGGGCTGTGCCATGCCCGAAGGCGAACAGGGGATGAACGTGGCGCGCATCGCCTCCTTCCTCGCCGGCCTTCCCCACACCGTGCCGGCCATGACCATCAACCGCTTTTGCTCCTCCGGGGTTCAGGCCATCGCCCTCGCGGCGCAAGGCATCCTCGCCGGCGAGATGGAGATCGCCGTTGCCGGGGGCACGGAGTCGATGTCCATGGTCCCCATGGGTGGCAACAAGTTCTCGGCCAACCCAGAGCTGATGGAGCGCATGCCCGAGGCCTACACCTCCATGGGTGCGACGGCAGAGCTCGTGGCCGAGCGTTTCGGCGTCTCACGGGAAGATCAAGATCGTTTCGCCCTCACCAGTCAAGAGAGGGCGACCCTCGCCCAGAAGGAGGGGCGCTTCCGCGAGGAGATCCTGCCCGTTACGGTGAGCCTCCACGAGGACGGCGCCTTGAAGTCCCTCCGAGTCGAGAGCGACACCATCGTCCGCGCCGAGACCACCCTGGAGGGACTCGCCAAGCTCCGGCCTGCCTTCAAGGCTGCGGGTGGCACCGTCACGGCGGGCAACGCCTCGCCGTTGACCGATGGTGCCGCGGCCTTGGTCGTCATGAGTGAGCGCGCCGCCCAAGCCCTCGGGGTGACACCTCTTGGTTATTACCGCGGCATCCAGATCGCCGGGGTCCCGCCCGAGATCATGGGGACTGGGCCCGTGCCAGCCATCCGCAAGTTGCTCGCCAAGCAGGGACTCGGCATCGACGACATCGACCTCTTCGAGATCAACGAGGCCTTTGCGGCGCAGGCTCTCTATTCGGTGCGCGCCTTGGAGATCGATCCGGCCAAGGTCAATCCCAACGGGGGCGCCATCGCCTTGGGACACCCACTGGGCGTCTCGGGAGCGCGCATGGCAGGGACCCTGCTCTACGAGATGCGGCGTCGCCAAGTCCAACGCGGCGTGGTCAGCATGTGCATCGGTGGCGGGATGGGCGCAGCGGCCCTCTTTGAGCTGGCTTGAGCGCGCGAGCTTCGTGGGCTGGTCTAGAGCAAGGTCAACTCCGCGTTGATGGCGTCGAGAAAGGCTTGGGCCGCTGGCGCTAGGTTCCCCGCGTCGGGGGCAGCGATCACCCTCATGAAGGCAGCGCCTGCCTCCGCGTTGGCGCCTCGACGCCACAAGACCTGCCCGAGGAGAAAATCGTAAACACAGCCACGCGTTTCGACGGCGTCCAGGAGGCGCGCAGCGTCATCCACGGCACCTGCCATGAGGGCCGCATCGCTGGCAAAGAGGCGCGCCTGGTCGCGCTCCACCTGGCTGAGGCTTTCTTGTGGCAGGCAAGGCGCGCTGGTCGTGGTCTCTGGTGATGGGGCACACTCTGGCTCACGCTCCAGGTGCTCCAGATAGTGCCGGTACACGTCCCAGGCCTTGTGCGTGAAGCCGCGCCGAGTAAAAGGGCGCGCCAACGCGACCCGCGGTGTGGGGCGCAGTGGATCGAGGCGGATGGCGTGCAGGGCGGCGGCCAGGGCCAAGCCTTCATAGATGGGCGGCAGGGAGAGGGACCACTCGGCCCAGGCCCAAGCCGTCTGGGGGAGGGCCATGGCTTCTTCGACCACGGGCTCCAGGGCGGCCAGCTCGCGACTGCAGCCGCGGGACAGACATAAGAGCAGCAAGACGAGGGGGCGCTCAGCGGTGAGCGTCTCGACGCGTTGGGCCCACATAGCAACCCGCGCTTCGGCTGCGGCGAGGTCCGTGAGCCACAGATCGAGCAGGAGGCGGTTGATGGTGACGATCTCCTGGGTAGGCCCGGCCTGCAGGAGCGCCTCGAGGACACGTTGGCTCGCCAAGAACTCCCCCTGGGCCATGAGCAAAGCTCCCAGATCGGCCTGGGCCGGCGCAAAGGACGGGCAGGCCTCGGCCATGGCCTGAAAGATCAGGATCGCCGTCGCGTAGTCTTCATGCTCGGCCGCGACATATCCCAGGGCATGCAGACGCTGCAAGCCCTCTTGGGCGCCTTGTCTTTCGGGGTGGGCGCAGGTGGCGGCGGCCACGGGGAGGATTTCTCGCCCCAGCTCGGTGAAGGCATCAACGGCCGCGTAGAGCTCCAGGCGCCACAAGCGCAGGCCCAAGACATCAGGGGCCGCAGCGACGGCGGCATCGAGGTGGGCGATGGCCGCCAAGCGTTGTTGAAGGCTGTGCTGTTCCCGCGTCGCTTCCTGGTCTTGCAGGGCCAGCTCCAAGTCGAGGATGGGCTCGGTCTTCTCTTTGAGGATCACCAGGGTCTTGGCGCGCTCCAAGGCGAGGTGGGCGAGGCAACGCGACCCGGTGACCTCCGTATCCTGGTCCTGCGCCAGGGCCAGGCAGCGGCGCTCGAGGGCGACCCCGTCGCCGTCGGCGCAGAGCTCGGCCTCGACGCCTGCGCAATCGACGAGGGGACCAAAGTCGCCCAGGGGCATGGTCCGGGAGGAAGCCCAAGGCGGCGCGGTCGCGCATCCGGCCCAGAGCACGCATCCAACAAGAAGCCACAGGCAGCGCACCAGCCTCATGGTCATCTCCATTTTGATCAAGAAAGCCAACGATCGGACTCGAACCGATGACCTGCGCATTACGAATGCGCCGCTCTACCAACTGAGCTACGCTGGCCCGGACGTCTCTGCAAGTTCAATCGCAGAGCCATACCGTTGGAGCGCGGAACTTACCACTCCCCTTCGTCGTGGTCAACGAGAAATCGCTGCTCCAGGGGAGTGAACTTTGGCCCGGTGCTGGACAGGGTCGCGCCTTTGCTGTGGGCGGCGCCTGGCCGCCACCGGCGCGGGGCGCAGCGCAAGGCCCCAGCGACAGTGGCACCCGAGGATTAGTAAGCCAAGGAGCGTTGGATCGCGGCGTTACCCTTGGTTTGGCGGGCTGCAGCAGGCGCGCCCTCGCTCTTGGCCTTGCCCACATTGACCGTCGCCTCTTCGAAGGCCTCCAGGGATGCCCCCAGTTTGTCGCTCTTGAAGACCTTATTGGCCGAGCGACCGCGGACGAGCTGGTCTTGCATGATGCGTTCGGCCTCTTCCACCCGGCCCTGGCGCAGCTCTTCGTTGGCCTTGACCAGGGAGTCGGCCAAGACCGCCTGTTCGAAGCGCGCCGCGACGTCGTGGTCCACCGAGGCGACGGCCTTGGTAGCGTCAGCCGTGGCCCAAGCCATGAGTTGACCGTTGTGGCGGCGCTCTGCCTGTTGCCCGACCTCGTCGTAAGTGATGAGGACGTCACTGACGGCGCGTTGCCCATCGGATCCGGCGGTGTAGCTGACCTCGAAGAGGGCCGTGCGCTCACTTCGGGCGGGGAGGTCACCGAGAGACACGGTCACCTTATTGCCAACGACATCGAAGTTGCGGTCATAGCCGCGGACGAAGGCGACGCCATCGCCGAGGGTGAAGGTGGCCACCACCCGCCGCGCCACGACGTCCTGCATCGTTCCCAGCTCGCTTTGCAGGACCGTGGCCAGCATGGCCGTGTCCTCGACGAAGTAGTGATTGCCATTGCCGCTGATGGCGACCTGGGCCATCAGGTCTTCGTTGTAGTCCAGTCCTACGCCGATGGTCGATGTCGTGACCCCGCTCTGCTCCATCCTCCTGGCCATGGTGGCCAGGGCGTCGGTGTCGGTGATGCCCGAGTTGGCCTGTCCGTCTGAGAGGAGCACGACCCGGCTGGCGACCTCGGCTTTGGTGGCGGCCAAGAGGCTCTCAGCCGTCTCGAGGCCACAGGAGATGCAGGTACCGCCGCCCACGCTGATGCCATAAATGATCTGGCGAATGTGCTCGCGCGTGGCCGGGGTGATGGCCTGCAGGGGGACATCGACGCGCACATTGGAGGCATAAGAGACGACAGCGACGCTATCGCCCGTCTCGAGGTTGTCGAGGAAGAAGACCGCCGCTTGCTGAGCGTTCTGCATCCGCGCTCCTTGCATGGATCCCGAGCGATCCAGCACCAAAACCACTTGCAGCGGCAAGCGCACTTTCTGGCTCTGGCCTGCACCGGCGATGGCGCGCAGCAAGATTTGGGTGCTCCCGCCATCGGTGAGGATCTGGCTCTGCCCCAAGCGGGCGTCGATACTCACCACGCCATCTTGGCTGAAGCGCGAGGGCGCGACGGCGACAGTGGCACCTGGTGAGGCCACAGCGACCGTGTCGAGGCCTGGCGCGGCTTGGCTCCCATCGACGCCCGTGGCCTGCACCTGGGCGTTGGCCGCGCTTTGGCTGTTGTTGTCGCGCTGACCCCACCAAAGGTAGTATGCAACGGACGCGACCAATAAACCGAAAATGACAGCGAAAATGACACGGGTGTTCATGTTTTCTCCTCCTAGCGCAGCTTGCCTACCGCCCATCAAACGCAGCGGTTGAGCTTTCGATCTTCCACACGGCCTGGGTGGACCTCGCCGGGCAAAAACGAACAGCCGTGACGCCGACGCCCCCGCATTTCTAAGCCATCATGGCGCGGGTCTCGTCGATCAAGCGGGCGCAGTAGGCCAACAAGGCCGCCCCTGCTTGATCATCGCGCCAGCCCAGCTCTCCTGGGCAGCGCTCCACCGGGAATGCTCTCTCGCTGAGGGCAGCCCAGATGGGCGAGGTGTCGCCGCCCCCCGGGCTGGAGACTAAGAAATGGACTCTCTTGGTCGACAAGGAGCAGGGCGCCTCTCCGAGTCCCAAGGCCGCGGCGATGGCTTGCTGCCGTGGCAGGAGCCGTCCAGCGCGCCAGGGCACGTCCACCAGGAGGAGGCGGGGGTGGGAAGAGCCGCGCGCGGCGCGGTGGGCGGCAGCGTTGAGCAGGAGCCACGCCCCAAAGCCCAGGCCAAGCCCCAGGGCGCAGGGTTCGAGCCACTGATCTGCGCGGCTCACCAGCGATTCAAAGCGCGTCGCACCCAAGGGGTCATCCTCCCACAGTGGGGCGTGCACGGTCAGGCCAGGGAGCCCGGCGAGGACAGCGCCACAGGCCTGGGTGTCGGGGCGGCGGCGGTCGTGGAGGTAGAGCACCTTGCGCTGGGCGAGCTGATGGCATCTGGGCATGCGGTGTTCGTGGGCCTCTCTAGTCGTCGCGGCTTGGTTTCTGCCGCATGGCCTTGACGTTGGCGCGTCGTTTTTTGTGGAGCAGGCGCTCTTCTTTGACCCGCGCCGGCGTCTTGGTGGCTTTGCGGGGTTTGGGCTCCTCCGCCTCCAGGCGCAAGCGCTCCCAGAGGTCTGCATAGGCTTGGGCGCGGTTGAGGACCTGGCGGCGCTGGCGGGTAGCGGTGACCTGCACCCCCGAAGGCCGATGTACCAGGCGGATGCCGGTGTTGCGCCGGTTGCGGTGCTGGCCACCAGGGCCACGCACTCTGATGGCGTCCACGGTGCAGTCTTTGGCCAGGCTGGCCTTTGCCTCCGCCTCGGCGGGCACGCCCCCTTCGTCCCGTGGATCCAGACCATCGTTTTGGCGAGTGTTTTGGCTTGGTCCTCGAGTTCGCTTCTTCTTCATCCCCTGCCCCCCCATGGTCGGCGTGGCCCGTAGGCACGCTCAAGCTCCGTGCTTGACCCCAGCGTGCAAGTCGACTATGAGGCAGCACGTCGGGTGATTGAAGTTCTGCACAATTGGCGCACGCAGTGCAACGTGCGAGAGCCAAGGGATGAGGACATGAGCAGCATTGGCAAGAGAGACGTGGCCATCATCGTCACACAAGCTTACGGCCCGCGCGGCGACAGCCTGGTGGGGCTTTCGGAGGTGTGCTTTGACGGCTATCCGGCGGTCACGGTCAAGGTCCGCTTCGCCGGACAAGAAGCGCTGGTCCACCTCAGCCCGGTCTTTGGTGATTCCCGTAAGGCGTGCGCCGTCGATGTGCCGAATGGGACGCGGTGCGAGCTGCTCTGTCCCGTCTCGGGGCAAGCGCTGGATCTGGTGGGAACGCACCACGGGACTGCAGCGGACTACTTCGCGGTGTACTTGACCCCCAAGTTGGCCCAGGGCGAGATGGTGGCCATCAGCAATGTGTGGGGTGATTACGGCTCGCGCCTCTTGGACTCCTTCGAGGTGCTGCAGCGCTTCAGCGACGAAGAGGAATAGTCCTCCAGGGCTGCGCGGGCGTGTTGGCCGGCCTCAGGGTTTGGCGATTTGGATGGCGGCGGCGTAGACTGCGTCGATGTTGTCAGCGCTCGGCATGGGGTCGAACCACAGGGTGATCAACACGGCCTCCCCCAGGCTGGTGGTTTCCATTTTCTTGAGCTCCGCCAGGGGGGCATAGCTCAGGAAGTAGTTCACTTGGCGTTCCAACAGGGTCGTGTCCTCGCCGCGAAAGAAGACACAGCGGGTGTAGACCAGCGTGTCGCCCGCTTCGATTTGGGCCATGTTCTTGCTCATAGGTTTGACCTCATCAGCCCTTGACGCCACCAGCAGTGAGGCCACCGACCAGGTGTTTTTGGAGGGCAAAGAAGAGCGCCATGATGGGAATGGAGACGATGATGGCCCCAGCCGCGAAGTAGCCGTAGTCAGCGGTCTGGGCGCCAACATACTGCTTGAGGGCCACGGGCAGGGTGTAGGCCAGCTCATCGTTCATGAAGGTGGCCGCCAGGATGAACTCGTTCCAGGCGGTCATGAAAGAGAAGAGGGCGGTCACGGCGATGGCCGGTCGCGCGAGGGGCAAGACGATTTTGACGAAGATGGTCAGGCGGGAGGCCCCATCGACCACGGCGGCCTCTTCGAGTTCTTTGGGGATGGTGTCGAAGTAGCCCTTGAGCATCCACACGCAGAAGGGCAAGGCGCTCACGGAGTAGACCAAGACCAGGCCGACCATCGAGTCGAGCAGGCCGAGGTGCCCCAAGAGGATGTAGAGGGGAATGGCCATGACGACCCCGGGGAACATCTGGGTGACCAAGAAACCCTGCAGGCCGACTTCACGGCCGACGAAGTTCAAGCGGGAGAAGCCGTAGGCGGCGGTACAGGCCAACAAGATCCCGAGGACGGTGGTCGCCGCGGCGACGATGATGGAGTTGAAGAGCTGCGCGCCAAAGAGCCACTCACCGGCGGCGTTGGTTTGCCCCATGACCACGCGGAAGTTGTCCAGGGTGACTTCCTCGGGGATGGGACTGGGCGAGAGTCCGGCGAGCTCGTTGGGCGTCAAAGCCATTTTGATGACCCAGAGGACGGGGTAGATGATGATGAAGCAGACCGTGATTAGGATCGCGTGGGTGGCCATGACCCGCAAGATGGCCTGCTTGCCGTCGAGTGGAGCAGGTTTCTCCTCCCAAGTCTTGGCTTTGCGCGCATTGGATTGACTCATCACTTGCTCTCCAAGATCAAACGGGTGATGCGGGCATAAGCCACGAGGATGAAGAAGACGATCATGGCGTAGGCCGCGGCATAGCCGTACTGGAACTGCCGCTCGAAGGCCCACTTATAGGCTTCGCTGATGAGGATTTCCGTCGAGCTGTCTGGGTTGCCCTGGCTCACGAGGTAGATGATGTTGAACATGTTGAAGGTCCAGACCGATCCCAGGACGATGGCGGGCATCAAAGCCGGCTTGAGCAGGGGCAGGGTGACGTTGCGGAAACGCTGCCAGCGATTGGCCCCATCGACGGAAGCGGCGTCTTCGAGATCGCGAGGGATGGACTGCAGGGCGCCCAGGGTGATGACCATCATGAAGGGGAAGCCCAGCCAGGTGTTGGTGGTGAGGTTGGCCGCGAAAGAGGTGAGGAACTCGTCGAACCAGTGCACCGGGGGCACCCCAACGGAGCTGAGAATGCCGTTGATGGCTCCGAAGGAGGTGTCGAACATCCCGCGCCAGATCAGGGCGGTGATGTAGTTCGGTACGGCCCAGGGGATGATGAGGAGCACGCGGTAGAAGCCGCGCAGCTTCAGCCATGGGTCGCGCAGCAATAAGGCGAGGGCGACGCCAATGACCACGTGGAGGCTGACGTTGAGGGCGGTCCAGAGGATGGTCACCACCAGGGTGAAGTAGAAGGAGAGGGAGTCCGTCATGGGTGTGCCCGCGCCGGTGAAGAGGCGGGCGAAGTTCTGCATGCCGACGAAAATGAACTCTCCCTTTTGGTAGCTGAAGAAGCTCAGACCGGCGCCGACCAAAAAGGGTGTGATCACCAGAAGGATCATGGCGATCACCGCTGGCGCAACGTAGGGGAGGGCCAGGCGGTTGTCGGTATACTCGATGCGTTTCTTCTTATGACGCTTCCACGCCCAGACGGCGACGCCCATGATGCCGATGAGGACCAGGCCGACCACGGCCAGAAACGGTGCCGGGTTGGCGGGCTCAGCGACGGGCGCCTGCACCAAGAGATAGCGGCTCTGTGCTTCGAGCAAGGCCGACTCCGGGTCGACCTCTCTGGCGCTGCCCTGGAGGGAAGCGATCTGCATCACGATGGGGATGATGGTCAGCAGGGCCATGACCCCAAGGGCCATCTGGACATGGCGTTTGGAGCCCACGCTGCGGCTGGGATCGCTGCCACGGGCGACGAGCACCCCGCCGACGCCCAAGAGCACCACGAGCAGGAGCAGCCAGTAGGGGGTCGAGCCGCTCGGGCCGCCATAGAGCGCCTTCTGCAGGGACTGGTACATGGGCTGCCACAGGGCGCTCATCTCGGGTCGGTTGCTCGTGGGCACGGCGTGATCGAGCTGGGCCAAGAAGACAGCCCGTCGGGCTTGGGCTTCCGCATCCCCTTGCAGGCTTGGGTCATCGTAAGCCGGCACGTAGGCGACCATCTGTTTGCCCATCCCAGCGCGGATGACCGCCCCCTCGCGGGCGATGAAGTGCATGAGGGTCAGGGTCTTGGCGCGATTCTTCGCTTCCGTCGAGAGGAAGAGGCCCTCAGCGGTGACGAAGGGTGCCGCCCAGCGCCCGGTCTCGTTGATGAAAGGCAAGGGCGCCACGCCGTAATCCAGATCTTTGCCGAGCTGGGCCATGAACCAGGGCCCGTTGATGACCATGGCCGCGTCCCCATCGTTGAAGAGCTTGGAGATACGGGCCCCATCGACGCGGTGCGGGAGGTATTGCATCAAGCGCCGGGCAAAGAGAAAAGAGGCGGCGTTGCCGGCATTGGCCAGGTCGACCTGTCCGGTCTCGGGGTGGAAAATGTGGCCGTCGAAGCCGTGTAACCAGGCCGAGTGGAAGAAGAGGTTGGTCTCTTCGTAGACCAGGCCGTACTTCTGCCGCTCCTTGTCGGTGAGTTTTTCCAGGAGGGCGAAGAGGGCGTCCGTGTCCGCAGGGGGCTCGGAGATGAGCTTTTTGTTGTAGAAGAGGACCGGGCTCTTGTAGGCCAACGGCAAGCCATAGAGGCGCTCCTGATAGCGCAGGGCTTCGACCGTGAGGGGGTGATAGCGCGCGAGATCTTCCGTGGCGACGAAGTCATCGAGGGCCGCGATGATCCTGTTGTCGACCCACGAACCCGTCTGGTCGTGCGCGGCGATGAAGACATCCGGTCCGTTGCCCCGCGGGATGGCTGTCACGAGCTTGTTGGTGTAGCTCTCATCAGGGACGGCCAAGACGCGCACGGAGATTTCTGGATGGGCGCGGCGGAAGGCATCGACCACGGCCTCGATGGCGAGCTGCTCATCGCCGCGGTAGGCATGCCACAGGAGCACATCGTTGGCCACGGCCACCCTGGAGGACAGCAAGAGCGCTGGCAAGAGGCAGCATGCCAGCGCCACGATGAGCGCCCCCCCTTGCCATTGGCGCCGCCGCGCTAGTCGCCTCTCGTGCATGGAAGTACTCTCGGAAAAGCAGTTGAATGTGGACAGCATGGTCTCAGGCCACAGCGTCGTCGTGGGAAGCAGCTCCCAAGGCGGCGACCGAAACATTGGCCGTACCGTGGGCGATGGCCAACTCCGTCTCGAGATCGAAGAGGTGGAGGGCGCTCGTGGGCACGTGGAGCCCGATCTTGTCGTCCGGCGCGAAGTGCGCCGCGACCTGGGCCTCGAGGGCCGCCAGGAAGGGTTTGCCGTTGATGCGCATATGCACATGGCTCTCCCAGCCGAGGGTCTCGACCACATCCACCACACCGAGCAAATCGCCCGCCTCGGCCGTCGGCGCCGCTTGTACGTCCTGGGGCCGGATCCCGAGCAGGACCTTCTGCCCTGCGATGATGTCACCGGCGAAGCTGTCGCCCATGGCGACGGTTCCCGCGCCCTCCACCACCAAGTGTCGCTTGCCGTCGCTGATCTTACACACCGCCTCCATGAAGTTCATGGCGGGGCTGCCGATGAAACCGGCGACGAACTTGTTGGTCGGGGTGAGGAAGAGCTCCAGGGGCGAGCCCACCTGCTGGAGCACCCCGTAGTTGAGCACGGCGATGCGGTCGGCCAAGGTCATGGCCTCGATCTGGTCGTGGGTCACGTAGACCATGGTCGTCGCCAGTTTGCGGTGGAGACGCCTGATCTCGACCCGCATTTGGGTGCGCAGGGCCGCGTCCAGGTTGCTCAGGGGCTCGTCGAAGAGGAAGACCTTGGGCCGGCGCACGATGGCGCGCCCCATGGCCACCCGCTGGCGCTGCCCCCCCGAGAGCATCTTGGGCAGCTTCTCGAGGTGCTCCGTCAGCCCCAGCATGGTCGCGGCATCATCGACGAGCTTGTCGATCTCCTCCCGCGGCATGCGCCTCACTTCCAAGCCAAAGGACATGTTGCGGCGCACGGTCATGTGGGGGTACAGGGCGTAGCTCTGAAAGACCATCGCGATGTCGCGGTCCTTCGGCGCCATCCTGTTCACCGTCCGCTCGCCGATCTTGAGCTCACCTGCCGTGATCGACTCCAAGCCGGCGATGGTGCGTAAGAGCGTGGATTTCCCACAACCGCTAGGCCCCACCAGGACCAGAAACTCGCCATCTCGGATGTCGAGGTCGATGCCCTTCAGGGTGGGATCGGCCATACCATACTGCTTGATAATACCGCGCAAAGTCAGGCCAGACATGCTGCATTTTCTCGTCGAAAGCCGTTAATCCGCGTCACCCCCATGGTGCACGCCCTGTAGTCCATGTTGCCGAGAAGCCTCTCGCACCAGCGCCGCCATCCTACCCGAGACCAGGCGCGCGGCGCTAGCGTTCACTTCGGCGCCTTTATTCCCCTGCCAACTATTCTGGATCCACCACCGGCAAGATCTCCATGCGCTGGCCGCGGCTACTGTCGCGCTGGAGCAGGCGCAAGATAAGCACCGCCGTGTCACTCCCCGCGGCCGTGGAGCGCAATGGAAAGTCCACCCGCGCGCTGGACTCGGTGCCCTCCCGCGGTACGGGGACGCGCCTGACCAAAGCCTCGTGGTCGACGAAGGCCACCGGTGCCGTGCCACCGCTCTGCACGATCTCCAACTCTAGCGCCAGATCGATGGTCAGGGGCTGATTATCCGTCCGCCGCACTTCGACGGCGAGGGGATAGTCGCTCACCCCATCGCCGACCAAGGGCAGCACCACACCCTCGTCATCGACGGGGAGGACCACATCGACGAAGACCCCTGTCGCCTCCACCGCCCGCTGCCCCATGGGCGCAGGCTCGGTCCCGATGAAGAATGGCGTAAAGAGAAAGCGCGCCGTGGCCCCGTCGGTGTCTCCAGTCAGGTAGAGGGCGAGCTCCTCCGTCAGGCCGGCGGCATCGGTCCAGGAGGTGGACGGCGTCGCCCGCGAACCGGGGAAGGGAAAAAAGAAGGCCACCTCCTGCCCCGGGATGGGCTCGCGGGCAATGGTCTCGGCCCGCAGCTTGACCTGCGGCAGGGCGATGGCCCCACCGCCCCGCATGTAGATGATCTCCCGCAGCTCCGAATCCATGCGCACCAAGTGGAAGACCACGGGATCGGTGAAGACCTCGAAGAGGTCCGCCACCTCCACCGTGTCAACGGCATCCAGCTCGGACGGCACGTCGGCGGGCACCTCTCCCAGGTCCTCCAGGTCGAGCGTCTCGGCGACTTCCTCGCTGTCCGCCGTGTCAGCCACCTCGGTCTCGGGGCCACTGTTGCCGCCGCCGTCGTCACAGGCCCCCAAAACGAGTGCCAAGGCAACCGCCGCCACACCCCACCGGCTCAGAGTTTTCCACCACTCGCTCTGCATGCATCACCTCATGGTCAGACGGGCCAAGAATCATCGCCTCGCGAGGCAGCATAGCTGAAATGCAGACCTGCGTGGAAGCCCTAAAGACAGTGGGCTAGCCGCCCGTTGCCGCTGCTGGCGCCAGGGAGAAGCGCCCGATGGCGCCCTCGGGCAGGGATTGCTGCACAAAGGACGAGTGTCGCCCACGCTCCACGAAGTGAAGCTGCGCCTCTGTCGGCCAGAAAAAGGGCGCGCCATCTCGCAGCACCTGGCCCCTCTCGAAGCACCATGAGAGATGTGTCACCGCAGCCGGCGCCAGCCCTTGGGGCAGGAGTTGACGCTGCAGCGCCGCGAAAATGGCGCGCATCTCCAAGTCGGCGTAGTGGTAATAGGGGCGAAAGATCACCGCCGTGTGGAAGTACTCGGGGATGACCATGAGCACCTCGGCGCCCAATCTCGCCGCCCAACCCACGAGCATGGCCTGGATGGCATGCCCCAGCCCCAAGCCGGGGTGACGCTGGCCGGGGAGGGCTTGCGCGGGCGCATGGAAGGTCTGGCGGGGATCCTGAAGGCGGAGCTGCTCCACCGACAGTGCGGCGAAGCGGCGCCCAGCCAGGGGGCCCTGGGTGAGGCGCACCCACTCGCGCCACAGGACGAGCTCGATGAGCAGCGCGTCATCACTGCGAGGGTGGATCCCCACGCGAAGAGACGTGCTCGGTCCTCGATGCTGGGTCTGGAGGTCAATCTGGGCGAAGTGCCGCTGCCGTAAGGCCGGGAGGATACGGTAGATCTCGAGCTCCTCTGCCAGCACCGCCGGGGTCAGACGTGCGAAGAGGCAGCGCTCGGAGCCGGGCCAGGAGGCCGCGGCGAGGGGCTCCAAGGCGATGCTTGAGAGCAGGGGCGCGAGGTCGCGATAGCGCGCTTCAAGGTCCATGGTCTTCGTCGGGAAAAAGAAGGCTCCCCAAGGGCGTCATGGCGATGTAGACCTCGGGACTCGCCGGGCCCAGGAGCCAACCCTGGAGACCGTGCTGGGCCTGCGTGAGGGGGACGGCGCTGGCGATGCGGTAGGCATAGGCTTGCCCAGGTTCGACCCCCGTGTCGACGTAGTCCTGGGAGGTCGGCCACCAGAAAGCGGCCACGGCCGTCGCCGCTGGCGCGCCCAGCCGGCGCCGCAAGAGTCGGACCTGATCCGCCGTGCCTCCCGGGCCGGTGAGGACCGCGAGCGGTCCCGCTTGCCTCAGCAGCGGCGGCGCTGGCGCTGGAGGGAGTGTTGGCAGGCTCAGGCGCAGCGGCAGCGGCGCACAGGGCAGGGCGTCGGCCAAGGCGAGCTCCACGGGTTGACCGGGCTGGGGGGTGGGGAGCTGCCAGGAGACGCGACAGCGGGCGCCGGACACGACGCGCTGAAGTGGGGAGAAGGTTGCCGTTGCGGCCTCGCCCTGCAGCCACAGCTCCAGGGCGCGTTCGGGGCCACAGTGCGCCGCGTCCACTTCCAGACGCAGCAGGAGCAACTCGGGGTTGGCCTCATCGAGCACAAAAGGGGCGCAGGCGTGACTTGGCGCCGTGCTTAGCAGCGGCGGCCCAGGGATGGCGCAGGCCAGCATCGCGCTGAGCACCAGCCCAGTGGCGATGGCTTGGCAGGATCTGAGGGTGCTCGGGGTGCGGAGCATGGCACGCCTGCGAGGGGCAGTGATGCCCTAGAAGAGCCACCACACTTTGGCTTGGATGGTCCAGGCCGTGTTGCCTTTGTAGGCCTTGTTGACCGAGAGGTGGTCTTGGAAGGTGTCCACCGAGGGGAGGATGGGATAGATGCGATCGGGCTGGCGCGTCCACACACCGCCGGGGAAGAAGAGGCCGCCAGCGATTTCGGCACGGAAGCGATCGGCCTCTTCGTAGAAGAGACGCACATCGGCCTCGAAGCCATACCACACGGCATCGCCCGGCGTGACACTGGGCTCGATGGCGACGGCAGAGATCATGTCGAGTCGCGCCCCGAGGACGTCGGAGCTCTGCACGCCTTCGACGGGGAAATGGAAGGCGACGAAGGGGTTGAAGTAGACGGCGTTGCTGACCCCACCCATGAGCTCCCGGAACATGATGAGATCGAGTTGGTAGTTGCGATCGAGGCGGAAGGTGGTCCCTGCGGGGTTGAAGGCGTCCACCAGCGGGTGGCCGCTGTACTTCATGTCCTTGGCCCAGGCAAAGCCCGTGTTGAGTCCGACGTAGAGGTCATCGATCTGCACTTCCGACTCGATGGCGCCACCGAGGTGCACGAGATCCTGCTCGGCGTCGTCAGGGGTCATGGCCCGCTCCACCGAGCCCGCCATAGCCACCAGCTCCGCCTCGAGGCGCAGGTTCAGCTTGTGGTCGAAGGGCACGAAGAGCTGCCCCCAGAAGTCGAAAATGTACATCGCCGCATTGCGGGCAAAGAGTTGGGCCTGAATGGCGTTGCCGTCTCCGGAGGTTTCGTCGTCCAAGAGACCCGACTTCTGTTTGCGATAAACGAAGCGCAAGCCCCAGTCGAAAGCCATCTCGTGCAAGACCTCGACGGCGCGCTTGCGCTCATCGATGGCTTGCTTGGTGTTGGGGCGATCGAAAATGGCCAGGACGAACTGGAGGACGTCGTCTGCCTGGCCGAGGTCGAGAGCCTGCCCAATGGCGTCGCGTTGGGTGCTGTAACCGCCCACACCTTCATCGACGAAATCCCACGCGAAGGAGATGTCGAAGAGGTTCCAGAAGGGCTCGCGCGTGGTGAACTGGACGCGATCGATGTAATCCCCGTCGTCGCAATCGATGCAGGACCAAGCGCGCTGGCCCAAGAGCTGGCGGGTACGGCTGTAGGCGCCGCCTTCGTTGCTCACCAAGCCGAGCCCCCAGTGGTCGGGCATGCGGCCGGCTTGGAGCGTGCCGAGGAGGGTGTCGGCTTGACCGTAGACCGCACGGACGGCGAGCGACTCCTGGGCGACGCGGTCGAGGTTGGGGCTCTCAGCGCCGCCGAAGGAGAAGAAGGGCGCCGAGCCCACAGCGCTCGCCGGGGTCGAGCCCAAGAGGAGGTTGTCGAAGATGTCCATGACCACATGGACCGAGAGGTCCTCCGTGATGAAGATGGACGGGGCGTAGCGCAGACGGATGTTGGCACCGAGCAGGGTGTCGGCATCGCTGGCCTCGACGTGCCGCTGGGAGTCGACACCGCGGTGGCTGGAGTCGATGGGCGGGGGCACGGGGCTGGTGCCGCGGGTGTCGAGGTCCAAGTTGCCAAAGGCGTTGGCACGGAAGCGGAAGTAGCCGTGGTGTTCGATCCGGGGTAGCACCTCGGAGGTGACCCGGGGCGGGGGCACCACCAGAGGCGCACCGCCCGCGCCGAAGGGCGTGCTCAGCACTTCCTCGCCGCCTTTCTCGCGCAGGGCTTTCATGGCGGCTTTGCGGGCGTCCTGGGCCTCCTGCCCTTCGCGTTTGAGGCGGGCCGGCTGGACCTTGTCACCGCCCTCAGGGCGCCCCTCTTCGGCGGCTTCGGGTGTCGCCGCCTCAGACGGCGCCACCTCCTCCTCGGGCGCAGGCTCGGCCGCACTTTCATCGGAGGCAGCAGCCTCGTCGCTCGGCGCGGCGTCCAGCGCCTCCTCAGGCGCGAGCGCGCCCCCGTCCTGGGCCCAGGCCGGCGTCGCAATGAAGGCGAACAACAACGGGACGAGCCACCATTTCTTCATCATCACGGGATCCCTCTCTTCACGGCGACCGGGCGCCACAGGGTTTCTTTGGCCATGTTGCCCGCCGAGCGCTGGTCCTCGGCGCACGGAGACACGGGAGGATCGGACTAGCACGGCCCATCCAGAAGTGTCAACGCCGCATGGGGCTTATGCTTGCACTCGTGGCGGCTAGCCCGGCAAGGTGCGCGGCCGCGCGCCCCGTGGCAAGCGGTCGCGACCGGCCTTGTCCTGATACATGTCCTGATCGGCCGCCTCCATGAGCGCCGCCAAATCGAGGCCGTCGCAGCGCGCCTCGGCGACTCCTACGCTGGTCTTGATCGGCAACACTTCTCCGGGTGCCACCCTCAAGGTCAAGGCTTCGACGGCGGTGCGCACGGTGTGGGCCAAGTCACGCCCTCCCCCGGCGCGCTGGTTCCGGGCCAGGATCAGGAACTCATCTCCTCCCTTGCGGTAGGCCTCGATACCCAGCCTGGATTCGAGCTGGCCCAGCACGGCGCCCACGGCGACCAAAGCGTCGTCGCCGATTTGGTGGCCAAAGTGATCGTTGACACCCTTGAAACCATCGAGGTCGAGAAAGAGGATGACCAGATGCTGGTCCGGCTCGCACACGACCGTCAGGGCCTCCAGGGCGCGGGCCAGGGCCTGGGCGTTGCGAATGCCCGTGAGGGGGTCCCAGAAAGCCATGCGCTCGCTGGCCCTGACCTCGCAAAGCTGAGCCATCGTCGCGCTCAAAACGTTGCTCAAGACATCGAGGAGCGCCGGCGAAGGCAGCGGCTGATCGGCGCGACGCCGACAGGCCAGCGACGCCGACCACTGGCTGTCTTGCCGCATGTTGAGGGTAAAGGCGTCGTCGCCCCTTTGGACCTCACTGGTGAAATCGCCATCGCCGCGAACAGCGAGGGGCGGCGGCGGCGGCGCGCTGAAGCCCTCTTGCGTGGAAGCACAGCTCAAGCCTCTCTCACCCTGGATCCGCAGCGCCATGGCGCACGCGTCGATGTGGAGCAGATCGGCGCTGACCCGAAAGAGCAAGGTCACGACGTCCTCAGGCGAGCGCGCGCGCGGCAGGCTCCGGCTCAAGTGTCGTTCCAAAGCCTGGGCGATGGCGCCCTGGGCGATGATGGCGACGGCCGAGGTCGCGCCGCGATGCTGCGGCTCGGGCTGCCCATGGCGCAAGGCTCGCCCCAAGGCGTGCACCACCTGCGCGTCGAAGAGGGTGCCTGCCCCACGCTCGATCTGGGCCAGGGCCTCCTCGGGCACGATGACAGGCGCATAAGGGCGCGGCGACGTCATGGTGTCATAGACCTCGGCCACGGCGGTGATGCGCGCCGGGAGCGGGATGGCGTCACCTTTGAGCCCTTCGGGGTAGCCCGAACCATCGAGGCGCTCGTGGTGGTACAAGATGGTCTCCGCCACGGGCGCCCCGAAGGGAATGTGACGAATGAGCTCGGCCCCGAGGATGGGATGCATCTCCACCATCATCCGCTCCCCTGGCCTCAGGGCCTCCTCTTTGAGGAGCAGGGCGTCAGGCAGGGCGATGCGCCCGACGTCGTGGAGCAAGGCACCGAAGCGAATGGCCCTCAGCGTATCATCGTCTTTGATGCCCATGTGCTCCGCCAGGGCCATGGCGAGTCCCTGGACCCGCGCGTGGTGTCCCCCATCGGCGGCATCCCTGGCCTCGATGGCGGCGGCGATGGCCGCCACCGTCGGCAGATAGAGTTCCTCAACGGCATGGCGATGCTGCTCGACAGCCTCGACGCGCCGCCGGTGGGCGACCAAGGTGCCGTAGAGGATGACCCCAAGGGGCGTGAGCAGCAGGGCCGCCAAGGGCGCCAAGCCCAAGGTCACGTCGAGGAGCGCCGCGACTGAGGCGGCCCCCAGAAAGGCGGGAAAGGTCCAGGCCAAGCGGCTCACGACCTTGACGAGGGGGATGCCGCGGCTGATGTGCACGGCCCACGCGACCAGGGCGAGGTTCAAAGCGAAATAGCCCAGGGCCAGGGCGAAAGCCCGCACCACCAGGTCGTGTCCGACCCAAAAGGCGGCCGCCATGCCACTCGCCATGACCAAGCCGAGAGCCGCCGCCAAGGTCCCCGTTGCGAAGTTGTAGGGAACCACGTGCCACGCCTCGCGGGCGCCGCCGCGCAGCGCCGAGACCGCCATGGCGACCCCTGAGAGCACCACCCCCGCGTGGCCAGCCCCCTGTAAGATCAAGGTGAAGATAAAGAGCGTGTCGAGGCTGATGCGCGCCCGGATCAAGGGCACGCGCACCGTCAGGGTGCCGCTGACCAGAGCGAGCAAGCCAAGGAGAAGGTCAGCGCCTTCCAGGCGAACGTCGGCGAGCTGGACCAGGTGCCAAAGGGCCACCCCCACCCCGACGAGGATGACGCCCAGCAAGGAGGCCTTGGCCACGGCACTCAGATGGGACCACGCTTGGGCGGCGTGAGGGGCTGTCTTGCCTGGTGGGACGTTGGCGATGGTCAAAACTCCGGAATCTGAATGGCCCCTTCCGACACGTCGCTGCGCAGGCCCGTAGGCGTCGCCCATGGATCGACCGTGGTCGCGCTCGTCAGCATGGCCGTGAGCTTACCGCTGTCCAAGATGTTCCCACTCCACAGCGCCAGAGACTGGGTGCTGAAAGAGACGCTCGACTCATACACGACCAGACCATCCCAGATAATCCCCGTCCCCCAGACCCTGTCAAGGGAGTAGGCCTCTTGGTAGCGAATCACCAGATCCAGACCCGAGACCTGGTAGTCGAGCCAGCGCCAGTCCGCGACATAGCCATCCCAGATGATCCCAGTGCCGTGAACGTAGCCGAGCACATAGGCCAGGCTCAGCAGTTGGGCGAATCGCTCTTCATAGGCCACGTATCCCGTCCAGATCAGCGTGGTGCTCCACGGAATCCACTCACCATTGAGCCAGCTCTGGGGCTGCTCAGGAAGGGTACCCGTCAGGTTGGCGTCACCGGGCGCAGCCGCCGGGTCGCCAATCCACATGGACGCCAGCTCGGCCGCTGCGACGAGGTTGAGCATCCCCGTCCCTTGCGCCAGGGCGTGCACCTGGGGCAGAGGCTGGGCCGTGAACTGGAGGATGGCCTTGACCTGGTTGGGGGTCAAGTTCGGGTTGATTTCGAGGAGCTGGGCCACGCCGCCGCTGACCAAGGCGGCAGAGAAGCTGGTCCCCGAAGCATAGGCCCAACGCCCTCCTGGGTTGAGATTGAAGGTGACCAGGTGCTGGTTCAGCTTCGCCGAAGGCATCAGGGGCAGGGGCACGGCCAGTCCAGGCGCCAAGAGGTCCGGCTTGGCGACACCGTCGACCAGGGCCGGTCCGCGGCTGGAGAACCAGGCCACCCGGTCGTCGAAGCGGGAGAGGGTCCCGCGGCTATCCGTGGCGCCGACGGTCAGCACCGCCGGGTGATTGGCCGGGCTGCCGATCCCAGCGAAGAGCTCCGCACCGTCGCTCATACCCAAGTTTCCCGCCGTCCCCACCACTACGAAGCCGGCGCGCACGGCCGCCTCGACGGCTTGCCCGAGGGGGTCATAGCGATAGGACTCGCGGATGGGCGCGGCCAGGGACAGGTTGATGACGCGCACGCCGTAAGCGTCGCCGTGCACCAGCAACCACTCCAGGGCGGCGATGACATCGCTGATGCGCCCACTGCCATGCCTGTCCAAGACCTGCAGGGAGAGCACCCTCGCCCCTGGTGCCACACCGGGAACAGCCGGATTGGCCGAGAGGATGGCGCCGGCGACCATGGTGCCGTGGCCGAAGCTGTCGGAGCCCATCCTGTCCACTTTTTTGACACCCTTGACGTTGCGGGTGTCGAGGAAGCTGACTTGACCGAGGAAGTGGCTCTTGGGAATGGCCACGTGCTGAGAGGCGACGCCCGAGTCGATGACGGCGATGCCGACGCCGAGCCCGGTGGCCTGCACGGCACCGTGGCCTTGGTGCAGCGCCACAGCGCCCGTGGTGGTCACGCTCAAGTTCAGAGGCGCGGCCGCGGCTGCCTCCCATGCGCTCTGGGGATCCACTGGCGCCGTGGCAGCGCGCACTGGGCGATCCGGGCTGATGTAGCGGACTCCCGGACACTGCGCGGCAGCGGCGCTCATGGTCTCATCGAGGGTCACGGCCAAGACCTGCATGCGGCGATAGTGGTCATCGATCCGCAGCCCCTGCGCCAGCAGGCACTGCTCCGCCGCGGTCAGGCAGGCGGCGTCGACGGCAGGATCACAGTCTCCCGGAAGCAAGAAGTACTGGACCAGGGCTTGACCGGCCGTGATATCGGGCGCCAAGGCGCGCTCGGCCCGGGTCAAGTCGCCCCTATCGTCGAGCTCAACGCACCCGCTCGCCAGGAGCACAATCAGCACGAAGAAGGGGAAGACCGTCGCGTGGCGCTCTTGCTGGGTGGTGTGAGGTTGTGACATGGCGGCCTCCGTGGGGGGTGCTGGCGTCTCAGGACAGTCTTTTTGCAAGGACTCTGCCAGCAGGCACGCGCGGCGCATGTACATGTAATTCAATTGCTATTTTCAAGAGCGCCACAGGCCGTGTCCATATTATATACACCGCTCGACGCGCCAGGCCGGCCATGTCCACTTTATAGACACAACCAGGGTGTAGCGTTAGAGTGAGCCTTGGTGCGTGGGCCAGAAGTCGCGGAGTGGACAGTGGATCTAAGGGACCTCGAGCACAGTATGCAGTCGCCGCTGCGTCTATCCTTGGTGGCGGAGCTGCTCACCCAAGGCAGCAGGGGCTTGAGTGTGAGCGAGGCGGTGCGCCGCTGCGGCCGGCATGAACAAGACATCAGGGCGTGTCTGGCTCCCATGCTGCGTGACGGTCAAGTGGAGCAAGATCACCAGCAGCGTATCCGCCTGAGCGCGTCGCTCTCGCCAGAAGCGCTGGCGCTGTTGCAGCGGGTGGTAGAAGAGCGCTCGGCCTTTTTGGCACGCGAGCGCCGGGTCCGGGATCAGCTCTTCGCCGGCATGATCGGCCAAGATCCAAAGATGCTGTTGGTCTTTGAGTTGGTGCGCCAGGTCGCGCGCTTGGACGTGACGGTCTTGGTGAGCGGCGAGACGGGCTCGGGGAAGGAGCTGGTCGCCCGGGCGGTGCACGATCTGAGTCGCCGCAGCGAGGGTCCTTTTGGTGCGGTGAACTGTGCCGCGTTGACGGAGGAGCTCTTCGCGTCGGAGCTCTTTGGCCACGCTAGGGGAGCGTTTACGGGGGCAGTGCGGACGCACGTCGGTTGGGTAGAGCGCTGCGCTGGTGGCACGCTCTTGCTCGATGAGGTGGGCGACCTGAGCCTGCCGAACCAGGTCAAGTTGTTGCGGGTTTTGCAAGAGGGTCGCTTTACCAGGGTTGGTGAGAGCCAGGAGCGGGTGGCCTCCTTTCGCTTGCTCTCCTGTACCAACCGCGACCTGGCGCGCATGGTGGACGAGGGGTCCTTCCGGGAGGATCTCTATTACCGTCTCAACGTCTTTCCCATCCGGGTGCCTTCGCTGCGCGAGCGCCTGGACGACTTGCCGGACTTGGTGGAGGGCTTGTTGCGCCAATGTGCGGCAGAGCTCGGCCACAGCGTGGGCCAGGTGTCTTTCACGCCAGCGGCGCTGGCGCGCTTGCGTCACCACGACTGGCCCGGCAACGTGCGTGAGTTGCAGAACGCGGTCATTCGCGCGGCCATCGCCGCGGGAGGTGCCGACGTCGAAGCGCATCATCTGTCCTTCCTCGCCGAGAGGACGGCGGCTCAGCCCTCCCCTCCCCTCGCCGCGGCCGCCGCGCCAGGGCTGCGCTCGCTGGCCGAGGTCGAGCAGGCACATGTCCTGGCGGTGCTGGCGGCGCACGACGGCAACAAGGTGGCTGCAGCCAAGACCTTGGGCATCTCGCGGGCTTCACTCTATGCGCGCTTGGCCCGCTGGGGTCATCATGGCACCGCGGGCTGAGGTGTGTGCCGAGGCGCTTTGCCCTTGCCCTTGAGGAAGTGGTCCACGGCGCGCTGATGCTCTTCATAGGTGGTGGAGAAGTAGTGGCGCCAGGAGCCGTCATTGCGCGCGACGAAGTAGGTCAAGGCCTGGGCTTGGGGTCCGTCATAGGGGTCGAGGATGGCGGTGACGCTCTCGAGGCGGACCATGGCGATGGGGCCGGGTGGCAGCCCTTCGATGACGTAGGTCGAGTAGGGGTTCTTGGGGTCGCGACAGCGTTGCGGGCTGGGACGCTCGCCCGGGCTCTGTCGCGGGTAGATGCAGGTGGGATCGGACTGGAGCCGCATGCCGTCGCGCAAGCGGTTGAGAAAGACCCGGGCGATGACCGGCCGTTCGGCGCTGACCACGGCTTCTTTCTCGACGATGGAGGCCAGGGTGAGCAGCTCGTGGTCGCCGAGGTGGTGGTTTTCCCGCAGGTTCTGCCAGGCCTCGGGGTGTTGTCTGGCCAGCTCGGCCCACTGGGCGCGGAAGCGCAGGTGCATCTGGTTGAGCAGCGCGTCGACGCTGGTGCTGGTGTCGGCGTAGTAGCGCCCCGGAGCGAGGTAGCCTTCCAGGGTCGCCGCGGGGACACCGAGGCGGGCGGTGAAGGTGGGATCGGTGGCGCGGGCGAGGAAGGTGGGGCCATCGACGATCCCCTGTTGGTGGAGGATATCGGCGAGCTCGTAGAGAGAGAGTCCCGGGGAAAAGGTGAGGCGGGTGCTCGAGGGGTCAGTGCTGTGCTGGGTCAAGATTGCGACGAGCTCGCGCACGCCCGTGTCAGGTGGAACCACGAAACGGCCCGACTGGAGGCGACCTCCCAAACCGCTGTGCCAGAGAAAGAACTTGAGGTAGTTGGGGGAGTCGATGAGGCCTTGTTGGTGGAGGGCATCGGCGATGGCGCGGGCGCCCATGCCGGGCTCGATGGTGACGATCCATTCTTGGTCGCGGCTGCGGATGGGGCCGTCGATGAAGCGGCGGTAGTCGGCCCAGAGCAGGAGCGCCGCGACGGCGAGGACCAAGGCAAAGATGGCGATGATGCGTTGGCGCCGGGGGACTCTGGCCATGGTGAGCGGCTTAGTGGTTGACGCACCACAAGGTCAGGGTGGCGTTGAAGACCGAGGCAAAGACCGTGCGCTGCGACTCGATTTTGTTGAAGTGGAGGAGGTTGTGGAGGGCATTGGCCATGCCTTCGATGGGTTCGAAGAAGGTATCGAAGAGATCGATGGCGCGCAAGACAGCGCCGTTGGTGAGGCGGGCGAGGGGCGCGATGAGGACGAGTCCGAGGGTGAGGTAGAGGAAGTAGACGAGGAGCTTGGGGAGCAGCACGAGCAAGCCTAGGGTGGAGAGCAGGGCGACCCGGAGCAGGCGGCCAAAGGGCACGAAGACCAGGGGCAGGGTGAAGCCGGGTTGGCGCTGGCGGTGGCGGGCGATGAGCTCGGTGGCGACGAGGAGGTACTGGAGGAGGAGGAGCGTGGCGAGAAAGTGGAAGGTAGAGAAGGCGTGGTCGACGAAGGGAGGGCGCTGTTGTTGTTGGGCGAGGAGGATGTCGACGATGAGCAGGACGGCGATGAGCTCCATGCTCTCGAGGAGGACGGCGATGAGGGTGACCGCTTTGGAGCGGGCGGCACTGACCAGGCGAGTGGGTTGGGTCACGGCGGGCCTCCGTTGGCGAGGAGAGGAAGGCTTCAGGTCGCGGCCAGCAGATCGGCCATGGCAGAGGCGTCGAGCCAGTGGGCGAGCTGCGCCTGTTCCGGTGGGGTGAGTTGCTGGGCCATGGCGCGACATTGCTGCCATTCGTGGTCGGCGTCGGCCTGGACCCCAAAGCAGACCGCTTCGCCTGCCATTTGCAGGGTGAACACAGGCGCTTGCTTGGCCACAGCGGCGCCGTTGGCTTGGAGAAAGCGCACGTAATCCTGGGCGTGGTCCAAGATGAAGCGGGCAAAGGGAGATGGCGTCTCGAGGTGGAAGCGCTGGCGTGGCCACAGTTCCATGTCGCTGGCGGCGTCGAGCCAGGTGAGCAATTGGGGCCTTTCGGTGAGGACGCGGCGCGTCTTGGGATCGACAGCGAAATGCGAGCGCAGCGCGCCCAGCAACATCATGTCGATGAGGCAGGGGGACGTCCCGAGGAGGCACGGGGTGAGGCTGAGCTGGCGTTGCATGGCGTCGCACAGCAGGGTGAAGCTGTGTTCAATCTCCCGTTGCTGTTCGGGGGAGACGCAGCCCCAGGCGCGAAGGGCCCGGATCGCCCAATCACCCACGAAAGACTTGACCGCGGCGAGGAGAATGGGGGGAGCCTCGGGGACATGCTCCCTGGCCAAGGCATCGCAAGCGAGGCCGCTGTCGTAGTCTTCGTTCCAGCGCAAGCTGAGGGCCATGCGCCACAGCCAGTCGTTACACCACATGGTGAGGAGACGCAGCAGGACGGCGCTGGGACCCTCTCCTTGGAGGTCGTGTTGGTCCGTGCGCAAGCTGTCGGCGAGGGCCAACACCGAGCACAGGCGCTGCTGGTGGGGTCCTTCGACGACGACAGGGCTGCGCACCCCTTCTTGGGGCAGCAGCGCCTTGCGCCGTTCCCAGGTCAGGGATTGCAGGCCATAGGGCTGCCGGTGCCAGCGCAGGCAGAGTTCGGCCGTGCGAGTGGCATAGCTCAAGCGGTAACCGTACACCGTGTATTCTACGTCACTCACATCATGCTCTCACAGGCCCCTCAGGCCGGTTGCCGGCAGCGATCTTCGGCAGGAGACCAGCTCTCGTGCGGCTGCGTCGCTGCCGCACCATCCCGCCACCGGGAATGCACTTCATAGGCAAAGTTGTCAATGATCTCCGGGTCGATTGGATCGCCCGTGAGCTGGACGGTGAGGGAGAGCAGCCCTTCCTCCTCGGCCACGTGAAAGAACTGTGCTTCTGCGATCTTGGCTGGCATACATTCCAGCGGTCCCACGGAAACCACCCCAGCGATGTGACGATGGCGCCACTCGTGGAGGGGTCCCCCGACGGTGAGCACGGCCTCACCGAGCAGATCCTTGCGGATGTAGGGGGCAGCCGCTTCGATGCTCTCGGGCACGGTGGTGCGCTGTGGCCAAGCCAAGGCCTCACCCATGATGGCATAGGTGCGTTCCAGGATCCGTCGCTGCACCAAGCTCGAGAGCTGGGCGCCAAAGCCGCGATCACCGCGGATCACGCTGAGGTTGGTGTAGTCGGTGTACTCGAGCCACTCGACGAAGGGCGCAAAGAGCGCCCTGACGCCGTTCTTCTCCAGGCGATTGATGATGAAATCATTGGCGAAGGGATCACAGCGCACATAGATCTCGCCCACCACGGCGACCGTTGGGATCTGGCGCTGGCTCTTGATGGCGGCGAAATCGGCAGCAGCGCGGCGCAACAGCTCGGCGCAGCCGAAGAGTCGCCCCGTGGCGATCTGCTGGAGGACCACGGGCATGGACAAGGAGCGGTAGCCAGCACCTTCAACCAAACCGAGCAGCGCTTCGTGGTATTGGTCATAGATGCGTTGGGCCTCACCGGGGATGGTCTCGACGGGGCGGACGTCGTAGAGGGCGTTGAGCAAGATGTCACCCGCAGCAAAGCCCGTGAAGATCAGCGCGGCGAGCCCCGGCGGCGTGCCATCGAAGTAGCCCGTGTCCGAAGGCGACCAGACCCGCACCCTGTCCTTCCAGCCGAGGCGCTCGAGGGTGATTTTGTGCAAGAGGTTGTAGGCGCCAAAGCGGCAGGGGCCGTTGGCCGTGGGCATGAAGAAGGCGAAGCGCTCTTCCGTATCGCGGGCCTTCTCGATGCGCTGCAGCAGCGAGCCGAGGGTGATGGTCATGGGCAAGCACTCCTTGCCCGAAGTGTAACGGCGCCCCAACTGTACGGTCTCGCGATCCGGCATGGGGAGTGACTCCGCCTTGATACCGACGCCGCGCAGACAGGCTGCGGCGACCTCCGCCCCCTGCCCCATCCGCGGCAAGAGGATGGTCTCCCCGGCGGCGATGATTTCGGCGAGCTGGCGCTTGTCCTTCTCGATGGCGACCAGGGAGTTGACGCGGCGCCGGGAAGGCTTCTGCAGGTCTTCCCGGACGCAGTGCAAGAAGGCCTCGACCCGGGTTTTGGTACCCGCGTCACCGGCATGGCCGTCCGTCTCGATGACGGCAAAGGGCTTGCCTTCGATCTGGTAGGCGAAGAGGTGCAAGGTAAAGCTGTCGGGACCACAGGCGTAGTTGCTGCACCACAGGCCATAGATGCCTCGGGTGCGCCGGATCTGCCACACGGCGCGCAGGTTGCGCTGCCCATAACCCCAGTACATGTCCTGAAAGACGGGGACGTCGTTCTCGACGGGGTAGCAGTCGACAGGGATGGCGATAGCCCCCTGCTCTCGCAGAATGCTGGGAACGTTCGAGTTCAGGACATCATTGTAGATGGTGTAGGAGCGGCCCAAGACCACCACAGGGATCAGCCCCTTGGCCAAGGCAAAGTCGAGGGCCCGCTGGCCCAGGGCCAGGCACTCGTCGTCGAAGCGCTGCTGCACCTGCACCGCCTTCTGGTAGGCGCGCATCCAGCGAACCGTGAAGACCCCCAGATCATTGGCCAGGCGATGGCACGAGGCGATGAACTGGGCGGACTCCAGGTTCCCCTCCCCGACATCGATGACCGGCGAGAGCACGGCGATGGCCTTGTCTTGGAGGTCCCAGCGGAGCATATCGGGCGCCGCCTGGACGATGGGACAGAGCACGGCATGGGACTCTTTTTGGACCTTCGGAATGGTGCGGACCATGGGCAGGAAGAGGTAGTCAGCCCTGCTCTCGGCCAGCTCGGCCACCACCCCATGGAAGTGCTGCATGGGGGCACAGAAGGGGACGTTGGCTTCCTCGATGCCGCGCTTGAGGGCGCGCTGGGTGCCCCCGCGCTGGACCACCAGGTCGAAGCCCAGCTCGTAGATGAAGGTGGCGAAGAAAGGAAAGAGGGACTTGAGCTGAAACTCATCGCTGAGGGCCACGCGGCGGTGTCCACGCGAAGGCAGGTCGTGCACCAGGGCCGCGACGAGGGCTTCTCTCTCGCGGAAGGGATCAGGCGTCAGATCGGGCAGCTTGCGCTTGCCCGTGCCGCCTTCCCACATGGAACAACCGCCGCCCCAAGTGAAGCGCTGGCGCTGCCCTTGCACCAAGGTGGTCAGGCGATCGATGCGGCAGCGGTTACCTGCACCACCACAGCCCTTGGTGGACTTGCACACGAAGACGTCCTTGCTCTCCACGGTGGCGCTGAGGAAACGCTCGGCCACCAGGGGCGCAGGCCGCGCTCGGTCCGCCAATGACTTGCGGGTCAATAGGGCGATACCTTGGGCGCCGATGGTCCCCGGGTTGGGCGGCACGATGACCTGCGAGCCCGTGTGACGCACCACGGCCGCAGCCAGCGCGTCTGCGGCAAAGGGCATGCCTTGACAGAAGATCACCGCACCAACGGAGCGATTGCCTTTGACGCGGTTGAGATAGTTCTGAATGATCGCGTCGTAGATACCGCTGACGATCGCAGGGATAGCCACATCTGAGGCCACGGCTTCGTCGATCTGCTCGGCCATGAACACGGAACAGTGCTGCCCGAGTGAGACCCCCGAGTCGGCCTCCAATGCGCAGCGCCCCAGGTGAACCACATCCTTGATCCCGTTGAACTTTTTACCCTGCTCCTCGATGAAGGAGCCCGTACCAGCGCTGCAAGCCTCGTTCATGGCGGCGTCGACGACGCGACCATCGGCCAGGCGAATATATTTGGCGTCTTGTCCCCCAATCTCAAAAATGGTGTCCACGCTGGAGTCACAGGCGAGGGCTCCCTCGGCATGGGCCGCGATCTCGTTGAGCACGAAGACGCTCTCGGCGCCAAAGCAGAGGGACAACAGGGAACCGACGATCTCGCGCCCGCTGCCGGTGGCACCCACCGCGGCGAGGGGATAGCGGCCTTGGTTGTCGTCGATGAAGCGTTGCATCAGCGTCTGAGCAGCGCGCACTGGGTTGCCGTTGGTGTTGAGGTAGGCCTCCCAGACCACCGCCGTCGCCTCACCCTCGGCGGGGAGGGCCACCGCCTTGGAGCCGGTGGAGCCGATGTCGAAGCCCAAGACCACGGCCTGCCCCTCGGGCCAGTCGAGGGCAGGCGGTGCAGGCATGCGCTTCACCTTGCCAAGGTAGGCGGCCAACGGGTCGAAGCGTTCGAGAGACACGCGCTGTGCGGGCAGCACCACTTCATCCAGGGGGGGCAAGTCAGCCGCCTGGACCGCATCACCTTGGGCCGCCAGCCAAGCCGCCCCCAAGGCCTCGGTGAAGTGGCGTGCCACCTCTGGTGGCGCCACGAAGTCCATGCCGTTTCTAGCGCAAAAAGCTTGGAAGTTGTTGCGTATCCGCACCGAATCGCTGACGCCGCCGATGAGGAAGACCCGCTTGGGCGAGAGGGCCGGCTTGATGAGCACTTGAACGTTTTCACTCACCGCGTCGTAGAGGCCCGCAAGGATGCGCGCCTGACTCTCGCCCTTGTTGGCGAGGTGGGTCATGTCGGTCTTGAGAATGACGGGGCAACGTCCCGAGAGGGGCGCGGCGTCCTCGACGCCCTCACACAGCGCACTGGCCGCCGGCAAATCCAGATCGAAGCGCTCGACGAGCTGGCGGAGGAAGTTCCCCGTGCCTTGGGAGCACACGGCGTTCTCGCGAAAGACTTCGAGCCCGCGCCCGCGCAGCTCCAGCACGGAGAAGCCCCGACTCCCGATTGAGACCAGCGTGGCGGCCTCATCGTCGACCAGGGCGCGAAAGCCCATGGCCTGTGCTTGTTTGGTTGGTACGCGCGCCAGGCGGAGCTGGCGAGCAAAACGCCCCGTGACCGCGGCGCCGCTGAGGTCGTCCCAGTCCATCTGGGCCAAGAGTCGTCGCAAGGCTTGGGCCGGCGCTTTGCCATGCTCCACCCGCTCACAGCGTCCCACGCGCAGATCCAAGCCCTGCCCCGTGACCTCCACGACCTTGACCGACTCAGCGCCCACATCAATTCCCAGCCAGCGTCCCATCTTTATCCCCTTCATCATTCGCGACCTCAGCCGAGCGCCTCGGCACGAGCGCAACACCCTTGAACCTCCCGGCATTCCATCGGACCGCTTCGGTGTCACGGCGTGACCTTTGCCAGGTTGGCCCTCGGGCGTCAAGTGGTCAACCACTTAACGCCACACCTACATCGCGCGCCAACAACCACATGGCAGGCCGGTAGCAGTCTTCTACTTGATCGTCGTCGTCCTGTCGACCGATACGGACGAAATTCGTCTCACTTCACCACTTGGCCAGCCCCATTGCGCAGGTTTGGCGGTGGCGTGGGGGCGCGCCCAGCATCATCAGGCTCGTCGCGCCGCACGAGCTGCCCCATCTCGCGGCTCTCTGCCGTGGCGGCGTCGAAGAGCATCTCTTCGGCGATGGCGCTGGCGCGCTCTGCGGCGTGGACGGCGGCGCGGAGGACGGCGTTGCGGATGTGCCCTCCGGAGAACTCGAAGTTGTCCGCCAAGCGGAACCAATCGATGCGCTCGTCGAGGGGCGCCTCGGGCGGCAGCAGCGCTTGCCAGAGCAGGGCGCGCTGTTGCACGTCTGGGAGTGGAAACTCGATTTTGAAGCGGATGCGGCGTTGAAAGGCCTCATCGATGTTGGTGACGAAGTTGGTGGTCAGGATGCTGACGCCTTCGTAGCCATCGAGACGCTGGAGGAGGTAGTTGACCTCGAGGTTGGCGTAGCGATCGTTGGAGCTTTTGACTTTGGTGCGTTGGGCGAAGAGCGAGTCGGCCTCATCGAAGAGGAGCACGGCCTGTGCCCGTTCGGCCTCGTCGAAGACGCGGCCGAGGTTCTTTTCGGTCTCCCCGATGTATTTATCGACGATGCGCGAGAGGTCGACGCGATAGAGCACGCGCCCGAGCTCACGGGCGAGAACTCCCGCCAAGAGGGTTTTCCCGGTGCCTGGTGGGCCACTGAAGAGGACCGAGAGTCCCTGCCCGGTGGGGCTGCGGTCGGCAAAGCGCCAGGAGTGGAAGACTTTGTCGGCGTGGCGCGCAAAGACGAGGATCTCGTGGATCTGGCGGCGCATATCGGCGGAGAGGACCACGTCGTCGAGGCCCATGTTGACCGAGATGGCGTCGGCGAGCCAGCCCAGGCCGTGGTCGAACTGGCGGCGCACCATCCGGAGGAGGTGACCCGCGTCGAGTCCCTTGGCGCGTTTGTTGACGCGGGCATCGGCTTGTTCGACCGCGTGTTCGACGGCGCGAAAGATGGCCCCAGGAGGCAAGCGGTAGGATCGGGAGAGTTCCTCAGCGAGCTTGTCGGCGCGCTTGAGGGGCATCGCAGCGGCGAGGGCGCGGCGCCAGAGGCTTTGCTGTCCCTCTTTGTTCGGGGCGCCGATGGTGATCTCGGCGATCTCCCCGATGGTGGTTCGCACGAGTTTCCCGGCGGCAGTGCTGACCACGAAGATCGGCCCCGGGTAGTTGCGCAGGAGTCGTTGCACGATGGGCGCTTGTGCTTGAATCAAGTCCTTGACGGGGTGCTCGGCGAGTCCATCGAGGCGTAGCAAGAGGACGGCGTGGTGCAGGCGAGCCTCGCGGAGTATCTCTGCCAACTCGACGAGCATGTCATTGGCCACGATGGCCGTAATGGCCCGGCAGAGTTCGACTTCGAGGACCCGGGTCCCGGCGCGCGCGGCGAAGGCCCTGACGATGGTGCGGCGCCCGGAAGCCACGGGCCCCACCAGGCAGATCCGCGCCCGGGCGCGGCTGAGCATGGCGCGCAGGGCTGATCTGGTTTCCTCGTCGAGCACCAGATCTTCGAGCGCCAGGCCGTCGCGGTGCAGGGCGCACCCCGTCAGCCCCGCTTCGTCATGCAGGGTACCGGAGATGAAATCTAGGATGCGCTGGGGCACACCGATGGCGGCGTGCAGGCGCGGGGTCATGGGGCGCCACAGTTCCACCTCATTGGCGATGAGCAGGCGGTACTGGACCAGAGGCGCGTGGTCCGTGAGCATCGCCATGGGCCCCTCTTCATCGCCACCGTTGCCGACGAGGTCAGCCAAAAAGGCGGCGCTGGGCTGCCGAAGAGAGAAGTCGCCATAGGCGACGGCAAAGAGTCGGCTGAGGTCGACGGAGAGACGGGGCGCAGCCGCACAGAGCAGGAGATCCATCTCGCTTTCGTTGAGCATGAAGCCTGCGCGCAGCTCTTCCAGAGGCAGGGCGATGCAGGCTGAGTCCCGAGTCGCGCGCAAGCGCGCGACGATATGGTCGTTGACCTGGGCCAGGTTCTCCTCGATGGCGGCGAGACTCGGCACACCTTGTTGGTCCAGCCAGGTGTCCCCTGATTCCTGGTTGGTGTCGCCCGCGAGGAAGCGGAGCTCCTCTTTGCCAACGTACTGATCCGAGTAGTGCGTTCCTTTGACCACCCGAAAGGCAAAGCGTCGCATATAGCGCAAGGTCAGGAGGCGCACACGCTCGAGGTGAAGGGCCAGGTGCTCGCGCACATGGGAGAAGGGCTGAGGCGCGGTCCCCATTGCGGTGTCGTTGGCAGCGTTGGCAGGCTTTGGTTCCATGGCGAGTCCCCCTAGGAGCGCGGCGTGCTGAGACTAGCCTGGGGGGACGGCGACCGCAAGGCAGCGTCTGGGCGCACAATCCACGACCAAAGCCGGCATGGGGCTTGCTCGTTGTGAATTATTG
>CAYVQF010000047.1:0-9687 GCA_964454015.1 uncultured Myxococcales bacterium
ATCGACGGGCGCATGGTGCCCATCAGCCGCAGCGTCAGCCGGGTCGAGATCGGCGGCCGCAACTATGCCCTGGTGCACTTCATCGATCTCACGGCCAAAAAAGAGGATCAGGAGGTGCGCCACCTCCTCAACCTGGCCTTGGACCAGATCCCCGACGGCGTGGCCATGCTGCAACCCGACGGCGCCATGCTCTACGCCAACGAGGCGTGGGCCGAGATGCACCGTTGGGAGATGGGCGCCATGCGGCGGGTGCACGTGCGGCGTTTCCACAGCCACTTGCAGTACCGCAAGGAGGTGGAGCCCTTCATCGAAACGGTTCTCCAGAACGGCGCCCATATGGGCCACACGGGTCACCTGCGCAGAGACGGCAGCACCTTCAGCGCCTGGTGCGTCGCCAGCTTGGTCCTCGACGACGACAAGCGGCCCAAGTGCATCGTGCTCCTGGCGCGGGACGACACGGATCGCCTCCGCCGTGAAGAGGCGCTCCATGCGGCGCGGCGCGACGCCGAATCGGCGAGCCAGGCCAAGAGCGAGTTTTTGGCCAACATGAGCCATGAGATCCGCACGCCCCTCAACGGCATCCTGGGGATCTCGGAGATCCTCCTGGACAGCGCCCTGAGCCCGGAGCAGCGCGATTTCGTGTCCACCTTGCGCTCCAGCGGTGAGATGCTGCTCAACATTTTGAACGACATCCTGGATTTTTCGAAGATCCAGGCGGGCAAAATGGATTTCGAGCACATCGACTTCGACGTGGTGAGCACCGTGGAAGACACCATGGCCCTCTTCGCCACACAGGCCGCAGAGAAGCGCCTCTCTTTCATGTGTCACATCGCCGCGGACGTGCCGCGGATGGTGCGCGGCGACCCGGGGCGGCTGCGCCAAGTCTTGTCCAACCTCATTGGCAACGCGGTGAAATTCACCGAGCGCGGCGAGGTCTTGGTGCAGGTCAAGCGCCGCCCCGAGGGCTGTGACGCCACCCACACCGCCTTGGCCTTTGCCGTCATCGACACGGGTATTGGCATCCCAGAAGACCGACAGAACGCGATTTTCGAGCACTTCACCCAGGTCGACGCCTCGACCACCCGGCGCTTCGGCGGCACCGGGCTGGGGCTGGCCATCGTCAAGCACTTGGTCACCATGATGGAGGGCAACATCCACATCTCCAGCCAGGTTGGCATGGGCTCGACCTTCGCCTTCACCGTGCGCCTGGGCGCGACGGATGCCCGGCCACCGTCGCGGGTGGTGCGGCGCTCCTTGACGGGCTTGCGCGCCTTGGTGGTGGACGACAACAAGACCAACCGCCTAATTTTGGAAGAGATTTTGCTTTCGTGGGGGGTGACGGTCGACTGCGTCGGCACGGGCGGCGAGGCCATCGAGAGGATCTTCTCAGCCGCTGAGAGCCGCAGCCCCTATGACTTTGCCATCCTGGACCAGCAGATGCCGATCATGGACGGGGTCTCGGTGGCCAAGGTCATTCGCAGCCTGAACATCGGCGCCGAGATCGCCCTGATCATCGTCTCGTCCCTGGGGATGCGCGGTGACGCCGAACGCTGCCGCGAGGTGGGCTGCGACGCCTATCTGACCAAGCCGGTGCGGCGCTCCACCCTCTTCAACGCCATTGCCATGAGCCAAGACCAGCGCACCCAAGGGCAGGATCGCCTGGTGACCCGCCACGTCTTGCGCGAGGCAGGCCTGGTGAGCAGCGCCGCCCGCATCCTGGTGGCCGAAGACAACCCAGTGAACCAGCGGGTGGTCACCAAGGTCCTGCAATCGTCGGGGCACCAGGTGGTCCTCGCCAATGACGGCAAAGAGGCCCTCTACCTCCTGGAGCACCAAGGGCCCTTCGACTTGATCCTGATGGACGTGCAGATGCCGACGATGGACGGTTTGGAGGCGACCCAGCGCATCCGCGCCCTGCCGAGCTTCGCCCTCACCCCTATCGTGGCCATGACGGCCCACGCCATGAAAGGGGATCGCGAGCGTTGCCTGGACGCCGGGATGAACGACTACATCGCCAAGCCGGTCGCGGCCAAGGATCTGCAGCTCCTGGTCAGCAGATGGACCCAAGCGGACACCAGCCCATCAGCAGCGAGTGAGGCCGAAGGCACCGCCTCTGCAGGGGCCCACCAGCGGCGCCACACGCCCCCACCCATGGATAGTCACCCCATGTGCAGCTCATCCACCCCCTGTAGCGACCACGCGCCGCCCTTCGATTTGGATGCCGCCCTGGACCGCCTCCTGGGCGACCGCGAGGTCTTGCACGAGATCTTTCACATGCTCCGCGACGAGACCCCGCGGCAACTGCTACAATGTCAGCAACTGGCCAATAGCGCCGCTTGGCGCGAGCTGAGCCGCGTCGCCCACAGCATCAAGGGCGCCGTGGGCAACATCGCTGCCGAGCAGGCCATGGCTGCGGCGTGGGCTCTGGAGCAGGGCGCCCGGGCCGCCGACGTTGAAGCGATCCCCGGGCTGCTCGAGGCTCTCGAGCTTTCTTGGCAACGGCTCGACACGTGTTTAGCGGAGTGGATCTCCCAAAGATGAACCAGGTCAACAAGCTGCACCAACCGCTGGTCAAGGAAGCCACACCCATCTTGGTTGCCGACGACGACCAGGTCACCTTGCGCATCCTGAGCGCCACCCTGAGCAAGTGGGGCTTCAAGGTCTTCCAAGCCAACAACGGCCTCACCGCTTGGGACACCCTCAACGACCACCCCATCCACCTGGTCATCACCGACGTGGACATGCCGGGGATGAACGGGCACCAGCTCTGCAAGCGCATCCGCACCAACAAGACCGACGCCTACACCTACGTCATCACCCTGACCCAACACCTGGAGCGCGACAGCGTGGTCCAGGCGCTGGAGGCCGGCGCCGACGACTTCGCCGGCAAGCCCTTCGACCCGGTAGAGCTGCGGGCGCGTCTGGGCGTGGCCTTGCGCATCCTCCACCTGGAGCAAGAGCTGCGGCGCAGCAAGGTCTCACTGGAGATCGCCAACCAGAACCTGCACACGGAAGCCCTCACGGATGCCCTGACGGGCATCAACAACCGCCGCGCCTTGGATGACACGCTCCAGCGGGTGCACCAGTGGGCTTTGCAACAGCAGCGCCCCTACAGCCTGCTCATGGCGGACATCGACTTTTTCAAGCCCTACAACGACACCTTGGGGCACGCCGCAGGCGACCAGACTTTACAGGCCATCGCCCGCTGCCTGCGCAAGCACCTGCGCACGGGCGACGAAGTCTTCCGCTATGGCGGCGAAGAGTTCCTCATCCTCTTGCCCGACCTCTGCGACCACGGCCTGCAGGAGGAAGGCGATCGCTTGCGGGCGCGCATCGCAGCGCTGCGCATGCCCCACCCCACCGCCCCGGCCGGGGTGGTCACCCTCAGCATCGGGGGCTCGGCCTTTTTGCCCGACACCTACGTCGCGCCCACGACCTCGCCCAAGCACCCGCGCCCCGCTGAGGCCCCCACGGAGGAAGGGGCCGGCGCCAAGGCCAGCCCGGCGACGCCCGTGGTCAAAGCGACCCAGCGCGAGAGAGTGAGCGCGGCGCACGCCCAGGAGGGGGTGGATCCCCAGAGCTGTCCGACCTGGCAAGACGTGGCGCGGGAGGCCGATGCGGCGCTCTATGAGGCCAAGGGTCAGGGGCGCGACCAGGTGGTGATCGGCGCGGTGGTGCGGGAGAAGCCGCGGGGCAAAGAGTGGCAGCGATGACAAAGGGGGCGCGAGGGCGTATCTTGGGGGCGGTGACCGATGGCGGCGCCACCCCACGCTGAGGAGACTATGGGACGCAATTCGCGCAGTCGACGCATTCAGGAGCAGAAACGCAAGGGCCCCGAGCAGACGCCGACGGGGGAGAAGGTGTCCAAGGACGATGAGCCCGTCGGGGGCTCCCTGATGGCCATGCGGGCGGGCTTCAAGTCGGTGGTCGGGACGGAGAAATCCAAGACCAAGGCCAGCCCCATGGGGACCATCCTGTCGTGGGCCGTGTTCGCGGCGCTGGTCATCGCGCTGCTCGCTTTCTTCATGGCCCGCTGAGCCCAACCCGACGAGCCCCCGTGAGCCAGCCCGCACCGCAACCTAGTTCGCCCGTCGTTCCGCACAGCGCCGAGTCTGAGGAAGCCGTCCTGGCGTCGGTGCTCCTCGATCAAGACGCCCTCGACTTGGTCATGGATGTCTTGGGCGAAGAGGATTTCTACGTCGAGGTGCATCGCCGCATTTTCAACGCCATGAAGACCTTGGCGGCGGACAACCAGCCCATCGACGTCACGACGCTCTTTGCCAAGCTCGGGCCCACCCGCGCCCTCGACGGCGTGGGCGGCCTGCACTATCTCTTGCAGCTCCCCAACCGCATCCCGTCGGCGACCAACGTCAAGCACTACGCCCGCACGGTGCGCGAGAAGGCCATGCTGCGCGCCGTCTTGGCCATCGCCGCCGAGGCCCAGGCCCAGGCCCTCGGCCCGGTAGAGAACGTCTCGGACTTCGTCGACGCCCTCAACCAGCGCATCTTCTCCCTGTCGCGCCAAGACGGCACCCAGCCCTACTACGCCATGCGCGAGGTGATCAAGACCACCTTCACCCTGGTGGAGAGCCTCTACGAGCGCAAAGAGAAGATCACCGGCGTGCCCAGCGGCTACCTCGACCTCGACGAGATGACCGCCGGTTTTCAAGGGGGCGACCTGATCATCCTCGCGGCGCGCCCCTCCATGGGCAAGACCGCCTTGGCCCTCAACATGATGACCAACGCCACCCTCGACGCCGGCGTCCCCGCGGCCTTCTTCAGCCTGGAGATGGGGCGCGAACAGCTCGCCTTGCGCATGCTGTGCAGCCGCGCCCGCATCGACGCCACCCGCATCCGCGGCGGCTTCCTGGTCGAGAACGAGTGGGAGCGGCTCATCAAGTCCGTCGGGATCTTTGCCGAGTCCCCCATCTACATCGACGACACCCCGGCCCTACCGGTGATGAAAATGCAGGCCAAGGCGCGCCGCCTCAAAGCGGAGAAGAACATCGGCCTCATCGTGGTGGATTACCTCCAGCTCATGAAAGGCGACGAGCGCCTGCAGTCGCGCGAGCAGATCATCAGCGACATCTCGCGCAACCTCAAAGCCACGGCCAAAGAGCTCAACATCCCCATCATCGCCCTGAGCCAGCTCAACCGCGGCGTGGACAGCCGCACGGACAAGCGCCCCATGCTCTCGGACCTGCGCGAATCGGGCGCCATCGAGCAAGACGCCGACGTCATCATGTTCATCTACCGCGATGAGGTCTACAACAAGGAGACCCCCGCCAAAGGCATCGCCGAGGTGATCATCGCCAAGCAGCGCAACGGCGCCATCGGCACGTCCAAGCTCAAATGGTTCGGCCAGTACACCCTCTTCGAGAACCTGGCCCGCGACGCCGACGGCGCGTCGCCCTTTTAGAGGTAGGCATGGCAGCGCGGCATCACCTCCTGGCGCGCATTCTCTTGCTCGGCGCGGGCTTGGCCAGCCTGGTCGCCTTCGGGTGGCTGCCCTTGCTCTCGGGCGAGGCCTTCTATCGCCAAGTGGCGGCACCAGCCTTCTCTTTGGATCCACGGCCGTCGGGCGTGCCGGCAGCGCCCGGCGCTGCCGCGGAAGATCTACAGAGGCTCTTGGACCTCCTCGATGACGACGGGCAGGCGGCGGCCCAGCTCACCCCTCTCGGCTGCGTGCGTCTCGGGCGAGCGCTGCCGGCGCACGCCGCGCCCCAGGCGGTGGATCAGTTGGTGTTGCGCAAGATGGCCCTGATCCTCCAGCTCATGGGGGCCATCTTTTTGCCCTTTGGCCTGCTGTGCACCCTCTTGGCCCTCTACCCAGGGCCGCAGTCGCTGCTGACCATGATCGTCGCCGGCGCGGCGGCTTTGTGGCTCTTGCTCTCCCACCTCTTCGCCCTGCTCTTCGACCTCATGGGGCCCATGGAGCCCTTCTTCCTGTGGCCAGGGCACGTGGTGACGGTCTTTCTGGCACTCGCCGCGGCCACGGCGACGGCCCTGCCCCTGCACGCGGGCAACGTCTTGCGAGCCATCATCGGCACCTTGGCCCTCTTTCTGGTGGGCAGCGTCGCCTTGGTGCTGCTCATCATGGCGGCCTAGGGCGGCCCCTCAGTCGCAGCGGTAATCGCCGGCGCCGCTGCCCGAGCCGATGGCCACGGGGACACAGGTGCGCCCCGTGGGACAGGGATCGGGGGCGCAGGGGTCCTCCCCCAGGGGCACACAGCCCGCGCCGTCGGCGCGGTAGCCCGGGGCGCAGCGATCGCAGGCGGCGCCGGCCCAGCCGGCGTCACAGAGGCAGCGCGGTAGGTCGCCACTGAGAACACAGAGACCGTTGGTGCAGGGACCCGCGCAGGGGACGACGGCCACACAAGCCCCGTCGCGGGCCACATGGCCCTCGGCGCAGTCGCGGCAGGTGGCGCCGGCCCAGCCGCGTTCGCAGAGGCAGCGGGCGGCTCCGGCGGTCGCGGTGCACACCCCGCGGTAGCAGGCCAGGGCGGCGCAGGGGTCTTCTGGGGGCGCCTCGGGGTGCGGGTCGGCACAGGCGCTGCAGGTGAGCAGGGAGAGGGCGAGCGCCCAGGGCCGGTGGTAGCCCAGACCAAGCCAAGCGCGGAGAGAAGGGAGGGGGTGGGTTGGAGGCATGGGGTCGCCAAGAAAGCAAAGCGGGCGGCCAGGCCGCCCGGGGGGTCCGTGCGCGGGGCAGCGGGCCGCCCCTTGCGCGCTTATTCGGCCAGCTCGAGGATCTTGATCTCGACGCGGCGGTTTCTGGCGCGGGCCTCCTTCAAGGCGTCGCGACGCAGGCCCTTGATATCGACCAGGGGCGCGTCTTGGCCGAAGCCCTCAGAGGAGAGGCGGGCCGGGTCGATGCCCTTGCTGGTCAAGTACTCGACCACCGATGCGGCGCGCTCCTTGGAGAGCTGGAGGTTGTTGGCGGGACGGCCGACGTCGTCGGTGTGGCCAGCGATCATGACCTTCTTGATGCGCGGGGTCTTGTCCATGACCTTGGCCACCTGGTCGAGCAAGGGGAAGGACTCTTGCTTGATGGTGGACTTGCCCGTGTCGAAGTAGACCGACTCTTTGAGCTCGATGGCCTCTTCAGTGATGACCACCACCGCTTCGGGCTCGGGGCAGCCGTCGTTGTGGAGCGGGCCGGCCTCTTCGGGGCAGAGGTCGATGCCTTCGCAGCGGAACTTGCCCCACATGGCGTACTCGTTCACCCAAGGATCGCAGACGCGGTCGCCGTCGGTGTCGGGGTTGGGGCAGCCTTGGAACTCGGGCAGACCGGGGAGGTTGGGGCACATGTCGGTGTCGACGCAGTCGAAGTGCTCGCGCATCCCTTGCTCGCCGACCCAAGCGTCGCAGATGCCGTCGCCATCGGTGTCGGGGTTGATGCAGCCCTTGTGAGCGAGCTCGCCGGGGACATCGGGGCAGAGGTCGGTGCCAGAGCAATCGAAGTGCTTGGCCATGCCTTCTTTCTCGACCCAAGCGTCACAGACCTTGTCGCCGTCGGTGTCGGGGTTGGGGCAGCCGTGGAACTCGGCCAGGCCGGGGATGGTGGGGCACTTGTCGACGCCGGTGCACAGCTCGGTGATGAAGCCAGACTCCTGGACCCAGGGATCACAGACGCCGTCGCCATCGGGATCGGGGTCGCGGGTCTCGACGTAGGGCTCGACGTAAGGCGGCTGGAAGCCGACGCTGGCGAGGATGCGCCATTCGGGGGCGCCGATGCCAGAGTTGATCATGATGCCACCACCGGCGAGGGCGTGGAGACCGAAGGGCGCGTTGTAACGGACGGCCGCGGCGAGCTCCATGGGGTAGTTCGAGTCGGAGTCTTCCACCGTGAGGGGGTTCTTGTTCTCGGCGAATTTGACGTCGCCGAAGAAGGAGGCGACGAGATCCAAGCCATCGACGTAGAGGGGGATGGCGGCGGCCACCGACCAACGCAGGAGGTCATCGTCGACGTAGGTGACCACGGTGCGCTCGGAGCGGATCTGGTAGCCCACGTTGGCGGCCAATTGGAGGCCGAAGTCGAAGGTGTAGTCGGCGATCAAGCGCGGCTCGACGCGGAAGGCACCCGTGGTGGTGAACTCGTCTTCATCGCCCGTGGGGATGTAGAGCGGCACGGCCAAGGCCAAGCCAAAGCCACCGAAATCTTTGGGGTTGAGGAAGCGGACCTTGGGGACCACCCGCAGGTCGCCGAGGCCAAAGCGCATGACGTCTTCGCCCGAACGGCTGCCCTCGGCGGGGATGTCGTTGATGGCCAGGGGCATGATGATGCCGAGGTCGAAGTAGCCCAGGAAGCCAAAGCCCATCCAGGGTTCGATCTTGTGTTGGCCGCCGACCAGGACCGTCGAGGTGTCCGACGAGACCTCGAGGAGGCTCAGGGGCCGATGGGCGTAGTGGTAGAAGACGCCGCCGGAGTAGGACCACAGGCTGCCGTCGTCGATGACGGCGCTGCCGTAGGTGTTGAGGATGTTGTTGCGCTGGTCGGGCGCGGGCTCGAAGCTGTCGATCTGCAGCCCGTCGGTGGGGAAGGGCACATCCTGGGCCGTGGCCAACGCCGGGGCCACGAGGGCCGCGACGAGGGCTGGAATCAGCCATCCCAATCGTTTCGTGTGTTTCATAAATAGGTTCTCCTGTCGTTTGAGGACTGTGGGTACAACATTAACAACACACCACGTTGGCGGAGCCTAGCACTCCTGGGCCGCCACGCCAAGGTGGTGCGCCATGACGGAAAATGGACGAAGAATCTACGTCATCAGCGGCCAAAGATGAACATCGTCCCGGCCAGGGTGGGGCTAGGCCCGTTGTTCATGCGGGCATAATCGGCGCGGTTGTTGTTGTCGACCCAGGTGGGGGCGAAGACGAAGCTGTTGGTGTTGCCATTGCGCACCCGGCCGGCGCAGAAGCCGGTCTGGCTGGTCGGCGAGGTGCTGGTGCGCACGTGGAGCATGCAGCGGTCGGCCGAACCGGCGCCAATGCTTTCCCCGTCCCCATCGCCCATGGAGACCACCTGGAGGTTGACGTCCACCGAGCCGCCATAGCGGTTGGCGATGATCGTGCCCAAGTTCAGCGCGGAGAAGTTGAAACCGGACGCATAGTAGCTCAACAAGGTGCGGTTGCCCGTGACCAGGTTGTAGTACGCCGCGCCGTAGCCCGTGTCGATGTAGAGCTGGTTGAGGGACAGCACGCCGTAAGCCAGGGATTTGCCATCGCAGCCAGCAGTGGTGTTGAGGACGCAGGCGTCACCAAAGGTCGTCGCCGTCTTCCACGCCGCCGAATCCCAGCGCCAGCCCTCGGAGTTGTTGCCACCGGCGACCTTGCCGAGCAAGGTCCAGCCACCGCCGTCGACGGTCATCTCGCAGTAGACCGTGAATGGAGGATTGGGGCCACTGCCATCGACGTCGATGACGTAGGTCCCAGAGATGGCCGTCGGGTTGGCCGTGCGAATGGCCTGGCACGAAACGGGGTACACGCACAGGGTCCCGTCGCCGTTGACATCACTGCTGCCAGAGGCGCAGGTGCAGGTGAAGCTACCAGGCGTGTTGGTGCAGGTCGCGTTGACTGGGTCGCAGTTGTCCGTGCCCAGAGCGCATTCGTCGATGTCGGTGCAGCTCACGCCGTCACCGCTGTAGCCGCTGTTGCAGGCGCAGGTGAAGCTACCAGGCGTGTTGGTGCAGG
>CAYVQF010000047.1:9787-45759 GCA_964454015.1 uncultured Myxococcales bacterium
CGCACTCGTCGATGTCGGTGCAGCTCACGCCGTCGCCGCTGTAGCCGCTGTTGCAGGCGCAAGTGAAGGCGCCAGGCGTGTTGGTGCAGGTCGCGTTCGCGTGGCAGTTGTCCGTCCCCAGGTCGCACTCGTCGATGTCGGTGCAGCTCACGCCGTCGCCGCTGTAGCCGCTGTTGCAGGCGCAAGTGAAGGCGCCAGGCGTGTTGGTGCAGGTGGCGTTGGCGTGGCAGTTGTCCGTCCCCAGGTCGCACTCGTCGATGTCTTCGCACACCAGGCCATCGCCGCTGTAGCCGCTGTCACAGGCGCAGCTATAGCTGCCGGGCAGGTTGGTGCAGGTGGCGTTCTCATGGCAGAGCATGGCGCCGGTGCTACACTCGTCGATGTCTTCGCAGCTCACGCCGTCGCCGCTGTAGCCGAAATCACAGAAGCAGAAGTGGCCATCTTCGGTCTCGGTGCAGGTGGCGTTGTCGTCACAGACGGCTTCGCCGACCAGGCAGTCCACGGCGAGGACACAGGTGGTGCCGTCGCCGACATAGCCGTCGTTACAGGCGCAGGTGTAGGCGCCCACCGTGTTGGTGCAGGTGGCGTTTTCGTCGCAGGCGTGGATCCCGGCGGCGCACTCGTCCACGTCTTCACAGGTCAGGCCGTCGCCGTCGTAGCCAGGATCGCAGACGCAGTAGTGGCCCCCCTCCAGCTCGGTGCAGGTGGCGTTGTCATCGCACTCGGCGCCGCCGTCGACGCAGTCGATGGCGCTGACGCAGAAGGTCCCGTCACCGACATAGCCGTCGTTACAAGCGCAGGTGTAGGCGCCCTCGGTGTTGGTGCAGGTGGCGTTCTCGTCGCAGGTGTGGGTCCCGGCGGCGCACTCGTCCACGTCGACGCATTGCCCCTGTTCATCGGCCACCCAGCCCGCAGGGCACTGACACACCAGGTCGATGCACGCGCCGACGGCGCAGTCTTCCTGTACCACACAGGCCTCCTCGAGGGGGCAGGCGTCGCAGTCGGGCCCGCCGCAGTCCACTCCGGTCTCGGCGGCATTCTTCAGGCCATCGTCGCAGGCCGGCGGGAGGCAGCCCAGGACGGGATCACAGACGCCACCGTCGCAGTCGTCAGGGCTGGTGCAGGTGATCTCACTCTGATCGTGGACGTCAGTAGCCTCAGGCAGGTCGAGGAGGTCCTCGGGTTCACCGCCCCAGTAGAGGCGCGCCCCATCGTCACAGCTCGTGGCCAACCACAGCAGCGCCGTCGCCATGAGCAACCAAGCTACACCCAATTGTCGTCTATGTCCTCTCACGTCCTACCTCCTGCATCGGGGTCTTTGGGCACCATGACGGCGTCCCATCGGTCATCTTGCGAAGCGCGCGTCACCCAGGGGCCACCCAAGCAGCGGCCCTGCGCAGCCTGTCGTGGGAGTGCTGCACCCAGAAGCCAATGCCTCCGGGCATCACCACACATAGGCGCAACACTTACCTGTAGCAGACAAGGCGACACAGAGCCAGTTCCAGCACTCCACCGCGTCCTTTTTGCGGCAGGTGCTCCCTGGTCCATTGGCCGCCGCTCATACGGACGAGCTGGGGCATCGGCCCAGAAAGAATCCGCATCGAGGCGTTTTTTGGGGGCGGACGGGTGGGGGCGGCGGCGGCCTGCCGTATTCCACACCCCGCGTTGCCATCCATCTTTAGGCGGTGACTTCGGGCCGCACAGCGCCATGGCTTGGCCACGCTTCGATCTTTGTTCACCCCGTGTTATTTGGCGCGCGTCACAGCGCCGCGTCCGCCCATGGCCCGGCAAATATGTATTCTGTCATTTGGCAAATCACCCTGTATCGGTGAGAGTGACGGCTGGCCTGTTGCGCGTTGACCATGAGGAGTTTTACATGCAAATCCGTCGCAGTTGGGTGTGGGTGCTGGTTGTGGGGGGCTTGGTGGGGGGCTTGGTGGGGGCCTGTGGCGATGATGACGAGGGTCGCCCGATTTTGGAGTACGTGGGGCGGGCCTGCACCGCAGCGGAGCAGTGTTATCCCGACATCGATCACGCTGAGCTTCCCGGCGCGGTGGTGTGTCTGGCGGAGGTGCAAGACGGCTATTGCACGCACCACTGTGCGGTGGACGCCGATTGTTGCGCCGTGGAGGGGACCTGTGATTTCGAGGCCGAGCTGGCGGTGTTGTGCGCCCCCTTCCAGTCCACAGGCGAGCGTTACTGCTTCATCTCCTGTGAAGACCCGGGCGAGATGAACGCCGACGACTATTGCGGGCGCTGGGCCTACCCGGGCTTCATCTGTCGCTCCACGGGTGGCGGCTCGACCAACCGGCGGGTGTGTGTGCCGCCGGGGGGGTGAGGGCCACGGCGAGGGTGTCTTGACAGCGGGGAGGGGGCTCCTTAGCGTGCCGCAGGTTGCATGGGCGGCGGCGCCGGTGGCGGTGCGCGGTGAGAGGAGCGTGAGGGATGAAGGCACGGTGGGGCTGGTTGGTGTTGTGGGTCTTGGCGCTGGTCTTGGGCGGCTGTCAGGGCAAGGGCGAGGGGGAGTTGGGGCGGGCAGGTTCAGGCGCGAAGCCCGAGGCGGCGCCCCAGGGCGCAGCGAGTGCCCCCGAGGCGGCACAGGCCGAGGCGCCAGCCGAGCCGACGCTCGCCGAGGCCGACGGGGCTGAAGCGCCTGCGGGCGTCCCAGCGCCCGTGGATCCAGCAGCAGAAAGCGCGGCGGTCGTGGGAGAAGCGACCGCAGCGCCCCTTGGTTGCGCGGATTTCCACTGGGTGGAGGTCCATGGGGGCCAGCCCTATGTGCACCTGCAGGTCACGGCGGAGGAGGCCACGGCGCTGTTGGCGGTCGAGGGTTCGGCGGCGCGGGTGTTGACGCCGGATTGGAGCGTGTGGGAGGCCCCCCAGGCGCCTCCCGTGGCGGGCTATGCGCAGGGCGAGCCTTTTTGGCTTTATGGCAACGAGAGCTCGGCCCCTTTGGCGCAGTGCACCTTGGGTGAGTTTCGGCGCCTGACGCGGGGGACGCCGCACTTTGGTTGGCGCCAGCACTTGGAGGAGGAAGGGAAGACGCCCGAGGCGCCCGGTTGTGGGGAGGCGGCGCTCTTTGCGACCTTGGTGTGTCCAGCGCTGGAGGCGGCGCCGAGCTTTGCCCTGCGGGAGGAGCTGGGGGTGCGGGCGCATGTGGCTCTGGGAGGGTTGGGCGAGCTCGCGGGCTTGGACTTGCTGCGGGCCCATCCCAACTATGTGGAAGCGCGGGCAGAGGCCGCGGCGGCGGCGCAGCTCCAGGGCGAGGACCTGGCCGAGGTGGTCGCGGTGCAGCTCTTTGCCGGCGCGGATCAGCGCCTGGGGGTGGTCACGCTGACCTTGCAGACGGGGGAAGGCGAGACGGCTTGTGGCGGCGAGGATGTGCGGGTGGCCCTGGTGGCCCTGGTGGCGCTGGAGGCGGATCGGGACGCGGTGGCGCAGGTCTTGGCGCCCTTGCATCAGGGCGCGTGGGAGGAGGTGGTGGGGCTGGTGGTGGACGGCGTTGGCCGTTATCACTTGTTGGTGGAGATCTTTCCGAACACGCGGGCCTTGGTGGCCTTGGGTGAGGTGGAGTCCTGTCAGGTGAGTTTTGCCTATTGTGATTGTGGCTGTTGAGGGGGGCTTGGTGGAGCACGGGAGCAACATTCACCTCGGGGTGAACCTGGCCTTCCTCCGGGCGGGCGTGGGGGGCTCACAGGTCTTCGTCACCCAGATGGTGCAAGCCCTATCCCGCCTGCCAGAGTTGCGCCTCACGCTCTTCTGCTTCCCTGACGCGGCGCCTTGCTTTCGCGACCTGAACGCCGACCTCGTCTTGTTGAGCCAGCGGCCGTACGCGCTGCCGCGCCGCCTCTTGGCGGAGTCGCTGAGCTTGGCGCAGGGCGTTTGGCGAGCCAAGATCGATGTCCTGTGGTCGCCGGCGAACTTCTGTGCGCCCATCCCGCGGGCCATCGTTCCCCAGGTGGTGACGGTGCACGATCTCCAGCACTGCCGCTTCCCGGACTTCTTCACGCGGCGCAAGCGTCTGGCGCGCCAGGGGGCCATGCGCTTCACCTTGGGCCACGCCGCGGCGCTCACGGCGGTGAGCGCCTTCACGGCCGGCGAGTTGACGCGCTTTTACAGCGTCCCACCGGAGCGGATCACGGTCATTCACGAGGGCGTTGAGCCGATCTCGCCCTTGGCCCCAGCGGCCCTGGCGGCGCTGCGCGAGGTCTATGGGCTGCAGCGCCCCTTTCTGTTCTACCCAGCGGCGCCCTGGCCGAGCAAGAACCATCCCGCCCTCCTCGCCGCCTATGCGATGCTCTTGCAGCAGGGCTACGACCTGGACTTGGTCTTGTGCGGCGTGGGTCAGCCCCCGCTGGACACGTGGCTTGCGCCCTTGGACGCCCGCGCGCGTTCCAGAGTGCGGCATCTCGGGTTTTTACCGCGGTCGGACTTTTTTGGGGTGATGCAGGCCGCCAAGCTCATGATTTTTCCGTCGCTCTACGAGGGTTTTGGCCTGCCGTTGCTGGAGGCCATGGCCTGCGGAACACCCGTGGTGGCCGGGCGCGCGGGCTCGAGCCCTGAGGTCTGCGGCGCGGCGGCTCAATATGTGGACCCGTGCTCAGTGGATGGGATTGCCGCTGGGGTGCGGGCGGTGTTGGACAATCCAGCGCTGGGTGCGCAGCTCATCGCGGCGGGGGGGGCGCAGGCCGCGAGTTTTTCTTGGTCCAGCAGCGCCCAATCGCTACGAGATTGCCTGTTGTCGGTACAGGGACTCGCGTGCCAAGATGCCTAAAGAGCTTGCGGCACTGCTCTGCCGCCCCGGTGAGTGAGCCCCATTGATGAAGAAAGCCAGCTTCCCTCCTTTTTACCCCAAAGCCAAGCGCTTCCTCGATCTCTGCGGTGCAGGAGCGCTCCTCGTCGCCACGGCGCCGCTTGCCATTGGAGTTGGACTAGGGGTGCGCTTCAGCCTGGGCGCTCCGGTGCTCTTCCGCCAGTCCCGCCCTGGTCAGCACGGGCGCCCCTTCACGCTGCTCAAGTTCCGCACGATGCGCCCCCCCAGTCCGGGCGAAGACATGTTGGCCACGGACGCAGAGAGGCTCAGTGCTTTCGGCCGCTTTCTTCGCCGCAGCAGCCTGGACGAGATCCCCACGCTACTTAATGTCATTAAGGGCGACATGAGCCTAGTGGGCCCACGCCCTCTACTTATGGAGTACTTGCCGCGCTACAGTCCTGAGCAAGCCCGCCGTCACGAGGTGAAACCTGGTGTCACCGGCTGGTTGCAGGTCAATGGCCGCAACGCTTTGAGCTGGGAAGAAAAGTTCGCCCTGGATGTTTGGTATGTGGATCACGCCAGCTTGCGGCTCGATCTCGAGATCCTATTGCGCACTTTCGGAACCGTGTTGTTGAAACGGGGCATCACCCATAGCGGCCACGCAACGATGCCGGCGTTCATGGGAACTCCTAGTCACCGAGAAGGGGAGGAGTAAAGTTGGCCGCAAAGGGGATACTCATCGTCGGCGCCGGTGGACATGCAAAAGTCCTCATCGCCACGGCTCAAGCTCTCGACCTACCAATCATTGGATTGCTGGATGACAACGAAGAGCGCTACGGGGAGTTACTCCTTGGCGTTCCCATCATTGGCAGGATCGATGTACTGGGCTCGCCCGAACAGCCGCCCGCCCTGATCGCCGTCGGCGACAATGCAACCCGGCGGCGAATAGCCTTGGGCTTTCCTCACCAGCGCTGGCACACCTTGGTACACCCTCGCGCCTGGGTGCACCCCTCGGTGTCCTTGGGTCCAGGCACGGTGGTCTTGGCCGGGGCGATGATCCAGCCCAGCGCCCACCTGGGGGCTCACGTCATCGTCAATACGGGGGCAACCGTCGACCACGACTGCCGCATAAGCGACTTTGTCCACGTTGCGCCAGGGGTAAACCTCTCTGGTGGCGTTTGCTTGGGCGAGGGTGCCTTCCTTGGGGTGGGCGCCTGCGCCCTGCCCCTTGCCGAGGTTGGGGCGTGGAGCATCGTCGGAGGTGGCGGCGCCGTCGTTAACAGCCTGCCGGATCATGTGACCGCCGTAGGCCAGCCCGCTAGAATAATTAAAGTTCGTCAACCGGACGGGTTCCCCGGCCTGAAGCGAGGCACGCCATGACAGAACGTCATAAGCGCGCCCTCGTCACAGGCATCACCGGCCAAGATGGCTCCTACCTGGCTGAGTTGCTCCTCGCCAAGGGCTACATCGTGCATGGCCTCATTCGCCGGGCCAGCTCCTTCAACACCCATCGCATCGAGCACCTCTATGAGGATCCACAAGATGCAGGGAGGCGCCTCCACCTGCACTTTGGCGACCTCACAGACGCCTCGAACCTTTCGCGTCTCATCGAGCGTATCCAGCCCGATGAGATCTACAACCTCGGCGCCCAGAGCCACGTCCAGGTTTCTTTCGAGCTTCCCGAATACACCGCCCAAGTCGACGGCATTGGCACCTTGCGTCTCCTCGACGCCATCAGAGACGCAGGCTTTCGTTGCCGTTTCTGCCAAGCCTCGACCAGTGAGCTTTTCGGCAAAGCCCAGGAGTGTCCGCAGCGAGAGACCACTCCCTTTTACCCGCGAAGCCCCTACGCGGCAGCCAAGCTCTACGCGCACTGGCTGGTGATCAACTACCGCGAAGCCTATGGCCTGCACGCGAGCAACGCCATTTTGTTCAATCACGAGAGCCCACGCCGCGGCAAGACCTTCGTCACGCGAAAAATCAGCATGGCGGCGGCGGCCATCGCCTGTGGGACCCCCGTGGTGACCGGGCGCACGGGGTCGATCCCTGAGGACTGCGGGGAGGCGGCTTATTATGTGGATCCGTGCTCGGTGGAGACGAATGCCGCTGGGGTGCAGGCGGTGTTGGACAGCCCGGCACTGGGTGCGCAGCTCATCGCGGCGGGAGGAGCGCAGGCCGCTAGATTTTCTTGGGATCGTTCGGCGGGTATGTTGGCGCAACAAGTGGTCGAGGTACACCGGCGAGGTGGGCCGTGAGCGCAAGCGAGGCCCAAGCGCAGCCCCATCTCTTTCCGGCGGACTACTTCTCGGCCGCGGAGCGCCCTGCTGAGCTCCCTTGTTGGGCGGTGCGAACCAAGCCGCGGGCGGAGAAGAAGCTGTCCATGCTGTGCCAAGACCTGGGGCTGGGGCACTACCTGCCCACGACGCTGCGGCGGCACTGTTACGGGAACCGAGCGGTGCGCAGCCACTGGGTGCCGGTCTTTGCGGGCTATGTCTTCGTGATGACGGCGGCGTTGCCCCAGGTGCAGCTCTTTCGCTCGAACGCGGTCTTGCAGATCCTGACGGTGCCGCAACCGGCGGAGCTTTACAGTGATCTGCGCCATGTCTGGCTCAGCCTGGCGGCGACGCCAGGAGCGGTTGAGGAGGCGCGCTACCAGCCAGGGGCGCAGGTGGAGGTGGTGAGCGGGCCCCTGCGCGGGGTGGTGGGCGTCTTAGAGGCGGCGCCGAAGGGCAAGAGTCGCATCCTGATCACCGTGCGCTTCTTCGAGCGCGCCTTGGCGGTAGACATCGACGTGGCCCACGTCAGACCCTTGTAAAATGTGGGGCTCGTGCGCCTGCGTTGCTGTGCGCAGGTCGCTGTGGTAGCAAAGAGTCTCAAATCACGCCAACCGAACGATGTGGTGGCGCGCAGGCGACGACAAGTGAGGTTAGTGTGGTAGAGTCCTTGGGGTGTGGGACTTGACGGGGGCGAAGCCTGGGTGGGAGCTCGTCGCAGCCACGGAAGACGCTGCCATTCCTTCAACCCATGAGACAGCCAGCGTAGACCCATGACGACTAAGACAACCGCACTGATCACTGGGATCACTGGCCAAGATGGCTCCTACCTCGCCGAGCTTCTCTTGGGCAAAGGCTATGAGGTCCACGGCCTCATTCGTCGCGCCAGCTCCTTCAACACGCATCGCATCGAGCACCTCTATGAGGATCCACAAGATGCAGAGCGGCGCCTCCACCTGCACTTTGGCGACCTCACAGACGCCTCGAACCTTTCGCGTCTCATCGAGCGTATCCAGCCCGATGAGATCTACAACCTCGGCGCCCAGAGCCACGTCCAGGTTTCTTTCGAGCTTCCCGAATACACCGCCCAAGTCGACGGCATTGGCACCTTGCGTCTCCTCGACGCCATCAGAGACGCAGGCTTTCGTTGCCGTTTCTGCCAAGCCTCGACCAGTGAGCTTTTCGGCAAAGCCCAGGAGTGTCCGCAGCGAGAGACCACTCCCTTTTACCCGCGAAGCCCCTACGCGGCAGCCAAGCTCTACGCGCACTGGCTGGTGATCAACTACCGCGAAGCCTATGGCCTGCACGCGAGCAACGCCATTTTGTTCAATCACGAGAGCCCACGCCGCGGCAAGACCTTCGTCACGCGAAAAATCAGCATGGCGGCGGCGGCCATCGCCTGTGGCCTTCAAGAAAAGCTGTATTTAGGCAACTTGGACGCCCAGCGCGATTGGGGCTATGCGCCAGAGTACGTGGAAGCCATGTGGCGCATTCTCCAGCAGAAAGAGCCAGGCGACCTGGTCATCGCAACAGGTGAGTGCCACCCGGTGCGCGATTTCGTAAGCCTGGCCTTTGCGAGGGCAGGTCTTCCGCTGAGCTGGGAGGGGCAAGGGGTGGACGAGGTCGGAGTGAGCGTCGCAGACGGCCGCCCCTTGGTGCACATCGATCCGCGCTACTTTCGCCCCACAGAGGTAGACAGGCTACAGGGCGATCCTAGCTTGGCGGCTGCGCGCCTGGGTTGGAGGCCCGAGGTGCGCTTCGTCGAGCTGGTCCACCTCATGGTCGACGCAGATCTCGCGAAGGCGCGGCGCGAGCTTGACCTACGGAGCCAAGGTTGGCAAAGGCACAGCCAAGACATCTGAGAGGCCCTGCCCAATGCCCGCATCACTTTCCCCTCGCATGCACCCCGCCGCCCGCGTCTACGTCAGCGGCCACACCGGCCTGGTTGGCGCGGCGCTCATGCGCCGTCTACAGGCCGCAGGCTACCATCAACTCATCACCTGCAACCGCGAACAGCTCGACTTGCGCATCCAAGGTGCTGTGGACACCTTTTTCGCAGCGACTCGCCCGGACTTCGTGATCCATGCGGCGGCCAAGGTGGGTGGCATCCTGGCCAACAGCACCCAGCCCGCAGATTTCATTAGGGAGAACCTCCAGATTCAGCTCAACGTCATCGAAGCGGCGCGTCAGTACGGGGTGCAGCGCCTCCTCTTCCTGGGCTCGAGCTGTATTTACCCGCGCCTGGCGCCCCAGCCCATGCGGGAAGCGCACCTCATGACTGGCCCTCTGGAGCCGACCAATGCCGCCTACGCCGTCGCCAAGCTCGCCGGTATCCAGCTCTGTGAGGCCTACAACGCCCAGTATGGCACCCACTACCTTCCCGTTCTGCCCACCAATCTCTACGGGCCCGGAGACAACTTCGACCTGGCCACAAGCCACGTCTTACCAGCCATGATCCGGCGTTTCCATGAGGCCAAGGAGCGCGGTGCAGCGCAGGTGACCTTGTGGGGCACGGGGAGCCCACGGAGGGAGTTTCTCTACGTGGACGATCTGGCAGACGCGGTCTTCTTCCTACTCACCGAAACCGACGCGGTGGACCTCATCAACATCGGCGTCGGCGAGGACCTAAGCATCGCCGAGGTGGCGAACTTGGTGGCCGAGGTGGTGGGCTATCGCGGCGAACTGCGTTGGGACGCGAGCAAGCCCGACGGCACGCAGCGGAAGTTGTTGGATGTATCGCGCATGTCGGCTTTGGGTTGGCGGGCGAAGACGGGGTTGCGGGAGGGGGTGGGGAAGGCGTATGCGGATTATCTTAGCGGCATAGAAGATGCACCAAATTTCCTGTAGTTTGTGCTCATAGCGAAGTCGCCCACGGGTCTGTTTCTTCGCCTAGGATATCAGCCAGTGGTTTTCTAAACTCTTTTCTGCGTTTTTATCATGATAAATTGTCGTTCCCTGCTCGTCACCGGCGGAACAGGCTCCTTTGGACGAGCTCTTATTCGCACGGTGCTCGCTCATTTTCCAAACATTCGTCGCGTCGTGGTATTCTCTCGGGACGAGCTCAAGCAATACGAGATGGCCCAAGAACTGCCATACCAGGACGCACGCATGCGTTTCTTCATTGGCGATGTGCGAGATACGGCTCGCTTGAACCGTGCCCTGGAGGATATTGACTACGTCGTACATGCAGCAGCACTCAAGCACGTACCCATTGCCGAATACAACCCCTTCGAGGCCATCAAGACCAACGTCATCGGGGCGCAAAACGTCATCGATTGCGCTATTGATCGCGGGGTCAGGCGCGTCATCGCGCTTTCCACTGACAAAGCTGCCAATCCGATTAATCTCTATGGCGCGACCAAGCTTTGCTCGGATAAGCTGTTCGTGGCGGGCAACGCGTATGCCGGGGCGCGGGACATAGCCTTCTCGGTGGTAAGGTACGGCAACGTAGTGGGCAGTCGGGGTTCAGTGGTGCCGTTCTTTCTTTCCAAAAGGAAGGAAAGCTCTCTACCCATCACGGATCCACGCATGACGCGGTTCTGGATCACCATCGAGCAGGGGGTACAGTTCGTACTCGACTGCCTAACCCAGGCCAAGGGCGGCGAAATCTTCGTGCCCAAGATACCTAGCATGAGAGTTTCGGATTTGGCCAAAGTCATCGCCCCGGAAGCCGAGCAGAAGATCGTCGGCATTCGACCAGGCGAAAAACTGCACGAAGTGATGATCACTGAAGATGACGTCCGCAACACGGTTGAGTTCGACGACAGGTACATTATCCTGCCGCCAGAAGGCTGGCACCGGCACGAGGTTTGGTGGCAAGAGGGCCGGACCTGCGCAGACGGTTTTAGGTATGCCTCAGACACCAATGACAAGTGGCTCGATACTAGCGCGCTAGAGAAGATGATTGCCGAGCTGGACCTTCCAGAAGCCAAGCAGTGGGCATCCGAGCGAGGTCTCGCATGAACAAGAAGAAAGTAATTCCCTACGGCCGGCAGTGCCTTAACGATAACGACGTCGCCGCGGTGGTGAAGGCGCTGCGCAGTGACTGGCTGACCCAGGGTCCGACAGTACAGCGTTTCGAGGAGGCACTAGCTGAATACTGCGGTTCCAGTCACGCAGTAGCCGTGGCAAATGGCACCGTGGCCTTGCACCTGGCCTGCATCGCCGCCGGAATGAAGCCGGGCGACGAAGGCATCACCTCGCCGATCACGTTTTTGGCCAGCGCCAACTGCATGATCTACTGCGGTGCTCGACCAGTTTTCGCGGACATCGACGCGCACACATGGAACATCAACCCACAGGAGATCGAAAAAAAGATCACGCCGAAAACCAAAGTGATCATTCCGGTGCACTTCGCCGGTCTTCCTTGCGACATGGAGCATATCCGCACGCTTGCAGACAAACACAATCTGACTGTCATTGAGGACGCTTGCCACTCCATCGGCGCGAGGTACCGGGATAGAAAGGTCGGCGGCACCAAGACAGGGCACATGACTTGCCTCTCCTTCCACCCAGTCAAGCACATCACCACAGGAGAGGGCGGCGCTATCCTGACGGACGACGGGAATCTAGCCGAGCGACTGCGCCGGCTTCGCCAACACGGAGCCACCAAGGACCCTGCTCTGATGGAGAGGAGCGACGGGCCATGGTATTACGAAGCTGTGGAGCTGGGATACAATGGCCGAATCACCGACTTCCAATGCGCCTTAGGGCTTTCGCAGCTTAGCAAGCTGGACAGCTTCCTCGCCCGCCGGTGCGAGATCGCCTTGCGCTACCGCGAGGAACTCGCCGACATTGAGGGGCTTTCGTTTCAACACGTGCCCGCAGATCGCACGAACGCCTATCACCTTTTCGTCGCGCACTTCGACCCGGCGCAGCATGACAGGAAGGCCATCTTCGAGAAGCTCCAACACGAAGGCATCGCGCCGCAGGTGCACTACATCCCGGTAAACAGCCAGCCCGCCATCCGCAAGACGGCGGGCGAGCAGGGGCCGCTTCCAAATGCGGAGCGCTATTACCAAGGCTGCATTTCGCTGCCGATGTTTCCAGCTCTGAGCGAAGACGAGCAGAGGCGGGTCATCCGTGCTGTTCGCAGGGTTTGTGAATGAAATCTGCTGCCATTGGCATCATCCAAGCTCGCCTGGCTTCGACCAGGCTACCAGGCAAGCTTCTGGCTCCACTTGCTGGGCGACCGCTGTTCGAAGTGATGTTCGAGCGCATCAAGCGGGCATCGGTGAGCGAGTGGTGGCTAGCCACCACGTCAGACCCTTCGGATGACATCACAGCCGCTTGGGGGCACCAACTCAAGCTTCGCGTCCATCGCGGCGATGTAGAAGACGTTTTGTCACGATTTACTGCGATATTGCGCGAGACTAAACTTGAGCCGCAGTGGGTTGTAAGGATTACGGCGGACAATCCTTTCGTCGATGCCCACATCGTAGATCTACTGCTAGAGCAGGCCAAAGGAATCGGCCCTGACCACGCCTTGGTCTCAGAAAACCCCGCGCATAAACGCCTGCCCCTGGGCTACGTTCCTCAGGTAGCCCGCGCGAGCCGAGTCCTGTCGGCCGAGGGCGAGATCGCCAACGACAAGAAGCACCACCGCAGCCATGTGCTGTCATGGCTTTACGAAAAGAACGAGGTCAAGTTCTTCGAGCCTCCCAGTGAGTGGAAACCGCGATCCGAGTGGCGCTGGACCGTCGATACGCCAGCGGACCTGGAGATGACCCGCAAGTGCTTCGAACTATTTGGAGAAACATGGCAAACCATCGGCTATCCGGAAATGGAGAGGATCTTGGCGGCTCACCCGGAGGTTTCGGAGATAAACGCCCACATTGAACAGAAAGCGCTGCAACAAGGTTAAGAAGAGTATGAGCTTAGAGCTATTCGAGTTGAATGGATTGGGTGTCGGCCTGACTGGCGGCGGCGGCTATCTGGGCTCAGCCATGGTCAAGGGACTTGTGCAGTCCGGTGCAATTGTCTTCGCCTGTGATATAAACGAAAACTCTCTTGCTCGTCTGAAGGAAAACTTGGCGCATGAAGAACAAAACGGACGATTGTTCACCATAACGGCTGATATCAATGACGAGGAACAGAGGGCATCAGTTCTGGATATGGTCGAGAAGGAGGCCGGCTCGGTCTACGGCTGGGTCAACAACGCTTATGCAGGCCAAGCGGGACTGATCACCGAAGCTTCACGCGGACAGATAGAAGCCACGGTAGTGGGAGGTCTGGCGCGGGTGATTGAGATCACCAGAGACGTAGCCATGAGGATGATGCCGCATCGCTCGGGCTCCATCGTGAATGTTAGTTCAATGTACGGAATCGTATCGCCCCAACCGCAAGCGTATAGCGATCATCCTGCGTTCCACAATCCGCCAGCGTATGGAGCGGCCAAAGCAGGGGTCATCCAATACACCAGGTACGCTGCATGCCACCTGGCCGCGCACGGGATCAGGGTCAATGCACTCTCGCCTGGACCATTTCCCAAGCAGTCTGTACGTTGCACCCCTGGATTCAAGGAGCAACTATCGAGTCGGGTACCCCTAGGGAGATTGGGAGAACCCGAAGAACTGGTAGGCGCAGTGATTTACCTTCTCAGTCGGGCTTCTTCGTACGTTACAGGGCACAACCTCGTGGTAGACGGAGGATGGACGGCTTGGTGAGCCAACCCTGCAATTTCGCCCTCGGTACCGTGCAATGGGGAATGCCCTACGGCATCGCCAACCGTTCCGGTCAACCGACGATTGCACAGGTGCAAGAAATGCTCGACATGGCCCGGGAGGCAGGAATCAATACGCTGGATACGGCGCGGGCATACGGTGACGGCGAGCGGATCATCGGCGAGCTTTTGGAACCTGCCGGCTACTGGCGAGTCGTCACCAAGCTCTCCCCGGATGTAGCCAATGGAGCAGTGAGCGGTAGCGATGCGGCAAAGCGGGTGCAAGGCAGCATTGACGCGAGCCGCAAAGCTTTGCGCAGCGAGCGCCTGGACACCGTGCTGCTGCACCGAGCGAGTCACAAGCAGGCACTTAATGGCGCGATCTGGGAAGCCCTTATCGCCTCGAAAAGCGAAGGAACAGTCGCCAGGCTCGGCGTGTCGGCGGGAACCCCCGAGGAAGCCTTCGCGGCCATCGACGACGCGACCGTCGAGGTGGTTCAGGTGGCATCGAGCCTGCTCGATCAACGCCTGGCGAGATCTGGCTTCTTCGAACGGGCCCGGGGGGCGTCGGTGGAGGTCTTCGTGCGCAGCGTGTTCCTGCAAGGCGTGGCGTACCTGAGGCCGGACGGGTTCCCCGCCCACCTCGAAAAGCTGGCGCCGGCGTTGCGGTCCGTCGGAAAATGGGCCGAGGCCAGGAAGATGACAGTCGCCGAGGCCTTTCTGCTCTTTGCCCGCGATGTGCTGGACGGCACGCCGGTTTTGGGGTGCGAAAGCGCCTCGCAGTTGGAAGCGAACCTCGCGGCGTGGTCGTTGCCGCGCCTTGCCGAAAAAGACGCGAACGAGCTCGCCGGTCTCGTTCCCGAACTGGAAGAGGGGCTGGTGAACCCAGCCATGTGGGGTTCATGAGCGGGCCAAGGGACAAGGCGGCGGTGATCCGCGCGGACGGGTCGCTAGCGCTCGGCCACGGACACGTGTTTCGCACGCTGGTGCTGGCCGAGGAGCTGGCGAAGCGCGGGTGGAAGGTGTGTTATGTCAGCCGTGACCTGGCAGGCGCGCCGCTGTCGCGCATTCGCGATGCCGGACACGACCTGGTGCTGCTCGGCGCTGACATCGACGAGGGAGCGGACGCGAAGAAGACCGCCCGGGCGACAGCCGAAACCGGGGCGACCTGGGTGGTAGTGGATCGCTATGCCACAGGCGAGAAGGCACACGCTCTATGGCGCGCGCGGGGCTTGAAGGTGCTGGCCATTGACGACATCTGCGAGCACCGTTTTGACGTGGACATCTTGCTGAACCAGAACACCGACGCAGAGGAGTTGCCCTACGTTACCCGCGAGGACACGGTTAGCCTGCTCGGGCCTCGGTACGCCCTAGTGCGAGAGTCGTATCGCAAGGCCCGGCCGGCGGCACCACGGAAGATCGACCGGGTGAAGAACGTGCTGCTCTTCATGGGCGGCAGCGATCCGAACGACGCGACCAGCAAGGTGCTTCGGGCCCTCAATGGGTTGGGCGCATCGTTGGAGGTGGAGGTAGTGTTGGGCGCTGCCTATCCACACTTCGATAAGCTGTGCGCGTTGGCGGGCGAAAGCCCGCACCGGGTGGAGGTTCACCGGGATTTGCCGGACCTGGTAGGGCCGATGTCGCGGGCGGACGTGGCCATCGCCGCCGGGGGCAGCGTGGTCTGGGAGCTGTGCTGCATGGGCGTGCCCATACTCTTGTGGTTGGTTGCGGATAACCAATGCGGGAACGCCTGTTGGCTAGCTAACAACGGCTCGGTTCGCATTCTTGGCGATTCTAGAGGAATCGAAAAACCAGGCTTAGAGAGAGTGCTTGACGAGTGCTTTGGCGACTTAGAATCCTTGAGTGCTTTAGCAAAGGCTTCCTGGATAATGCTAGACGGTTATGGCTCGATTCACGTGGTCGAGACGTTGTTGAGTAAAGGTAGAGGGCTCGCTAATGAAGTATTCTCCAGACATGCACGATGATGTTCGTGAAGCGATTGCGAAGACAATACCACAATATATATTTGACCAGTACAGGCATTATCCGGCTGCAGACAGTGACGGATGGCGACATTTTCTGCAGAATAGAGTTGATGACCTCTTAACGAACGAAGAAGCTCTAGTCTTTATCGAAATTTCTGAAGGATTCATCTATTTGGTTGGCTGCAAAGTCCCGCGATGGGATGAGGAGCACTTCGGATTCGGAATGGCAAAAGTTGATTTACTGCTATACCCGGCCGACAGGTATCCTAACGCAATCATGGGAAGACTTTTAGATGAGAGCATCGCGTTTCTTCGAAATGCCAATGTGAGGTTTGTATCCTCTCATATCAGTGGAGAGGATCTTCTCGGCTTGCACTTGCTTGAAGACAGAGGGTTTCGCTACTATCAAACAACAGTATATTCTGTAACGCAATACAATGCTTCGGTCGACTCAACTGACACTAGCGTGCGACTCTGGCGTGAAGAAGACTTGCCTGCAATCGTTGACATTGCCAGGCGTAATCAATTTGTCGGCGGTCACTTCTATAGCGATACCCGATTTGATAGAAAACGAGTTGATATGATGTATGAAAAGTGGATCAGGACAAGCTGGAGCAATCGTGATCCTATTGCCGTGATTGAAGAAAATGACAAAATAGCCGGGTATTTTGCTTTCGTTTTTGATGACGCGTGGTCGCGCGTGGCTGCCACAAAATACGCAAGAATGACATCTCTCGCGATGGATAGTTCCGTCCGTAAAAAGGGGCTAGGTATGCGTTTGTTTGGCTCAGTCATCGCTATGGCCGGACAATGCGGAGCGCAATACATTTCATCGGAGTACCCTCTTAAAAACTACCCATCGGGAAGAGTCCATACAAAGCATAGGTTCCACGCAGTTCATGAAAAGGTTTTGTCGCATTTGTGGTTGTAAATCATAGAGATTGCGAAGAAAGGGGTGGTAATGACACTTCGTGCCGACGAGCGAAAATTTTGCGTTGACCTTGGTGTCTACTTCATCGCCGAGATGTCGGGCAATCACGGGCATGATTTCGACCGGGCCGTGCGGATGGTTCACGCAGCCAAGGATGCCGGCGCCAACGCACTGAAGCTTCAGACCTACACCGCCGACACCATCACCCTTGACTGCAGCCGAGAACACTTCCTTATCAAAGAAGGCCCCTGGGCCGGTCGCAAGCTCCACGACCTCTACGAAGAGGCCCACACGCCCTGGGATTGGCAGCCAAGGCTCAAGAAACTGGGCGACGAGCTCGGGATCGAAGTCTTCTCCTCGCCCTTCGACCCCACGTCCGTGGACTTCCTCGAAAACGAAGTGGGCGTAAACCTCTACAAAATAGCCTCGTTCGAGGTGGTGGACATTCCGCTGCTTCGGAAGGTCGCGGCCACCCGCAAGCCGGTGATCATGTCTACGGGCATGGCCTCCCTGGCCGAGATCGATCTGGCGGTGCGGACGCTGCGAAAAGGCGGCTGCCCTGATATTGCGCTTCTGAAGTGCGTGAGCAGCTACCCGGCCACACCCGAGCAGATGAACCTGGCGACAATCCCACACCTGGCCGAGGCCTTCGGCTGCGTGGCCGGGCTTTCCGACCACACGCTCTCGCCGGCCGTGGCCGTGGCCGCGGTGGCTCTGGGCGCGAGGATCGTGGAGAAGCACTTCACCCTATCACGGGCCGACGGCGGTCCAGACGCGTCGTTCTCGCTAGAGCCCCACGAGCTAATGAGCACCATCGCGATGATCCGCGATGCGGAGGCTGCCATCGGTAAGGTGTCCTACGGTGCCGGCGTGGGCGAGGAAGGCAGCATGGTGTTTCGCAAGTCGCTATTCGCAGTAAAGGACGTGAAGCGAGGCGAGCAGTTCACCGACGAGAACGTGCGGGTCATCCGGCCTGGGGACGGGCTGGCGCCCGCCACGCTGGACCTAGTCCTCGGTCGCAAGGCGGCGAGCAACATAGACAGAGGATCGCCGCTAACCTGGGAGATGGTTGGACAAACTGTCAATGAAGATGTGTAAGCTAGTGCGCCAGACAGTCTTCCAGAGTCCCGTTCACCCAAGCTCTCGTCGGTATGCCTGAGTTTGTCCAACCCCAATTTGTGTCGATCATGGTCGCGTTGGCCGGCAGCAGTCTATGGGAACACTGTCGCGCCGGTCTAAAATTCAGAGCCTACAGCGTGGAATGCGGGCTAGAACCAAAACATACAAGCATAAGCCACTCGATTTTTCGCCTTTGGCGAAGCTGTTTTAGCAATCCAAAACAGACTTGCGGAAGAGTGGCTATAGCGTATCAGTCTTGGCTGTCTTAACGCACGCTAAGCTCATGCCAATTCGAATACAACAGCCTGTCTATGCGAATTCTTTACATAAAGCCTACCTACGCCGACGTTAGATCTACTCAAATTGACGAAATTGACAAACTGCACGCGGCAGGACATCAAGTCGATGTGCATTTCATTCGCATCGCCCGAAGCAGAGCTGGCCAACCGTGGTGGCAAAGGGCTATGGGTTTAGTCCCAGCCCTTTTTCAAACCGCCAAACTGAGTCAAACACCATGCCGTTATGACAAAATTATTGTTTACAGCAGTCCACCCTTGGCCTTTGCTCCCTTTATCATGCGAAAATTCATCACCCAAGAATCCCTAACCTTGGTACATCACGACATTTTCCCAGCCAACGCTGAAGTAGCCAAACTGGCAGGACCGTCAGCACTCTTCAAAGCCCTAGGTTACCTCCAAAACATCTTAACTAGGCAAGCCAATCATCACCAGACCATCAGCGCACCTATGCGCGAGACTTTGAGATCTCTGCTTGGTCCCGAAGCATCTATCGAATTACGGCCCCTATCGCCAGCTGCGGGCTTACGAATCATTTCTCACGATGAGAATAACTGGCGTAAGGAACAAGGCTTTCAGGATCGCTTTGTCGTCATGTATGCAGGCAATTTTGGCCGAATGTATGACTTTGAACCTCTCCTTGAAAGCGCTCAACAATGTTCACCTGCTCTTGCCTTTGTATTTGTTGGTTGCGGATATTACGAGAAACTTCTCCGTGAAGCCGCTGCCACCAACAAAAACATTTACGTTTTTCCACCCCAACCCAAGGTCCGCCTAACTGAGTTGCTTTGTGCAGCTGATCTCCATGTCATCCCCCTGCGTTCCGGCGCCATCAAAGTCATGTGGCCTCATAAACTCGACAACCTTAATAAACTCCAATGCACTGTCTTGTGTCTAGGTTTTGAACCCAATCTCCCAAAAGCGGAAACGATTAGCCCTGACGCTCTGACAGCAAGGCTCAATGCGTTCGCGCAAAAAAAAGGCAGTTAAAATGAAACGTTTCGCCGTTATCGGCGTTGGGGGCTTCGTTGCACCGCGCCATCTGCGTGCCATCAAGGAGACCGGCAACATTGTCACCGCAGCCGTTGATCCAAGTGACTCTGTTGGGATAATCGACCAGTTTTTTCCTGATGTACATTTCTTTACGGAGTTTGAGCGATTTGACCGGCACATCGACAAGCTTCGCCGCCGTGGCCCCGCACATCAAGTAGATTACGTATCCATCTGCTCTCCTAACTACCTACACGACGCCCATATCCGTTTCGCCTTGCGTTCCCAGGCTCATGCCATCTGCGAAAAACCCCTGGTTCTCAACCCTTGGAACTTGGATGCTTTGCAAGACTTCGAAGCAGAATCCGATCGTCATGTCTTCACAGTTCTGCAACTTCGTCTACACCCTAGCATTATCGATTTGAAACGCCGCATCGATGCCAACCCCACTGCGCAAAACTTCACAATAGATCTCACTTATGTCACATCCCGTGGGCGTTGGTACGGCGTTTCGTGGAAGGGAGACCCTAGCAAATCCGGCGGCATCGCCACCAACATTGGCATCCATTTTTTTGACATGTTGATCTGGATCTTTGGCAGCGTGAAAGAAAACCAAGTGTATCTCTCCACCCCCACCCGCGCAGCAGGCCATTTGACGTTGGAGCGAGCTCAGGTGCGTTGGTTCCTTTCATTAGAGCGTGACGACCTACCCGAGGCGGCATTAACACAAGGAAGAACCACCCACCGCTCTATCGAAATCAACGGCGAAGCCCTGGAATTCTCGGAGGGATTCACAGATCTGCACACCAAGATCTACAATGAGATCTTAGCAGGCCGGGGCTTCAATCTTGAGGACGCCCGACCTTCCATCGAAGTTGTCCACACCATCAGAAACGCGACACCAAAAGGGCTGGACAACGAGAACAACCGGTTCTCTAAGGAAGAGCAGTTCCAGAAAGAATAGCGGATTAGTAGAATCTCTCTGCCACGCGCGCCCCCCAATCCGCCGCTTCTCGCCCAATCCGCTGCTTCTCGCTCATTCCACCGGCGAGGACATCAAGTAACGAAAAACAAAAATCGGCATAGGTGAACGATAGAACACGCTGAACCGCTGCAACGCGTCATCGCGACCATTCAAAACGCTTTCCGCCAGGCTTAACGAGCTCACTTTGGCACTCAACGACCGACTCCGTCAGTTGAAATCGCGCTACGGCACCCTCCTGCGCTACAGCTCTGCGTCAGCCCTCAACCACTTCACCGGCATGATGAGCGGCCTCATCATCATCGCCTGGATTCCACCGGGCGAGTTGGGCATCTGGAAGGCCTTGCTCATCATTCAGGCCTATGCCGGCATCGTCCAAGGCGGCATAGTTCAAGGGCTCAACAGAGAGCTCCCTTTTCGTATCGGCGGCGGTGACCGCGCTTCAGTGCACCACTTGGCCGCTACGGCGCAGACTTTCACCGTGGCCGGCTGCGCTTTGTTGCTTTTGGCTGGCATCGCCTCCCTCTTTGTTTCACCGGATCCCATGATCCGTTTCGCCCTGCCCGTGGTTTTCCTCGTGGTCGCAACGGGAATCTATGTCAATTACCTCTCGGTCACATTTAGGGCCGACCAAGAGTTCGAGATGCTGGCCAAAATCAACCTCGTCATCGCCAGCGCCAACCTTGTGACCCTGCCCATGGTCTATGCAATGGGGTACTATGGCCTCCCACTTCGGGTCTTGAGCCTAGGTCTGCTCTCTGTGCTGCTGCTCCACCTTCGACGCCCCTTCAGGGTACCCCTGCGTTTTCGCATGGCTGACTTTCTCACCCTCATGAAAGTCGGCGTGCCCCTCTTCGTCGTGGGTTATGCCCTGCAACTCTCGCTCACCTTCCCCAACACCATCCTCCTCTTCACGGAAGGCGTTGAAAAAGTGGGACTCTTCGCACCAGCCCTGGCCATTTATGCCATGATGACCTTGGTCCCCGCCTCGATCTCGCAATACGTGTACGCCAAAATGTCTTTTCGCTTGGGCCAGTCTGGGGACCTGCAAGCCCTGTGGCGCCAAGCCTGGCAATCCTCCCTAGGGGTGTTGTTGGTCTCAGCCCCACTTTCCCTAGGAGTGGTGCTGTTCTTCCCGTATTTCGTCCGCGCCTTCTTCCCCAAATACACGGAAGCCATCCCCGCCGCAGGGTGGATCGCCGTCGCCGGGGCCTTCTACGGCGCGCAGCTCTTCTCCTCGGCCATGAACAGCATGAAGGCTTGGCGCTGGATCTATGCCTACACCACCGTCCGCGTCGCACTGGCCTTCGTTGTGCCTTTTGCAGCCTTTCATTTTCTGGTCTGGGATCCACTCTCGGCGGTCGCAGCGGGCTACGCCACGGCGGGTGCCTTGACCTTCGCTATCGGCTTGGCCGCCACCTTCAAAGCGACCCACACCTCAGGCACCCTGCACCTCAAGTCTGGCGTTCTATGAGCGAGCCCATGCAAAGCCCAGCTGAACCTACTGTGCACCAACGCGGCAGAAGTATTTTTCTTATTTCCACCCCAATTCAGCTTCTTTTCGCCAGTCTCATCTCACGTCAGTATAAGCTGAAGCCAGAGTACGTCCTCACCACAGATTACCAGCCCTCCCTCACCCAGCTCGAAGAGGTCGCGAGCCGCCTGAACCTAACCCCCGTGAGTCGCCTCATCACACCCTCCTTTGCCAATGGCGAGCGACTACGCCGCATGGCTTGTGAAAGCCTACGCTGGCTCGCTACACGTCGTTTGAAAAAGTCTCTGATACCAGGAGACCGGCTTTTCCTGGGAATGCTCAATCATGCCTCCCATCGTCCTCTTTTTCACGGCCTCCACGAGCTGGCCTTCTTCGACGAAGGTACCGCCACCATCTCAGTTCTCGAGCGTCGGGCCCGGGGAGGATGTGCGTACACCTTCCCCCCCCCCAAAGTGCTCACCTGGTTCACCGCCCTCTACCCTCGCACAGTGCACCTTGAGCCTTTGCATTACTTTACGGTCTACCCAGGGCTAAGTGGCGCGCCAGGAGACACCGTGAACAATGTTGCCGCCGAGTGGCCCCACACCCTCTTCCGGGAGAAGCGTCCTGTAGCAGAACTGTGGTACATCAGCAGCCCAGTGGTCCAAGCAGGGCTTCTCAGTGAGAGCCGCAATCGCAGCATCCTCATTGCCCTGCGCGACTTCTGCGCTACCAACGGTCTTCGCCTGGTCTACTACAAGCACCGCACTGATGTCCCTGATCCCACTCTCTCGGACGTCGAGATCCGTGAGCCAGCGTTCCCCTTTGAGGTCTATTTTGGTCTCTCTGATCGCAAACCGCTGGCGATGGTCTCTATCGTCTCCTCGGCCATCATTCACTGTAAGCTCTTCTTCGCCAGCGCGTGTCCCTATTTCTATCTCGATCCCGAACACGGTCACGACGCCGCTCGCGTTGGGATGGTCCAGCGCTATGCTGCCAATGCACTGGAACTCCCTGTGCTATCCTGGGACAATTTGGCCACCGCCCTCACCCGTCTCGTCGAAGAGCAGAGCCTTGACGCCTAAGCTTATCCATCCAGTCAAGAGCGAGAGCCACAGGGCTCACGGCTCCCCTGAGGACCTCTGCGAACAGCTCATCGTTGGCAGCGCCATGACGGGCCAGCCCCCTTGGTTCGCCCTCTTCGATGGGCAGCCTCTGGTCAGCGAAGAGGCTCGCCCCTACCTCAGCTTCAGTCACTGTGTTGACGCCCAACTCGCGGCCCTACGCCTGCACTTCCAGCTCATCCGCCAACTCGCAGGCGATGCCGGGGTCAGCATCGGCCTCTCTGGAGGTTACGACAGCCGCTTGGTGCTGCTCTTGGCTGTCGAAGCCGGCATTCCCGTACACCCTTATTGCTACGGCAGCCCGAAGCATGCACAAGAAAACGCCCTCGCGCAGCAAGTGAGCGCAGCCGCGGGCCTCCCACTGCGTGTGATACCCGTGCGCCGGTGGACAGACCTAAAAGAGGGGGATCTCGAAGCCAACATCGTCGATGCGCTGGCCTTCTTCGCCGGCCGCACCAACAAGACCATGGGCACCTTCAACGACGTCCACACCGCCCGAATCCATCGCGAGTGCATGGGGCCAGCGGCTGTCAACCTCAACGGTCTAGGAGGCGAGCTCTATCGCAATCGCGAGCGCCTCCCCCCCTTTCCCTTCTCTTTTACCGCCTGGCTATGGCAATACGTCGCCGGACCAGATCTCCAAGGCGCCTTCACCGCCCCCCGGGATCGAGAGCACTTTGAGTCTTACTTCGCTACGCGTCATGGAGCTGTCCTTGGGCTCAGCAAGCTCAAATGGCTCGATCGGCACTTAGCCCGTCGCTGGTACCGCGACATCTGGTTGCCCCATTTCGCCGGCGCACGCCTCGCGGCTGAGCGCCGCGTTGGCCGCGCGATGATGCCCTTTGCCGACCCCGCGGTCAGCGCCACCGCATTGGCGGCGACGCCCTTCATCGGCGCCCACGGCGAGCTCGAAGCCGAGTTGCTGCGTCGCCTCGACGCTGGCATTGCCGCCCTGCCATCGTCGTATGGTGCGGGTTTTGGGCGGATTCCACGTCATCGTCGGCTCAAAGATGCCGTCATGGCCCTCGCACCTATCGCAGCGCGCTTGGCGCGCAACCGCTTGCGCCAGAATTGGCGTGGCCCCCGCACCTCCACCCTCCCAGCACCCTCACGTGAACGTTTTCAAGACGCATTGGCAAATCTGCAGGCACAAGCACCGAGTATTGACGTCGGATTTCTCCTTGGCGATTGCGTCTCCAGAGACCGCACCCTCTATATTGCAGAGTTTCTCTTCCGCCAGCGCAAACTAGGCGTTATGCAGGCCTAACAATGGACAAGCTCACACGTCTACTCGCCAACGACCGCATCCGCCGTCTCGTCCCGCGCCCCATCAAAGCAGCCCTCAGGCGACACCTGCCCTACGCTGATTATCGCAACTCCCAGCTCCGTCAGGCCGCAGAGAAGCGTTTCGATGGCCCCATCCCCCTTCGCTCCAGCTATCCTTCGCCTTATCCCCTGACCTTGGGGGTCTTCTCGGACAAGGGTTACACGTTTGCGCACAATGTCGCCGCGTGCCGCGAACTCCAAGTCGCCTACCAAGTCATCGATATCACAGCGAACGACTGGGTCGAACAGGTTCAAAGCGCCAAGTGTGACGCCTTTCTCGCCACGCCAACCGCTTTACTCAACCTTTGGCACCAAGTGCAGCAAGAGCGCTTGTGGTTTCTCACCCAACACCTGCAAAAGCTTCTCTGCCCAACCTTTGATGAGCTTTACCTGTGGGAGAGCAAGCGGCGCATGCGTGACTGGTTGGTTGTCCACCAAATCCCCCACCCTGAAACCTGGCTGTTCTTTGAGCGCACCCAGGCGCTCCGCTTCTGCCGTGAGACATCCTACCCTTTAGTCTGCAAGAGCAATAGCGGCGCCGCTTCCAGTGGGGTCTTCATTCTGGACAATCGTCGCAGCGCCGAGGCCTTGGTTAGACAGGCCTTCTCCAAAGGCATCTTAGCCAGAGCGGCAGACGCCAGAGAGCGAGAGTGGGGCACGATTCTCTTCCAGGCCTATGTTCCCCATGACTTTGAGTGGCGGGTGGTGCGCATCGGCGACGACTTCATGTGCCGCCGCAAGGTGCGAATCGGTGCCCACGCCAGCGGATCTGGCGACATTGGCTGGGCCAAGCCCTTACCTGGCATGCTGGACTTCGTCAGAGCGCTCACCGATCGCGGCGGCTTCACCTCGATGGCCGTAGACCTCTTCGAGAACAGCACCGGGCGCGGTGAGTCGCCTTTTCTGGTCAACGAACTCCAGGCCCTCTTCGGCGAGATCAAGCGCGCACAACAGCACAGCGATGACGCGGGCCGTTGGCGACACGACCCCAGGGCGCAACAATGGCGCTTCGAGAAAGGGGACTTTTACCGCAACGCATGCGCCAATCTACGGGTGCAACTGTTGCTGCAACAACTCGGTGCCGCTTCGCCAAGTCTGAGAGAGTGAGCCGAACATCATGCGCGTTCTCTGTGTCTCTCACATGTTTCCATCGACTGTGCACCCAAACCACGGTCTTTTCATTTATCGGCACATCCAAGGGCTGATTGGAGCCGGGGTCGAGGTGCAGGTTCTTCAGCCGGTGCCGTGGGCGCCGCCCTTGGGGCGTGGTCCCCAAAGATGGCAACACTATCGAAAAATTGCGCGTGAAGTGGCCTTTGAGGGGCTGCCTGTCAAGCGCGTCCCCTATCTTCAACCGCCGTCGGCGCAGCTCAACGTCGTGGGATCTGCCACGTTGACGCCCGCCTTGATTCGCGCGCTGGTCGCGCATCGCAAGGGCTGGGATTTCGATGTCATTCACGCCCATACGCTGTCACCAGACGGTTTCGCGGCGGTGCTCGCTGGTCAAGTGCTGGGTAAACCTGTCGTGGTCTCTGCCCGGGGCAGTGACGTTCACACCTACCCTCACCGCAATCGCTTGGCCATGGCAATGGCGCGATTCACATTGAGCCGCTGCGACCGTTTGGTTTGCGTGAGCGAAGCGCTGGCCAAGGAAGCACAAAGCCTGGCCCAGGGCCCGCTGAATGCACAGGTGATCTACAACGGAGTCAACGGGACGCTCTTTTCCCCCTGCCTGGACAAAGCCAGCCCACGGCGGAGCCTTGCTTTGGCGCCCGACGCCACCATCCTCCTCTGCGTTGGCAGTCTCATCGCAGAGAAGGGCGTCCTCGATCTCATGGCGGCATTTGCTGCATTGTATGACGAGTTCCCACACGTCACCTTGGTCTTTCTCGGCGAAGGCCCTCTCATGGCCACGCTCCGAACCCACCAACAGCAGTTGGCCCATCCCGAGCGTCTGCACCTACCAGGCAACGTACCAGCACACGAGGTCTCAGCGTATTTACAAGCGGCAGACCTGCTGGTTCACCCCTCTCACGCCGAAGGCTTGCCCAACGCTGTACTCGAAGGGATGGCCGCGGGTCTGCCCGTGGTAGCTACGGATGCCGGCGGCATCCCTGAGGTGATCCGTCGGGAACAGACGGGCTTGCTCGTACCCGTAGGGGATCGTACTCGGCTCACCCAAGCCTTGCGCCATCTCTTGCTGCAGCAGCCCGCAGCGAGAGAAAGGATGGGGGCCGCCGGGAGAGCGCTTGTGCTTGAAACTCACACCTGGACTGCCAATGCGAACGCCTATTGCCGCGTCTACGGTTCCCTTCTTGGGCGCTAAAAGCCCAAGGCCAAGAGGGCCTCAGCGAATACCTTCGCCGCGTCGTACACAGCAGAGAGAAAAGAAACAATGAAGAACCTCTGGGGTAAAAACACTCGACGCAGCTTCATGAAGACAGCCATCGTCACAACCCGCCACGGTGCACAGGACGACCGGATCTATTACAAACAGGCCCTGAGCCTGGCCAAGCACATGGACGTGACCATGATCGCGCCGGATGACGGCGACGACCTCACGTGGGAAAATGGCGTACAGTACCGACCCATCCCACGGCGGCGCTCGCCTCTAGGCCGATTGCTGAGCCTGCTGGAGGCAACCATCGCAGTGCGTCGGGAAGCACCCAATTTCTGCCACGTCCACGACCTGGATCTGGTGCTGGCATTTCCTCTGCTGAAGTTGCTGACGAGGGCCAGGCTGATTTACGATTCCCACGAAGCCTTCCCACAGCAGTTCCTGGTGCGCAAACGGATTCCGAAGCCTCTGCGCCCAGTGGTCGCCAAAGTAGTCGATCTATTCGAGAAGGCCCTCGTCAGTCTTGGTGACCAGGTGATTACCGCCGACGACCCCACACGAGATTCCTTCGTAAGAACAGGACTTCCAACTACCACAGTATTCAACTATCCCCCGTTGCACATCTTCGCAACCGAGCCCGCCCGATTGGAAAAGGAAAGGGAGAAGTACGCAACGAGACTTCCAATCATCTATCAGGGGACCGTCAGTCCAGACCGGGGCTTGTTTCATATGATCGATGCCTTGAAGCTGCTGAAACAATCAGAACCGAGGGTTCTGCTAAGGATCGTGGGGCTTCGAAACGAAGTGTTGCATCAGCAGGCAAAACAACGTGCATCCGAAGCCGGAGTGGAGGATTGCCTGGAGATCGTCGGCTGGCTTCCTCACTTGGAAATGGCCTATGCAATGAAGAGTAGCCTGATCGGGTTGGTGCCTTTGCAGCCAGAGGAGAAATATAAACGGAACATCCCGATCAAGGTCTTCGAGTACATGGCCTGTGGCCTGCCGATGGTGGCCGCTGACCTGCCATCCATTTCCCACTACTTGAGGAGTTCGGGCGCAGGTATCCTTTACGATTCCACCCGCCCTGAGGAGTTGGCACGTTGCGTTCTGGAGCTTCTCGCCAACCCCAAAGGTCTACAAAAAATGGGAGAAGCAGGTCTTCGCGCTGTCAATGAACAGTGGAACTGGTCAAAAATGGCAGAAGTCCTTTGGCAAGTCTACGAAAATCAAGGCGCGAGTCCCAGGAGGGCCACCTAATGGCCAAGGCCACATTGACTGCTACAGTCCTGGAGACCGGCGATGCCCAGAGATGGGAACAGCTTGCGCAGGCCCACGGCACGCTCTTTGACTCGACCCGCTGGACCGACCTTTTCGGGCCGAACTTGAGGCGTCTGGGTCTCTACGATCGCGGTGGTACCCTGCGCGGCGGTTTCTGTGTCTACGAACAACGGCGCCTCGGTCTCCGCATTCTTAGAAATCCACCTTTCACCAGACAAATCGGTCCTTTCTACGCGCCGAAAGCATCGAACCCCTCGGCCATTGTCTCTGAGATGCGGGGGGTGGTCGAGGCAATGGCCAAGTACCTCGACGAAGAAAAGGCCGCCGTGCTTTCTCTAGGACTGTCCCTGGGAATCGACGACGGCCTGCCCTTTCGCTGGCGCGGATACAAAGTGATTCCCCACTACACCTACCGCCTCGATCTCAATCAAAGCGAGGATGCCTTGTTCTCCGCCCTCGCCAAAGAGAAGCGCAACGATATCCGCAAAGCGCAGCAGGACGGCATTGAAGTACTCAAGGCCAACGACACGCGAAGCATGCGGGAGTTGGTTACCCATAGCTTCGCACGGCAGAAAAAGGCCCTCCCGCATGGCGCATTGGCCACGATTCTCAACGCTTTTGCGCCGGGTTCGTCAGCCTATTGCTACGTTGCCCACGACCAACAGCGCCCTGTCGCGGGGGTTTATATCGTCCACGACGCGCATTGCGCTTACTACCTGCTCGGAGGCTATGCCCAGGGTGCCCACCATGGCGCTGGCGCCTACGCCATGCTCCAGGCCATTCACCATGCCAAGGCGCTCGGCCTGGCCACCTTCGACTTCGAAGGCTCAGTCATCCAAGCCATCGAGCGCTACTTTCGCGCTTTTGGCGGTACACTCACGCCGGTCCTTGGGGTTCACAAGGCTTGGTTCCCCATCGAGTGTGCCTTGAAACTCCGCAGAAGGGAGATCTTCTAAACCGTGCTATCCCGAACCCATCGTCAAGGAGATCCGCCTTGACGGCAACCAGCCCTTCATCTCTCGCTTGGATGCGTGGTCTCGACGGTTGGGGGCTTTTTGCCTTCGCTGCTGGCACCTGCTTCCTCTTTGGGCAAGGGCAACAGCAGACCTTGGGCGTCGTAATGATCGCCGCTCTAGCGTTGAGCAACGCTTTGAGGCTCCGGGTAGCCCTCAAGCGCCTCTTCCCAGTGCCGCCAGAGATCTGGTTCTATAGCGCCTGGGTCGCTTGGGCATTCTTCACCGGCCCCGTCGCAGCGCTGAGCCTCGCGAATTTGTGGGAGGGCCTAAGAGTACTCCTGCAGGTTTTCCTCGTGGTCTGGGCCACCGCTGCAATCACGGCGCACTCGAGAAATCGTGACGTGGTTTTCTACGCTATCTTGGCCGGTGCCCTGATTCAGATCTGGTTTGTCATCATTGGTGCCGGGGGCATGGAAGCCGTGATGTCGAGCAGTGACCGAGCAACGGGAACCGCCAACAATTCAAACTTCTTAGGCTTCCTTATGGTTTGGAGCGCCTTCTGCGCCATGCTCTTCTGGAACTATGATGTCAGGCTACGCTGGTTGCCGCGCGGCGCCATCCTGGCCTACCTCCCCTTGGCCTCTTACGTCCTCCTCGCATCAGGCTCGCGCAAGTCCACCTTGGCCATGGGGCTGCTCCTGTACCTCTGGGCCGTCTTTGTTGCACAAGCCAAACGAGGCCTCTTGAACCTACTCCTCTCCCTCGCGATCGGGGGCCTCCTGCTCGTCAGCTTCGTCCACTTCCTGCCGAATTTCATCGAGAAGACAACAGCAGGACGACGCTTCCAAGAGTTCGTCGACGACGGTCGCGGCGATGTAACCGTCTCCGTGCAACGAGAGGGGCGTCTTGATATGTATCTAGAGGGTCTCAACATTTTTGGCAGAAGCCCCCTGATTGGCGTCGGCCTGAATAACTTCCAGAATCATTACCGAACTGGCCAAAATTCCCACTCCAACTACATCGAGCCCCTCGCCACCACTGGTTTACTCGGTTTCTTTCTCTTTCAGACCTCCTTCATTCTGCCCTTGCTGCGCATTCGCCGTCTGCTCGATGTGATCCGCGACCAAGCTGTGCGCTACCGGCTAAAGGTCTACCTTCTCGGGATCATGGCGATCATGGTCCTCGGCGTTGGAGCCCCCTTCTACACCAGCAGTCCCGTCTACTTGATCCTCACGGCCATCTCCATGTCCACCTGGCGCCTGCAGCGCCAGTTCAGAGAAACCAAGCGGGCACTTGCCCACGCAACAGATCCGACGAAGGTAGCGCGCCCCAGTGATCCCGCCTCACCTGACCTGAGCGCAATGGTCTGCTTGCACCCAGTGCTCGAGGAGTCACGATGACGCATCGCCCTAGCCCCTGGCCCAAGGGGCACCGCTTCGCCCTCTTCCTCTCCCATGACATCGACGAGATCTACCCGCGAGAGTTCTTCCGCCTCCTCGGTGACCTCAACCACCTGCGGCGCATGTGGACCCAAGGCGAGCCTGGCCGCACGGTGCCTTGCTTGAAGCGAATGGCTCGCGCCCTGCTCCGCCCCCAGCCGCCAGGTCTCGACATCGAGGCGATCCTTACCATCGAGAGAGATTTCGCCTTCACCTCCACCTTCTTCTTACTCGAAGATCCGGTCTTCAGCCGGCACGGCGGCCGCTACCTTTATGCACACACACCGGTCAAAGCGATCGCCGAGCGTATCCTCGCCGCGGGCTGTGAGCTTGCGGTGCATGGCGCCTACCATGCGTTCAACGACGCCCAAGCCTATCGCGCGCAGGCCGAGGCCTTCGCCCAAGCCTTCGGCGTGCGACCTGCAGGCATCCGCAACCACTACCTCCGCCACGATGGGCACAACACCTGGCGCGCGCAAGCCGAAGCGGGCTACCGCTACGATGCCAGCTTTGGTTTCAACGACGCCGTGGGCGTTCGCGAAGGCTCCTACCTGCCCTTTTTCCCGTTGACCGCCCTCGAGGGCGACCCGGCCAACTTCGTCGCGTTGCCGTTGACGATAATGGACAGCGCCCTCTTCCGCCGCATGCGCTGTGATGGCCCGCAAGCCCTGCGCCTGGCCAAGGGCATCATCGCCGACATCGCCGCCCGTGGGGGGCTGCTCTGTCTCTCGTGGCACAACAACTACTTCGCCGATGAAGAGTACGCGCATTGGCAGTGGACCTATACGCGCATTTTGGAGATCCTGGCCGAGATGTGTCCCTATTGCGCCACGGGTGAAAGGCTCGCCGCGTGGTGGGCCCAGGTGGCCACCCAGGAGCAGCAACCTTGAGAGTACAGTATTTCAAGCAATTCTTCTCTGGCCCCGCCTCAGTTGGCACGCAGCAGCCACGGGAGTTGGTCTTCAAGTTGGCGCAGCGCGGCCACGCAGTGGATGTCATCGCCGGTGACAGCAATGCCTACGATGAGCGCGATGAGCCACCAGAGACCCAGCGCTTTCCCGGCGGCGGTCTCGTGAGGGTGCGTCGGCTGCGCTCCCCCAAGGGCATGCGCCGCAGCTTGACCGCCCGACTCAGCACCTACGCCACCTTCGCCCTCAGAGCCGGCGCCTCTGCCCTAACCCTGGCACGCCCCGACGTCGTCATCGGCAGCATCCAACCCCTCTTCACGGGACTGGCCGCCCTGGCCTCAGCGCGACTGGCGCGCGCCCCATTCGTGCTCGAGATCCGAGACTTGTGGCCCGACGCGCTCCAAGCCAAAGGTGCGATCACCGCCCTGCAGGCCACCCCTCTCCATGCCATGGCCTATCTCCTTTACCACGGGGCAGATCGTATCGTCAGCCTCACCCCTGGCATCAAACGCGAGCTCGAAAAGAAGGGGATTCCATCGGCAAAAATCGACGTTTTGCCCAATGGTTTCGACCCACGGCTCTTTCATGTCGATCCCACGACAATAGCCCAGACTCGAGCCCACTACGGCTGGGGCAACACCTTCGTCGCGCTCTATACGGGCACCCACACCGAAGTCACCGCCATAGATGTCATCGTGCGTGCGGCGGCTGCCCTTCGCCAGCGCCCAGATATTCGTATCGATCTTTTCGGACAAGGGCAAACCAAAGCCAACGCTCAGGCCTTAGCTACAACCCTGGGGCTGAGCAACCTTCACTTTCACGACCCAGTTCCCAAAACACAGATACCCGCCATCATCGCTGCCGCTGACGTCTGCCTGATGACCCTCTTTGAGAGTCCCTTGATCCACATTTACTTCGAGAACAAGTTCATGGATTACATGGGATCTGGCAAAGCCATATTGGCTGCCATGGGCGGCGAGCAGGCTGAGCTCATCACGCGCCACGAGACGGGGCGTGTCGTCGCTGCCTTTGACCACCATGGCCTAGCCAACCTCATCCGTGAAGGCGCAGACGACCCAGACGCCCTGAAGGCCTATGGGGCGCGGGGCGCGCAGTTGGTCCAAGATCACCTCCTCCTCGACACCATCCTCAGCCACTACGTCGACGTCATTGAGGCCACCGCAGCGAACGGTGTACACCATGTCGCGACTTGGGAGCCTTTCGCATGACCTTTGCGCTCTTCATCCTCGCCGCGGGCCTCATGGTGCCTGCAGTCGGTGTTCGCCTCCTCTTTCTCGCTGAGACGCGACTTGGTTGGCTCAACTATCTGCCCAACGTCTTCTCGGAAACCTTCGTCAAGCGCGCGGGTTGGCCCCGAGGCCTAGTGGAGTGGCTTTGCTTCGCCGCAGCTCTGCCCGTGCTCTGGCTGGCTACTTCTGCCCTGTGGATGCCACTGTTGGCCTTGGCAGCGATGTGTGTCGTCGACCTGGCGATCAAGTCTCGTGAGCGCACCTTGCTCACGGCCGACGCGGTCTTCGAAGACCAAGTCGGCCCCGCTGGAGCCAGCTTGGAGCCACAGAAGCTACCGGCCTTCCCCACCCCGAGCGTACACCCCATCTTGGTGCTCAACCTCGAAGGTCCCTTCGTCGAACGCAGCCCCCACTACGACTTGGGTCACTTGGTTGCAGGACGGCAGGTAACAGTGACCTGCCTCATTGGCAATCACGCTCGCACAGATATGCAGGCTACGAGCACGCTCACCCTGAGCACCACCGGTGGCGTCGAGGCCCATCTCACGGGCGACGGCGTGGTTGGACCGCTCCGCGCTGGCCAAGTGGCACGTGTCGCCTTCACCATCACGGTGCGCCGCAGGGAACCTGGCGTCGTTCGGCTCTGCCTGCCCCAGGGTGGGCGTCAGCAAATCGTGGCCATCCGCTGCAAGGGTGTGCTGCCAGCGGCAGCAGCGCGCTTTTCCAGCGCAACAGTCACGCGCTACCCCGGTGCCTGTCGTGCTGCCTTCGCCTGGCGCGGTGACATGGACCTCTACGACACGGCCACGCTGCAATCCATAGAGGGCCTTGAGATCGCCTTTGGACTATCCGCCCGTTTTCGTATGCCCCAGACCATGTACCTCTCCACTCGCTTGAGTCTGGACATGGACGCTGCTCAAGCCTACGCGGAGCACTTTGGCATCGAGCGCGGTTGGCGCCACATTCCCGATTTCATTGCTTGGATGAATGAGAAAGTGGATCTCCGACACGCCTGCACTTACCCCTTCGCATCAACCAAGCCCTATGTCATCGAGTTGGGCAACCACGGCCACCTGCACTATGGGACGGACACGGCGGCAGCCAAGGAGAACCTTTGGAAGCCACGCGCGAAGATCGGCGCAGGCCAATATCCCTGGGTGAGCGAGGGAGCCGACGCATTCACAGAGCAGCGCGACAACGCGCTCGAGGCCCGGCGCTGGATCGAGACCTGCTTCAACTACAGCCCCCGTTCCTGGGCCATGCCCGATAGGACGCGTGATGGCGACACCCCCCGCGCCATGGTCGCCGCTGGCTGCAAGGTCCTGAGTGACTCTGACGTAAGGACCCTCGACAACGTCCTCAGACAACCCCCTCCCCATCACCCTCTGGGCACAGAGGCCGTAGAGCTGACCAAACGCTACCCGGGCGATCCGCAACACATTTACCATCTCGCTATGAATAAATTCTGGATGCACCGCGCGCACCGCCTCGGCATCCCTATGATTTTCATGTGCCACCAGCACATGCGCAATTTTGAAGGCCACGCATGTACCCGCTTGACAGAACAGGTCTTGCGCCACGTCTTGACCCGCTTCAACGGTGATCTGCACATTAACACCGTCTATGGCATCGGCGACTGGTGGCACCAGGTTCTCAGCCCGCACACACGGGTGCTGAACGTTGGTTGGACCGAGACCGCGTGCACCGTCGAAAACCGGGGCGACACCGACCTAAGCAACCTGCCCGTCGACGTGCGCTTCGCCGACGGCAGCGTCGCCACGTACCTGCTCGACCTACCAGCGCACAGCGCCGCAGAGTTCGTCCCTGACGGGCGCTGCCAGACCAGAGAGCTGGCACATGCTTGATGCGGTCATTCGCGCCTACCACCCCCAAGACGCCCTCGCCGTAGCCGAGCTTATGTCGGCCGTCTATGGCCCCGCGGCTACTCCGAGCGCTATCTGGCGCTGGCGTCACTTTGGCTGGAATGCCGAACGCAGCGCCACCTTGGTGGCCACATCCCAAGGGCGCCTCGTGGGCCTTCGCCCCATGGAGATCTACGATTTCCACCTCGGCGGCACACCCCTACGGGGCGGGGTCTTCTCTGGGGTCATGGTGCATCCTGAGCACCGCCGACGCGGCCTTTTCACACGCCTTGTCGAGGCGTCGGAGCAACTCGCCTGGGAGCGAGGGGCGAGCTTTGTCACCACCATGCCCAACCAGCGATCCTTTCCAGGCTTCATCAAGAAGGGCTATGCTGATCCTGGCTGCCGTCAGCTCATGCTGCGGCCCTGCCGCCCCGTCCGGGCCCTGTGCCACCACCTCGGCCCCTTCGGCCAAGCGCTCCGTTCTTTGGCCAATCTCGAAGACGATGCCGCCAAGTCCTTTGAAGCGGCTCGCGTGGACAAGGCCATACATAGTGGCCCTTGTTCTTTCGACTCCGCCTATGATGAGTTAGCCCTAGCCCACGCAGCGCGCTTCCCCGGCCTTGTGCTCACACGCGACGCCCACTGGCTCCAGTGGCGCTTTGCGGCCTCCCCTTGGCACCACTACCAGCTTCACAGCCTACGCAAGGCGGGGCACTTGGCAGGCTACGCCATCACCACGCAGGCCCAGCACAAAAAAACGCAAGTGGGTTACCTGATCGACCTCGTGGCCCTGGAGGGGACACACCGCCGCGCCCTAGCGCAGGCGGCACTCGTTTCATTGGCGCATCAAGGCTGCCACCTGCTGGCGACGGTCGTCTCATCGCCGCACCTGCAGCGCGACCTTCTTTGCAGCGGCTTGTTGCCCGTGCCAACGCCCCTGTCACCCAAGCGCTTCTACACGGTCTATCGCGCCAACGCCAAAGCCACACGCGAGTTGGCACCGCTCAGCCGTATTTCCAGTTGGTACCTCACGCTAGGAGACTGGGACACCTTATGAGCGAGCGAAAGCCAGCCCAAGAATCCCCCGCCCTCGTGCACGCCCTCAGCGTCGACGTCGAGGACTGGCACAACGCAGCGGAATTGTTGACCACAGGTCGTGTACGCCCACCGACAGAGGCGGTGGTGCGCCTCACCCACTTGCTCTTCGACTTGCTGGCAGAGCACGCCGTGCAGGCCACGTGGTTCTTCCTCGGTGAAGTGGCCGAGGCTTATCCAGGGCTGGTGCGGATGGTCGTCGACGCAGGACATGAGGTCGGCGTCCATGGCTTTCACCATCATCGCGTTCATGAGCTCGCACCAGAAGCGCATCACCGCTCCATCCAACGCGCTCGCACTCTCATCGAGGATGTCGCCGGTTGTCCCGTACTCGGTTATCGCGCTGTCGCGATGAGCATCGGGCCTGGCACTTGGTACGCCCTCGACGCAGCCGCCCGGGCTGGCTTCACCTACGACAGCAGCCTCTTCCCCTTCCGCGGCCCCGTCTACGGCGCGCCTGGCACGCCGGTGGAGCCCCACTGGCGCCTGACCGAGTCGGGTCGTTGGATCTTCGAGGTACCTCTAACGGTGCTCGAAGTCGGCTCGCTGCGCTTGCCGTGCTGCGGTGGCGGCTATCTGCGTCACTTTCCTCTACACTACACCGAGCTCATGCTGCGCGCCCTGGCCCACCAGCAACGACCGGCGGTCTTCTATCTCCACCCCTACGAGCTGGATTCAGACCCGCACGCCGCACACCCACCCGCTGGGATGCGCTTCGCGCAACGCCTACGTTTCGCCAAACTGCGCCACTTCCAATACCGCAACCGCTCGCACACACTGAGTAAGCTGGACAGCCTCTTGGGCCGGCACCGCTTCGCCCCCATCGCTGAGGTCTTCGACATCGCCCAGCGGCGCCCGCCCACCAGCCGGGTTTAGCCCTGATCCACGGTCAAGAAAATAAAAAACCCCGTTGTTCTTGGGTTTCCAAG
>CAYVQF010000048.1:0-45719 GCA_964454015.1 uncultured Myxococcales bacterium
CTCTTGGTTCTCCAAGAACAACGGGGTTTTTTCTTTTCTTGACCGTGGATCAGGGTGAGTGGTTCAACCACTTGCCCGTGACGGCTGTCTCGCCAAGCTGCCTTGACAGCGACCGGGGCCTGGCCGAAGATCCCCGCCCAGGAGGTGGTCATGTCCCGACGCTGTCTTCCCTGGCGCACCCTAGCTCTCACGCTCTCTGCACTCTCCCTGCTGCTGCCGGCACTCGCCCTGGCCGAGCCCTGCGACAAGCTCAGCAAGAACGTCGCCCAGGTCTATGTCCAGGCCAGCCTGGCTGCGACCGAAGCCTACGCCAACGGCGACTACGATCTCTCTATCGTCCAAGGGCGCGCCGCCCTGGCCATCTGCTCCGAAGACGAGCGGGTGGAGTACAACCTGGCCCGGGCCTACCACCAGCAGGGCAACTGCCCCATGGCACGCTATCACTACGACAGCGTGGTCGAGACCCTGGAGAAACGCAAACGCCGCGCGGACCGGGCCTTTCTCAAGAAGGCCAAGGAATACCAACGCGAAGTCAACAAAGCCTGCCCAGAGGTGGTCGACCTCACGGTCAACTGTGTCGACGCCGGCGTCATCTTCGATCTCGGCCCCCTCAAGGAGGTGCGTTGCCCCTTTGAAGGCCGGATGGTGGCCGGAAACTATACCCTCTACGCGCGCCGTGACGGCGCCAAGCCTTACACCGAGAGCCTCCGCATTGCCCGGGATGAGCTGGCCCGCTTTCGCATCCCAGCCCTGGTCGAGCTGAGCGGCTTCGGTACCCTCGAGGTGACCTGCGCCCAAGGCGTCGCCTTCTTCAGCATCGAAGGCCCCGGCGCCAACGATACCTACGCCTGCCCTTGGCACGGCGAGCTCCCCGTGGGCACCTACAGGGTGCAAGCCCAGGGCGCGGCGGAGTCGCTCCAAGTCACCGTACTTGGCCTCCAGCACAGCGCCGCCGACCTGGACATCCCGCGCACTTCTTTGGGCTACGCCGGCTTCCTCCTCGGCGCCTATGTCGCCCCCGGCACGGGCTACGCCGCAGGGCCGCTCTACGACGAAGGCAAGGCCACGGGCGAGCGCGTGCGCTCCCTCAGCCACGTCTCCTTCGCCCTGCTGGTCGAAGCGGGCTGGGCCTTTGGCCCCACCTGGGCCGCCCTGGCGCGCCTGCGCCTGGACCAGTCTCTGGGGGTGATGGGCGGCCTCTTGGGGCGCGTCGTCCCCTATGTGGGAGACGCTCTGGCCTGGCGCATCGACGCCGGCCTCGGGCTGGGTACCCTCAATCAGCCCGTCTTTTTGACCGATGGCCGCGTCCCCGTCACCGAGTCGGGCCCCTTCTTCATCCTGGCCGGGACCTCCGTCGCTTACGGCGTGTCGGATCTGCTCTCGTTGGTCGCCGGGCTGGACTTCAACCTCGGGGTCAACGCCGACGTGGTGCTCCACCTGGACCTGGCCCTGGGCGTCGAGTTGCGCTTCTAAAATGGCCGCCTCACAAACGATTCCCCCTCAGACACCGGCCGCTGCGCGCCTGACGGGCATCCTCTGCATGAGCGGCGCGGCGCTGCTCTTCGGCGTCATGGCCCTCTTCGTCAAGCTCAGCACCCCCACGGTGCCCACCTCGGAGGTGGTCTTCTTCCGGGGTGCCGTCGGCGCCATCGCCCTGTGGTTGCCCCAGCGCCTGGGCTGGCTGCACATCCCCCCAGGGGTGGATCGCCCCCGCCTGGTCTGGCGCGCCGTGCTCGGGATGCTCGGCATCGTCACCTATGTCTGGGCCATCGCCCACATCGACCTCGCCTTGGCCAGCGCCCTGAACCAGTCTTCGCCGGTCTTCGTCGCGGTGATCGCCGCCATTTTCCTCGGCGAACGCTTTCGCTGGCCCGTCTATGCCGCCGTGCTGGCGGCCTTCGCCGGGATCGTCCTGGTGGTCTCACCGGACCTGCGCCGCGTCGAAATCGCCGCCCTGGTCGGGGTGGCTTCGGCCGTCGCGGCGGCCTCGGCCTACACCCTGGTGCGCCGCCTGCGCAAGACCGAAGCGCCGACCACCATCGTCCTGTGGTTCAGCAGCATCAGCGCCCTGCTCGCCGCGCCCTTCGCCGCCGTCGAGGCCTGGGTGTGGCCCAGCCCGCCCGTATGGCTCTATCTGCTGGTCGTGGGCTTGGCCGCCGTCACCGGCCAGCTCCTGCTCACCCAGGCCTATAGACGCGCCGAGGCTACAGTGATTTCTCCGTTTCTCTATTTAACCACCTTGACTGGTTTGTTTTTTGGCTGGCTCTTCTGGGGCGAGTGGCCGCAGGCCAGCGCGCTCTTGGGCGGCGTGGTGGTCGTCGGCGGTGCGTTGGCGGTGAATGTGCTTTCGGTGCCACGTCCCAGGGTCAAGCGCTGAGGGAGATGTGCTTGGCGAAGGCGATGATGTGGCCGTCGAGATCGGCGCCATAGGCAGCGATGTCGCCCCAAGAGCGGCGGGCGGGCGGTGCGATGAGCTTGCCCCCCTCGGCGACGAGGTGCTCGATGGCGTCCTGGGGATCGTCGACGAAGAGGTAGAGCTCACAGCGGGGGATGCCTTGGCCGCTGGCGGGGTTGGGGACGTGGTCGCCCAGGATGCCAGCCATGCCGCTGTAGGGGAGGAGGCCGAGGGAGACGCCGTCGCTCAGGGCGTACTCGGTCATGCCTGGGACATCGAGGGAGGGCTCGACGCCGAGGATGCGGTTGTAGAAGGCACGGGCCCGGGCTTGGTCCGCGACATAGAGAATGAACATGTGGTTGGGCATGAGGCCTCCAGAGGCTGGGAGCAGGCGCCTTGGGTGGGCTGGGGGGCTTCTGCGCGCCAGCGGGACGGTGGGAGTGGGATCCCCACACAGGGGGATCGATGCGTACCGCATCAGCATAGATCAATGGCAGCGGCGCGTCACCTGGTGTGTTCACCGCAGCCATGCCTGAGAAAGTACCGGCCGCTGAGAAAATGGTTTAAGTCTTGCCCAGCGACCCCGAGGTCGCAGCTCACTTTGAATCTTTGCGGGAGGCAGTGGCCATGGCCCACATACTGTTGTTGCACACCGGGGGGACGCTGGGCATGCAGCACGAGCCCCTCGAGCCGGGCGCTTACGCCGCGGCCCTGGTGGAGTCCTTGCCGGAGTTCTCGGGTTTCGCCCAGATCGAGAGCCGCATCGTCTGCAACCTGGACTCCTCGGACATTGGCCCCGAGACCTGGGTGCTCTTGGCCGAGACCATCGCCGCCGAGCGCGAACGCTACGACGCCTTCCTGATCGTGCACGGCACGGACACCATGGCCTACACGGCGAGCGCCTTGGCTTTTGCGCTGCAGGGTCTGGACCGGCCGGTGATTCTGACGGGGGCGCAGCGGCCCTTGGGGGCCTTGCGCACGGACGCGCGGCGCAATTTGGCCGACGCCATCGAGCTGGCGACCATGGATGTGCCCGAGGTGGGGATCTGCTTCGACGGCTTGCTCTTGCGCGGCTGCCGGGCGACCAAAACCAACACCCGCAGCTATCACGCCTTCGACAGCCCGGGCTGCCAGCCCTTGGCCCAGCTCGGGGTGGACATCTCCCTGGCATCGCACATCCGGCGGCCTTTGGTGCCTTTTCACCTGTTGGCGCGTTTCGATCCGCGGGTGGTGGTGATCCAGGTCAGCCCGGGCATGAACCCCAAGCTCTTCGAGCCGTGGTTGGAGCGACAGGAGGAGCTGCGGGGCATCGTCTTGGTGGCCTTTGGCGTGGGGACCGTGCCCAGCCTGCATCGGCCCGTGGCTCCTTTCATCCGCCGGGCCGTGGACGCTGGCATCGAGGTGATCGCGGCGAACCATTCGGCGGGGCTGGTGAATCTGTCGCTCTATGAGAACTCCCAGGTGCTGGCCGACGCGGGTGCCGTCGCCGGGGGCCAGATGTTGGTCGAGGCTGCGGTGTGTAAGCTGATGCATGCACTGGGAAACTTCCCGGAGGTGGATGAAAGAAGGCGATATTTGCGGTGGAACATCGCCGGCGAGATGGAGTAGGGGTGATGGCTGGGCTGGGCTTGTGACTTTGTCGTTGACAAGGGCGCGGTAGGCGACTAGGGTGCAGCGCCGCCTTTCCTTTGCGTTCGCTGGCCGTTGCCGCGTCGGGAGGAGAGGGAGGCGAGAGTCGCCAACGCTAGAAAATGCAAGGAGGTCACAAGGAGTTATGGCACTGGAAAGCAAGTCTCGCGAGCTAGGTCCGCTGCAAGTCGTCGTTGAGGGTTCGAACCTCAACCGCGCGATCAATCAACTGAAGCGGCACATGGCGCGTGAAGGCGTCCTGAAGGAACTCAAACGTCGACGTCACTACGAAAAACCGAGCGTAGTGCGCAAGCGCAAGCAGAAAGAAGCTGCGCGTCGTCGCCGTAAGGAAGCCCGTCGGCGCGCCCGTTTCGTTTCCTAGGATCAGGCCTCGCGGCTTTGACCTGGACCGGCGTTCGCCGCGGCAGCGGTAGCCCACTCGGGCGGCTCTAGAGCCACGGAGAGTGAGGCGGCCCCCACGGTGCGCAGGTCGTGCACATAAACCGTTTGGGACCACGCTTCCCCGGAGGTCAGGGAAGATGGGGGTCCTGCGTCTAGGGGGGGGCTGGCCCCCTTTGACCCCCGCATGGCGGCGTGCCATGGTGCAGACGGTGCCGGCTGTGGGCAGATGACGAAGGTGGCCATGAGACAGGGAATGCGGTGCGGCGCGGGGCGCGGGCAGCGGTGGAGGCGGTTGATGCTGGCCCTCGGCCTAGGGCTGAGTCTGGTGGGCCTCGTGCCGGCCTGTGAGTCCAAGACCACCGGCGACGGCCTCGGGGGCGGCGACGCGACAAAGTCGGGGGACACGGTGCGCTGGACCGTGCGCGGCGCCAGCCCACTGCCCGACGATGCCCACGAGGCGCTGAAGCGCTGGGTGGACAACGCGGCGCGGGCCGCCCTCGCCGAGAGCGCCCTGGAGGTGCGCGAGCATGGTGACGTGGCGTGGCGCGGCGAGCTCCTCTTCGAGGTGGTACCCGTGCCCGAGAGCGCGGCCGTGCCCGAAGACGGCAACGCCCGCTTGGTGATGCACCTCTCCCTGCGCCTCGATGGCGCCGACGCGTACGGCCCGCGCCGGGTCATCGCCGAGACCTGGAGCGGCGTCGCCGCCCAGGACGACGAGAGAGACGGCCAGCTCCTGATGCGGGCGGCGAGCATCGGCTTCGAGCACCTCAGCCGCCAGGTGGCGCGCCAGCTCCGGGTGCTGCGCGCCGATGAAGCGGGCCTGGCGGCGATCCTGAGCGCGCCCGAAGTGGACCTGCTGCGCTGGGCCATGCACGAGGTGCGGCGGCGCGACGCACGGCCACTGCTGGGTTTGGTGCGCGCCGCTTTGATGCACCCCGAGCGGGACATCGCCTTCATCGCCATGGCGGTGTTGGGGCAGATGGGCGACGCAGACAGCGTCGCGGCCCTCTCCGACATGTGCACCAGCGCCGACGGCGAGAAGGTGCTGCACGCCATCGACGCCCTCGGGTCCATCGGTGGCGCCGAGGCCGAAGAGCTACTGCGGCAGATGACCGTCGCTGAGGTCCCTGAACCTTTCCGGAGCCACGCCCGCGAGGCGTACGAGCGCGCGCGCCGCCGCCGGGCGCCCCCAGGTTCACCTTAGCTCACAGATTGGCGAAGCGACTCCGATGATCGAGATAGGCCTCGCGGGCGCTCTCGCTGAGCAGAGGGTCGGGGTGGGTGCGCAGCTCCTCGAGGCGCTGCCGTGCCTGCGGATGGGGCACGCTGGCCAAGGCGGCGCAAGCGGCGCTGGCCACCAAGGCGCTGGCGTGGCCCGTGAGCCGGCCGATCTGCCGCGCCAGGGTCGGGAGATCGAGGTGGGTGGGCGGCTGAAAACGGGCCAAGCTGCGCAAGGCCAGAGCCAGCTCCTGGGCGTCGCTGCTGCGCTCCAAGACCTGTAGCAAGAGGGGATAGGCCCGCACGTCGCCCAGCGCCCCGAGGCCCTGCAGCCCGCTCTGGCGCGCGAGGGCGTGGGGGGCGTGGGCCGCCTCGGAGAAAACGGCGAAGGCGTTGAAGCGCTGGGCGTGCTCCAACAACAGGTCGATGGCCAGGCTACGCTGAAAGGCGTCGGTCGAGGCCAGCTTGATGCTGAGATCTTGGGGGGTGTAGGTGTCAGGGCCCGGACGGCCCTCGTCGAGGCAGAGGGGGCGGAAGCGGTTGAGCGCTCCCATGGCGGCGTTCTTCACCATGGTGTCGGGCTCGTTGGTGGCCATCTCTTCGAGAAAGCGCTGGGCCCGGGGGTCGCGCAAGGCCACCAGGCCGTCGAGGGCGACGATGCGCACCGTCGGGTCGACGTCGCGGCGCAGGTTGATGAAGGCGTCGAAGACCTGGCGGCGGTGTTTGGGCTCCAGGGCGTTGACCACGGCTCGTAACGCCAAGGCGCGGGTGTCGTCGCCGCGCACCCCCTCGGTGGTGGTGACGAAGTGCAAGAGGTCCGGGATGGTCTTGGGGACCCGCAGCGCCTCGAGGACCAAAAAAATGCGGCGCCGCACCTTGGGATCGCTTGCCTTGGGGAAGGCCTCGCACAGGGCCAAGGCGGCGGGCTCACCCAGGGCCACCAAGGCATCCGCGGCGGCGCGGCGGGTGTCCGCCAAGGGGTGATCGAGCTCGCTGATCAGGTGGTCGATGGTGGCGGACATGGCAGCTCCTGCGATGGGCGCGCCGGAGAAGAAAAGAAGGCGCTGGAGCCTGAGCCTGCGTCGTCGGGGCGTCGCTGTCAACCCTGGGCAAGCTGGGCGCGAGGTGTCGCGCTGAGTGTAGGTGTAGGTGAGTATTTTGCCCTGAGGTGTGCATCGGGCTATGGTCGCCTCACACAACGACGGCCCCCCACGCCGAAACAGGCGCGGCGGGCGAATGCGCTCCCCAGGGATGGGCGCAGTGGGAGGTGGATGATGTGGGAAGAGCAGGAGCGCCGCTGGTTCGAATCGTATGATGCCAAGACCTACTGGGACGGTGAGACCGCGCAGGTCGAGAAGGGACCGCTGATGCTGGGGGAAGAAGGGGGTGACGTGGTCATTCACTTGGGCATTTTCGGTTCCCTGGCCACCTTGATCGTGGCGATGCTGCACATGGGGATCTGAGGGCTGGCCTTGGGCCGCGCGCCCTGTGGCGCCTGACTCGGTGGCCCAATGCGCACCGCCCATGGGTGGTGCAAAGTCCAAGCGCGCTCGCTATACTCCCTCGCCAGGCGGCCATGGTTCTTGGTTGCCCATGCAGAGGGAAGCCAATGGCAGACGAAGAGAACCCCCACGGTGAGACTTTGCGCAAGAAGGGCGACCAGTTGCTGGTAGCGGCCATGAAGCTGCGCCGCGGCGGGGAGCTGGACGCGGCCCGCGTGACCTATGACAACGCCCTCGCGCTTTTTCGCAAGCTCGATGACGAGGTGCGCATCGTGGGGACCCTGATCCGGCGCGGCGACTTGGCGCAATACAGCGGCGATTTCGAGGCCGCCCGGGCCGATTTCCAAGCGGCCCTGCTCTTGGCCGACACGTCCGACGACGGCCGGCTGGCGGCGGTGTGTCAGGCGTCTCTGGGCACGCTCTTCATGGAGTGTGGCGACGAGGATGAGGCGGAGAAGCACCTGCACGCGGCGCTGACCACCTATGCTCAGCTCGGCAACATGAAGGGGGTGGCGGCCCAACTGGGTAATCTGGCGATATTGCTGCAGAAGCGCGGTGATTATGTCAAGGCGGCGGCCCTCTTCGAGCAGACGGCCGAGCTGTGTATCAGCAATGACGCGCCGGCCCACGCGGGCAATGCGCTGCGGGCGCTGGGGGAGATCGCCAGGCTGACGGGCGACCTGGAGCGCGCCGAGGAGGCTTTTGAGCGCGCCTTGGTTTTGTCCCTAGAAATCAAGGACGTGCTGGGTGAGGCCTATGCTCGGCGAGTCATCGGCCAGCTTCGGCTCGCCGCGGGCGAGGTGGATGTGGCGACGGCCCATCTGCGCACGGCCATGGACCTCCACGTGCAGGTGGGTGAGCCGCGGTCGCTGGCGGCGGCGGGGATGGACTTGGGCCACGCGCTCTTGGCGCGCGGTCTGGTGGACGAGGGCATGGAGGCCTTGGCGCGCGCGTTGGAGGTGGCCGAGTCGCGCGGGCGCGAAGGGGATCTCTTCGCGGCGGTGGCCTTGGCCAGTGGTTCCCACAAGGTGCAGCACGGTCTGGTGGACGAGGGCATCGAGCTGATGAACGAGGCCCGGGCGATCTACGATGAGGTGCGCGATCCTCACGGTCGGGCGAGCGCGGCGCTGAATTGGGCGGGGTTGATGCTGGCTCAGGGGCAGTGGGAGACGGCGGCGGGGGCGCTACAGGGGGCCAGCGAGCTGGCTCGCGGGGCGGGCCTGGGGTCGATCATGCCGCACGTGGCGCTCTTGCACGCCAACCTGGCGAGTTTTCGGGGGGATCTGGCTGGGGCCTTGACGCACTGTCGTGAGGCGATCAACGGCTTCGACAAGGTCAAGAAGGGGCGGGCGGCGATGTCGGCGCGCCTGGCGCAGGCATCGATGCTGATGGAGATGGGCCAAGTCGAGCAGATCGAGATCGATCTGGTGGCGCTCGTCGCCAAGACCCGGGAGCACCACGACAGGATGAGCGAGGTCGAGACGCTGATGATCCTGGCGCTGCAGAAGCGCTTCCAACACCTCTATCACGAGGCGCTGGACTTGGTGAACCAAGGCATCGCGGTCTTACACGATCTGGTGCTGCCGGGTTCGATGGCGCAGGCCTTGATCCGCCGGGCCGAGACGCGCCTGCGCATGGAGCACTGGCGCAGCGCCGATGTGGCCGATGTGGCGGCGGTCCAGGAGGATCTCCAGGAGGCCATCGCCCTGTCCGAGGGCTGTGGTTTTCTGCCGCGCAAGGCCTTGGCCCTGGTGTGGCTCGCCGAGGCGCAACGCCGCAGTGGCGATGCTGCAGGGGGGCGCCGCACCTTGGAGGAGTGCGCCGATTTGGCGACGGCCATGGAATTTTCCGCGGTCTTGGCCTTACACGACCAGGTGGCGGCCCGTTTCGCCGCCGACGCCGATGCCGATCCGGCGGCAGCGGGCTTCTTCCTCGAAGAGGCCTGGCGGCGCTTCAGCGAGATGGGGGCCGCTTACTACCTGCGCGAGCTGCGGGAGGATTTCCCGGCGTGGCAGCCACCGGCGCTGCCCTGAGCGGGTGCGCTGAGGTGTCGCCGCGCCGGTGTGGGCCCTAGAGGCCGGACACGATGACGATGGCGATGATCACCATGGCGATGAAGAGGATGATGCCGATGGGGAGGCAGCCCATGCCGGCGTTTTTCTTCGGCTTGGTCTTGGGGCGCGCCTCGGGTTGCGTCACCAGCTTGGCCATCTGCTCGCGCACGGCTTGGGCGGCGCGGGGGTTGCGCAGGCGTTGCTCCAGGATCAAGGCAAACTCGCCCAGGAGCTGGTTGCGGCGCACGGGCTCCTCGGTGAGATTCACCATGTGCTGGAGGTGCTCGGCGAGCTGGGGCCAGCGCTCCAGGGTGTGGAGGTGCTCGCGTTTGGCCTCGAGGAGCTGCTCGTCGTTGTCCTCCCAGAGGATGGCCTTTTCGTAGGAGGCGAGGGCGTTCTCCGGGTGGGTGTCGTAGCGGGCCCGGAGGCCGTGGAGGGCGAGGTCCTCAGGGTCGACGGCGAGGCCCGCCGCGACGGCGGCGACGACTTGGGCGGCCTGTTCGTGGAGCAGGGCGAGGAGCTCGTAGGGCAGGACCCACTCGGGACGCTGGGCGATGAGGTCCTCGACCAAGGGGCGGGCTTCGGCGTGGGCGTCGTCGAGGTAGAGGGCGACGGCCAGGTAGAAGGTGACGTTGGTGTCTTTGGGCTGCTGGGCGTGCTGGGCGCGCAGGTGGGCCAAGGTCGGATCCAGCGAGGCGTCGGCGGTCTCCGCGGTGGCTTTTTCTTCTAGGAATCCACTCTCCCTGAGTTGCTCGGCCAGGGTCTCGGCCAAAGCCTCGTCGCCGGCCGCTGCGAGCTGGGCGTGGGTGCGCAAGAGGAAGGCCTCGGTGACGATGTCCTCGGTCTCGCAGAAGGCTTGGGCCCAGAGAGCGGCGTGCACCGGGCGGCCTGCGGCGAGCTCCTGGAGGCCGCCGCAGAGGCGCTGCAGGCCGTAGCGGTGGACCGGATCGGTGCAGGTGGCGATGTGCGCCTGGATGCGGGTCACGGCGGCCGCGGCGTCATCGCTGTAGATCTCTGCGGCGGCGGCGAAGAGCGAGAGATCCTCGTTGCGCTGGTGTTCCGGCGGTGGCGCTTTGGCGAGGGCCGCGATGAAGGCCTGGTGGGCGGCGGGCGCGCGGGCGGGCTCGAGGCGCTGGGTCGCCGCGGCCAAGAGGGCGCGGGCGTGGAGACGTTGGTCATCGGCGGCGACGGCGCGGGCGGCGGCGTCGCGGCAGACGGGGAGATCCTGGAGCAACCACAGGTAATAGGCTTGACGTTCCAGGGCGCGCGGGGTGGGGATGAGGGGCGACGCGTCGTCTTTGGCGTCGGTGAGGAGCTCTTCGTAGAAGTCGGCGCAGATCGAGGCGACCTCTTTGCCGAGCTCAGCGGCGCTGACGCCGAGGGTGGTCAGGGCGTTGTGCCAGCGTTTCTCAGCTTTGGTGCTGCTGCCGATGCGGCGCCAGGTTTCGGCCGCCAGGACCAGCTCGTTTTCGCTGCTGAGCTCGTCGGCGATGACGTCGTAAAAGGCCGGAAAGGGTGGGGCGGTCAGGGTGAGCTGATCCACGAGGAGAAAGAAGGCGTCGACCCAGCGGTTCTTCTCCATCAGCGCGAGGGTGCGCTCGAGTTGATCCCGAAAGAGGACCCATACGGGTGCTCCGTGCGCCTCAGCGGGCGTGGACGCATTGAGCAAGAGATGGCGCGCGTCTTCGAAGTCGCGTTTGCGCAGGGCGCGGGCGATGCGTACCTCGACCTTGCCCGAGGCCTTGGGGTTGTTCTCGTCGTCCGTTGCGGTGGGTTGGTCCTTGGGGGAGGAATCCGCTGAAGAACTCATAGTCGCTCCTGGGGGTGGAGGCCGCGGTGGGGACTTACCAGACCTCTGGGGTCATGCTGCGGGAGGAGTGTTTGGTGAAGGTGGCGTGGATGCGCCTGGGGCTGGCCTTGACGTCGATATAGAAGACGACGCGCGGCACCTGCTTGGAGAAATGTAGGTCCAGGGTGTAGGTGAAGAAGGCGCTGCCCGAGATGAGGTCTTTTTCCTGGCCGCTGCGCATGTTGTCCCAGCGCTGCAAGGGGCCGAGCTCGGCAAAGCGGCTCTGGTAGGCGCCGAGGTAGCGCTCCAGTGGGGTTTCGCGCTGGTAGCTCGCCGAGGTGGCGCGGTAGGCCTCTTCGAGGGCGCTGTCGCGGACGCAGGCCAGGTAGGGCTGGAGGATTTCGTTGTAGACGACCAGGGCCGCTTGGGTGGCGGCGCGGGCTTTTTGGATGAGAAAGACGGCGAGGCCGATGAGGGCGACGACGACGAGGAGGGTGATGACGAGTTCCACGGCAGACTCCGGGTGGACGAACGCAGGGACGGCCAACAGGCCTTTGGGCCTGCCGGCAGCCTCTCTCTTGGATAATGGCTTTGGGGTAGATTGGGCAAGGGCGCGGGCGTCGTCGTATTGAAAGGTGGCGCCACTTTGGTTACACCCTCTGCGCAGTGGGCGCGTCGCGGCGAGCCCAGTGGGTGTAGTTGGTTGGCGTCTGAACCGGGCGCTCTTCGTGGGTGGACAAGGCTTGCTACAGTTATCGGATGTCTCTAAGGCCTTTGGGCCACAGTCATTATTTGCGAACGTCACGTGGCAGATCGATCGCTTCCCACGGGTGGCGCTGGTGGGCGCCAACGGCACGGGGAAGAGCACCCTGTTGCGGATACTCGCCGGTGAGATGGAGGCGGACTCGGGGCGGGTGCTGATCCCCAAGGAGGTCAGCGTCGGCTACTTGCCCCAGGACGTAGCGGCCATCGAGGCCGAGACGGCTCTGGCGGCGGTCTTGGCCGGGCGCACGGACTTGGTGCGCTTGGGGCAAGAGATCGAGGCGCTGCAGGCGCGCATGGACGATAAGGCTGAGGTGGCCCTGGCGGCGACGCTGGGAGAAGTCCAGGCGCGCTTTGAGCAGCTCGGGGGCTACACGGTGGAGGCCGAGGCGCTCGGGATCATGGCTTCCTTGGGCTTCAAGGCGGCCCAGATCGCGGCGGCGCCGCAGACCTTCTCTGGGGGCTGGCGCATGCGGCTGCTCTTGGCGCGGCTGCTGCTGCAGAAACCCGACCTGCTCCTTTTGGACGAGCCGACGAACCACCTGGATCTGGAGTCCCTGGTGTGGCTCGAGTCTTTTTTGTCCACCTACCCTGGGACCATCGTCGTGGTCTCCCACGACCGGGCCTTCTTGAACCGGGTGGTGGTGGCCGTCGCCGCTTTGGAGCGCAACCAGGTGCGGCTCTATCCGGGCAACTACGACGCTTATGTGGCGGCGGTGACCCTGGAGCAGGAGCAGATCGCGGCGCAGGCGGCGCAGCAGCAGAAGCGCATCGCTGAGACCCAGGCCTTCATCGACCGTTTTCGCTCCAAGGCGACCAAGGCGAAGCAGGTGCAGAGTCGGGTCAAGGCCTTGGAGAAGATGGACGTGGTGGAGGTGGCGCGCAGAGGCCGCGCCCTGCGCTTCAAGCTCCCCGAGGCGGAGCGCACGCCCCACGTGGTGGTGGAGCTGCGCCACGTGGCCAAGGCCTACGGCGACAATGTGGTCTACAAGGATATGTTCTTTACGGCCTATCGCGGGGAGCGCATCGCCCTGGTGGGGCCGAACGGCGCGGGCAAGTCTACCCTGTTGAAGATTTTGGCCGACGCCATCTCCTTCGAGGGCGAGCGGGTGGTGGGCGACCGGGTGGTGACGGCGTACTTCGCCCAGCATCAGGTGGAGTCCCTCGATTTCGAGCGCACCTTGTTGGACGAGGTGCGGACGACGACCGAGGGGCTGAGCATGACCGAGCTGCGTGGGGCGCTCGGGGCCTTTCTTTTCAATGACGATGACGTGGAGAAGCGCGTCGGGGTGCTCTCGGGGGGGGAGAAGAACCGCCTGGCCTTGGCCAAGATCCTGTTGCAGCGCCCCAACCTCTTGCTCATGGACGAGCCGACGAACCACTTGGATTTGGCCAGCCGCGACGCCTTGGAAGACGCCCTGAGTGCCTTCCAAGGGACGCTCATCATCATCAGCCACGACCGCTGGTTCATCGACAGGATCTGCAACAAGGTGGTGCACGTGGAGCACCAGCGCCTGGAGGATTACCCGGGCAACTACAGCGAGTACCTGGCGCGCCGGGCGCGGGAGGCCGCCGCCGAGGAGGGTGCCGCCACCGCCGATGCCAAGAACCAGGTCAACCAGCGGCGGCAGCGGCGGCGCGACGCGGCGGAGCTGCGGGAGCGTCATCGCGAGGCCACGGGCACTTTGCGCAAGCAGGTGCAGGCCCTGGAGGTGGAGATCCAGCGGGCCGAGGCGGCCATCGGCAGCATCGACGCTTCTTTGGCCGATCCGCAGATCTATGGGCAGGGCCAGAAGGTGCAGGAGCTGGCCATGGAGCGCGGCCGGCGCTGCGCCGAGCTCGACGGGCACTATGGGCGCTGGGCCGAGCTTCAGGAGGCCCTGGAGGAGGCCGAGCGCCGTTTCGCCCTAGAAGAGGCGGAGTGAGCGCCGAGGACGGTGTGCGTCTCGGGTGGGCACGTCGCCCTTGCTCAGGCGCGAGGCGGCTACTATGCTAGGCGCAACGCACGCGACCCGACACGGGGCCTGGCCGCGCGGCGTCCCAGACGAGGGTGGACCCATGCAGAGGGAAGAAGACCGGGGGCGAGGCTATGGACTGTGGCTGCGCTGGGGCTTGCTGGTGGGTTGCGCCCTGGCTGGCGGCGCTTGGTTGGCGGCGTGCGACGACACACCCGAGACGCTGAAGTGTCCGCCGGGCTATAGCTTGCAGGCCGATGGCCTGTGCTGGCCCGACGAAGGCGCGCCGGATCAGTGGGTCGATGTGGACGCGACGCTTCCTGATGTGGAAGATGATACGGCGCCGGCCGAGGTGTGGGACAGCCAAGATGCCCTGCCGCCCGAGGTGCAGGACGACGTGGCTGACGTGGAGAACGAGTTGCCGCCGCCGGTGGACAGCGACGGCGACACCATCCCCGACGCCGAGGACAACTGCCCGGACGTGGCCAACCCAGACCAAGCCGACAGCAATGGCGATGGCATTGGCGATGCGTGCACGCCCGGGCCCAACGATCGCGACGGTGACACCGTCCCGGACGAGATGGACAACTGCCCGGACGTGAGCAACCCAGGGCAACACGACTACAACGGCGATGGGGTGGGGGATGCCTGCACCCAGCAGGACGGGACGCCGCAGCACCCCTTCATCATCTCCGTGGAGGGCAACCGCTTCGTTTATCGCGATGCGCAGGACACGCGCCACTCGACCTCGTCGGTCTTTGACACCTATCCGCCGAACACGGTGAACGAGGCTGGCCCAGAGTATATCTACGTGTTTAGGTTGCAGCAGCGGATGCAGGTGGAGATCAGCCTGGAGCCGGAGCCGAGCGGGGTAGACATCGACCTGCACCTGTTGTCGTCCTTGAGCCCGCTGGTGCTCATCGACCGCAACGACAAGGCCATCATGAAGGAGTTGGCCCCTGGGACCTATTACATCAGCGCCGACACTTACGTCAGCAATGGGGTGCCCTTGGTGGGGCCTTATGTGATGAACTTCGTGGCCCAGGTCTACTACCCAGGCACGGTGAGCGAGCCGATTTTGTTGGCCGACACCCTGACGCAGCCCCTGCCCGTGCCCTACGTCTTCACGGACGTGCGGGACACGCGCAACGCCACCTCGTCGGTCTTCAACACCTATCCACCGAACACCCTGGATCAGTCGGGGGCGGAGTTCATCTATGCCTTCACCCTGGACCGGGCGGTGTACTTCAGCGTGGAGGTGGCGGCGCCCGAGCCGACGGGGGTGGACATCGATCTGCACCTGCTGTCGTCCCTCGAGCCGCTGGTCTTGGTGGCCCGGGCCGACAAGGTGATCACCACCGAGCTGGGGCCGGGGACCTATTACGTGACGGCCGACTCTTTCCAGGGCAAGGTGGGGCGCTACGTGCTGGATCTGACCGTGCGGCCCAAGCTGGCCGACGGCCCGGAGACCTTCAACGTCTACATGCTCAAGGCGGTGGAGCAGCTCTATGCGAATTACGGCAAGCTGGGCTACGACTCGGCGGTGCTGACCCACGACATCGCCTACGGATCCTATGGCACCATCAACGCGACCAAGCCGCCGCGGACGATGTGCGTGGCGGCGGTGATGGAGGTGATCCTGACGGCCATGCAGATCTACGCCACCGAGACGGGCGACCAGAGCGTGTGGGACTACCTGCCGCGCACCTCTTACGCCACCTTGAACACGGGCAACATCAAGGCGCACCTGTGGGTGAACTTCGACATCAACTCTCGGGGCAGCGGCGACGCCCTGCGCCACTTCGGCATGGGGATGACCGTGCCCTTCGAGGAGCTGCGCCCGGGCGGGGTGATCAACCTCAACCGCACCACCGGCTCGGGGCACGCCGTGGTCTTTTTGTCCTTCATCGACATCACGGGCCAGGAGTACACCACCCACAACAGCTCGGTGGTGGGCTTCAAGTACTTCTCCTCCCAAGGCAGCTACGACGACGGCGGCTTGGACTACCGCTACGCCGTCTTCTCCCAGCACGGCTCACCGACCATGCCCTACAAGCGGGACGTGAACGTGATCTACTCGACGGATCAGAAGTTCTTGAACACGGGGGTGATGTATCACCCGAGCCAGTGGCTGCCGACCTCGTGGTCGCGGGGCATTCGCGGCGAGAGCGGCCCGGATTCGGTCTTCGACCCGATCTACTTCGACGGGGTGACGGTGGACGATGGGATCTGAGGTGGGCGCGTCGGCGGCCGGGGGGCTGATGTCAAGTGAAGTCGAGGAGATGTTCTCCAATCGCTTGAAAAAACGTTACAAACACCTGAGCAAGTGGGCGCGCCGCGCTGGGGTCTTCGCCTTTAGGGTGTACGACGGCGACATCCCGGAGCTGCCCTTGGTGGTGGACTTCTACGACGGCCACCTGCACATGGCGGCGCGGGCCGGGCGTGGGGTGCTGCGGGAGGAAGACCTGGACCAGGACGCCTGGTTGCGCCGCATGGGTCTGGTCGCGGGCGCGGCCCTGGGGGTGGCGCCGGAGCGGGTCTTCGTCAAGTTACGGCAGCGGCAGACGCGGCGGGAGCAGTACCGGCGCTTGTCGCCGACGGCCTACGCCTTTCCGGTGCGCGAGGGCGCGGTGCGGCTGTGGGTGGACCTCCAGTCTTATGTCGACACGGGTTTGTTCTTGGACCACCGGCCGTCGCGCTTGCGGTTGGCCGAGGTGGCCCGCGGGGGGCGCCTTCTCAATCTCTTCGCTTACACGGGCGCCTTCAGTGTGCATGCGGCGGCGGCGGGCGCGGAGACGACGGTCTCGGTGGACCTGTCGCGCACCTATCTGAGCTGGGCGGAGGACAACTTTCGCCTCAACGGCTTTGACGAGGTGCTGCTCTGTGACGAGCGGCGCGGCCCGGCGCTGCCCGAGGGCCGCGGGCATTTTCTGTGGCGCGGCGCGGTGGATCGCTTCTTGGCCAAGGCTCGAGACGAGCAGCGCCGCTACGAGGTGATCGTGGTGGACCCGCCGACCTTCTCCAACTCCAAGCGCACCGTGACCCACTTCGACGTGCAGCGCGATCACGTGGCTTTGTTGCGGCGCTGTGCGGCGCTGTTGGTGCCTGGGGGGCTGCTCTTCTTCTCCACCAACCGCCAGCGATTTCAGCTCGACGCGGCGGCCCTGGCGCCGGGGCTGGTGGGGCGCGAGGTCAGCGCTCAGAGCGTGGGCGAGGATTTTCGGCAGCGGCGGCCGCACCGGGCGTGGGAGTTTGTGCGGGGGTGAGGGTTTAGGTTGGAGGGGCAGGCGCTGTGCAGGTAAAAAGCCTGCTCATTTTTTCGCTTCACGTTTTCCGAGTTTTGTCGTACCCTTCAATTACTTGAATTAGCTTCTTTGTCGTTCATCCCAGGTGAAGGCAAACCCAAGCGCAGTAGGCTCTCTCGGATAATGTCAATCGGTTGAATTTCTTGCACTGAACAATGGTGTTAATAGCGAAGCAACAATTTGTTTCGCGTCGTCGTCGTTCTAAAGCCTTGGTCGAAGTGGAGTTGTCATGAGTGTTGGCGCGTTTACATCAGCATTATTTCAATTGCATTTTTCGATGTTTTGCAGAGTTTCCATAATGTTTGCGTTGACATTTGCGGTGTCTTGTTCTTCCTTTCGTGACTATGACGATAGTAAGGTGAAAAAAGACAGTATAGAAGACGATAGTGACTTGGAAAAAGAAATTTTGGAAGACTTCGATATTTTGGAAAATGACGACGGAATAGAGATTGAAGAGGATGCAGAGTTGTCGGATCAAGACGACTTGAACGACGACACGGCGGAAACCTGCTTGGATACATGCGATTCTTTTGGTTGTGAGTGCGGTGAGGTGTGTGGTGCTTTTTGTGGCACCTGCAATACTGGAGTCTGTCGGGACTGTTTGTGTGTGGCTGAAAGTGTATGTGACACGGGTTTACACGATGGTGGCGATGGTCAGTGCGTGGCAATCGGTACTTGCAGCTCAAGCTTTCACGACGGTGGCGATGGGAGGTGTTTTCCCAAGGGAACGTGTGCGCCTGGCTTTCATGATGGGGGATTAGGGGTATGTACTCCCATCAATCAGTGTGATTCGGGTCACCACGATGGTGGGAGTGGGGTATGTGTTGCCGAAGGTACCTGCAGCATTGGATACATTTTGGGGGGTACTGGTGCCTGCGAACCAGCATGTGTTCCCGCATGTGAAAACGGCGGCGTTTGCACTGCACCCGATACCTGTGCTTGTGCATTGGGGTGGGGAGGAGATCGCTGCCAAAGAGAAGTGGACGTCGAGATGGTTCGCATTCCGATGAGCGGAACGATTACGACCTTCGCCATGGGACGCCCAGCGCATTGCTGGGGAGGGAGTCAGGAGTCGCCACGACACCAAGTGACGCTAACTCCCTACTATATTGACAAGTATCCCGTAACCGCTTCCGCTTACAAAGCCTGTGTCGTTCACGGCGGCTGCTCTCGACCCGCTACGGGAGACGATGCGACCTATGATGTTTCAGGTAAAGAGAACCATCCCGTGAACCATGTTTTTTGGGAACAAGCGGATAGGTACTGTCGGTGGGTGGGTGGACGGTTGCCAACGGAGGCAGAATGGGAGCGCGCAGCCAAAGGCGAAAGCGAGGCCTGTTATCCCTGGGGAGATGATTGTCCGGAGTCTTGGTCACCGACCTATTGCTCTGGCGAGGCTTGGACGACGACAACGGCGAAGGCCAATTGTCTAGATTCGGGGTGTAACGATGGTTTTGAAAAGACATCTCCCGTAGATGCATTTCCATTAGGTGTCTCTGCTGATGGTGTTTGGGATATGACGGGTAATGTTTGGGAATTGACGAGTGATGGCTGGTGGCGAGTCTACACGACAGAGCCCGCTTTCAACCCCATACAAACTATAACCGGGTCGCAAGTCGTACGTCGGGGTGGTGCCTGGGATAGTAATTCCATACTATTTTCGAATTCGAGCGTCCGAAAGGAGTGGTCGATAGGCAGTCGCAGCGGTGTTGTTGGCTTCAGATGTGCCAGATCTCGCTGCCCCAACGGTTATCATGATGGAGGAGACGACGTTTGTTTGGAGCTCGGAAATTGCAGTGCTGGCTTTCATGACGGCGGAGATGGCATTTGTGTTTCTGATGGCACGTGCCGCGACGGATTCCAACTCGATGGGAGCGCAGTTTGCGTTCCTGTCTGCCAACCTCAGTGTATGAATGGTGCCACTTGTATTGGGCCAAACTCTTGCGACTGTGAATTTGGTTGGGTGGGACCAACCTGTGAGGCTCCCTTGGCGTGTGATCCCGTGAGTGGCGACTGTGCCGTCCCGATGGATCGCATCCGTATCCCTGCTGTTGGTAGCTCGACCACTTTTACGATGGGCTGTCCGCCAAGTGATGGGAGATGCCAATTGAATAATGAGCAGCCTGCCCATCAAGTTACGCTGAGCGCCTACATGATCGACCGCTACCCGGTCACTGCTTCAGCCTACGCAGCGTGTATTCAAGCTGGAGCGTGTACCACACCCAAGTCTGGGTCGACGCTTGGTACGGTTGGCCTGGATAACCACCCCATCAACAATGTGGATTGGCATCAAGCTACAGCCTACTGTGCGTGGACGGGCGGGCGTCTGCCGACGGAGGCCGAATGGGAGCGAGCCGCAAAAGGTGTCACCCACCGACGTTATCCCTGGGGCGACGATTGCCCCTCGCCGTGGCATTCGACCTGCTCGGAGGAGGACTGGACGTTAGCAACGGCAAGAGCGAACTGCCGCGATGACTCTTGCAAAGATGCTTACCCAGGGACCTCTCCGGTGGATGCTTTTCCTTTGGGAGTCTCCTCCGATGGAGTGTGGGATATGGCCGGGAACGTGGAAGAGTGGACCAGTGATTGGGCAGGACGCGTTTACACCACGGCTCCGATTACCAACCCAACTGGTCCGACAAGCGGATCATCAACTCGGGTGCTACGTGGGGGAAGTTTCTTAGAGTTTGGTGGGGCTTTGCGGGCGACCTATCGCAACAGTGCTGCGCAGACCCAAAGACTTCAGTATATTGGATTTCGCTGTGCCAGCGACATTCCATGATTTTTACCATGGTTCATCCTCGGTCGAGGGCCAGGCGGGCGAGGTAGTGGCTCACCTTACCACCAACGTGCAGCACCAAAAGGCAATCGTTCTGAATTGCGTCGGGCTCGGCGACACCGCTCACATTGAAGCACTCGCCGTCCTGGGTGATGCCGAGGACAAGGCAGGTACCGCGGGTCTTGGCGAAGGCGGAGACCGCCACGAACACGGACATCGGGAGGGCGGAGCGTGCTGCCGCAAACTTGGTGCTATTCCATTCGCCAGAAGAGAGTAGGTTGTCGAGGGAAGTGGGGGGCTATACCACACTACCGCCAGCAGCGACGCGGAGCTTGGTCTGCACGCGCTCGCGAACCTCGGTGTAGATGTCGACCCCGATGGCATCGTCGACCTCGAGCGTGATGGCGAGCGCGTACGGTACGGCGTCCGCGAGTACGGCGGCGTCCTCCCGGCAACTCACGTGGATAACGACCTCATCGCCATCCACGAACGCCGCCGCCTTCTCGCCCTCGAAGACCTCGTGCTGGACGGTGCCACGCTGTACCGCCTGCCAGTCCGCCCCGCGGCGCTCGAGATGCTTGTTGCTGCCGACGGAGAGTTTCGACTTCGGCGACGAGAACCAGACGTGGGCGCGGCGCCAGCGGTGGTTCAGGGGGTGGACCGGGGTCATCCAGGCGAGCGTGACCACCAGGCGGCGCCAGCCACGCTTGCCGCTGAGTGACGGAGGCAGAGGGAACCGATGCTCGGCGCCGGCCTCCGCGGCGAGTGTTCCGCCAGCCAGTGCCGTAACCCGCGTTGCGGTGCACTCGCGCACCGCGTCGAGGTCAACACGCCCGAATCCCAGCAGTCGCGTCAGGTACTCCGCGAGCTTGTTGCCGTTGTCTGGGGTCTTGAAGAGGGCCTGGTAGGCATCGCCCGCTGCTCCCCATCGGGCACCGTGAACGAGCAGCGCCTTGAGCCAGAGCGCATCCGCGACCTGATCGAGTGCCTCGCCACCCTCGGTCTCCCGGAGCTCGGCCAGCACGGGCGCCAGAAGGGCCGCTGCACGCGACATGAGCGCCGTCGCGTTGCTGGTCCCGCGGTTGGGCACGGTCGCGCTCACGTCGCCTGCTGTGGGCCCGGGTGTGGCCACGAGTTGCCCCGGGCCGTACGCGACGCGGGGCATCATGAGCTCGGTGTCAGCGTCCAGAAAAGGCTTGACCAGCGCGGCGCGTCCCCCGGGGGCAAGGACGTCCGGCTTGACCGAGCGCTTGTAGCCCTGGCCCTGAGCGTTGATGGGACTCGGGAATCCAGGGTCCGTAGGATCGATCCAGTTCGGCCGGAACACGGCGGTATCGCCGTCCTCGTGCGTGGCCCCGACCGTGAGCACGTTCATCCCCTCGGCCGGCGAGAGCAGCCGACGCTGCCTCGCATCGGCCGCGATGGCCTTCGCGACGTGCTGTCGAAGCTTTTCCGGGCTGCTCGTCCCGACCTCGCTCCACGGACGCTCGAGCTTGACGGCTCGACCGTGGTTGCCAGCGCTCACCAGGAAAAGCACGTCGTACTTCCAGGAGAGCCAGTCGAGGAGTCGAGCCAGCGGACTCAAGGTCCCGTCGAAGGGCCGGTCGGCGATGCCGATCGATAGGTTGATGACCGAGACGTTCGGCGCGGTCGCGGGGGTGTTGCCCTCGCCCTCGAACATGCGCCGCACCGCTCGGTGGATGAGGTCGACGATGAGCAGACCCTCGGACACCCGTTCATCGGGCGGCAGGTCATCCCAGCCAGGCTGCGTGAACGGCTGCATGATCGGCCGAACGTAGAGCGGCTGGGGAATCGGCTCGCCGGGGGAGTGCAGGTCGCCCCAGATGATGAGCGACGCCATGGCGGTGCCATGGAGCCGAAACCGTGCCTCGTAGTCGGCCCAGAAGTCGTCGGGGTCATCGACCGTGAGCCGTCCCGTCAGCGCGCGATGAGACTGCAGCGGAAGACCATCGAGCAGCGCGACCACCGGGGGCGTCTCGGGGGCGGGCAACGGTTCGTTCGGAAGGTTCGAGAGCGGCGAGACCTGATCGACTGTGATTCGGCCGGCCATCTGGCCAGAAGCGCGGAAGAACTGGATCTGCTCGGCTTGCACGAGGGCGACGGCGCCGCGGCGGTCCTCGTCGAGCAGGTCCTGAACTGCAGTGACAGGGAGCCGGACAGCGAGAGCGTGGTAGTGAATCTCGGGAACCGTCGCTTCCGAAACGACCTCGCCACCAAGCTCCTGCACTCGACCGCGGACCGCGACGGACGCCGCCACGCGTTGCTGTTCACCTGCGCGAAACCAGAGCTCGATCTCGCAGGGTACGTTCTGGCGTTCACCGGTGAGACGCTCCCGCCAGTCCTCGAGCACGCCAGTCTCTTCGAGCCGGTCTCGCACGGACCACGGACGGATGTCACGCAGCAACGCGAAGACGTCGCGCCACTTCGTGAGCCCGCGCTGGAAGTCCTCGCCGCGCTGCCAGGTGTTCCAGAGGCTGAGCAGCTGCCGGAAGGCCTGCTGGTTGGCGAACATCAGGTAGACGCGGCCGCGGTACTTCTCGCGCGCCCCCTTCCTCTCGACGAAGAAGTCGTCGTCGGGCGGGATGTCGTCTTCGTCGTACTCAGCCAGGAACTCGAGGCCTTCGATCTTCGCAGCGGCTTTGAAGAAGTCGTCCACCGTGCCGGCGGTCTCGAGCACGAGCACATCCTCGGGTAAGAGGCCCGCGGCCGTCGTCTGCATCGTCAGCCGCTTCGCCTCGAACGCGGCCTCGAGCTCATCGAGCCGGGGGCCCAGGCGCTGCTTCTGGCGGGCCTGGCCGAGCAGAGCCGGTCCTCCGCCTCCGCCACCCTTCTTCGCGCGTGCCGCTGTGGCGGGTTCCGGCAGGATCAGAAGTGGACGTTCAGCCATCGTCGTTCCCCGGCGAGGAAGGTGTGGGTGCGGCGCGGCTCGCCCATTGCTTCAGCCGGTCTGCGACGATTGCCCGCACGTCCGCGCCGGGCATGTTCAGCACGTAGCGGCGCTGGACGTCCTGCGCGAACTGCTCAAGCTCCGCGAAACTCAGTCCATCGAGCCGGCGGGCGAGGTGATCGTGGGTATAGCCGAGCTGCAGCCCGCTGCGCTTCTCGAACATCTCCAACCACGCCACGCGCTGGCCCTTTCCGGGGGCCGGCAGGTCCAGTCGGAGCTGAAAGCGGCGCCACACGGCACGGTCGAGGAGCTCGCTGTGGTTGGTGGCCGTGACGACCACGACGTGCGACGGGAGCTGATCGACTTGGAGCAGCAATGAGCTCACGACCCGCTTGATCTCGCCGGTCTCGTGAACGTCACCGCGCTCCTTGCCGATGACGTCGAATTCGTCGAAGAAGAGGACGCAGCGCTGGGTCCGGGCGTGCGCGAACAGCTTGGCGAGCCGCACAGCGGTCTCACCGAGATAGCTGCCGATGATGCTCTCGTAGCGCACCACGAGCATGGGGTTGCCCAGCTCCTGCGCGAGAGCCTCCGCGAGCGACGTCTTGCCGTTGCCGGGAGGGCCGACGAGGAGGACGCGATTGCGCGGCTCGAGATTGTGAGCCCGCAGGAGATCCACCCGGTTGTGTTCCTCCACCAGCTCCGAGCAGGCCTGCTGGACGAGTGTCGGCAGCAAGAGGTCGCCGAAGTCGCGCCGCGGCCGGATCTCGTGGAAGAGCTTCGCCTCTCCGTTCGGTACCGCGGCGGTCGGCCGCGTGGGACGCATCGGCTTCCCGTTGAGATTGAGGTGCTCGGCGAGGCGGTCCGCGAGGATGTTGTGCTGCTTGGAGCGCTCCTCGGTGATGAGGGCCTCGAGCGCCTTCTGGAACAGCGCCTGATCACCTTCGGCCCCGGCCTTGACGATGTCGATGAGAAGGTCCGCGCGCGCCATCAGCATCCTCCGGTGTTCCCGAGCCCGCATGGGATCGGGAAGGTAGAGGACCCGAAACCGGCTTCCGGGACACAGAGGCGCGGCGGGGCGCCGGTGAGGGGCCGACGCCGAAGCTGATTCGCGGCGTTCCTCACTCGGCCCACTCCTCCGCACCGAGAGGCAGCGCGTTCAGCTCCGCCCTGGCCTCGCGCCAGGTCGGGTAGTGCTCATCGAGGAGGGCAATGAACCGGTCGCTGTGCGTCGGCTCCAACAGGTGCAGCATCTCGTGCACCACCACGTACTCGACCAGGTCCTTCGGCTTCTTCACGAGCTCGGTGTTCAACCGGATCGTGCCGGACTCATGATTGCAGTTGCCCCACTTGGTTTTCATGCGCTGCAGGAAGTAGCTGCCAACCTCGACGCCGAGCCGGCCCTGCCACTTGTCGATGAGGCGAGGAACCAGTTCGTGAAGCAGGCTCTTGTGCCAGTCGTGCATTGCACGGGCACGGCCCGAGCGATCAGTTCCCGGCCGCACCGCCAGCGTGATGCGTTTGTGGTCGACGGTCACGGCGGGCTTCGCGTCGCGCTCGATAACCGTCAGCAGGTGTCGGCGTCCCCAAAGATAGTGGCTTTCGCGCTCGATGAACTCGCGGGGGGCCTCGCGCGCTTGCTCGGTCAGCTTCGTCTGCTGGTCTCGAATCCATCCTATCCGCGACGCCGCATAGGCCCGTGCGACGTCCAGCCGAGTCGACGTCGGCGCCACCAGGGTCACACGCCCAGCCGGCGGATGCACGGAAAGATGGACGTGCTTCACGTCCTTCCGCGTCACTGCTATCGAAATCTCGCCGAGTTGGATGGTCTCTGGCATCAGTACCCCGGCTGATTCTTGACGATCTCGAAGACCGCCATCGTGGCCTCGCGGTCCCGACTGAGGAGGGGGAAGAGCGCGTTCTGCACCTGGGCCTCTCGGGTCTGATCACCCTTCCACCCAGCAGGGGCTTGCTCCCTGATCGCCCGGTCGATCTGCAGCGCCAACTCCGCTCGCTCATCGGGATCGGTCGGACACACAAAGGTCGTCGCGGCCACCGAGTCGAGGTTGTTGAAAAGGACGAGAGCCTCCCGCCGACCGTGAAGCGAAGCGGGTACCCCCGCCTGGGGCTGTTTGGCAGCCATCTGCTTCACGAGGTCCTCCGCCTTGCGCAAGAACTCCTCGTAGGCAGCTGCATCGTCGCGGCTCTGCTTGATCAGATCGTCGAGTAGCTGCGACATCCGCTCGTAGAACTTGGGATCGGTCAGATGGTCCCGAATGATGGTCTTGCGGACGTTGTTGATGATGCCCTCGGCGATCGACCGCCGAGACAGCTTCCCCTTCTCGTTGAGCTTGCGCGCGATCGCGTCGTGAATCCCAGTCTCGATGATGAGCTCGGTCAGGGACATCTCGCCCAGCTCGCCAAGGTCCTGGGCCGCGTCCGCCTGGATGTAGGTGTTGATGAGGTGGCGCATGTCGGCCTCGTAGGGCTTGATGTCCAGCTCCTCCCCGGAGTGCTTCTTGATCGCGGCTCGAACGTCGGTGAAGAACTGCACCTCCTGTTCAAGCGCAGCAATCTCGGGCTCCGAGTAGCCCGCCGCAGCGAGTTCTTGCGCGATAGCAGCGAAGGCCCGCACGAAGACCGCCACGGCCTTATAGAAGGCGACACGCAGAGCTTCGGTGTTGGTTAGCGCGTTCGGATCGGCGGCGTCGCCACAGAAGTAGCGGAGGTACTGCTCAAGATCCCGCGGCAGCGGAACGGGCTCGCAGAGGTAGCGGAGCGCCTCCATCGACTCGTCGAGCCGCTTCCTACCCTCCTCGAGCCAGTTCTTGAGGTGGACGTTGTCCTCGCCGCCGGTGCCCTCGTCGATGTCGAGTTCGTCGGAGCTATAGACCGCGATCGCTTGCTGTACGTCGCCGAAGAGCTCCTTGAAGTCGACGATGTGCCCGTAGTCCTTGTCGTCTCCGTCCAGACGGTTGGTGCGGCAGATCGCCTGGAAGAGGTTGTGGTCCCTGAGCTCGTTGTCCAAGTAGATGTACGTGCAGCTCGGCGCGTCGAACCCAGTAAGGAGCTTGCTGACCACGATCAGCAACTTCATGTTGGCGGGCTCCTCGATGAAGCGCCGCTTGGTTTCGTCCTCGTACTGCTTCGTGGTTTGGTCGTTCTGCAGGACGAATTTCGTGTACGTGTCGAACTTGTAGCGCTCGTCGCTGTTCGCCGGCTCCCGGGAGATCGCGTTGTGGTTCGGCTCGTAGGAAGAGATCAACCCGCAGTACGGGCCGAACGTCGTGTTCTGAAAGAGCCGGTAGTAGTGGCAGGCGTCATAGATCGAGGCGGCCACGAGAATGGCCGTTCCGCGATCGCTGTTGAGCCGCGGCTTGAGGCTGAAGTCCTCGATGATGTTCGCGATGATGCGCTGCTTCCGCTCGCCAGCGCTCATGAGCTCTTCCATCGTCGCCCAGCGCTTGCGCAAGACGGCCTTCTGGAAGTTGTTCAGGCCCTTGGTCTTCTGCTCGAACCACTTGTCGATGGCGGCCTGAGAGGTGAGCCGCTGCGGCACATCGCGAGCCTCGTACTTCAGGTCGAGAACGACCTTGTCGGCGACCGCCTGGTGGAACTTGTAGGTGTGGATGTACGTGCCGAAGACGTCGCGCGTCATCTGCTTGTCTTTGCGGAGCAGCGGCGTCCCGGTGAATCCGACGAAGATGGCATCCGCGAGCCATCGCTTCATCTGCTTGTTCATGTCGCCACCCTGGGTCCGGTGGCACTCGTCCACAAACACATAGAAGCGCCCGGCGACAGGCGGAGGCTCGCCCTTCAAGTCGGCGACGTCAAACTTGTGGATCAGCGCGCAGAGGAGCCGCGGTGTTGCTGCGCCGAACTTGTCGACGAACTCGGCGCGCGAGGTGATCCGCGGCGACAGCGAATCGGAAGAGATCACTCCGGCGTTCTTCATCACGCCCTCGATCTGCTTGTCGAGCTCGTCGCGGTCGGTGATGACGAGGATGCGTGCGTGGGCATCGTGCTCGAGCAGCCACTTGGCCAAAAGGACCATCAGGATGCTCTTGCCACTCCCCTGGGTGTGCCAAATGACGCCGCCTTCGCGCTTGGCGACGCGCTCCTGAGCCGCCTTCACGCCCAGGAACTGGTGTTGCCGGGGCACCTTCTTGTGCCCCGCGTCGAAGACGATGAAGTTCCGGATGAGATCAAGGAGCGTGTCCTTGTTGCAGATCTGGGCGAGGGGCCGGTCGAGAATCGCCCCCGCCTCCAGCGCGGCCTTGGAACCGTCCGCCTTCCACTGCACGAAGAACTGCTCTGGCGTGCCCGTCGTTCCGTAGCGCAGGCCTTGGGAGTCACTGCCGGCCAGGAGAAGCTGCACGGTGGGGAAGAACCCCTTGTTGAAGATCTCCTCCTGATTCGTGATGAGCTGCCGAATCCCATCGCCCACCTCGACCGAGCTGCGCTTGAGCTCAAGCACCGCTACGGCGATGCCATTGATGTAGAGCACGATGTCCGGCCTTCGCTCGTAGCCGCCCTTGAGCGTGACCTCCTCGGCCAACGCGAAGTCGTTCTCCTCGGGATGCTCCCAGTCGATGAGGTGGACCGTCTCGTAGGGGCGCGCCTCGCTGACCTTCACCTTCACGCCGTACCGGAGGAGCTGGTACGTGCGCAGGTTCGCCTGGTAGAGGGTCACACCGGTGGTGTCGATCGCAGTCTCGAACGCTTGGAGCGCCTGAATGATGTGCGCCGCCGAGTACCGACGGCGCTCCAGGTTGAGCTCCAGGTCGGCAGACCGGAGACACCTGTTCCTCGACTCCTTCGAGAGGTTGCCGAGATAGACATAGCCGAGACTGTCATCGCGCTTCGCATCCGTGAACAGGGACACGACGCGGTCCTGTGTCTTGCGCTCGGAGCGGGGACTCTCAGGCATGTAGGACTCCAGCAGGTGAGCGCTTCTTGTACTCCACTCGCCAACTCCGAAGCGCTTCGAGGTCGGTGGCCAGTTCTCTCGCTTCGGGGATCACCACAGGCGTTTCCGTGGACTGGCTGTGCTCGAAGCAGGAGTATTTCGTCATCAGATCATCAAAGAACGTGCAATCATCGGCAGAAATCCGTGTAAGCTCAGACAATCTGTTGTTGGTCTGGATGCTTCGACGATGACGGCGAACAATCTGGTTAAGCAAATCGTCCTCGACAGTCCGCTCAATCAGCTTCCGGAAATCGGTGCAGATACCTTGCGCGATTGCACGGTAAGCAGCTGCACCCGAGGTTTCGCCCACCTTCTTCGCCTCCTTCAACCGCTCGATCAGGAGGTCGTTAGCGTTCTTGGTGTTCGCGGAGAACGCCTCCTTAGCCGCGGGCTGCCCGGCAACACCGTCGAAAGTTTCAATGAATCGTTGAGCAAGATGAGCCTTCTTCCAGTCATCGCCCACCTTCTTCGCTGCATCTTCCATCGCGCCGAACAATGACAGTCGGTGCGTAAAGACCAGCACTTGCCGGTCCTTCGCCAACACAGCCAAGCGAGTCGCAACTGCCCACTCAAAGTCGTGGTCAAGAGACGAGATCGGATCGTCGAAGATAAACGGGGCCGCGTAGGGCTTATCGGCGACATCGGCGAGGAAAGCAGCGAGTGTGATGATGCGCCGCTCCCCGTCGCTCAAGACGCCATCAGGTGCGACATGATCGGACGCCGCACCTTTGAGGCGGATCTTGTGCAGAACCTTACCCTTCGTGGTCTTCGCCTTGAAGAGTTCGACCTTGACCCTCGTCGCGCCCAGCTTTGTCAGCTCTGCATTGAAGCGACCGACATACGCCTCGGTAATGGCCTTCTCGGCCAACTCCGTGGACTTCCTGGAGATGCCGCTTGAGCTGGCCAGCTTCTTCCACTTCTCGTAGGTCTCAACACGCTTCAGGCGCTCAACCTCGAGTTGCATCGAGGCGGACTGTTGGGAGGTCCAGCGACGGGCTTCCAGTTCGAGCTTCGCCGCTGTTGCAGCGACGCGGTCGAACCCCGTTGCGTCTGCTTCGTGTTCAGCTGCTTTCCTCTCAAGCGATATTGAGAGTCGGCGAAGTGCATCCTGGAGGACTTCCGGCAGTTCCACTGCAGTTGCAGTTTCGGTCGACTCGCCGTCCATCAGCACGCGCCGCGCCTTCGCGGCCTTCTCGCCAAAGCTGGTAAGCTGCTGCATCAGCTCTTGATCGCCCACGCCAGCAGCTTGGCATCGCGTAGCTAGTTCGCTGCTAGACAAGACGACCGGTAGTTGCTGCAGGACCTGCTTGTACGTTCTCGCGGCTTCCTCCGCCTCGGTCTCCAGCTTGCCCTGCACAAAGGACTCAAACTCGTTAAGACGTGCCCGGGCGGTAGCATCCAAGTGCTGGTGGCACAGAACGCAGCGGGCATCTTCGGTGACGGGAAACGACTGCCCTGGATAGGCGACCTGTGAGTAGTCACAGGCTGCCCGCCAAAGAGCGCGCCACGTATCTGTTCCGATACCATCCAGTTCGCCACGCGTGACCTTTGCGGACTCGTTCGCGCTGCGACGTTTCGTCTCGGCCTCATGTCGAAGCGCTCGGAGTGCCTTCAGATTTTCATCCCCTAACGCGTCCACAAGCGCAGCCACATGCGAAACGAGTTGTTCGACTTGTGATTTGGCGGTGCGCTTCACGCGTGCGAGGGCCACAGGATCTTGAATCTTGAGGCGTTCGGACAGTTGTTCGAGCTCTTTCTCTTCTTCGGTATCCCACGAGGCCAGCATCTGTCGTGTCTCCGGGCTTGCACCCGCAAGGTTCTTCCAGGTTGCACCCGCTTTCGTCGACGCGTATTCGGGCGGCACGGCGGGCAGTGCGCTAACCAGACGATTTTGCTCATTCTGCAGGTTGGCCTTCACCCGATCGCAGAACGTGGCAAGTGTCTCCAGAAAAGCGACAGCAGGTGGAATGTAGGTGACGGCCGTTTCGTTCGAAAGATAGGCATTCGCCTCGTCGGAGTCGAACAGGTCAACCGTGCTCAGTTCAGCAAGAGGCTGCCCGTTCGCTTGCCATTCGGTCGTGCGCTCTACACCGGCCAGGCAATAGCGGATCTCGCAACTACGCTGAGGCGGCGGCAAATGGAACACGTTTGCCTTGAGTTCCTTGGCGCGTGGCTTGCCGCACATCCTCTTCAACAGGCGCGTGTAGCTGGATTTTCCTGATCCGTTCTGGCCGTAGATGACGCACAGGTTGCCATTACCGAAATCCAGCGGCTGGCGGGGGCCGAGATTCTCGATGCCAGAGATCGAGCCAATTGAAATCAAGCGGAGTCGGCCTTGAGCCTGCGACGATGGTGCAACGGTGGGGAACGAGCGTGATGGTGTTACATATCCTCCAGCCCCTGCCGACTTCAACACCCTGACGCAGTCTTCAACATCCTTGTCGCTCAAGGCGCCAGCGGCAAGGTAGCGTTCTGCCGCAAGCTGCAACCACTCTGGCTGGATGCTCAGCCATTTCTCGAGATCCTTTTGAATGTCAGCCATTGGAGCCTCCGGTGGTGTGGAGCCGAGTTCTGCCGGTGAGCAGCTCTTGCATCATCGCCTTCTTGAGGTTGCGGGTCTTGTCGCGTCGGGCCTCCAGCGCGGCAAGCTCGGCGTCCATGTCGGAGAGGACCGTGGCGATCGCGGTTTGCTCTTTGAGCGACGGAAGGAGAAGCGGCCGCGCAAAGGTCTGGGAGAACAGGACGAAGGGCTGTCCAGTGCCGTTCTTCAGCCAGAAGTTCTCATCGTTGATAAAAAAGCCCAGAAAGTCGAAATCGATCTTGGAGGTGATCGGCCATACAACGTGGGTGTTTGCGATGGCCGACCACTTCCCGCACGCGGGGAATGCCTTTCCGCACCGGGAGCCAACCGCGGAAACGACGACAGCGTGGCCTTCGTGCTCGAAATGCTCGCACCAGACATCCTGCCCCGAAGCGCTGTATGCGGGATAGAGACCTGCCGCCCCTGACGACGGAAGCTTGCCCTTGATCAGAGTCGAGTTGCCGGCGTGGTGACGGACCACGTTGGCAAATGAGCTTCTGGTCCACTGCTCCGCAAACCCAGGCAGGCGCGTGTCACCAGCGAGAAGCTGTCGCTTCGTGGCGTTTCGGACCTGGCGCTTCTTGGCAATGAGCCGGTCCAGCCCTTCGAGAAGCGCGTCGACGTCGCTCAGCGCGTCAGCGATGGCACGCTGCTCTGCCTCAGATGGGCTGACGAACTTGCGTTCTCGAAGGAACTTGAAGTGCCGATTGTATCCGGTCGATGAGATGCCATTGTGTTCTAGGTCGTAGGCCCTGAATCGAGTGCATTGCCCCGGCTTAGTCGCAATCAACTGTGTGCCATCAGCGCCAACAATGAAGTCGAAGTTCACGAACTTGACGATGCAGGTGTGGTCACCGAATACCAGCACACCTCCATCGGGCACCCTAAATGCACGACTTGTCGAATCCGAGTAGCCGACGATAGGCACCTGCCCCTGGTCGATTACGGGAATGGCCCCGCTTGTCGCATACTCAGAGGTCTGAATCTGATGCGCTTTGCCATTTAGTCGGCGACAGGTCTCATCAAACTCCAAAAGATCCCAGTCCTCCGGGATGAGCCCTAGCTCGGTCCGCTTGTACCCAGCCTTCACGCCCATGACGCCCCCATGCTCTTGAGATGAGCCTCAACGCGTTCCGAGAGGCTCTCCACAACGGCCGCGAGCTTCGGCAGCGGAGTAGCGTAGCGCTCGGCCAGCTCACGCACGCGGGCAGTGAGCGACTGCGAGACGCGGTCCATCTCACCCTTCACGGCGGCCGAAAGGTGCGCCGTCCACTTGTCGTCGATGGCCAGCGCCTTGATGTCGGCCTCGGTGAGCTTCGGATACTTGCCGAGGGCGAGCGCATCGAGGGCAGCGTCCTGCACCTTCACCGCGCGCTTGAGTGAGGCCGCCTGCTCGGTGAGCTGAACCCATTGCTCAAGCACCGTGCGCTCTTCCTTCGCGTCCTTGTCGCCCTTGATGTCCTTAAGACGTGCGTTGACCTCCGCCTTCGCGATCTTGTCGAGCGCGCCAAGGAAGCCATCCTCACCTCCGTGGTCCTCTTCCAGGGCGGCGAGCGATGCCTCGGTGGCTTCGAACTCCGTCTGCTTCGCGGCGAGTGCCGCCTGCTCCTTCGCAAAGTAGCGCGCGACGATGAGGGTCTTCGGCACGAGATCACAGGACCAGCCCTTGTCCTTCTTCTTGCCCTTCTTGTCGGTCTCGACGAGGCGCGCAGGCGCGGCCACCCAGCCTTCGGCGGCGACGAGGTATGCGTCGTCCTGCATCGACTCCGACCAGTAGTCCATGAGGTGCTGGTACACGTCGTAAGGGTCGACGAGCGGTGCCGCCTCGAATGCATGCAGCAGGGACTCTGACACCTGCTCGATGAGCTCCTTCGGCTGGCCCCTTTGAGCGAAGCTGCGGAGCAGCGGCTCGGTAGACGCCCGCCAGTCGTCGAAGATCGCCATCACGCGCGTCTGATAGGCCGTGAACTCCGAGTGGCCGAGGATCTTGTCCTGCACGGCGTCGAGCGGGACGCGCAGGCACCGGTACCCGCTGCGTTCAGCCGGCTCGAACAGGTCCTTCCGCAAACCGGGGAGGACCTTCCAGTACCGCTCAAGATCGTCGATGTCGCGCGCGGGGATGCCGCCGTTCAGGTGCGCGTCGATGTCATGGACGTCTTCGGGCTCCGTGCTGTCGATGTAGCGAGGAAGATTGAGGTTGTAGTCGTTCTTCGGGTCGGCGATCTCCTCGATCGGCACCATGCGGGCGAAGCGGGGGACCTCGAGGCCCTGCGCGAACGTGTCAACGATGCGATGGAGGTCCTGCTCACGGAGGCGATTCTTCGGCCCGTCCTTCTTGAACCCCTTGGACGCGTCGATCATGAACACGCCCTTGCGGGTCGAGGCGTTCTCCTTGTCGAGCACGAGGATGCACGCAGGGATGCCGGTGCCGAAGAAGAGGTTCGCGGGCAAGCCGATGATCCCCTTGAGTAGCCCGGACCGAACCAAGTGCCGTCGAATCGTTGCCTCGGCGTTTCCGCGGAAGAGTACGCCGTGGGGGAGGATGCAGGCGGCCTTGCCGGTGCTCTTCATCGAGCGGACGATGTGGAGCAGGTAGGCGTAGTCGCCTTGCTTCGCCGGCGGCTCACCCCAGCCGAACCTCTGGTAGGGGTCGGCTGACGGGGTCAGCCCTGTCGTCCAGGTCTTGTCAGAGAACGGAGGGTTCGCGACGACGTAGTCGTAGGTCCGGAGCTGGTTCCCGTCCTTGAACTTCGGGGCAGCGAGGGTGTTGCCCGTCAGGATGTTCGCGGTCGGGAAGTCGTGGAGGATCATGTTCATGCGGGCAAGACCCGCCGTCGTGACGTCCTTCTCCTGCCCCTCGAGCGTGATGTGCTTCCCTGCTTCGGCCGCTACCTTGAGGAGCAGCGAGCCTGACCCGCAGGTCGGGTCGTAGGCGGTCGTCGACGCCTTGGTGTTCTTCGGCGAGATGCCTATGACCTTGGAGATGATGCGGCTCACCTCGGATGGCGTGTAGAACTGGCCCTTGCTCTTGCCACTCTGCGTGGCGAAGTGCCTCATCAGGTACTCGTAGGCGTCGCCGAGGATGTCGTCGTGCTCCGCTCGGTTTTTCGAGAAGTCGAGCTCGGGCCGCTGGAAGATGCCGATGAGGTTCGACAGGCGGTCGACCATCGCCTGTCCTTCGCCCAGCTTGTTCGGGTCGTTGAAGTCGGGGAAGTCGCTGCGAGCGAGGCGGCTGTTGGCGTCGATGAGAGGCTGGATGACCTGCGTGTTGATCTTGTCGCCGATGTCGCTCTTGCCCTTGAGAGCGACCATGTCCTTGAAGCTCGCGCCCTTCGGGATGACAACCGGCGGGGCGAAGTCATCGCTGTTCCCGTACTTGTCCGAGATGTACTTGATGAACAGCATGAACAGGACGTAGTCCTTGTACTGGCTGGCATCCATGCCGCCGCGCAGCTCGTCGCATGACGCCCAGAGCGAGGAGTAGAGGTCGGACTTCCTGATCGCCATTCACTTTGCTCCTCGGCAGCTCACGACTCGCTCTCGTTGGACTCGTCGGTGCCCACGCTGGCCGCACCTCCCGCCCGGACCCACTCGTCGACCTCTTCCTTCTTGAACTTCCAGAAGCTCCCGACGCGGTGGCCTGGCATGCGCATGGAGGAGACCCAGGTGTAGACGGTGTCCTTGCTGACCCCGAGGTGTTCCGCGATCTCTTCCACTTGACAGCCACCGGTCGTCCATCCAGAGCTTCTCCAGACGAGAGGTGTGGAGCGCAGCGCGCACCACGCCCGAGGATCCGGGTAGCTCCTGAGTAGCAGTAGAGCGCTGCTGATGTCAACGCAGGCCCACGCCCAATCGGCCTATGCTAAGTCGGCCGACGCATAGGTCGGCCGGTACGTTTCGATTTTGGTCCGGTACGTTTCGATTTTGGTCCGGTACGTTTCGATTTTGGTGTGGTAGATGATAATCCGGCGGGGAAGCCCCCCCTACCTCACTCGCGGCGCCAGCTCCCAGCGGATCTCCACCTCGTCCACGTCGAGCCAGTGGTCGGTGTACCAGCCATAACCCGCAAATCCCACCCGCACCGGCGCCTCGGTGGCCGCGTCGCGCCGCAGCACCGGCGCGCTGCCGTCGATGGACCAGCTCACCTCGCCTGTGGCGGGATCCCAGCGCAGCTCTTGGGTGAACCAGGTGTCCCAGCGCGCCGGGAAGGCCGGCCCGTCGCTGCGCGCCTGGCCGGCCCAATAGAAGCCCACCCCGTCGTCGCGGTGGACGTAGGTCACGCCGCTGCGGCGCGAAGTCAGGGCGGCGTCCATGATGCTCACCGAGCTGTTGTGTTGCGGTGAGGCCGGCGGCCCGCCCACGTCGCGATGGTGGGCGCGCATCCGGCTGCGGATGACCAGGACGTTGTCCGCCACGATGGGGATGGGGTGGGTGAAGAGGGCGCCGCCGGCGTCGGTCTCGGCCTGCTCCACCCGGGCGAAGCCGTTGTGGACGCTGACCCGGGTCCCAGGCTGGTGGGTAAAGCCGCTGCCCCGGCCAATGGCGGTGAAGACCTCGAACTTGCTGCGATCCAGGGTGCCCCCGCTGAAATCCTCGTGCAAGACCAAGCCGCCCTCGACGACGCCGCCCCGCAGCGAACGCAAGACCTGGCCCGCCCAGGCGCTGTCGTCGGGGGCAGAGATGCACTCGATGATGAAGGCGTCGTGCCCCTTCTGCACGAAGAGCGTCGTCAGCAGCACGGGGATCTCCACGCTGTCACCGGCTTCCTTGCGCAGCGGCGGATCGGTGTGCAAGAGCACGGCGCGCTGGGCCAGGGTGTGCTTCAAGGTGCCGCGATAGGTGCGCAGCAGAGCCTCGACGCCGGCGACCTCGACGCTCTCCGAGGCGCCCGCGGGGGTGAAACCGCGCAGCCGCGTGGCGCCGTCGCGTTCGTAAGCCGCGCGCAGCTCCACGGGGCTCGCGCCTGTAGCGCCATCCATGACCCGCACCCCCTCAAAGGGCTGCAGATCCACGGGCCGGGCCTCCCACCTGGCCTCGCCCGTGGCGGCGCTCTCGGCCAACCACGTGGGCAGGTCCAGCTCGTAGCGCGACTCGCCGAGGCGGAGCGTCCGGAGCTCTTCAGTGCGGAGGAGCGCCACCTCGAGGGCGACGCTCTGGGGCGTCGGGGCGCCGTTGACCAGGAGGACGAAGAGATCGTGCCCTGGGGGCACCTCCAGGATGTTCGCCGCCTCGGCGCTCAGGCGCTGCAGCACCGGCACGGCGGCCTGGCTGCGGTGCTCCGCGGGCTTGACGTAGATCGCCGCGGCGACCTCCGCCGGCAGGGGCGCGTCCAGGTGCAGGGCCAGGCGCAGGGCGGTGTCGCGCGTCGTCTCCGGCACGGAGACGCGCCAGATCTGGGCGGCGTAGTCCGGCGCGAGGGTGATGCGGTCCAGGCGCTTCGCCCCCTCATAAGGCGCAAAGCGGCGCGTCAACTGCTGGCCGTCGATGCGGGTGGAGAGGGCGACCAGACGGGGATCCAGGCGCGCACGCTCCGGCTGCCGTGGATCAAAGAGGGCCTCAGCCAAAAAGTCCAGCAGGAGGGGGCCCAGGACCTCGTCCTTGCTTTGGGGGGCCAGGTGCTGTGCGAGGAAGGCCTTCAGGGGGTCCAGGGTGAGGGCGCGGGCGTAGGCGTCGAAGTTGGCGTCGTAGGTGGCGTCAGGGGTGATGAGGTAGGTCGCCAGGTCGTAGCCGAAGCTCAGGCTCTCGGCGGGCAGGCGCCAGGCGCTGCCCATGATGGCGGTCCAGAACTCGCGCAGGCTGCGGCCGGTGCGCGCCAGGACGTAGGCGATGAAATGCCCCGTGGCGTAGACTTGGCTGTCGCAGCGGTTGAGCAAGGGCGAGTAGGGCCACTGGTCGTTGAGGGGACTCATGCCGGTGTTGCCTGGGTAGGCGAGGTAGCCCGCGGCGTACTCCGCCGTGGCCTCGACGAGCCAGTGGCGGTAGTGCATGCGGATGGCGTGCAGCTCGCGGTTTTGCAGGGCGTGAAAGAGCTCGTGCGCCGCGTCGTGCTGCAGGCCCTCCTGGGTGGTGTCCGGGCGGATGGGCAGGCGGATATAGCCGAAGAGCCAGGCGCTGGAATAGCTCGCCTCGGTGCCGCCGGGGTTGTCGAGGAGGACCACGTCGAGGCGGTACATAGGCGGCGTGAAGCCCTGCTGCGCATAGACGTCGGCGGCGCTTCTGAGCGCCTCGACCACCCAGTCCAACGCGCCCTGGCCTACCTTGCGCTCCCAGATCAGGCGAAAGGACCACTGGCCGTGGTCAAAGCTCTGGTGGTCGAAGCCAGTGCTGAGCTTGAACAGTCCAAAGACGGAGAGGTGGTGGGTGGTGATGCGCACCTGAGCCTGCTCCGGGTCGACGGCGCACGCCACCCACGCCCAGTCGGCCACCGCCGGGAGGTAGGTGCGGCAGGCGAGCGTCGCCGGGTCGGCCGCGGCCAATTCCGGCGTCAGCGGCAGGGTGAGGGTCAGCGGCTCGGCAAATTCCCGCAGATCCCCCAGGCGCACCTCGACGATGGTCTCCGGCTCCCAGCCCGGGGCGAGCGCGGCAAAGTCAGCCACGAGACGTTGCTTGAGGACGAGCTCCGTCTCCTCGGTAACCACCCCCGCGGGGACGCTCACGGCGATGCCATTGCGCAGGGACAAGGTCGTGCTCTCGTCGCTGGGGGCGAGCACGCGGCGTTGCGCTTCGTCAGGCGCCGGAGGGGGATCGCCTGGCTCGGCATCACCGCCGCACTTGGCGCAACCTGCCGCCGTGAAGAGGGCCCCCAAGAGCCCGGCCATCACCAAGCCTCTGCCAATGTTGCGCAGCCTTCGCATGGTTGCCTCCGTCTTCTGCGTTTCGCCCCTGCCTTTGGGGATAGCACTTTGGGGCATGGCGAACAACGGGCAGGCGGCCGACGCCCAAGCGGCCGACGCCCAAGCGGCCGACGCCCAAGCGGCCGACGCCCAAGCGGCCGGTACGTTTCGATTTTGGTGTGGCCTTTCTTCTCATAATCATTGACAATTCTCTCTCCGGGTGACAATGTTTGCGCGGCCGGAAGGCATCCAGCGCCATAGAAATTGGAGCGTTGCCGTGAACAGAAGCAGATGGATTGCGATGGGGTGTGCTTTGTTGCTGGTCTCCGCCTGCGAGGCCATCACGCAGGGTATGCCCGACCTCTTGCCTGGGGATCTCGATCTGGGGACTTTTCCCTGGATTTGCACCCCAGAGAATTGTTCTGGCTGTTGCGCGGACAATGTGTGCCATCCCGGTGGGGCCAACGAGATGTGTGGCGCAGCGGGTGTCGCCTGCTTGGCGTGTGCGTCCGAGATGACCTGTGTCGATGGTAGTTGTCGCGACAGTGTCCAGACCGCTTGTGGTGGCGTCAGCGAACGCGGGCAGTGTTTGGACAGCAGGCGTTTGGTTTACTGCCTCAGCGCCACGGGCTCGAACGCGCCCCAGCTCGTCGAGCACCCATGTGACGAGATGAGCCGCTGTGTCGATGGCGATGGTTGGGGGGCGCGCTGCGAAGCCGTCGGTTGTGAGAGCGGTCACTCGAGCTGCGGTCGCGGTGAGCGCATCTCGGAATGCGTCGACGGTGTATGGCGCGAGACCGATCGATGTGGCCGCGTGGGTGAGTCGTGCCGAGAGCCGCTGCCGGGCATGGCGGTCTGTCATCAGCCCGACGGCGAGCGCTTGGAGCTACAGCTCTTCTACGAGGCGCGGGGCCCGAACCCCTCCTATAGCGACTGGGGGACCCCATTCGAAGCCACATTCCCCAATGCTACGGTCCTCCTCATCGAGCGTTTGGCAGGCGCGAGCGTGCTGATCCGCGACCTCGCCCAGAGCGACGCCGAGGGCTGGGTCCAAGTCGTGGCGCCGTGGAACTGCGCCACCTGTGAGGTGCTGATTCTGACCATGGGGTGGACCCGTGTCGGTGCCCAACCGGCTTACTATCGCGTGCTCAAACCCGATCTGCCCCCGGGCTTGCACCCGATCGAGAGCACCTTCAGCAGCACCTCGTCCGTCAAGGGGTGGGTGTCCAATGTCAACGCCTTGCGCGGCGGCCCGAAGAAGGTGACCATCCGCGTCGCCGACGCCTCTCACTTTGCGCGGGTCTTCGACTACACCCGCTACGTCATGCAGAGCTCCCTAGAGCGCTGGCCCGGGCGGGATCCAGGCAGCCTCGATGTGTGGCTCGGCGATGACGTGAGCTGGAGCTGTGGTGGCTGCTTCTGGACCGGTGGTGGGCGCAACCAGATCTGGATGCCAGGTGGCCTGGCCGATCAGGGCTACTGGTCGGATGCCGTCATCGCTCACGAGCTAGGGCACTGGGCCATGGCGCGTTTTGGCACTCCCCCAGGCGAGGGTGGGCAACACTGCACGGGCGTGCCCGTGCCGCCTGGCATGGCCTGGAGTGAGGGGTGGGCGACCTGGTTCAGCGCGGCCATTCGCGATAATGCGATTTATTTTGCCAAAGTGAACGGGAGCTTTTTTTGGTTCGACATCGACGCGCACCGCTACTCCTCGGGTACGCCGTGGCTGGAGCCGTCGGCCTTCTACGGGATCTATCAGATGATGGATGAGAACGCCGTCGCGTCCATGCTCTGGCGTTTGTCGCAGCGCCTTGGTGCGGCGCCACTCGAGGCGGCGCTGGTTGCGCCGCGGATGAATCAGTCGGTCTTTGCCCGCGCTTACACGCGCCGCCTGTGGGCGCTCAACGCCAACTGCGTTCCGGTGAACTTGATGGACACCGGTGTGTCGGCCCCCTTTTTGGCGGATTTTCTCGATGCCTTGGTGTGTGCCGGGGTATCGAGGCAGGCGATCGATGCGGCGACGGAGCCCGCCGTACGTTACCCCTACCCAAGCGACGCGCCGCTCTGCCCGTGAGGGGCCGTGCGCTGCAAGCTGAGTCCACCGTGCGCTGTCTCATTCAGGGATCGCAGAGGAGAAAGCCATGTTCCACAGAGTCTTCGTGATGGTCTTCGCGCTCGCGCTCGGCTGCTGGGTCGGCTGTGCACCCAGCGAACCGCACCTGGCGCCTGCCCGTGAGGGTAGCGCCCCGCAGCCCAACCCCGGGCCGCCGCTGAGCGCGACGTGGGAGCTCCTCGCGGGTGAGGTGGGGCCGGGGGCCGAGTTGACCTTGTCATTGGTACTCAGGACGGCTGCCCACTGGCGGAGCCCCGTTCAGATCGAGATCGACGTCCCGCCAGAAGCGCGGGTGCTGGAAGGGGAGACCAGCTTGCGCTGGGTACCGAGCGGCAGGGCCGAGGAGCATCGTTTCGAGCTGACCCTGGTGCTTGGGGAAGTGCCAGAGTCCGATCTCGTGGCGGAGATCGACTCCCACGGCGGCAGTGCTGGCGTGCACGCCCGTCCAACCTACCGCTTCGCCGCCCCGGCGCTGCCCCCGCTTACGCCAAAGACTCGGCGCCAAGGGATCGTGCCCCTGGGGGCGGTGGAGCTCATCGAGCTGGGGCCGGACGCGATCACCCCTCTGGTGGTGGAGCCAACCACGCGGCTCGGGGCGAGCGAGTGAGGTCGGCTGGCGCGGGAGCGGCCACAGGGTGCAGGCCCCAGCGTTGGTGACAAGCGTCTCGTCGTTCGAGGCTTTGGTGGTGGCATCGTCGCCGGCGGCGTGAGCGCGCCTTCCGAACCCCTCAGGGAAAACGACTCCTTTCGCCCTCCTCGCCGGTCTGAGGCGCCGGGGGTGAGCGGTGGCGTGCGTTTTCTAACACCTGTGGGCGGCACACTCGTTGCTCATGCGCCTTCTGCCCTTCGCGAACGAACGCCACGGGCGCTTTTCTTTTTTTGCGAGACAACCAAGGGAGGTTTCTCATGTATCGGTTTTGGATAGTGATTTTGGCGCTTGCTTGGGCCACTGTTGGCTGCGATGACGACCCCAAGCCCCTTGAAGACATAGCGCTTAGCGACGTGGACTTGGTCGATCTTCTCTTGCCCGACGGCGACGTCGCTCCCGATTTGACGCTGGACTTGCGCGACACAGAGCTGGGAGATGACCAACTCGAAGAGAGCGCTGAGCTCGTTGACCTGCCCGATCTCCATGACCTCATGGAGGTGACGGATGGCCAAGAACTGGACGACCCGGATCAGACCGACGCCGATGATGCCGCTGAACAAGCCGCCGACGCCGATGCCGACATCCCGTCTTGGGATCAGCGTTACGATCCTTTGGTTGCCGCTCTGCGGCGAGACCTGGCCGCCGCGAACGCCTACGGTGTCTCCGTGGCGGTCATGGAGAACGGGGTCATCACCTTTGCCCAGGCCTTCGGCAGCAAGGACCCCGCTGGCCTCGATCCACTGACCCCCGACACGCTCATGCAGATTGGGTCCACCACCAAACAGCTCACCGCTGCCGCGCTGCTGCGGAAGGTCGAAGCCGGTCAGATCACCCTAGACACCACGCTAGGCAGCGCTCTGCCTGGCTTCGAATTTGCCGAGAACCCCACCTGGGCCGATAGCATCACCATGCACCACTTGCTCAGCCAGCAAAGCGGCATCGACGACGAGGTGCCCTGGGATGGATCGCCCGACGACGACGGGCTGGCCACCTACACCGTCGGCACTTTTGCCGCCACCAGCTTCTTGATGAATCCTCCAGGGGCCTTCCACAACTACTCCAATCCCAACTTCGCCCTCGCCGGTGCGGTCACGGAAGCCCTCGACAGCCGTCCATGGCCAGAGATCATGCGCGAAGACCTGTTGCTGCCTTTGGGGATGGAGCGCACCTATGTGCGCAAGAGCGACGTCGAAGCCGATGGCGATTATGCCCTCTCCTACGGGATCGGCACAAATAATTTGCAAACAGGGCAGTTGGCCCCGGTCGCCATGGCCAACGTGCCAGACACCGCGTGGACGCGACCGGCCGGGTTGATGTGGACCACGCCCAGCCAGATGATGCACTGGGCACGCTTTCTCATCGAGGGCGACAGCAGTGTGCTCTCTGATGAGCTACGGGGGGCGATGGTCACCGCCCATGCTCGCACCTATTACACCTATGGCTTGCAGCAATACGGCTATGGCATCTTCCTCGATCCTGGTTTCGAAGCGGATGATGGCCGCTGGTTCGAGATGCCTGTCTGGCAGCATGGCGGCGCCACCCTGTCTTTCTCCCACTTGTTCTATATTTTGCCCGAGCAAGGCTTCGCCATTGCCATCTGCTCGAGTGGCAATGGCGACAACTTCTACCACAGCGTCGAGGTCGCCATCACCACCTTGGCCCAGCTCCCCGCGCCGTCACCAGCACCGCAGTGGGTCATCGAGCCGAAGTTCTTCACCCAACACGCCGGGAGCTATTGGGATCCCAATGTGGTCGGTGCCATGGACATCGCGTTGCAAGGAGGTGAGCTGGCGATCAGCATGCCCCATCTGAGTGCGGCAGGCTATACGGTCCATCCAAGACTGATTCCGCTCTCCACCGAGCTCTTCTTGGGGTCTATCGATGGCCATATCTTTGACTTTGCGATGATTCCCCAGAGCCCCGGCGGGGATACGCAATGGGTCCGCAACCGGCTCTTCGTGACCACGCGTTTGTCCAAGCAGGACGCCGTCAATGGGCCGGGAGATCTCTCACGTTGGACGAGGAGCCGAGGCCCCAGGCTCGGCCCAGGCGTCCCCCGAGAGATCGCCGCCATCATGACGAAGCAACCTTAGCGCACAGCGGTGATGCCTCGCCAGGCTTGGCCAAGCCCTTGTCTGGCGCTGCGTCCACCGGGCTCCGGGCCACTGCCGCTCCGTCTAGTGCCGCCGCCATCAACCTGCCACGAGCCAGTACAGCACGGGTTCGGCGATGAAGTAGAGGCCCAGCCACACCAGAATCACCCCTGAGAAGGCGCGCTCTGGCAGGGGGCCGACGCTGGACGCGCCGCCGCGCCCACGCAATACCTCGATAATCTGTACGTTGGCCGTGCGCTTATAGGCGCCGGCCGCGCGCCAATAGGTCAGCACGTGTCGGGCGCTGGCGCTGACAAAGGCCGTGGAGAAGAGCACCACCGAGAGCCAGGGCACCTGGGCGTAGCCTTCCAGCAGGGCAGGGTAGAGCCCCATCAAAGGCGCGACGATCAAGAAGAGCCCCATACCCACCTGCATGACGGGGATCTCCGCCACTCGCATGGTCCCGACGCCGATGCCCACGCCGCGCGCCCCCACCTCGATGAGGCAGAGCTCCATGAAGACCACCGCCGGTGAGACCCCGGAAAAATACGCCGCCAGGGTGATCTGCGCCGGGACCATCATCTCCAACAGTACCCCCGACAGCGTTACCTGGAGCCGCAGACCCGTGAGCAGCGTCCCCGCGTAGACCACCGCCGGGATGAAGAGCCACAGAAGGGCCCGCTGCTGAAAGCCGAGCAAACCCGAGCCGAGCACCCCCAGGAGCGGAATGGCCAGATACCAGGCCAGGAGCGCCCAATAGGCGGCCTGGGCCAGGCGCGGTGGTACGCTGCCGTCGGCGTTGGCCAGCAGGGGGCCGGTGTCTGGGGGCGCAGCAGCGGCCGCTTCGACGCCATCTGGGGCGCTCATGGGGAGCTCTGGGTGAGTTGGCTGGCTTGACATGGCGGACCCTCTCCCGTTGTGCGTGCCCATCGTTTGTATCGAGTTCTGGGTTGGAGATCCATCGGCGGTGGGTGAGTCTGGAGACTGGAGACTGGAGGTGGTCCGCCATAAAATTCTGAAAACAAAGGATATTGTCTGAATTTGCGTCGATTTTCCTTGCCCCCTTGCCCAGAACTTACCTAGGCTGTTGAGGCTAGAGCATGACGAGGTGATTGCTGGCGTTTACGCCTTTCCGAGCATCTCACGCCCCCCCCCAATGCGGAGTTGAGACATGAAAATGCCCTGGAAATTCTTAATCCTTCTCATCTTGGCGCTGCCCATGGTCGCCTGCTCTGGCAAGAGCAATAAGTCGAGTCTGGTGGATGCTGAGGACCTGGTGCCCGAGACGAATGACGTGGACCCCGACGCGGACCCCGACGTGGACCCCGACGTGGACCCTGACGTGGACCCTGACCTTGCGCCCGATGTCGCCGACGTGGCGCCGGATCAGGTGGTGGTGGGAGACGCCGACTTGACCTTCGTGGTGAAGTACGGCCCCAACGCCAAGGTGCAGTTCCCCCAACTGTGGCAGAGCTCCATTCCCGGCTACAGCGGCGAAGGTCCCATCGTGTTCATGCTCTGTGCGACCACGGACCCCACCTGCGTCGCACCGGTGCTGCTGCGCGAGGTCGGCCCTGACGAGCGGCAGGATTCCAAAATTCAGAACAGCTTTGGGCCCACGGTCACCTTGAAGTCCCTGCCAGCCGGGGAGTACCTCCTCATGGTCTTCGAGGACTCGCCCGTGTCGCGGGCGCGCGGCTTTGGCTGGACGGACACCTTCATCAACCGCGATCCGAGCTGGGGCGGGGTGGTCAGCGAGTCTGATCTGCTCCTGGTCGCCGAGGGTGACTCCCCTGACTCGGGGCGCAACCCCGCACCCGCGCCGCGGGCCATCACCTTGGTCGACGGAGAATCTCTCGATTTGGGCGACCTCTGGCTGGCCCACTACTATCAGCGCGACATCTCTCCTGAGCCCACGCCCGAGGCCGGCCTGATGGCAGTGGCCGTCGCGCAGGGCTTGCGCATCGTCAAGCTGGCCGATTTCTCCGTGCAGCCGGCCTATGAGGTGGGCAGCGCCACCTACTACGACTACCAGATGGTCGACGCCAGCGATGAGCCCTTCGATGGCCGGGTGTGTGGCATGGTGCACGGCCCCGACGACACGGTCTTTTTGCTCTACCTCGATGGCGGCACCCAGCGCGCCGGCTTCGCCGTGTGGTTCGACGTGGTCGCGGGCCAGCAATTGAGCACCCACCGGATCCTCTTTCCCGGGAGCGATCAAGACTTCCCTTGCCGCGGCACCTACCACGCGCACGACGGGCAGGCCTATCTGTGGGTGAGCAACGCCAGCGGCCCCGATGCCGCCAAGGAAGGCTTCTGGCACGCCAACTTAGGCTCCCTGCTCACGGAAGACATCACGGCGGGCTACCAGGACAGCGGCGCTGACCTGCTCTTCCGCCACGGCGTCGATCAGATCGTGGGCCATCTGGACAAGGCCTACCTGGCGGCGGTGTCCGAGGTGTCGCCTTGTGACAGCCGGGCCTGTGTCTTCGTCGCCACCTTCGACGCGACGGGCGCCTTGACCCTGGAGAAGGAGGGCGCCGATTACCAGGCCTTCGTCGCTTCGGCCCTTGGCGCCTCCTACCCGCGCCCCGACGGCGACATCGACTGCGCCTTGCCCGGGACCGTCCCTGGCCTGGCCATCGCGCCTTTCCACGACGGGCGAACGCTCATCTTCTTGGGTGGCTGCTTGGAGATCCACGTCTTCGACCTCGCCACGGGCGCGAAGCTCGACTTCAATGGCCCCGCGCCGGGTCGCCCCGGCCTCGACGCCACGGCCTTTGGCCAAGGATTCGTGCACTTCTCCCTGGCGCCCAACGGCGAGACCTTGTGGGCGGTGAGCCAAGAAAAGTCGGTGATGCACTTCTACTTCCCCCGCGACCTGAGCGAGCAGCGGCAGAGCTACAATCGCTGGATGTTGCTCCCCATCGACCTCTCGACGGGGGATCTCCCGGGTGTCGTCGCGGCCTTCGCCCAGCAAAACATCGACGACTTCGCGGGTATCCCCGATGGCGGCATCGGCACCTACCCCTCGCCGGAAATCGACCCCGGGGTGGATCTCGATTTCGCCTACCTGAAGCAGTACATCGTGCATTGGGCGGGCTCCCTGGCCGGCTCGACCCCCACGGCCGTGCCCATCGGGCCTAGCATCGCCGCGGCCAATCACAGCCTGTGGCTGCGCGGTTCGGGCACCACCGGGGTCAGCGGCCTGGCCAACCAAGGCAATGTGGCGGTCTACGACCTGGCCGAAGCCAAGGTGGTGCTGTGGCCCCGCGGCGATCGCCCCTTCTACGAGGTGTGGATGAGCGGCACCGACACCCACTGGGGCTTCGATCTCACACCAGAATCCACCCAAAGCCTCGCCACTTACGGGCTCGCCTATTTCCCACTGGGGGATTGAGCCCCGCTGCCGGGCGGGATCCACCTGCGAACAGGCGTGCGGGAGCGCTCCCCACGCCTTCGCCCGCGTTTAAGGCGTCTTGTACCACGCTAAATCGGCCATCCATAAATCGGCCGCCGTCAAATCGGCCGGCGCACAGGCCGGCCGGTACCGCTCAATTTTGGTTTTGTGGATGGCGTTTCGGGGGGGGGCTTTCATGGATGGCGGGCCGGGGGGGGATATGGGTTTTGTGGATGGCGGGCCGGGGAGGATGCGGCCTGGGAATTGCCAGCCCCCGTGTGGGGCAGGCTTCTAGCCTGCCACTGCCAGCCCCCGTGTGGGGCAGGCTTTCTAGCCTGCCACTGCCAGCCCCCGTGTGGGGCAGGCTTTCTAGCCTGCCACTG
>CAYVQF010000049.1:0-45215 GCA_964454015.1 uncultured Myxococcales bacterium
CTACCTCATGCAGCTCGTTACAGCAGGGTAACTTTTAGAACTCGATTGCCCTGCCCTTGGGACCGGCGCGACGGCGCGATCGAGCCCAAACATTTCCCTTGCATTGGTCCAGATGAAGCGCCATTTTTGCCCCAATGAAGCACCGGGTGGCGCCGCTCCCACGGCCCATCCCACGATGAAGACCTTTGCCGAGCAGCGACTCCGCTCTACCGAGGCTGGCGTGGATGATCAACGATGCCCTGATGATACGCCAAACGGGCCCAAACCACGGCCTCGGCTCCGCCACCGCGTCCGCGTCAACGGACGCGTGCAGGGCGTTGGTTTCCGCCCCTTCGTGGCCCGCCTCGCCACCGAGATGGCCGTGGCCGGCTTCGTCGGCAACGACGCCCAAGGGGTCTTCATCGAGGTAGAAGGGACAGCGGATGCTCTGGGCGCGTTCACCGGCCGCTTCCTCGCCGAGATCCCCCCGCTGGCACACGTCGCCTCCTTCAACACCGAGATCATCCCCACCACGGGCGCCACATCTTTTGTCATCACCGAGAGTCGCCCCGGTGGCGCCGTCGGCGTCCACATCACCCCCGACGCCGCAACCTGCGACGACTGCCGCCGCGAGCTCTTCTGCAGCGACGACCGTCGCTACGCCTACCCCTTCATCAACTGCACCAACTGCGGCCCCCGCTACAGCATCATCGAGAGCGTGCCCTACGACCGCCCCGCCACGACCATGGCATCCTTCGCCATGTGCCAGGCCTGTGCGGCGGAGTACCACGACCCCTGCGACCGACGTTACCACGCCCAGCCCAACGCCTGCGCAGCCTGCGGTCCCATCTACTGGTACATGGACGACACGGAGACGCGCCACGCCGATCCCATCGCCACCTGCGCGACCGCCTTGACCCAAGGCCGCATCGTCGCCATCAAGGGGCTGGGCGGTTTCCACTTGGCCGCCCTCGCCGCAGACCCTGCGGCCATCGCCACCCTGCGGGCGCGCAAGGGACGCGAAGCCAAGGCGCTGGCCTTGATGGTCGCCGATCTCACCATGGCGCGTCGCCTGGTGAGCCTCTCGCCTGATGCCGAAGCGCTCCTCACCTCGCCGGCTCACCCCATCGTCCTCGCCCCCGTGGTTCAGCCCTGGCCAGAAAAGGAGGTCTGCCCAGACGTCGCCCCGGGCTGCGATCTCCTCGGGGTGATGCTGCCCTACACGCCGCTGCACCATCTCCTCATGGCCCGCCTGAACGCGCCGCTGGTGATGACCTCCGCCAACAAGAGTGAGGAGCCGCTGTGCGCTGACAACGACGAAGCCCAGCGGCGCCTGGCTGGCGTCGCCGACGCCTTTCTTTTTCACGACCGCGCCATTGCCCGCCCTATTGACGACTCGGTCGTGCTGAGCCTGCCCGAGCACACCCCTCCGTGGCTGATGTTGCGCCGCGCCCGCGGCTATGTCCCGGTTCCCGTGCAGCTCCCGATTCCCACCCCGCGCCCCCTCCTCGCCGTCGGGGGAGATCTCAAATCGACCTTCTGCCTGCTGCGCCAGGACACGGCCGTCGTCTCAGAGCACCTGGGCGATCTCGCCAACCCCGACGCCTTCCGCAACTTCGATCGGGCCGTCGGTGCCCTGGAGAGGCTCCTCGACGTTGGCATCGAGAGCGTCGTCTGTGATCTACACCCGAGTTACGCATCGGCCCACTATGCGCACAGCCGCGGACTCGAGGTCGTCACCGTACAGCACCATCACGCCCATCTGGCGGCCTGCATGGCCGAGCATCATCTGCGCGGCGAGGTGGTAGGGATCTGCTGTGATGGCACGGGCTATGGCCTCGACGGCCAGATCTGGGGCGGCGAGATCCTCGTCGGCGGCGCCCACCACTGCCATCGCCACGCCCATCTCCAGCCCTTCCCCCTGCCCGGTGGCGACGCCGCCGCGCGTCAGACCTGGCGCCCCGCTCTCGGCTGGCTGTGGGAGAGCGTCGGCAGCGGCTGGCGCGGCGCCATGGCGCAGAGCCGCGGCACCCCCGACTGGGCGGCCCTCGAGCTCCTCGGGGCCCGCCTCTTGGCCGGCACCCCGATCATCCACACCACTAGCCTGGGCCGCCTCTTTGACGCCGTGGCTTTCCTCCTCGGGGTCGCTGACTTCAATCGCTACGAAGGCGAAGCCGCCATGTGCCTCGAGCTCAGCGCCAAGCGCAGCGGCGCCGTCAGAGCCCTGCCATTCACCTTACGCCCTGCGGGTGAGCAGATGATCATCGGTACGCAGCCCATGCTAGAAGACCTCCTCTTTGGCATGAAAAACGGCGTGCCCTCGTCAGACCTCGCCGCCGCCTTCCACCTCGGCATCGCCGCTGCGCTCGTCGAAGCGGCAGACCATGCGGCGGAACACCACGGCCTCCACCGCGTGGTCTTGAGCGGCGGCTGCTTCGCCAACGGGATATTGACCCAAGCCGTCACCCAAGGCCTGCGCGCGCGCCGGCGCCAGGTCTTCTCCCACCAGCACTTTCCCTGCGGCGACGGCGGCCTCTCTCTGGGGCAGGCCTACATCGGCGCGGCTAGGCACTACTAGCCATGAGCAGCAACAGCTCACGGACCACTTTGGCCGCCAACACAGCCGAGCAACCCGTCGCGTCGAGCATGGGGGAGAGCTCCACCACATCGACGCCCACCAGCGAGCGCCCGGCGAGCTCGGCGATGAGCTTGGCAAAGGTCTGCCAGTCCACGCCCCCAGGTTCAGGGGTGCCCGTGCCGGGCAGAGAGGCCGGGTCGAAGATGTCGAGATCGACCGTCACATAGAGGGGCGCCTCACCCAAGCGCGCCAAGGCCTCGCGCAGCGCCGCCGCCTCTGGCGCCACCCAGCGGCGCCCCGCGCGCATCTCGGCGAACTCTTCGCGGGTCCCGGAGCGGATGCCCACTTGCAAGAGCCGCTCGGGCGGCAGGACATCGAGGCAGCGGCGCATGGCGCTGGCGTGGCTGTAGGGGTCGTCGAGGTAGCCGTCGCGGAGGTCGGCGTGAGCATCGAACTGGAGCACCGCCAGGTCGGGATAGCGCCGCAGCAGCGCCCGCACCGCGCCGGGGGTGATAGAGTGCTCGCCCCCGAGCATCAGCGGTTTGACCTGGTGCGCCAAGACGCCCGCGACGAAGGCCTCGACACAGGCCACGACCTTGGTCGCCGAGGTCGGCAACTCGAGGTTGCCCACGTCGGCAAAGGCAAAGTCTTCCATGTCCAGGTCCAGGGCCGGCGAGTAGCTCTCGAGCCCCTCGCTCACGGCGCGGAGCGCATCCGGGCCGAAGCGGGTACCGGGCCGAAAGGACACGGTGCCATCGAAAGGGACGCCGAAGATGAGCGCCCCCCCGGGGACCAGAGCACTTTGGGCGCAGAAATAGCGCGGCCCAGTGGCGATGAGATCCCCCACGCTCATGGACGCTCCTTGGCCGCCAACGCACGCCTGATGTAGGTGGGAACAGCAAAAGAGCCGCGATGGATGTCACCATTATAGATGGCACAACGCGCCTCGGCGTGGGCCAAGCGCTCGGGGATGATCTCGAAGCGCCGCGGCTGCCGACTCGCATAGACCCATCCCCAGAGTCCGCCAGCGTAGATCATCATCGTCTGGTAGAAAGGATCGGCGTGGCCAAAGACCTGGCGCAGCACCTGCACCAGATCCACGTGGACGTCGAAGAAGAGCTTGGGCGACTCGGCTTGGGTCACCAAGACGCCCTCTGGTTTGAGCCGCGCGGCGCAGGCCTCATAAAAATCGCGATTGAAGAGCCCCACTGCTGGCCCTACGGGATCCGAGCCGTCCACCAAGATCACGTCATAGAGGCCATGGGACGCGTCTTTGACCCAGGCGATGCCGTCGCCGATGACCAGGTTCAAGCGCGGATCGTCCCAGGCCGTCCCGATCTCGGGCAAGTGCGCCTTGCAAGCGTCCACCACCATCCCATCGATCTCGACCATATCCACCGCCTCGACCTCGGGGTAGGACAAGACCTCGCGCACGGTCCCGCCGTCGCCACCCCCAATGACCAAGACCCGGGCGATGCTGGGCGCGGTGGTCAAGGCGGGGTGCACGATCATCTCGTGGTAGACTTTCTCTTCACCTTCCGCGGCCATCCACAGGTCATCGATGAGCAGCGCCTTGCCCAAGGCCTCTGTCTCGACCACGGCCACCTTCTGAAAGGGGCTCTGGCCAACGAAGAGGGTCCTCTTCAACTTGAGGCCGTAGCGAATTTTGTCTTCAAAAACTTCATCATACCAAATGGCCATCTGTCATCTCCAAGCAATGCGCCCGATTTCTTCCGGGGCGTGAATCTAGCCGAGGGGAAAGTCAGCGTCAACATTCAACCTGCGCTCTCCCCTATGGCAGAAGCCACACCCTTTGCTATCATGCCCAGGAAGGCCAAAGCCTTGCCCAAGGGTCGCTATCCCCCTTTGACGCCACGGGAGTCCACATGCACCGCTTCCCCTTGCTCTTCACCCTCGCCCTGTTGCTCTGTTGCGCTGGCACCGCCTGCGATGACGACAAGTCCACCAAGAACGACACCGAAACGAGCGACCAATCTGAGCTGCCCGCGGATACGGAGGAGACGACCGATAGCGATGACCTCGCTGACGCCGTTGACGCCACTGACTTGCTCGAGGTCGACCAGCACGCCGACACGGTCCCCACGGACGCCGACACGGCCGACATCACCCCGCTGACCGAGTTCCCCATCCGCATCCCCCAAGAGCACAGCATTAGTTGCAACGGTGAAAGCCAGCTCTATTGGGACCAAGATTTTCGCTGTCGGCTCTTCATCGGCGAGGAGACCTTGGAGATCTACCTCCAGGCCCGCCCCACGGGCTGCACCACCACCTTTTTCCCTTGGCCGACCTTCACCGACGGCGCCCAGGGCTGGCTACAGCAGGGCGACCAGGTCGTACCTTTCGCCGCCGCCTATGATTGGGGCGGCGGGCATCACAACGACGCCTTCCACGTCGCGCTGCCCCAGGGCATCTTCGTGCTCTACCACGCCTCCTTCGGCTTCGGTTGGCGCGCCTGCGCCCCGGTGAACTGTCTCATCCAGTGCGCCGCCGACGCGACCTTCGCGAGCTGCGACGCCTATGGGGGTTATGCGGTCAATGGCTGCACCCGCGAGAGCGGCGGTCCGCCGCCGGCCATGCCCATCTGGTGCGCCCCCATCAACGCCGATGGCACGGTCCCGCCGCTGCGTGACCCCTGGCAGGGCCACGACGGTGCCGACCCCTTGTTGCCGTGCCTCGGCGACATCTAGCCGCCACTTTTACCCAGGGAGACGCCCATGCCTCGCCCCCACTGGCTCTTCGTCGTCAGTGTCACCTCGCTCTTGGCCTGTAGCGACCCGGGCCCGGAGTGGTGCGGCCCCCAAGAGGCAGAGATCAATCTATCCCCTACAGATGAAGGCCCGGCGCACTTTTCTGCGCGCCTCTTGCGCCCCGATGGCCACCTCGATCTGCACTGTCCTCACAGCCCGACGCCAGATGGCTGGGGCTGCCTTGACACGGGCTTCTTCTGGGAAACCACCTCCCCAGAGCTGCGCCTGGTCCTCAAATCCCGTGGCTGGCAGCACCAGCAGGTGCAGCAAACGCTCGCCTTTGCGGCCGCCCCGGCCCGGACGTGCTCGGGCCAAGTCCAGCGCGCCCAGCTCACCCTGACGATGCAACCCCTGGAGCCCTTTATCGACCACGCCGCCTACGCCACGGGCTTCAGCCCTGAGGGGAAGGCGCGCTTCGCCGAGCTCGCCCTGAGCGTTGCCTCCCTCCACGGCCAGACCCAAGTGGTGAAGTTCCTCATCGAGGACGTGGACACGGCGCCTCGCGTCTATTTTCAGGACACCCGAGCCTACCCACTCCACTACGCTTTCTGGCGCGGGGCGCTGGGGCGCAGCGGCTCCCAAGAGGCTTTCAACCAGTTGACCTACCACGGTGAGGACCGGGTCAACCTGGCCGGGACCCTGCTCTGGGAGCCCGCGCGCGTCTTCGAGAGCAGCCACGGCCCGCTGGCGGAGCCGCTGGTGCTCACCTTTTTCCCCGGCGACGATCTAACGCCGAGCCAAGTCCTACGCGCCTACACCCTCCTCGAAGAGCGCCTCCTCTTCCTCACGCCTCAGGGGCAGGGTCAACGCCTCGTCTATGTCCCGGCGACGGAGCATCATCAGCGGGCCCTCGAAGAGGAAGCGGAGGCCTTCTGGGCCCGCGACGCCTTGTGGATGCGCCGCGAGAGCTACCACGGGGACACCCAGGTGCAGTACCTCAACCCGGGCAAAGGCTGCGGCACCCTGCACTACCTGAGCGGCGACGCCCTGGCGCGCACGCCCCTGTCCTTCCGCGATCTGGTGGTCTTGGACCGCCTCCCCAACACCCTGCCCCTGGTGGGCGGCACCATCACCGAGGAGCTACAGACGCCCCTGGCCCACGTCAACGTCGCCGCCCGCTCCCGGGGCACACCCAACCTCGCCCTGCTGGGTGCCGCCACGGATCCCCGGGTCGCCCCCTTCATCGGGCGCTTGGTGTGTCTCGAAGTGGAGCGCGGCGCCTTTGCCCTCTATGAAGTCGACATGGAGACGGCCGAGGCCTTCTGGGCGACCTTGATCCCCCCCAACCCCGTCGTCCCGCCGGCGGACCTCTCCCCCTCTCCTTTGCTGGACTTCGCCGCCCTCTCCTTCGCCGACGCCCGCCGCGTGGGCGTCAAGGCGGCCAACCTGGCCGAGCTGTCGCGTCTGCTGCCCGAGGTCGCGCCCCAGGGCTTCGCCGTCCCCTTCTCCGACTATCACCACTTCATGAGCGAGACCCTGGTCACTCCAGGGGCCTGCTGGGACGCCCTCAACCACTGTGTCTACGACGGCCGGGCCGTCGACCTCTGCCGCGCCGCCGAGGGCCTCTGCCGCGCTGGCGATGGCCTGAGTCTGCGTGACTACCTCGCCGCCCTCCTGGACAACGACGACTTTGCCCGCAACACGGCCCTGCGCGAAGCCACCCTCGCGGGTCTGCGGCGGATGATGATCGCCGCGCCGACGCCGCCCGCGTTGGCTGCCGCCCTCGACGCTGAGGTCGCGCGGCGCTGGGGCTCGCGCAAGGTGCGCCTGCGTTCGAGCTCCAACGCAGAGGACCTGGAGCACTTCAGCGGCGCTGGCCTCTACAGCTCGCAAGGCGCGGCCCTCGAGACCGGCAAGCCTCCCTCGGTGCAAGTGCGCGCGGTCTGGGCGAGCACCTGGAATTTCGGCGCCTTTGAAGAGCGCGCCTTTTGGAATGTCGACCACCTGGGGGTGCAGATGGGGGTCGCCGTCCATCCATCCTACCGCGATGAAGCGGCCAACGGCGTGCTGATCACCCAGTCCATCGTCAACCCCGACGTACAGGGCTTCTATGTCAACATCCAACGGGGTGAGCACGCCGTGACCAACCCCGAGGGGGGCATGCTCCCCGAGGTCCTGACCTTGGTGCCCACGGCCGGCGGTGTCGCCGTGCTGCGGGACCGCTTCTCGAGCATGTCCCCCCAGCAACCTTTGCTGAGCGACGCAGAGCTGGAGAACCTCTTTCGTCAAGCGCGCCGCGTCCACACCCACTTCGTGCAGCTCTACGGCAGAGATCCCGGCACCTTCGCCCTGGAGCTCGAGTTCAAGGTCCTGGGCGAGAGCCGGTCCCTGGCCATCAAGCAAGCTCGCCCCTTCTACGCCGCGCCCTGAGCCCGCGGGCGCAAAGCGACAGGCGCCCCCCTGGCCAAAAACGCGCAGCGGCATTAGACTAGCGCGCCCATTGAAGCTGCGTCTGGCTCCACCGGCGAGCCGCGCACGTCCTGACCCTGCGCCTGCGCCTGCGCTCGAGGAGAAGCCATGAACGTCGTCATCATGTCACCCCACTTTCCGCCCAACCACGTGAATTATAGCCTTCGCCTGCGCAATCGCGGCGTCAACGTTCTCGGCATCGGCGACGCCCCCTACGAGAGCCTGGCATGGGAGCTGCGCACGGCGCTCAGCGACTATGTCTACGTCCCCGATATGACCGACTACGACGCCATGCTGCGGGCCATGGGGCACCTGACGAGCCGGCACGGCAAGATCGATCGCATCGACTCGCAGAACGAGTTCTGGCTCGAGATCGAGGCGCGCTTGCGGGAAGACTTCAACATCTATGGTCAGAAGACGGCCGACACCGACATCAACCGCAGCAAATTGGGGATGAAGACGGTGTGTAAGACCCACGCCATCCCCTGTGCACCCGCCGCCGCCGTCACCAGCCTCGGGCAGGTCAGCGCCTTTGCCAAAGAAGTCGGTTACCCCGTCATTTTGAAGCCCGAAGTGGGCGTCGGCGCCAGCGCCACCCACCGCGTCGACAACGAAGAAGAGCTGGTGCGTTTGGTCGAGACCTTGCCTGCGGGCTACCTGTGTGAGCCCTTCGTCCGCGGCGAAATCGTCACCTTCGACGGGTTGGTGGATCGCGACGGCCGCCTGGTCTTCGTCACCTCCCATGAGTACAGCGGCGGCGTCATGGAGGTGGTCAATGCCGGGGCCTCGCTCTACTACTACTCGGTGCGAGAGCTAGACCCAGCCCTGATGAAAATCGGCCTGGCGACGGTGGCCGCCTTTGGGATCAAGGAGCGTTTCTTTCACATCGAGTTCTTCCGCCGCCCGGACGACTACTGGCTCTTGGAGGTCAACATCAGGCCGCCCGGGCTCTACACCATCGACATGATGAACTTCTCCGCCGATGTCGATCTCTACGACATGTGGGCGGCGCTGCTCACGGGCCAACGCCTGCCCGATCCGCCGCCGCGCAAGTACTTCGTCGGTTTCGTCGGCCGCCGGAGGACCGTACCTCACATCCATTCTCACGAAGAGATCATGGCCCGCTACAGCGACCGCACCGTGATGTCCCAGCCCATCCCCGGCTCCTACGCCAACGCCATGGGGCACCACTGTTACCTCTTGCGTCACGCCGAGCAGCAAGCTCTGAGCGAGGCCATCAACTTCATCATGGCTTAAGCAGGCGGTCGCAAATAGGTCACCTTGCGCACCCCGGCGAGCTGGTGGTGCGTCGCGCCTTGTCCTGCGCAGCGCTGCGCTGCGCCGGGGTCTTCGACCACGCTGCCGCACAGGGCGGAGAAGCCGAAGCCCCACATGGCCGGATGCAGCGGCGTCGATGGGCCCAAGAGGAGCGTGAACGCGCCAGGCCGGCACCAAGTCAAGACCTCTTCCGTGCTCCCCGTGAGCAGGGTCGCCGCGGTGATGGCCACCACATCGGCGCGGCCCAGCTCCGTAGGCAGGGACGCGGCCGATCGGTCCTGGGCTTGGCGACGGTGTTCGAGCTCGTAGACCTCGACGTCGTAGCCAGCGGCCCGCAGGCGGCGCACGAAGGGAAAGTGACCAATCACGGCGATGCGCTTGCCGCGCCCGTGCTCAGCGATCACCTCTTCGGCGTCCATGGCCAACGCCCCGGCAGGCGGTGGCCACGCCGCGTTGAGGGCCGCCAGGCCCAAGGCGCGCTGGGGCAGGGTCGCCGTGGGTCCTGGGCGCGCGAGCGCGCGCAGCGGTTGCCCGAGCAAGGTGCCCGCTCCAGCTATCACCACGTCATCCATGCACGGCGAGGCCGCCAGCCAGCCAAAACCGGTGGCGGCCACGCCGCAGCCGCCGTGGCTGCTCTCGACCACGGTCCAGAACAATCCCACACAGAGCGCGCGCACCACCTGCGCCTCCGTCACCTCTTCCACCAGGGTCTCGATAATCGTCACCGCTCACCTGTCGTCTTTCAAAAGTCCCGGTCCAAGATATCGGCGGCGCGCGCGCTGCGCTCTCGGGGGCTTGGCGCCGTGCGCTGCGGGGCCGTCCCGCGCCTGAAGGGCACCCAGGCCCCGCGCCCCTGCGCGTGGGCGAGCTGCCCCGTCTCCACATCGATCCGGTGCATCTCTATACCTTCTGGCGCCTCGGGCAACAACGCTGCCTGGGCGCGCGAGCCTACGGCTTGCACCATGAACGCCATCCACGGCGGCAGCGCGCTGGTCCCCCCGCTCTCGGACTCGCCGAGATCATGGCGGTTGAGGTCATCTCCCAACCAGACCCCAGCCAAGAGGTCGGCGCTGTAACCGATGAACCACACGTCGTAGCGGTTGGTCGTGCCCGTCTTCCCCGCCACGGGGAAGGGGAGCGCCCGCGCGGCGCCTGCTGTCCCCTGCAAAACCACCTGGCGCATGAGATAGCTCACCAGGTAAGCCGTCGTCGCCGGCACTGCCGGCTCGCCAGCAGGCGTCGTCAGGGCGCGCACCAGCCTATAGAGTCGCGCATCCCAGCCATCGTAGAGGCCCAGCGGGTTGCCGTGATCGTAGAGCACGCTCCCATCGGCAGCCAGGACGCTGCGCAAGAAGGTCGGTGGCCGCTCTTCGCCGCCGCGCGCGTAGACCCCGATGGCGGCGCTCATCTCCAGGGGCGACACGCAGCTCGCGCCGAGGGCCAGAGCAGGCGTGGGGTGCAGGTGCGAGCGGATCCCCAAACGACGCGCGTGGGCGACCAGGGCCTGTGGTCCCACCCCATCCATCACCTTGACCGCCGGTACGTTGCGGCTCAGGGCAAAGGCCTCGGTCAGGGTCAGCAGGCCTTTGAAGGCGAAGTCGGCGTTGCGCGGCTCCCAGATGAGGCGGCCATCGGGGGTCTCGTAGCGTTGGGGGACGTCCTCGATGGGGCTGATCACCGTCCACGGCCCCTCGAGGCCTTTGGCGTAGACCAGGGGCTTGAAGACGCTGCCCGGCTGGCGGCACCCGCGTGCGGCCCGGTTGAACTGGGTCTCGTCGTAGCCGACCCCGCCGACCATGGCGCGCAGGGCGCCGCTGTCGACGTCGAGGGCCACCAGCGCGCCTTGCACTCCTGGCGCGGCTTGCACCGAAGCCAGGGCAGGCAGCAGCGGCCGCAGGGGCGGTGTCAGGACCACCACCTGCACCACGTCCGCCGGTGCCAGCGCCGCGGCATCAGCGGCCCGTGCCCACAAGGTGACGCCGCCGCTGTCGAGCTCCACCAGATCGCCCTCAGGGCGTCTGGCCCGGACCAGGGCGGCGTAGCTGCGCCCCACGGCGCGCTCGGCCCCGTAGATCGCCGCCGCCTCTTCGCTGAAGAAGTCGACCTCATCGGGGCGCAGATGCAGCAGCCGCATGGGATCGCCGCGCCGGCCGGCCAGGGCCCGCGCCGCCGAGCGCACCACGCTCTCGCCGTGGAGCTGCATGGGCAAGCTGAGGTAAGTCAAAAGGGACGCCGCATCCTGGCGCTGCTCGGGTGGCAGGTCGGCGAAATTGCGTCGGATCTCGTCTTGGGCATAACCGCGTGCCGCCAGAGATGGCGTGGGCGCTGCAAAGACCAGGGGGGCCTCGCGCGCTGAGTCGGCGGCCTCTCTGCTGACCAGGTTCAGCGCCACCATGCGCTGGAGAACGTAGCGCTGGCGTTCGCGCGCTGCGGCCAAGTTGCGCCGCGGATTCAGCCGCGACGGCGCCACGGCGAGCCCCGCCAGCAGCGCCGTCTGCGCCAGGTCGAGTTGGGACGGCGCGACCCCAAAGTAGATCTGCGCCGCTGCTGCGATCCCCGTAGCGCCAGCGCCGAGATAGATGCGGTTGAGGTAGGCCTCGAGGATCTGCGCCTTGCTGTAGCGCTGTTCCAGGCGACGGGCCATGACGGCTTCCAAGAGCTTGCGCTCCAGGGTCTTCTCGCTGCCGACGAAGCTCTTGGCGAGTTGCTGGGTGATGGTGCTGCCTCCCTGGGCCGAGTGTTGCCGCTGCCAGTTGGCGACCATGGCGCGGGCGATGGCCGCGGGCTCTATCCCCCGGTGGGAAAAAAAGTGGCTGTCTTCGGCAGCGACGAAGGCCGCCACGGTGAGGGCTGGGATCTCGGCCATGGGCAGCCAGCGTGGCGCCGGCGGCGCGTCGCCCAAGCGCACCCCTTCGGCGCTCAAGATCTGCAGCCCTGACGGCGCAGCGGCCGCGGCGCGGCCGATCTCCGGTGCCACCGGGACGGCCTCACACAAGCGCGCGTAGGCGTCGAGCACCGCCCAAGGCAGGCTCACGACCGGCACCCACAGCAGCAAGACCAAAGCCGCGCGCCCGACGACCGCCGGCATGGCGGCGCTGCGTGGGTTCATCAGGTAGGGGCGGCGCAAGGCTAGGCTCATCGGCTCTCACCTAAAAAACGAGGACATAAGCGACGCGTATCAAGAGGGCGTGCTTGTCGACGTCGTAGCGCAGCCCCGTGCTCTCTTGGTCGAAGAAGGTCCCCTGATAGTCCGCCCCGACTTCCACCAAGGCCCCCGTCAGCGCCAGGGAGAGACCCAGCCCAGCGCCAGCGCCGAAGCCTTTCAAGCGCGCCGTCACGTCCCCCTGGACGCGATGACCAAAGACCACGCCGCCCTGAGCGCGGACAAAGGGCGCCCAGCCTCCGCAATCGAGGTAGTAGGTGAGCCCGAGGGCGGCCCCCACCATGAGCATCGTCACGTCGCCCTGCGCCGAGACGGTGAAGCTCGGCATTCCCGAGAGCTTCAGGCCATCGACGAGGACATAGCCCGCTTCGCCCTCGAAGCCGAAGACCACCAAGGTCTCGGCGTCCACCCCATCGATACTCTCTTGCGAGACTTGTAGCCGTGCCGCCCCACCCAAATGCAGGGCCTGCGCCGCGTAAGGGTCTAGCCTCTGGGCGCTCTCCACCTCTTGCGCCCAGGCCTCGCCCCCTCCCCCGCCCAGGAGCACCTGAGTGCAGAGCCACGAGAGCAACGCGGCGTGCAACGCAACAGCACGTCTGCTCCCCATCCTCAGCCTCATTCGCGGAAAAAAAAACGCCATGACTACTCCGGGGCCGCCGCCTTGGCGACCGGCATGGGGGGCGGAGGCGGCTCCACCAGCAGTGTTCCGTGGGTGGGCGCAGCCTCGCGCGCCTCATCGAGCTCACGCAGTTGGCGATTCCACTCCCGGATCCGCTCCTCTTCGCTGCGCTGCTCCTGCTCGTCATCCATGTAAGCGCGCAGTCGCTGCATGCGCTCGTCCGTGACCTTCACCCAATCGTTCCTGAAGCCGATGCGCTCTGAGACGGCAGAGGTCTTCTCATAGGCCGCCAGCGCCTGTTCCAAGAGCGGGCGCAGCTCCTCGCGCAGGGACGAGAAGTAGGCGTCCACCTCTTCTTCGCTCAAATCTCGGGGGATCTCGGCGCTGATGATGTCGTAGTAAAAATCTTCAAAGAGCTTGCCGACCATATAGCCCGAGAGGATCGACCAATAGTGGTTCTTCTGATGGATGGTGCGCACATAGTGGCTGTTGGCCTGGCGCGCGAGCTGTTTCTTGTCGCGCATCGCCGCCTGCATGGCTGACTCGGGCAGACGAAAGCGGATCTCCGCAAAGAGCAGATGGTAGGACAGGGCGATGCCGTAGTGGCACCCGGAGACGAAGTAGTTGCCCCCAGGCAGGCGCCCCGATCCGGCCACACGGTTGCGGCGCAATCCCTCGCTGAAGGTGGTCTCGGCCTCGGCGAAGGCGCCCGTGGCCAACTGGGCCATCCCCAAACGGTAGTGGGCCTCCATCACGTCGAGGTGGCGCAGATCTTCCCGCAGCAGCGCTTCCTGCATACGCGTCACCACCAGGGGCCACTGCCCGGCGTTGGCGCTCACTTCTGCCAAGCGAAACAGCGCGTCCAGGCCATCGCGCGACGCCGGGTTCAGCGCTATGAGGCGCTCGTAGCGCTCTGTCGCCTGCGACCAGGCCTCCATCCTTTCGTGACAGAGGCCCGCATTGTAGAGAGCCGGCCCCACGATCTCCATGGCGTCGAGGTTCTGCCACAGTTGGTCGAAGTAGCGGGCGCACAGGTTGAAGCTCCCCTCGGACAGGGCCTTGTTCGCCTCGCGGAAGAGTTCACGGGGCCCCACGATGCGGGCCTCTTCTCCTTGGCCCAGGACGAAAGTGGGATCCAGGACCATCACCACCTCGCTCGGCCCCTCGCTGCGCACCTGGCGCGCACCGCAAGCGGTGAGGCTCGCGCCGCAAGCGGCCACCAAGAGGCCGAGCAGGAGCGGTGCGCACGCCCGCCGGGGGTGGATCGCCAAAGAAAGCTGGGCCTGGCTCATGGATGACTCTCCTTGGCCGCTTCGAGCTTCTCGTCGCGGAGCTGGGTGGCAGCCTCGATGGCCGAGAACGCATCGTGGAGCCGCTGCCATGCGGCGAGGAGCGTCTCGAGGGGTATGGGGGCTTCGCCGCCGCGATCGATGAAGCGGGCGTAGTCCAGGGTCAGATCGAAGAGTTGCACTTGATAGGTGAGCAGGCTTTGGAGGCGCGGGCTCACCCTGCGGTTCTCTCTGGGCTGGGTCAAGGCGCGGCTCTCCTCTTCCAGCGTCGCGATGGCCCGCAGGTAGGGCAGGTAGGTCCCATTGCGCGCGGTGTAGAGGAGCCAGGTGCGCTCCCAGGCCGTGAGTCGCTGCCAGCGCATGTCGGCGTTGCTCAGCTCGCTGAACCAGGCGTAGATGCGGCTCATGCGCTGGACCTGGCGCGCGAGGTGGAGTTGACAGAGCTCGAGGACCAAGAGGCTGTGCCCGAGGGTGCGCTCGGCGACCGGAGTCTGGCGCCAGAGATCGACCCAGGAGCTGGTGCGCGGTGAATGGGGCACCCGCACTTCGGGGAAGTTCATGCAGGCGTCGTCGCGGCAGACGCGCATCACGGCATCGCGCATACCGGCGAGGTGAGACTCGAGCTCAGAGATGGCGAGCAGGCCTTGCTCCACCTCGGCGACCCGCGACGGCGAGCGGACCAACTCGAAGATGGCCGCCACGAAGGGGGGGCGGGCGCGCCCACGGCGATCCGGGGGTTGTTCGGGCTCGGCTTCGGCGCGGCCGCCGCGGAGGTTGGCCTGTTCTCGCAGGGCAAAGAATTGGGTGCGCCACGCCTCGGCGTCGCCCACCACAGGCGAGGTGGGGCTGGTCTCAGCGTGGAGAAAATTGGGCAGCGCCTGCCAGAAGGTGGCGCTCACCCGATCCCAGCGCCGCAGCAGGGCGACCTCCATGTCCATGAGATCGGCCGTGTCTCGTCCCAAGTCCGCGATGACCTCGCTCACGATCTGCCGCAGCTCCGCCTGGTGCCACACCACCTGGCGGAGCTGTCGCAGGGCATGGTCGGCTTCGGCCGCCTCGTACTGCATGCGGAGCACGGCCTCGTAGAGCCCAGAGAGAAAGCGGATTTCTTTGCTCTGCTGCGCCAGGCACTGCCGCGTGGGATCCTCGCCGCCGCTGCCAAGCGAGCGCTCCAGGGCCTTACTCTGGGCGACGTAGGCGGTGAAGGCGTCGCGCAGGGCGACCTGCTCCTTGCGCCAGATCGCGATGGCGGCGCGCGCCGGCTGGGTCGCCGGTGCCACGTAGGACCAACGCGGGCTCGCGGCGCTGCGCGTTTCCCAATCGGCCAAGGCCGTCTCGGCGCGCGCCAAGAGCAGTAGGGCTGGGCGATGGCGCGCCAAGCGCGGCAAGAGCCGCCCCGGTTCCCAGTCGCCATCGGGGCGGGTCTGGACCGTATCGAGGGCCGCCAGCTCCGACTTGATCTCGCGCAGGGGCACCAGGACTGCCCCTTCGGCGTGTCGGAGGCGGTCGGCCGCGAAGGGCTCCTGCATCTCCGTGAGGGCCGTGAGCACGTGGCGCGCCGCCAGCTCATTGCGCCCCAGGCGCCACAAAATGTTGCGCTGTTGCTGTAAGAGGTGCTGCACGGCGATACGCTCACTGAGCCGCAGCGTCTCTGGCCGAGCGCGCACTTCGCACGGCTCATGGACGGCGCGCGGCGCCGTCAGCATGAGGATCGCCTCGTCGTTCAGCGCCTGGCGGCGCTCCATCGCGTCGATGGCGACGCGCCAGATCTCGCGCTCCTCACGGCTGAGGCGCGTCTCGAAGGCCGCAGGCATGGCGAGAGGCGCGCGCAGTCGTTGTTCACCGCGGGCCCACTGGGTCTCCGCCTCGGCGTTGATGCGGAAGCGCGCCACCTCCTCCTTGGACCACACCAAGACGGGGATGTGCTCCGACACGGCCTGGGGGCGAGCCTCACAGGCCAGACACGCGCCGAGGAGGGCCGCGGCCCACAGACCAGGCCACGGCCAAGCCCCAAGCCTCGCGCTCGGCCCTCGCCTGGAACCTGGGCCGTCTCCCGCGGGTCGGCCGCCGCGCTGTGCGTCCTTGGGCCTCACAGGACTTCCTCGAGGGCAAGGGCGAGCTGGGTCAAGAAGTCCTGGACCATCTCCTGGGTCGCCACCAACGGCGGCGAGACGCTCAAGACCTGACCATAGCGCCCGGAGGGCAAGACCAGCACACCCCGCGCCAGCAAGGCCTGCATGAGGCCCACCGCCGCCGCGGGGTCCGGCTCGAGGCTGTGGCGGTCCTTGACGAGCTCCATCCCCAACATCAAGCCACGCCCCCGCACCTCGGCGATGCGATCTGGGTAACGGCGCTGCAACGCGAGCAAGGCGCGGCGCAGCTCCTCTCCCAAGAGCGCTGCATGGACCTCCAGGTGTTCTTCCTGCAGCAGCTTCAGCGCCGCCAGGCCTAGGGCGCAGCCCATGGGGTTGCCCAAGAAAGTGCTGGTGTGGACGGCTTCCCCGTGGTTCTCGCCCCAGGCGGCCATGACCGCGGGGGTACCGATGAGGGCCGACATGGGGAAGGCGCCGGTCATGGCCTTGCCCAGACACATGAGGTCCGGCACCACCCCCTCGTGTTCGCAGGCGAAGACCCGGCCGGTGCGGCCAAATCCCGTATAGATTTCGTCGAAGATCAGCAAGACCCCCGCCTCGCGGCAGCACTCCGCCAGGCCCGCCAGCCAAGTCGGCGGACACGGCACCACACCACCTCGGCCCTGAATGGGCTCGATGAGCACCGCCCCCATTTCCTCGGCGCCAGCCGCTGGATGGCGCAGGAGGCTGCGCACGTTCTCCAAACACGCTAGGCCACAGCTCGGGTGGCGCAGCTTGTAGGGGCATCGCAGGCAATAGGGATAGGGCACATGGGTGACATTGTGGTTGAGGCTCCCCTTGAAGGGCGCGCGGAACGCATCGCGATAGGCGCTCACGCCCAGGGCCCCCAGGCTCAGGCCGTGGTAGGACCCATAGAAGGCGAGCACCCGGCTGCGCCCCGTGGCCAAGGTCGCCGTCTTGAGGGCCATCTCGACAGCGTCGGCCCCACTCTGCCCCAACATGGAGACGCGCAAGTCCCCGGGGGCGATGGCGGCCAAGGCCTCAGAGAAAGCGATCTTCACGTCGCTGGGGTAGACGTCGCCCATCCCATGCATCAACCGCTGCGCCTGCGCCGTGAGCGCCGCCACCAAGGCCGGGTGGCAGTGGCCATAGGCCGAGACGGCGAAGGCGGCGCTGAAGTCCAGAAAGACATTCTCATCCACATCCTGCACATAGCAGCCTTGGGCCTGCTGCCAGACGATGGGGTTGCCCGCCATGCCCTGGGCCTGGCGGGCCGTGATACCAGCGCACTCGTACGCAAAGAGCTGGGCCAGGGCTGCCTGACTCTTGGGTCCAGGCACGGGACCGGTGATCTTGCGACCGCAGAATAACGCCATGATGCTACCTCAAAAGGGCTCTCATGAACCCATGCCAGTGCCGCTAACGCCACCGCAACACGGGCCAGCCGCGGCGCGCTGCGTGACGACGCAGCCGCCGATCTGGGTTCACCGCCACGGGGTGCGCTACCAGGTCCAACATGGGCCGATCCGTATAGGAATCGGAGTAGAAATAGGCGGCGCCCAAGCCGCGGTCGTGCGCCGCCAGCCACCGCTCGGCCCACACCACTTTACCAGATCCAAAGCACAAGGGCTCCATGGCACGCCCACTAAAGCGGCCACCGCGCACCTCGAGCTGGGTCGCCAAGCAAGCGTCGAGTTCGAGGTGCGCGGCCACGGGCTCAGCCACCTGGGCAATCGCTGCGGTCAGCAACACCACGGCGTGGCCCAGGCGTCGGTGCTCCTCGATACAGGCCCGCGCCGTCTCGCTGATGCGCGGCAGGATGTCGCGGTGGACCCAACGCCAACAGCGCTCCTGGAGCAGCACGGGATCGGCCCCCGCGAGCTCCCCCAAGACCCTGCGCGTCACCGCCTCTTCGTCGAGGCGCGCGGCACGATAACGGAGCAACCACACAGCGATGCGCGCCACGGCCACCGGCCCGATCTCGCCGCGGCGCACCATGAAGCGGACGTACTCGATGGCCGTCGAGCAGCTCAAGACGGTATGATCCAGATCGAAAAAGGCCACCGGCCGCAGGCTTTCACTCCCCGGCCCCGGTGCGCTCGCGCGTTCAAGTCTCTGCATCGCTCCCCTCGTCGGCGGCCCTGCCCCCGCCCATCTCGTCGGCCAAGTGCCCAGGCTCCCCGTCGGACGCTGCCAACGGCCCAGGCTCCCCGTCGGTCTCCTCCACCGCGTCAGGGGAGCTCGCCGCCGCCTGGCTGCCCTCGCCTTCCTCGCGCCGCGCGCCTTGGCCGCTGGGAATCAGGGGCAGGGTGATCCGCGCCTCAGCACCGCCGCCCTGGGCGCCCTCCCGATTGGTCAACGCGATACGGCCGCCGTGGTCGAGGACGATCTTCTTGACGATGGCCAATCCCAAGCCCGTGCCTTTCTCTTTGGTGGTGAAGTAGGGCTCGAAGAGGCGCTCGATCTGCTCATCCGTCAGCCCCGGTCCGTTGTCGCGCACCAGGACATGGGCCACTCCCTGCCCGGGATCCGTCTCGACCGCCACGGCCACCACCGGGTCGGCGGCGCAACCCTGGGCCGCCTCGATGGCGTTCTGGACGATATTCACCAGCACCCGGCGCAGCAGGGAGGGGTCCAGACGCACCCAGGCCTCAGGCCCCCCTTGCCAGTGGATCTCCCCTGCCTCCTGGAACTGCGGGTTGGACTGCAGGGTCTGCTCGACGAAGTCCGAGAGATCGCGCGCCTTGGTGTCCGGGCTGGGCAAGCGGGCAAACTCGCTGAACTCTTTGACGAGCTTGCGCAAGGTGTCCACTTCCTCCGTGACGATCTCCACCACGTCACTCACCAAGGAGCGGTAGACCTCAGGACGATCCCGGTACTTGTCGAAGGTCTTGTCGAGTTGCTGGATGGCCAGGAGCAGGGGCGTCAGGGGGTTCTTGATCTCGTGCGCCAGGCGTCGAGCCACTTCTTGCCAGATCTGCATCCGCTCGACGTAAGCCTGGCTGCGCCGCGCCTCTCTGAGGTCCGAGACCATGCGGTTGAACTGCTCCGTGAGGCGCGCCAGCTCGTCCTTGCCGCGCACGGGCACGGCGACGGCGAGGTCGCCCCGGGCGACGGCTTCCGTCGCCTGGGCCAGGCGCCCCACCCGGCGACTCAGGGGAACCGTAATGGCCAAGGCGAAGCCGATGGTGAAGAGGATCACCATGGCCAACATGATGTAGTAGAAGTTGCGATAGACCTGGGTCAGAGAGCCCTCTTGTTCGCCGCCCAAAGCGGCCAGGCCGCGGTGTAGGTGGCGCCGCTCCCCCAGGGCGTCGTAGCGATCCGAGAGGCTGCGGTCGATCCCATAGGTCAATCGCAGGCCCACCTGTCCGTCTTCGAGGTCGCCTTCCCGCCCGAGCAACTGGTGGCCCTCGCCCTCAGCACTGGCCAAGCGCCAGGTATGGAGGCGGATCTTCATGGTGTCCAAGGGTGGCATCCGCGCCGGGCCCACGTCGATGAGCACCGCCTTACCATCGAGGACCTCGGCGCGCACCAGGATCTCGTGCCTGCTGATGGCGGCACGCAGGTGCGTCGCCGCCTGGGCCAAAGACGCCGCCGGCAGCGCCCCCGCGGCCGGCCGCTGCGGGTGCCGCAGGGCCAGCGCCTCGTCCACCTCCCGAGCCAGCGACGCGCCAATGAGGTTGACCCGTTCGGCCTCGGCCTTGGCCCAGGCGCGGTGAAAATAGGCGACATCGTCCAGCGTGGCGATGGCTTCGTTCTGCAGGTCCTGGTTGAAGGTCAAGACATCGTCGATGAGCGCCGCCGACGCCAAGAGCGGGACCACCCCCATGAAGAGCAAGACCGCATAGATTTTTAACGAGAAGCGACTGATGCCCATCTGAGCGACCCTCCACGCCTGTCATCATCTCTAACGTATGGCCAAGGTAGCGGTCCAGGTCGAGGGCACCGCGCTCTGCCCTTGACTTGACGGCGGCTCAACAGCGGCTAAGCTCCGCACCACGGGACGCTGTTGTCCCCATTGCGCATGGGTCGCAGCGTGTCCTCCACCCTCCACAAGACCTTGCTCTCCCTGGCCGTCGCCGTGACGGTCTTGCTCGGCATCCTCGGCATCGGCGCCCTGGCCTTCTCCTACTACTTGGAGGAGCTCTACCCACCGCCGCCGCCGGAGCAACCCGAGCTCCTGCCAGCCCCCCTGGCCAAGAAGGTCGATCGGGTCGTGCTCTTCGTCATCGACGCCGCGCGCGAGGATCTCCTCAACGACGCGCGCGCCATGCCCCATACGGCCCGCCTGGCCGAGCGCGGCCGCCGCGGCGTGGCCATCACGCAGCCCGTCACCATGACCTTGCTCAGCGTCCTCAACTTCGGCACCGGCATGAGCCCAGGCCTGGCCTGGTCGGTCCACAACTTCCAAGCGGACACCTTCGCCGACGAGTCCCTCTTCTACTGGGCCCACGCCTATGGCCTCGGGGTCGCCTTCACGGGCGACGCCGCCTGGGCCCAACTCTTCGGCCGCTGGGCCACCTTCGACGCCACCTTCCCCGAGGGCGGTCTCTACGCCGAGAAAGAGGGCCTGCTCTCCCACGCAGATCGCGACGCCTTCACCGCCTTTCTCCAGGCCTTGGCCGAACCCGAGGCCTATCCCATCGCGGTTTATCATGCCACCAGCCCCGACCATCAAGGGCACAAGACGGGTGCCTTGACTTGGGATCCACACACAGGGGACTTGACGCCCTATGCGCAAACGGCGCAAGCCGTCGACCACCTCCTCGGGCAGGCCTTCGACCGCTACTACCGACCAGGTGATCTGTGGGTCATCACCGCCGACCACGGCATGACCGACGACGGCAACCATGGCGGCGGCGACGCGGTCACCCGCCGCGCGCCCTTCGTCCTGGTGGGCGAGGCCGTCGTCCCTGGGCCACCGCACGAGATGGCGCTGAACGCCTTCGCCCCCACCTTGGCCCTGGCCTTGGGCCTCCCCGTCCCGCGCACTGCCGAGGTCCCTGCCGCTTTCGCCCTCCTCGATTTCACTCCCCATGAGGTCGAGGCGGCCCTGGCGGCCCACGCCGAGCGGCGACAGGATTTCGTGCTCGGCGTCGTCACCCAGCTCGGCCTCGAAGCCAAAACGGAGGCCCCCCACCTCGCCCTGCACGGCGCGGGCGAACACCAGGCCGCCATCCAGGCCGCCAACAACTATCTCCAGGAGATCAGAGTTCACCGCCGCTGGCTCCAGCTCTTGGCCATGGGCGTCGGGCTCGCGCTCCACCTCTTGCTGGCCCTCTTGCTCCTCGCCCCGCAGCGCCTCCCCGCCTGGCTGCGCCCCACCGAAGCGAACGCCCTGCCGACGCAGCTTAGCGCGCCTGCCGTGGCGTTGTGGGTGGGACTGTGGCTGGTGTTGATCTCCCTGCCCCTGGTCTTCGATCACTGGCTCTTCCGCATGGTGGCCATCCTGGGCCAAGCCACCCAGGGTTACTGGTACATCGGCCGGCTCTTCGTCTACGCCGGGCTCATCGGAGGGCCACTCTACCTGGCTTGGCGCTTGCTGAGGCCGCGCCTCGCCCCCACGACCCGCGCCGCCTTGGCCCATGCCGGTCCGTGGTTGATCTTCGTACTCTTCACCGTGGCGGTCTCACAGATCGTGTTGAAGTGGCCCTATGGTCCCTTGGGCCAGACCTACTTGATGCTCTTCGCGCTGTTGGCGCTGGCCCTCTTGCCCAGCGCTTGGCGCCACCACCACCGCTGGCACTGGCTCGCGAGCGCCGCCGCCATCGCCGCCATGTGGGGGCTCTTTCACGGCTTCGACGGCAGCAACCTCCAGCTCCTCACGGAGAGCACCACCTCGCGTAACCTCGCTTGGATCGGGGTGATCGCGGCCTTCGCCTTCCTGAGTGCGACCGCGGCCCGTGGATCCCACCGCAAGAACGACCTGAAGTGGATGGCTCTCATGCAGGCGCCAGTGCTGGCGGCGGCCTTCCTCTATAGGCTGGTCCCGCAGCCCACCATGGCTTACGTGGCCCTGCTGCTGCTGGCGTTGGCGGCGCTGGCCCTGGGAACGGCGCCGCGGCGGGGCGCGCTCTTGCGCAACGGCGTGCTGGTCCTGGCCCTGGGGGTGAGCCACGTCATGTCCAGCGACTGGGTGGTGCTGATGCTGCTGCCCTTCGTGCTCTTGGCATGGAGCTTGGCCCAGGGGAGCTGGTTGCGGCGTTCGCCCGTGCTCAGCGGCGCCCTCGTGGCGCTGCTCAGCGTGGCCTATTTCTATCTCAACGGCTACCGCTTCGCCTTCCCCGAGATGGACGTGCGGGTGGCCTTCATGCTGGATCAGTCCCAGATCAACCTGGTGCAGGGCTTCTTCCTTTTTGCGCTGCAGCACAGCCCGATCTGGTTATTGCTGTGGGCGATCCTCGTCGAGACGCCCCAGCCAGGGCGCAGGCCATCACCGTCCCAGCTTCCCCAGACCATCCTGGCGGTGGCCGTCGTCTTTCTCGTGCGCTGCTGGGGACCTTTCTTCTCCATCGAGTTCAAGCTGGAGAACCACTGGTTCATCTCCCACGCCATCCCCATGTTCATTTTGAGCATGGTCGAGATGGGCGTCGCTTTGGCGGTCTTGGCTTTCGTGGGGCTGGCCTTTAGAGCCCGCGCTGGCCAAGGCGGCGCGGCCCTCGAAGCGAGGTGGGACGAAGGGGCACCGCGCAAGGCCGTGCGCAGCCCTCTCTGAGGGCGAATTGATGTCCACGCTTGGGCACGCTATGCTGACAAGCGTCGAGACTGTGCAGGTGGCCAGGGCGCGGCGAGCGCCGCCGTCCCTTCGACCGAGCGATTAAAAGGAGGCTCTCGTGCTGCAAAGGAACGCCTTCCTCTCACTGCTCCTCATCTGTGTCCTCGGGGCTTGCCTCACGGCCTGCGATGACGATGCGCAGCCGCAGGACGACGCCGACATCCCTTTGGACACCGTGGACGACCAGCTCGTGCCAGAGCTCACTGACACCGTCGAGCTGCCGCCAGAGGTGGATGGTCTCGACACGGACCTCGCCGAGCTCCCGGAGACCTTGGATGTGGTCCAGGACACGGGGCAGGACCAGGCCGAGCTGCCTCAGGATCTGAGTGAGCTCAGTCCCATCTGCAGCGAAGGTGAGAAACGCTGCTCCACGACGGGTGACGCCGAGACCTGTATGGCCAACCTGTGGGTCACGGTCGAGCAATGCCACCATGGCTGTGTAGCCGGCGTCTGCCTCGAACCCACTGAACAGGGCTCGTGTGGGGCGCCGCTGCCCTTGCTTCTCGACACCCCCGTCGAGGGCTCCACCGTGGGCGGCCTCTCCTCCCACATCTGGGCCCAAGGCTGCACCAACAAATACGGCTACACGCCACGCGGACCCGAGACGATTTACGCCCTGGAGGTGCCCCAGCTCAGCTTCATCGACTTGCGCCTGACGCCAGTCGATCCCTCTTACTACGGCATCTACCTGCGGGGGAGCTGCAGCAACCCCGAGAGCGAGTATCACCGGGTCTGTAGCGGCAACGACACCACGGCCAACGATACCACCGTGCGCGCCCTGCTGGGCCCGGGCACGCACTATGTCTTCGTCGACGACTTCGCAGCCGATGGTCCCGGGCCTGGGCGCTTCACCCTCCTCGCCACCAACACCGTCACCCCCACCTGTCACGGCCAGGTGCCCCAGCTCCTCGACCTGAGCCCGGGGAGCGCCGCCGTCCAGGGCAACACCGCCAACGGGCAGTCCAACACCCGCGGCAATGAGTACGCCTGCCCCGACGGCGCCACGGTGGGCCTCGGCAACGAGCTGATCTACGCCTTTCATCTCACAGCGCCCAGTCGGGTCCGGGCGCGGGTCACGCCCACGGACCCTTCCGATTCCAAAGTCAGCGTCTACATCCGCTCAGAGTGTGAGACGCGCCTCTCGGCCCAGGTGGCTTGTGGCTACACCGAAGGTGATGGGCCTGCCATCGCCGAGGCCACCCTACCAGCCGGTGAGTACTATCTCTTCGTCGATGACTTCGCGCCATCCACCGACACGACTCAGGTCTTTCTCCTACAACTAGAAGTGCTCTGAGTCGGGGCCAAAACAAGACAGGGCTGGCCGGCGTTGGTCGCGGCGCGAAAAGGCAACCCCGTGAAAGGAGGCGCGGGCCCCGCAATAGCTGTTGCGGCAGACGTCATTGACATCCTCGAGGACGATGGCCTCTTCGCTGACACGCAAGCGGAGGTTACAGAGGCCCCACACGTCGAGGGTCTCGCTATAGAGATAGAGCCCCTCGTCCACGGCCTGGGCTTCGCCGGAGAGGGTACAGAGGTGGGCGTTGGAGGCCAACAACACCAGGTCGAAGCGCAACCTATCGCCGTCGGCCTCGCCGATGCTGAGACAGTCATCCACCATCTCCGGGACGTAAGTCTGTCCATCGAAGACCTCGATGCGATGCCGCCGCGCGTAGGTGCCGATCAAGGTCTCTGGCCCTGGCTGCGTCCCGGCAGCGCTCTCTGGCGCAGGGCCGCGGATGTGCTCCCCCACCTGGATGCCCCCACCACAAGCGCTGGCGCCCAGCACCAGAATCCACAGGGACGCCCCCCAGCACCGCACAAGCGCCATCCGTCCTGGTCGTGCTGCTCCCATGCGCCTCGGCCTCCTCTATTTGAAGCGTCGCTCGAGATAAGCGACGATGTCTCGCATCTGCTCCCGCGAGAGCCTGTTCTCAAAAGCAGGCATGTCCCCCAGGCCAAAGCGAATGGTATTGATCGCGCTGTCGCCCCAGCGCTGCACCTTGGCGAAACGTCGCCCCCGATCTCCGCGACCGTGACAATCGACACAGTAGCGAAAGAAGAGGGCCTCTCCCACCATGGGGTTGGGGGCACGCAAGGTATCCAAGGCCACCACCCGACGCTGGGACGCGGCCGCGAAGCCCAATCGGGCACCGGCTCCAAAGTACGCGGCGAGCTGGGCCTCGCTGGGCCCTGCCGCCGGGGCGACGGCGCCGCCCGAGCAAGCCATCAGCGAGACCAGCGCGAACCCCGCGGCCCACCACCGGGCCAGCGCCGCGGCGCGGCCCACTATGGATGATCTCAACTCGGACGCCACAACTTCCTCCGCCCCTTGCCGCGGCGATGCGCCGGGAGCTGGATTGTGCCGCAGCAGACAGGGTTGAGCAACCTGCGCCCCCGGCTAGCGCGAGCGCCCGACCCTGCCAGCGCCCTTGCCCTCTCCCTTGCGTCGCGGGAGGCAACACAATATAGGCAAGGCAACTCGGCCGCCGGCGGTGAGGCCATGCGCAGCCGGGTCGCCTTTTCATTCGCGATGAGGAAGCCATGTTCAAGAACCTCTTCTCCCGCGGCGATGGCCGCGCCAAGAAGCTCGCCAAATTTGAGAAAAAGATCACCAACATGTACATCCAGCCCGGTGATCGGCAGTATTTCCTGCACCAGCTCCGCGCCATGGACGGAGAAGACGCCGCCACGTCATTGCTGCGCCGCTTCACCTGCTCCTGCGAAAACACCACGGTCGACCGGGATGAGAAGGAGATGACCTGCCGGCTCTTGGTCGAGATGGGCCAGACGGCCGTGCCTCCTCTGAAAGCCTATCTGCGCAACAACGACAAGGCCGTCAACTGGCCCTTCCGGGCCCTGAAGGATCTCCTCTCCCGCGAGGCGCTGTGCACCTTTCTGGTGGAAGTGCTCGAGGCCATTGGCCCCGAATACGTGCGCGATCCCGAGCGCAAAGAGCAGCTCATCTTGACGGCGCGCGATTTCGATGACCCTTGCATCGCCAAGTCGGTCTTGCCCTACCTGGACGACGACAACGAGACCATCCGCTTCGTCGCCGCCGAAACGGTGAGTCACCACGCCCTAGAAGAGGGTATCGCCGCCCTGGTCGAGCGCTTTGGCGTCGAGACCTCGCAGCGCATCATCAACCACATCGCCGACGCTTTCGCGAGCCACGGCTGGGTCCTGGATGACGTCTCCGTGGTGGAGCCCCACCTCCCTTCAGGCTACAGCGTGACGCGCCAGCGGACCATTCGCAAAGGCTGAGGCCACCCCTAGACCACGGCGATCCCACCGCCCAGGCCATCGATGACCTGGCCGATGATCGTCGCCTGCGCCACGCCGCCAGCGTGGAGCGCGGCGAGGCAGGCTGTGGCCTGCGCCGCCGGCACGACCAGGAGCAAGCCCCCTGAGCTCTGGGGGTCGTGGAGCAGGTCATCCATCACCGGCGGCAGGCCCGGCTCTAAAAAGACGCGATCGCCAAAGTGGCTGCGGTTGCGGTGCAAGCCCGCCGGTAGCAGGCCCAGATCGGCGTAGGCTTCGACCTCGGGCAGGCGAGGCAAGGCATGGGCCGTGAGCACGAAGCCCAGGGTCTCCTGGCGCAGCATCTCGAGGGCGTGTCCGGCCAGCCCAAAGCCCGTGACGTCCGTGGCGGCGTGCACCGTGAAGTCGCGCGCGATCTCTGCCGCCCGCTTGTTCAGCGTCACCATCGATTTGAGCGCCGCCGCCGCCGCGCGCTCCGACGCCATGCCGGCCTTGAGGGCCGTGGCGACGATCCCCGTGCCGAGGGGCTTGGTCAGGATGATAGTGTCGCCCGCCTGCGCCCCCCCTTTGGTCCACAGCGCGTCGGGATGCACCAGCCCGCTCACGGCCAGGCCATACTTGAACTCCTGGTCCTGCACCGTGTGCCCTCCCACGAGGTAGGCACCGGCTTCGGCCAGGAGCGCCAGGCCACCTTGCAGGACCTGGCGCAAGACCTCCAGGGGGAGGGTCTGAGCGGGAAAGGCGACGATATTCATGGCGCACAGCGGGGTGCCGCCCATGGCATAGACATCGCTCAAGGCGTTGGCGGCAGCGGCGCGGCCAAAGTCGAAGGGGTCATCGACGATGGGGGTGAAGAAATCCACCGTCTGGATCAGCGCCAGGTCGGGACGCAGGCGCACCACACCGGCGTCGTCGGCGCTACCCAGCCCCACCAACACGTCGGGATGCCCTGGAATGTCGATCCCACACAAAACGCGAGCCAGGTCCCCTGGCCCCAGCTTCGCCGCTCAACCAGAGGCGGCCACGCTGCGGGTCAACGCCCAGGTCCTCGTCTCATCATCTCTCGCCATGTCGATCCCTCTCATGCGCGGCAGAGAAAGGGTCTCGCCGCAGTTCCCCCCAGGCCACAGCGCAAGCGCTCAGAAGCCCACGGGCTGGTAGAACCAATACCTGAACATGTTGACGTCGCGCTCAGCCGTGGTCATGGCTTGGCGCACCCGGATCACGTCATCGTTGACGAACCACGATGGGATGACGAAAGGCCAGTTGCGCCAGCGAAATTGCCTGTCATAACCGAGGCACTGGGACACCCCGACCACCTGGTCGTTGACGATGATCTCGAGCTCGAAGTCGGCCCGGGCGTAGTCCATCAGGCGGATGATGGCCAGGTGCATGTCTGGCACCACGCCGCGCAGCTCAAACTGGGTGAAGCCGCCTTCGTGGGCCACGCCCGTGTCGTCGACGCGGGTGCCGTCAGGGTAATAGAGGGACTGGCGGGTCCGCCACGAGTCGATGGCGTTGTTGATCTGGAAGCGGTAGCGCTTCTCCGAGGCTTCGTCAGTGATATTGAGCTCGCCCAGGAGCTTCCACTCCATCCCGTCGACATAGAGGATTTCCGGAAACTCAGCCGACCACACCTTGATCCGCTCCCAGTCGTGCCCCATGGGGTAGGTCTTGGGCAGCATGACCTCTTGTCCCTCGTAAAAGACGAGGGACTCGTTGCCGTAGAGGAGCATCAGGCCATCGATGTGCGCCACGGATTTGAGGAAGAGAGCCAGGATCTGATCGACGTTGCCCAGCTTGTAGTTCATGCTGCCGCTGAGCAGGGTGCTGATCATCTCACAACTGCGCAGGAACTGTTGCCACTCCGGTCGCTCCAGGACCCAGGGATCGTCGATGCGGGTCCGCACCAGCTCCACCAAGTTGCGATCCATGAGGTTGATGCCATCCAAACACTCGACCAGCGCGTTGGGGCTGAGACAATCGGCCTCGACCACCATCTCGAGGACCGCCAGGCTGTGGGCCAGGGCCGCCGCCGGCCGCAAGAGCTGGTGACCGCCGATGCGCAAGTAAGCGTGGCGTCGGGCGGCGATGGCCTGTAGCAGCTTCTGCTTGAGCTCGCGGTCGATGGCGCGGAACACATAGCCAAAACGACGCCCGCGCAGATCGATCTCGTTCCAGGTCGGCTTGAAGGGGTCGCGGGCGTCGGTCACTTTATAGACGTCTTCCGACAGTTGGATCCGCGCCAGCTCGATCTCACCCTCTTCGGGCGGCCGCATGACCAGCTCAATCTCCGGTCGTTCCTGGAAGGTCTTGTTCTGCCGCGATCCGTCCTTGAAGCGCACGAGGTCCGCTGGGACCTCGTTGAAGCGGGCCACCACGTAGACCGTGCAGGGCAAATAGAGGTGCTCGCGCACGATGCGCAGAATGACCGGCTCGTGGTTGAGGATGTCGCGCCCGGCTTCGTCGATGGCGTAGCCCGCCTCCACGACCACCGACAGATCCGGCGCCGTGCGCTGGTGCACCATCAGCTCTTGCGTCACATAGCGGACGATGCCCGCGAGGTGAAAAGCCTGGTTGTGGAAGCGGCACTTCTCCATGTGATAGTGGTGGCGTGCGTTCCAGTCTTCTTCCGTCAGGAAATGCTTGAAGAAGTGTACCCTCTTCCACCCCTGCTGCTGCTCGTCGCTCATGCCCACGTCCTTCGCTACCCTGCTGGCTGCAGCCTCGTTCCTTGCTCCGGCGCGATGTTAACGGTCTTTGCGCAAAAGGCCAAGAGAGAGGCGGCGCGTGTCGAGTCAGGCAAAACACTTGATCTCCCCGTCGCGCCGCTACTATCGTAGCCTGGCGATCCCAGTTGGCGTCAGCCACGGTGCGACGTCCAACCCTCTCCACCTCTGCAGGAGTCACCATGCGCGCATGGCTCATTTTTTCCTTGTTTTTCGTGCTCTCCCTCGCCCTCCCCAGCGCCGCGCTCCTGGCGCAAGACGCCCCGAAAGAGGCCGCCGCAGCGGACCCGGCTGACGCCATCGTCATCCACATGCAGGAGATGGCGCGCATCGTCAAAGACAACCTCGACCAGCCCGAAGAGGTCAAGAAGAACCTCGCCGCCTATTTGCGCACCAACCAACGCACCATGCGCAGCGCCGGCGACAACCTGGAGGCCCACATCGCCAAGATGCGCCCAGATGAGCAAGAGGCCTATCGCGAAGTCATCCAGCGAAAAATGGAGAAAGCCCTGGACGACTTCCTCACGGCCATGCTGGACTTCGCCGAGCGCCACCCCGAAGCGGCCAAGGAGCTCGACGAGATGCTCCGCCTCGACCAGAACTGAGGTGCGCCCTCCGGCCAAAAAAAAGCTTGCTGTGCTTTTTGGCCTGTGCTAATAGGGCCTTGTTCCGCCGGTCCTCGCCCAAACGAGGGCTAGTGGGCGTCGTTGAGGATGCTATCAAGGTCTTTGCTCTCGTGGCCAAGGCCGGGGAGAGGTGGCCGAGTGGCTGAAGGCGCTCGCCTGCTAAGCGAGTATACGGGGTAACTGTATCGAGGGTTCGAATCCCTCCCTCTCCGTTCGGTGTCCTCTCTCGATTTCGTGCACCAGTAGCTCAATTGGATAGAGCAACGGCCTACGGAGCCGTAGGTTAGAGGTTCGAATCCTCTCTGGTGTATTTCTCTCGGCGACAGCAGTTCTCCGGTAGCGACGTGGCAGCGCAGGATCGTCTATACATGAACCTCGCGCTCCACCTCGCCAAAGGGGCTGCTGCGCAGGGAGAGGTGCCCGTTGGCGCGGTCATCGTCGGAGATGGCACCCTCCTCGGTTGGGGGGCAAACTGCCGTCATGCCCACGGTGACGTCTTGGGTCACGCGGAAATCGTCGCGCTGCGCGCGGCTGCCAATGCTCTCAAAGATTGGCGCATCGAACGCAGCACGGTTTACGTCACCCTCGAACCGTGTATCATGTGCACCGGTGCGTTGCTCCAGGCGAGGGTCGCGCGACTCGTCTTTGCTTGTCGCGATCCCAAAGCTGGCGCCGTGCGTTCCTTGTTTGCTCTTGGCGATGACCCACGCCTCCCCTTCAGGATGCAGATCACTGAAGGCCTCCTCGGTGACGAAAGCCGTCACTTGTTGCAGAGCTTCTTTGAAAACCTGCGTAAGAAGCGTCAATGACCGGACGCGTTGCGCCTCGAGCGCGCGCCAGGGTCGGACCAAGTGATGGCTCACAGCGCGGCTGTCGTTCCCTGTGGAGGGGTGGCCGAGTGGCTTAAGGCGCGTGACTCGAAATCACGAGTGCGGGTAACCGTACCGGGGGTTCGAATCCCTCCCCCTCTGCTCTCCAGCGCGTCAGCTCTAGACGCGAGCCATCAGGAGAGGTGACCGAGTGGCCGAAGGTGCACGACTGGAAATCGTGTGTGCTCCAAAAGGGCACCGTGGGTTCGAATCCCACCCTCTCCGTTTTTTGTCAGGGCTACCCTGACGGCAGCAGCCAGGCGACGTGACGTACGGCCGCAAACCCCGCCAGATCCGGGAGGAAGCAACGGTGCGCGGTACGGCGGGTACGTCGCCTGGCTGCTGCCGTTTCTTGGCCGCCTCGAGCCCGACCAGACGCTCCGCAGCGCGATAATCGACCCCCGGATCTTGCCTATGCACCCGTGACGTGCGATGAAAACCACTGGCCTAAACTGCCGTCGCCGGAACATGGGCTTGGCTGCCCCCTCCGCGACGCCTCCCTTCGCACCCCCGCTGGTGAGGTTCAGATGTCCGAGAAGCCTTATCCACCCCAGAGCCAGAACCCTGGCCCCAACGACCAAGGGCAGCAGGACCCGGATCAAGTCAACCCCTTTGCCCAACACCAGGCGCAGGTCGGCGGTGCACCCTGGCCTCCCCAAGAAGGCCAGCCACCAGGCACGCCCTATCCCTACGGCCAACACTACGGACAAGGGCCACAACAGGTCCCCTTCGACCCGCAGATCCAGGCGCCCCGCGGCGTCAATTGGCAGCCCGACGGCTCGGCCAATCGCCAAGTCGGCCCCATGCAGGTCAAAGCACAGGCCAAGGACGTCCCCAGCTCCATCTCCTATACCATCGACGTCCTCATCGCCGCCCTCAACCCCAACAAGAAACGCAAGCGACTGCTCATCGCCGCCGTCATCGCCGTCATCATCCTCATCGGTGTGGTGGTCTACTTCAGCCTCAAGAGCAGCCCCGTGGCCGATCAGATCGCCCGCGATGGCAGCGAAGCCGAAGAACTCGAACTCGGACCGCCCACCTGGGAAGAGGCCCCCATGGTCGATGTCGCGGTCCGCGCCGAACCCGCCGGCGCCCGGATCGCCATCAACGGCTGGCTCCAAGATGGCGGCACCCCAGGCACCTTCCAGCTCATCAAAGGGATGCCCAACACCCTCACCTTCTTCGCCAAAGGTTATCGCCCCCACACCCTCTACCTCGAAGCCAACGCCGATCTCAGCCAAGGCGTCGAGGCCACCCTCCTCCCCGTCGAAGACGTCGAAACCGGCAAAGTGCGCATCCTCCTGACCAACCCCGACGACGCCAACGGCGCCACGGCCTGGCTCAACGGCATCGAGATCGGCTCCCTCCCCAACGTCGTCGACGAGGTCCCCCTGGGCATCTTCCAGCTCCTCACCGTCAAGAGACCTGAACGCGCGCCCTATGTCCTCCTCTTTAGGCCCATGAACGCCGACACCGAGGTCACCGTCCCCCGCCTCGGCGAAGGGGTCTACCTCGACCGCTTCACCGAGGTCGAACTCAAACTCGACGACAGCCAGGCCCGCGCCGCCGTCAAAGTAGCCGTCAACGATGACACTTACACCACCCCTGGGCGCCTCTCCCTGGACAAGGGCAACCTGGTCATCATGCAGGTCTCCCTCCCCGACAAGGAGACCTTCCGCTACTCCCTGCACACCACTCCCATGGGAAGCGCCAAGATCGAACCCTTCCTCGACTGGCCCGATCTCGGCAGCGCCAAGCTCGCCCTCATCCAGCCCAAAGGTCGCAACCTCCTCGCCTGCCTCCGCCGCCCCGGCCGCTCCCTCTGCTGGAATGATCCCAAGGACACCTTGACCATCCCGGCGGGCAACTGGGACGTACAGGCCTTCGAACCCGACGGCAAACGACGCCGCTGGGCCAAAGGAAGGGTTGCCGTCACCATCGAGGCCGACATAGACTATCAGCTCCGCCTCGACGTCAACGCCGACGCTGAAGTCGAAGCGGAGCTCATCGACCCGCGGACCGCGCCCAAGAGAACGCGCTGATCTCAGCCCCAAGTCCGCCCCCCCCACAGCGAGGACCGCCCTTGCTCTGCGAGCCCAGCCCAGCGCCCATACTGCGCCCCCGACGCGCCCTGCACTGGGCCGGCGCCCTCCTCAGCCTGCTCATGGCCCTCACCCTGGCGCCGGCAGTCGCGCCCGCGCAAGTCCCCCCACCTGCCAACCAGGACCGGGATGAAGCGGACGACGCCAACCCCGACGCTCCCTTCGCGCCGCCACCCCTCAGCGACGAGGAAGTCGTCCTCAACCTCACCCTGGACTTCTACACCCTCATCGCCGCTGATAGCAGCGAATCCTGCGACCGACTCGCTGCCCAAATCCAGCGCTTCCTCGACGCCAACGATGGCCTCGTCCGCCCAGCCCTGCGCCGGCTCGCCGTGCGCGCCTCCGAGATGACCAGCGCCGAGAAGGCCGCCCTCGCCGACTTCTTCGCCCACAAAGTCTGGGGAGACGAACGCGTCGCCCTCGCCCAGACCCGTCTCTACGCCTGTCTTCATTCCATCGAAATTCAGGGCAAGGCCCGCCCCATGGATCGCGCCATGCGCCGCTACTACGACCTTCACCGCAGCCTCCTTCTGGCCTTCGTCGGCAGCCTCGAATAGAGCTTGCCACGGTGCCCACCCCGACCTGCATGCGAAGCTTTTTCTCTCGCCCGCGTCCAATGCCGTCGGCACGTCCAGGCGCGCCGCATCACGCCGCCTCCCCCCCTGCTCTGTGAGTTCTTGGCATGTTCACCAAAGCCCAACGCATCTACATGCCGCTGCTCTCCCTGCTCTGCCTCGGCCTCTGCCTCGGGCCGCTGAGCGCGGGCCTCGCCACGGCCCAAGAAGAAGAAGCTGAGCCCGACGTCCTCCGCCTACCCGACCCCACCTACATCCTCGAAGCCATCCACCTCGAAGGCAACTCCCAGACCCGGCAGCAGGCCATTTATGACGCCCTGGACCTCGAAATCGGCCAGGAAGTCAACGTCGCCCTCCTCAGGGACGCCCGCCTGCGCCTCCTCGCCACGGGCTTCTTCGACACCGCTCAGTTCGGCCTCGAGGGCGGCAGCGAACGCGGCCAAGTCATCCTCAACATCCGCCTCCACGAGCGCAACACCGTGCTCCTCTCGGATCTCTTCCTCGGCTCCAGCACCACCACCCCCTTCTGGGGCGGCCTGGGCATCGTCGACTCCAACTTCTTTGGCACGGGCCACACCGCCCGCGCCGCCTTCGTCGCCAGCGGCGACAGCGTCGCTACGGAGCTCTCCTACCTCGAGCCCGCCCTCGTCGGCTCGCGCTTCTCCCTCGGCGCAGGTTTCCACTTCTCCTACGGCAAAGACTACGCCTTCGCCCCCACAGGCGAGCCCGACGCCTTCCGCACCAGCCCCCTGCGCTACACCCGGCTCGGCGGCCGTCTCTCGGCGGGCGTCGGCCTGCTCCCAACCCTCGGCCTCTTCCTCGATCTCCGCAGCGAGTGGCTCGAGGCCAGTGCCGACGAAGGGCCCCTCTTTCGCGGCTGGATCCAGCTCGGCCAGGGCGTCCTCTCCACGGCCACCCTGACCCTGGACTACGATAGCCGCGACGACCCCGTCATGCCCACCCGCGGCGCGCGCGCCAACCTCGCCGTCGAGGCCAGCCTGGACGGCGCCCTCTCGGACTACAGCTATGTCAAGAACCTGACCCAGTTCACCCTGGCCTACGAGTTCGTTCCCGGGCACATCGCCCGCTTCGACCTCTTCGCCGGCGCCATTTTTGGCGACGCGCCCTTCTTCGAGCGCTTCTTCATCGGCGATTTCAACGACCTGGTCTCCTCGCGCAACCTCGGCCTCAACTTCGCCGCGCGCGCCCCCGTCGACTTCTTCAACACCGGCGCTGGCCAACTCAACTACGAAGCCTACCTCTCCCGGATCGCTGTCGAATACGCCGTCCCCATCAACGACCGCATCCCCTGGATCTACCGCACGGAGTTCTTCCTCGGCGCGGGCTTACTCGGCGCCACCACCCGGGAGAGCAAGCGCCCCCCCACAGCGCTGGGCCTCGAACCCACGACCACGGCGCGCAGCATCTTCCCCATCGACTTGACAGTCAACCTCGGCCTCCGGGTCGAGACGGATATCGGCATTTTCGGCCTCTCCTTTGCCAACGCCCTCGCCCTGATCCCCCTCTGATGGCTACCTCGATGCCTGTTGTGAACCACGCCCATTCAAGCCCGCGCCGCATGCCGTCTCACCTCGGCATGGCCCTCTTGGCCATCTTGGTCTGGGGCGCTTATCCTCCTCTCATGTGGGCGGCCGACAATGAAGTGAGCTGCCGTAGTCAAGCGGGCAGAGTCTTCTGCGAGATGGACATCCGCCAGTGGATCCAGAGCGAAATCCGCGCGGTCCTCAACAACGGCTGGGAGAACACCCTCCAGATCGACCTCTTGCTCTTCGATCAACGCGACAACCTCACCGCCGTAACCTACGCCGAAGTCTCCCAACGCTGCTACATCGATCCCTTCGACAACCCCTGCCTGGTCTTGTGGCAGGGCTCCAAACAGTGGCAGACCTACGACAACGTCGACGCCATGGTCCAGGGCTTGGGGCGCTTTACCCTGGCCTCGGTCGCCACCAGCGATCTGCCCGAGGGTAGCTACTCCGTACGCCTCGACCTCAAGCTCAACCCCATCACGGACGAGCAAGCCAACGTCATCCGCAAGTGGTTGGGCCGCAGTCGCGGTGGGCACATGGTGATTGGCCGCAACGAGTCGTCCATCTTCGGCACCTTCGTCACGGTCTTCGCCAACATCCGCTCGGGCCACGCCGAGGCCGTGCTGCAGGTGAGCTCGCCGCCTTTCACCCTGCCCTAGGCGCGGCGAGCTCAGGCCCCCAACCAGCTCACCCCCTGGGCCGAGATGCCCGCCACGCCCTCTGCCGTGGGGATGGGTCCCTGGTGCCACGCCGGGCCCGTCGCGACGCACCACAGCGAGTGACCTGCGTCGAGATCGATGGCATCGAGCGTCTCGCTCCCTTGCCCCACACCGCTGCGGATGACGAGGGTCCGCGCCATGGCGGCGGCGCTCGCGGGACAAGGGATGGGCGCGCGCAGGACCCGGACCGCGGCGTCATCTTGGCACCACAAGACGCCGCCCTCTCTCTCGCTCCACCCGATGAGCTCCCCCGCCGATGAGACCGCGAGAAAACGCGTGCGCCACGACGGCTCGCCTAGGATCTGCGGGGGCGCGCCGGGTCGGTCGAGGTCGAGGGTGGCCGCGTGTTGACGAAGGATCACGCGCCCCGGACCGCTGCTGCGGTACTCGGGCAAGTAGAAGTAGAGACGCCGCCCCCTGGCGAAGAGGGTGCTATCCGGGCGCCCCCCCTCGACGTGAGCGCCCTGCCGCGAAGCAAAGGCCAAGAGCAAGGTCCCCGGGTCCGACGCGGCCCCTGCTCCTTCGGCCACCAGGTGCAAGCCGCTGTCGCTGCGGGTGACCCAATGACCGGCGACGGCCACGACGCCGTCCGTGTCGAGGGCGATGGCCGCGGCCTGGCGCAAGGCACCGGTCTCGAGATCCACCGCGAAGAGGGCGGCGCGGCGCGCCTGACTATCGGTCCAGTGCACGGGCCACATCCCCACCCCCTGCCCAATGGCCAGGTGCGCGCCAGGGCGCGCCACCTGGCCATTGGGCAGGGGCAAAAAGTGGCGCGCCTCCAGGGCGCCCGTCGCCGGGCAGATCACCTCGACGTGCAAGCCGCAGCCCGCCGCGTCGCTCTGGGCATAGGCCCAGGCCACCGCCGCGCCGCCGGCCGTCTCCAACACGAAAGGCGCACACGGGCCAAAGAGGTTCTGCTCCTCCCGTTCCCAAGCCAGCCGCCCCGTGCGGGTGTCCAAGGCCAAGAGGCGCACATAGCGCATCCCCACCACCACGCTCTGCGCCACCAGACACAGCCGCTCTGGCAAGAGGGCGACATGCATCCCGAAGCGATCATCCGGGTGCGGCGAAGTGTAGCGCCAGCGCGTCCGCGGCGCCGTCAGCGGCGGAGGGCTCAGGGCGGTGCGCAACGGCGCCTGCCCCAAGGCCCCCTCCCAAGGCCAAGTCCGCCCCGCGGCGATGCGCCCCACCTCAAGGGCCATCTCGGGCGTCCGCACCGCCGCAGCCAGCACGGCCCGCAAAGCCCGCCCCTGCTCGCCCCGGCCATAGGCGCGGGCCAGCGCCGTCAGCGCCGCCACGTCGTCGGGCACCAAAGCCAGACGCGCCAGCAGCCCTGCCACCTCGTCACCCATGCCCGCAAGCCTCCCCGCCCGCGCTCCTAGCCTAGGCCGAGCGCCGCGCCAAACCCCGCGCCACCCGGAACGCATCCAGGGCCTGGCAGGCGTCGTACTGGAAGCTCACCCCGAGGGTGCGCTGAAGCTTGCTGCCATCGATCACCCAGGGATGGGCCAGATAGGGCAGCATCCCCGGCGGCAGATCCCGCAGGTGACCCAAGTTGTAGCGCCACATCAAATCCACCGTGGCCCCCAGCATCCAGCGCGGCACACTGACCAAGCGACCGCCCAGGGTCTCCACCACGTCCGAGAGATAGAGCCGCCCCTCGGCGGCCACGTTGTAGACCCCAGCCTCCCCGGTACCGCACAATGTATGTAGCACCAGGGCCACGTCGTCCTCATGGACGAACTGCATCATGGGATCGCAGCCCTGGATGGCCGGCACATAGGGCCGCGCCAAGAACTGCATCCAAAAATGCGTCGCATGCGGGCCCGTCACGATACAGGGGCGCACGATCTTCAGTTGAGTCTGACGCGACGCGAAGGCCGCGCACAGCGCCTCCACCCGCGTCTTGTCCCGAGACTCGTGGAAATCGGGCTCACCGCGCAGGGCCGACTCCTCCGTCAGAGGGATCGGGTTGTCGGGCCGCGCCCCGTACACCGTCGCGCTCGACACCAACACACCATGCGCCACCCCGTGCTCGCGCAGCCCCCGCAGGAAGCGCTCCGAGCCCTCCAGGTTCACCCGCTCGCCCCAGCGACCATCCCGTATTGGCTCAAAGACGAAGGCCAAATGAACCGCCGCGTCCACCCCCTCGAAGTAGCGCTCGTAGGGCTGCGTCACGCTCTGTTGGTAAAACGTCAGCTTGGGGTGGTACTCCTGGGGCTGACGTTCATCGATCCCGATGATCTCCGTCACCCCTGGATCGCGCTGCAAGCGCTCCAACAACCTCGCCCCCAAATACCCAGAAGAACCGGTCACCAATACGCGCATCGTGGTCTCTTCAAGCTACGCGGCGCTTGGCCGCCGACACGAAATCCACCCAGTGAAAGCGCTCCTCCGGCGCCCCGAAGCGCAGCGCAATACCCACACCAGGCTCGCGCCGTTTCATACCACGCCACCGCACCTCGGCGCTATGCCAAGTCATATCGGCGAGACGCCGAAAACGCACCTGCTCCCCACAGCCCACCACGTCATCACTGAGGCGCAAGAAGGCACCGCCCCGGCTGACCTCCTGCAACATCGCCTCGTAACGGTGGCCCGTCCCCGGCACATAGCACCAGGCCGCTTCACTCAGCGCCAAGCGCCCCCGGCTGTCCTCGATATCTTCCTCGCGCTGCCAGGCATGCTGACACACCGACAAGAACATCTTCTTCCAGCTCTCCCGATCGGGCGCCACCTGCACCCAAGTCGCCTCGCCCACCTGCCACTGCTCCGTCACCACGCAGCGCAAACGCACCGGGTCGGCCCGCGTCCCCAGACGCAGCAACACATCCAACGCCTCCGCATCGGACACCCCCTCCTGCGCCGTCAGCGTCAGCCCCTTGGCCCGCGCCGGCATACGCCGCCCCAGCTCGGCGATGGTCGCGATCTCCACTTCCCATTCCTTGATGTGCCGCATGCGTCCTCCTTGAAGCGTCCCGTCGTCCCCACCAGCCATGGTCGGGATACCACGCCTCCTTCTACGCCCCGCACCCCACCGGGTCAAAATCGCCACCTCGGCCACTATGGCCTTGAAAGTGGCGCTGAGCATCGTTTAGGGTGCCTACCAGTGGCTCTCTTTCTTGGGATCCACGCGCCACAGGCGTGCGCCCCACTTTGGGATCCCCCCCACCCGCGCGCGTCTCCGCCACACAACCCACGCCCATGTCTAGCCCTTACCGTCAGAAAATCGCCGAGGGTGCCCTACCCCCGCGCTTCGCCCAAAACCTCAGCCTCACCGGGGCCACCACCCTGGGCCTCGGCGCCCTCATGGGCGCCGGCCTCTACCTCCTCTTGGGCCTCGCCGCCGAGGCCGCCGGCTCCCTCCTCTGGCTCGCCTTCGCCATCTGCGGGCTCCTGACCTACCTCTCCGTCGGCCTCTTCGCCGAGCTCGGGGCCCGCATGCCCGTCTCCGGCGGCGCCTACGTCTACGCCTACCGCACCTTGGGCTCCTTCTGGGGCTACATGGTCGGCTGGAACCTCACCCTAGGCGCCGCCTTCGCCTGCGCCATCTTCGCCAGCTCCTTCAGCACCCACCTCGGCGCCATCCTTCCCCTGGCGCACTATCACCCTGCGCTGCCCAAGCTCGCCGCCCTGGCCATCATCGCCCTCTTGGCCTTGGCCGCCAGCCGTCCCAGCGCCCTGGGCCGGCGCATCTCGAACCTCCTCACTTGGCTCAACCTCGCCGTCTTAGTCCTCATCCTCCTCGTCGCCGTGCCGAGCTGCGAGCCGGCCCACCTCGCCCTCGACCAGGCCCACGGCTGGGACGGCCTCGTCACAGCCATCTCCCTGATCTCCATGGCCTTCTTCGGCTATCAGCTCATCGCCAACAACGCCGAAGAGGTCAAGGTACCGCAGCGCAACGTCCCCCGCGCCATGCTCCTCGCCGTGGCCATCGCCATCGGCGTCAACGTCGCGGTCACCTTCGTCGTCGCCGCGGCCATGCCCGCCTCCGACCTGGCCGCCCACCCCTCACCCTTGGTCTTGGTGACCAGCAACGCTTTGGGCCGCCTGGGCCTCTACCTCGTCGTTTTCGGCGGCCTCATCGCCGCCGCCGCCGCCCTAAACAGCACCCTCATCTCCCAAGCGCGGCAGATCTTCGCCATGGGCCGCGACCACTTCTTGCCCGAGTTTACCGCCAAGCTCACGGCCCGCGCCAAGGTCCCCCTGCCGGCATTGCTCATCGGCACGGGCCTCGTCCTCGGCCTCGTCCTCTTCGCCGAGCTCCCCTTCATCGCCAAATCGGCCGCCTTCTGTCTGGTCTTCGCCCGCATTCCCCTCTCCTTCTCCCTGCACCGGGTCTACCGCAGCGAGGGCTATCGGCACATCGCCTGGTTCAAACGCCCCCTGCCCTGGGTGGCCCTCATGGCCAACCTGGCCCTGCTCTACACCCTGGACAGTCAGGCCCTCTTCTTTGGCGGCACCCTCGTGGCCATTGGCTCGGCCCTCTATTTCACCTACGCCCACGCCTCGGAACAGCGCGGCCAGGCGGGCCTCACCGTCGCCCTAGCCGCGCGGCCCAGGCCCTTCCTCACCCGAGGCGAGCGCATCCTCGTGCCTGTAGCCAACCCCCACAGCCAGGCCTCGCTCTTCGCCATCTCCGAGGCCCTCCTCCACCACGACGGCGGCGAAATCGTCGTGGTCAACGTCATCGTCGCCGACGACGGCGACAGCCCCCGCGAGGCCCTGTGCCAGAACGAGGCCGCCAACTGCGCCGTGGAGGCCATCGAGCGCTTCGAGGCCTTGGCGCAAGAGCACAACGTCCGCTTCTGTCCCCTGGTGCGCGCCGCCAAGAACCTGGGCGAAGGCATCGCCCACGCCGCCGTCGAAACCCACAGCTCCCTCATCGTCATGGGGTGGTCCCTGGCGGCCGACGCCACCCCCTCGGCCATGCTCGCCACGGTCGCGCGCGAGACCCGCTCTGACCTGGTGCTGCTCCACCTCAAGGCGGGGCCACCGCCCAAACGCATCGCCGTCTTCGCCGGCACCACGGGCCGCAACCTCACCCTCATGGTGCGGGTCGCCACCGCCCTGGCCGAACACAACAGCGGACGGGTGACCTACCTCAACATCGTCGGCACCGACCCCAAGGCCGAGCACATGGCCCACGCCCGCCAGGTGCTCATGGAAGCCATCCGCGAACACCACGCCATGGTCCCCTTTCGCACGGCCATCCTCAACGCCGACTCCCCGCTGGAGGCTATCGTCGCTCGCAGTAAGAAAGTGGATCTCATCGTCGTCGGCGCCAGCCAACTCGAGCCCTTCCGCACGAGCCCCTTCAGCGATTTCGCCGCCATGGTGGCCCAGCGCGCCCACTGTTCGGTGCTGCTGGTGCGCGCCACCTCCCCCTTCAACAAGTGGCTCGCCCGCCCCCACGAGCCGCTGCTCAGCGTGGGTCAGGCCCTCAACCCGCAGCGTCGAATCCACGGCACTTGACCCCGGACCCAACCCAGGAGCGCCGCCATGGGCCACCCGCCACCAAGTCCAGCCACGCCCACCTTGCACCACATCGCCATCGGCGCCACTGACGTCGAAGCCATGGCGAGCTTCTATGCGCAAGCCTTTGCCCTCCCCGAAGCGGCGCGGCACCATTACCCCGACGGTCGCCTGCGCGCCGTGTGGCTGCAGGCCGGGCCACTCCTGTTGATGTTCGAAGATCTCCACCCCACGACGCCAGCCCTGTCACCGGCGCGGCCCGGTCCCTTCCTCCTGGCTTTCACCACCGAGCCCGCGCAGCGACACCGCGCCGAGGCCCGCCTGATGGGACTCGGCGCAATTTCTTGCGGCCAGACGGATTACACCACCTACGCCCACGACCCCGAGGGTAACGCCGTGGCTGTGAGTCATTATCCGCTCCCTCCCCTGGCGCCGCCACCGGGAGGTGCGCCGCACTCGGGCTGAAAGCAAGCCAGGTGCGCCCCCTGCGCTCGGTACCGACCTTTGTGCGCCGGCACGAGCAGTTGCCATGTGGTGCGCCGCACGCCCCAGGGAGGTGGTCCCATGGAAAAACCGCACTGGACGCTCAGGCAGACGCTGCGCCGCCTGCCCGAGCCCGTGGCCCCATCAATCCTGCTGGACGATGTGGATCTCCACCCGGCGGTTGGCCGCGCGGCCCGCGTCGCTGTCGTTGTCCTGCACGGGTTTGTCCGGCCCGTAGCCTTCGGCCACCATGCGCTGGGCATCGACGCCGCGATCAATGAGGTAGAGTCGCACGGCAGCAGCCCGCTCCTTGGACAAGCGGAGGTTGAGGTTGCGTGAGCCCGACGTGTCCGTGTGCCCTTCGATGCGGATGAGGCGGATGCTCGGGTTGGCCTGCATCAGATCAGCGACCTGATTGAGGAGGCCATGGGAGCGCGCGTCGATGTCAGCCGAGCCCGTGTTGAAGAAGACCGTCTCGCGCAGCTCGATGCGCTGCCCCACGATCCCGACGACGGCTACAGCGACGCAGGTGGCCTGCCCCTCTTCGACACTGCAGCGCTGGCCTTCGCCGCAGGGCGCAGCGCGGACCTCGTAGTGGCAGCTTCCGCTAAGGCAGGTGCCCCGCGAAGAGGCGATGGCGTCGTCTTGGCAGTAGCTCGCAGGTGCAGCAGCACAGTCCGCATCGGCCAAACACTCCGGCTCGGGAACGCACGCCGGCTGAGCATCGACCTCGCCGCACATCATCCCCGCCCCACAGGCGATTTCCTCGGCGGGATAGACGCAAGACCCTTCATGACAAGCCGCGCCAAAGATTCGCAGCACGCCAGCATCGCAATAGCTCGCCGGCAAGGCCTGGCAGTCTGCGGCAACGCTCTCCTCGGTACACTCGGCGAGCACCACTGGCGCGGCCTCAGGCACCGTCCTGGGGGTGCCAATCCCGACGCCCAAGACGGCCCGCCACTCTGGCGCGCCGTAGCCGCCCACCAGACCCGCGCCACCGCCCGCCATGAGCTGGAGGAGGCCAAAAGTAGCCTTGGCGCCCAGCAAGAACTCCGTCGGTGAGTCGGCGGCGTTGAGGCCATCCGAGGTCAAGGTGAAGCGCCCGCGCACCTCACCGAGGACGTCGATGCCGTCGTAGACCGGGACCTCGCCGGCGACGAACCAGCCAAAGGTGTCGTCGATATTCAGATTGTCGATCTTCTTGCCAGAACGATAGAGGTACTCCACGTTGGCCGCCACCCGCGGGCCACCGATGCGCCAATCGAAAGCCAGGCGCGGGCCGACGCGGAAATCGCCGCCTTGCAGGGCGTCGGCGTCGCCCGTGGGGAGGTGCAGGTTGACCAAGAGGGCCAGGGCGAGGCCGTTGTCCAAGGCATGGGCCCGCGTGGTGAAGAGCTGCACCTTGGGGATGAGGCGGATGTCGCCCAGGCCAAAAGAGCCGTCGCCAGAGAGACGCGCCCCTTGGGGGAAGGCGCTGCCCTCCTGCCACACCACCATGGGCACGTCCACGCCGATCTCGGCCCAGTCCAGGAGCCCCAGCGAGAGCAAGAGATGCAGCGTGCCTTGGGTGGACACCACGCTGTCGATGCGCTTGTCATCGGCATCGCGCACCACGAGAGGATCATCGGCGTGATTGTAGAGCACCATGGCGGACCAGTTCAGGTGCCCCGCCACCCCACCGCTCGCGGTGGAGAAGAGGGACTCGTGCAGATTCGGCATGGGGTTGAACTGCTGGAGATCGAAGCCCTCACCCCGCCCGGTCGATGCCGTGAGCATCACCCCGAGCGTCGCCGTGAGCGCTAGCAACCGGCTCATCTCAACCCTGCGTCGCGTGCTTCGTGCGCTTTTCATCGAGACCTCCTTACGATCAACAGTCCAAAGAGCGCCAGCATCAGCCAGGGCAATACACCCCAGGGTGATTTCGGAGTCGACGTGGCACACCCAACGCAGCCACCGCCACCGCTCATCTCGCCCTCGAACTCGAGGGTTTCAGCCGCCTCGGAGAAGTCCGACTCCTCGGTGAACTCCGGATCGTCAGCGACCTCGGGATCCTCGTCGAGCACCGGTTCGCTCACGACGGTGACCTGCACTTCCACCAGGCTGTTGTTACTGGCTGCGTCGGTGGCGATGACCGTGATGGTCGCCTCGCCTTCTGGCAGCGCGGTGTCGATCACCAGCGACCAATGACCATTCTCGTCGGCCACGGTCGTGCCCACGAGCACCCCGTCTATCCAGACGTTGATGATCGCGCCCGGCTCGGCCGTGCCTTCGATGAGCATCCCCTCTGTCGGGACCTCGGCACCAGCGCTGGGGACGCGCACCTCTAGTTGCGGCGGCGTGGTGTCGATGACCACACCCACGGTGGCCTCGGACTCGCCGCTCACCGCCCGCAGATCGTGCGCACCATCGCTCAGAGGCACCTCGATCTGGTAGGACCACTGCCCGTTGGCATCGGCCGTGGTCGCGCCAAGGAGCTCGTCCCCATCGTAAATGAGCACCTCCGCCCCCGGCTCGGCCGTGCCGCGCAGCAGCAGAAGCGGATCGTTGGTCAGGGTCCCATCGGCAGGAGACGTGATGGTGACCCCCACGGTGTTCGCGTCGACCACGAAGGTCACCGTCGCCGTTTGGGTCGCGCCGTCGACGGTGCTGCTCACCCAAACCACCGTGGTCCCATCGTCGAAGCGCTCATCCTCGCCTGGGGTCCAGGTCCAGGTGCCGTCCTCAGCGACGATCACCGTCGCCACCAACACCGCATCCGCGCCCTCACCCACGTAAATCTGCACCTCGGCGCCAGGCTCTCCCGTACCGGTGAAGACCGGCTGGTCCGTACGCACCACCGCGCCATTGGCCGGTGCCGTAATGGTGAGGCCCGGTTCAGCGCCCACGGTGAAGTAAGAGGTGGCCAAACCCGTGCGGCCAAAGGCATCGATGGCCCGCACCTCGAAGCGCCACTCACCATCACCAAGGGCCATGGTCAGCGGAATGGACCACGCGCCGTTCTCATCGGCCACGGTCGACCCCAGGAGCACGCCTTCGTAATAGAGTTCGATGCGCACACCCGGTTCCGATTGACCCGAGATCGCCTCTGGGGCGGCCGCCAAGTGGGAGCCGTTGACAGGGTCGCGGACGACGATCCACGGAGGCGTGGTGTCGATCACGATGGTCAACTCCACCCAAGTGCTCGCCCCTGCCGCGTTGGTCGCGCTCACCGAGACTTGGTGCACGCCATCGGACAAGGCCTCGGACACGGCGAAGACAAAGTTGCCTTCCTCATCGGCGACCACCGTCCCCACCAGCACGCCATCGACGTAGATGGCAACCTCGGCCCCAGGCTCGGTCGTGCCGCTGATGATAGGTGTCGCGCTCCCGAGCACCGCTTGGTCAGCGGGCTGATGGATGATGAGCTCGGGGCCAGCGACCACCACCTGATCGCAGTTGGGTCCCTCCCAACCCTCTTGGCAGGTGCCCGCCAGGCAGGTGCCCGTGCCTTCCAGACCCTCGTCGCAAGTGCCGTTCGCGCAGGTGCAGGCGGCACAAGTCTCACCAAAGTAGCCCACATCACACGCGGCGCAGCTCGCACCGGTCCATCCACTGTCACAGGTGCAATCACCCGTGCCTTCCAGGCCCTCGTCGCAGGTGCCGTTCGCGCAGGTGCAGGCCGTGCAAGTCTCACCAAAGTAGCCCACATCACACGCGGCGCAGCTCGCACCGGCCCAGCCACTGTCACAGGTGCAAGCGCCCGTGCCTTCCAGGCCCTCATCGCAGGTGCCGTTCGCGCAGGTGCAGGCGGCGCAAGTCTCACCAAAGTAGCCAACATCACACACGGCGCAGCTCGCACCGGCCCAGCCACTGTCACAAGTGCAGGCGCCCGTGCCCTC
>CAYVQF010000050.1:0-44906 GCA_964454015.1 uncultured Myxococcales bacterium
AAGAGCGTGCCCCTCGGGAAGAGCGTGCCCCTCGGGAAGAGCGTGCCCCTCGGGAGGAGCGTGCCCCTCGGGAGGAGCGTGCCCCTCGTGAGGAACGTGCCCCTCGGGAAGAGCGTGCACCCCGTGAGGAACGTGCCCCTCGGGAAGAGCGTGCACCCCGTGAGGATCGTCCGCGACCCCAACGCGAGGAGCGAGCCCCCCGTGAGGAGCGTGAACTCCGTGAGGATCGTCCGCGACCCCAGCGTGAGGAGCGTGCCCCTCGGGAAGAGCGTGCCCCTCGGGAAGAGCGTGCCCCTCGGGAAGAGCGTGCCCCTCGTGAGGAGCGTGCCCCTCGTGAGGAGCGTGCCCCTCGTGAGGAGCGTGCCCCGCGTGAGGATGGACCTGAGCGCGGCGAGCGCCAACGCCGCTCCCAGCGACCCCGTCCCGGCGGTGACAACACGGCCCCAACGCCTGCCGTCACCAGCACGGCAGCACCAGAGCCTGCGGAGCCGGAAGGGACGCCAGGCGAGCGACGGCGCCGGACCCAGCGGCCGCGCCCCGTGGAGCAGATCATCCAGCGAGAGTCTCCCCAGGATGAGGGCGCCCAGGTGAGTCAAGACGATGCCGCCGCGGGCGCGTCGCGAACGCGCCGCACCAGACGCCCTCGCCCTTCCGAGAGCTGAAATCCGCCACCTGCACGAGGGGCAGACGCTTCTGCCCCTCGTGCTCCCACAGCCGCGCCGACGCTCCCTGGCGACGGCGCGCCCTCCGCGGACCATCTCCCTCTGCGCGCCGCCCACCGTCAAAAAGGTCCTTGCACCGCTGCCTTCCCATGCTATGCTGTGAACTGTGTTCTTTTCACTGCAGGAGCAAACCGTGCTTGGAAAACTGTCGGGTCTGCTGGTATTCGCCCTCGTTCTTCTCGCCGCCACCGCCGCCTGGGCCTTCGACGCGGGCGACAGGGTACTGGCCCTGTGGGAAGACGCCTATTGGTATCCCGCCACGGTAGAGGCCGCCAGCGGTGACGTCTTGACCCTCCACTTCGACGACGGGACGCGCCTCAAAGTCGACGCCCAACGCGTCAAGCCCCTCGCGTGGCGTCCAGGTCAGCAGGTCGAGTGCCGCTGGCCGCACGACGGCAAGCAGTACCCTGCCATCATCCTGAAGCGCGATGGCGACATGATCGAGGTGGAGTACGTGCAGGATGGTGCCAAAGCCAAAGCCCACATTGGCACCTGCCGCGAGTCGCGCTACTGATCGCCCAGCACTTTAGTGGGCACTCACGCTTCGCCGTCCTGGTCCTGAGCCGCTTTCCTGGCGGCGCGACGGCTCTTTTTATGGCCAGCCACCTCGCTGCTGTCATCGCTCTGATGGCTCTCCACGACTTCCGGAGCGCAGGGCTTCGCTTGCTCGGCCAGGGCTTGCAAACAATCGATGGGGTTGGGGTTGAGTGAGCGCGCGTTGTCGCTGCGCCAAATATCGGGGTTGAGGATATAGCCGACGTGGCCAATCCCCGGGTGGACCACATGGGTATAGCGATCGCCCCCGATGGCCTGCATGGGATGCGCTGTCTCGTGGGGTACCAGGGTGTCTTTGCCGCCGTAGAACGACACCACCTGAAGGTTGCTCTCGGAAAAAATGCGGCGCAGATCGACAGACTCACCATCGATGGCAAAAGGCATCACGCCGTCCTCGGTCACGCCGATCTTGAACTGCCGCTCTGAGAAGCGCGCCAGATCCACGGGCACGGGGAAGCGCCGGCAATTCTCTGACGAGATCCAATAGGCACCCGCCAGCTCACGCTGCTGCTTGAAGGTCAAGTCCTGCACACAGGAGACATCGGCCCACGCCGGGCTCAGCCACCCCGAAGCAAAGGAACCCATGGGCGTCTTGGCCGTCATGGCCCCCAGGGCGATATCCTGGGTCAGGCGCAGTTGATCGCCCGAAATGTAGAGGTCCAGCTTCTCGGCGAGGCTGTAGGACGCCTTGAGCACCAACTCGGGGATATAGCGCATGATCTCTGCCAAGCTGTGGCAGCGACGACCATCGACGGGCGCCACGAAAGTGGCCAAGACCGAAAAGAGGCGATCCGCCAGGGCCGGATTCACCGCCGCAAAGGTCAAGAGGTGGGGGCCCAAACCGCAGTAGCCCTCGGCGATCATCTTGCGGCCCTGGTTGTGCTGGAAGGCAACGCCGGCGAGGTGTCCCAAGCTCTCCATGACCGTGGACATCCGCATTTTGCGGTAGTTCTGTTGCTGCTTGTCGCCGCGCAGCGCCATGGCATAGACCCCCATGCCCCGCTCGGTGAAGCGCTCGAAGAAACACACGCCTGGCATCAAGCGGAAAAGCGGGTCACCGTAGGGGAGCACGCCACCGACGTGAAAGAGCGCATGCTCCGATGGCGCCACGCCCGCCTTGGGGGGAATATAGGTCAGCGAAAAATGGCCATCCTCGGCGAGCAGCACTTCACCAGGCAACACAGCGCTACCAAAAAGCTCCGCCCCCAGCGTCTGCACCAGCGAGCGGTAACGCAGACCCGACTGCCAGCGCTTGCGCAACGCCACCCAGTCGCTCGCTTCCTTGGCCTGAGTGACCGCTTCAAGCATGCGCCGCCAGCTCTCCGGCCCTTGGAGCGCCGCCTCGAAGAAGCGCGCCTGAAAGTACTGAGAACGTTGCATCGCCTCGACCACCTGGGCGGTCATCCGCGCTACGGCGCGTTGCGGTAGTTCAGCTATTGCCATGTTCAATCCTTGCTTGTGTGCGGCGCAGCAATTTTTCTGTCGTCAAAAATCAGCACGTAATCCATACGCAGCACATGTTTAGAGCATCCACCCTACTCGCCGACACAATAAAATTGTGCAGCGCAACAAAAACCCTATACGCCGCTCCCCACCTTGGCAAGCGCTTTTTCACCAACACCGTCATTTTCCGCCATCACTCGATGCGGCGAATCGCCACCTGCAAGTCCCTTGGCACCCCACCCACGTCGACCCGCAGGTAGTGGCGCCCGATCCCGTCCATGCGCTCTTCAATGGCCCCACCCCCGCCGGAAATCCACGCCGGAATCCCACCATTGGCAAAGAACATGGCCGTGTGGAGGTGACCGTAAAAGGTCATGTCGACCCCAGCCGCACCAAGCGTGTTGAGCAACCGCAGTCCTTCGCGGCGGCTGCGAAAGGCGCCACTGCGGGTGCCCACGGGATCGAAAGGGGGGATGTGCATGGCCACCACGTGCAGGCCTCCGCGAGAGGCCGCCAGCCACCCCTGCAGCGCCTCGTAGACACACCCGTCGAGGGAAGCCGTCGCCGTGTCCAGGAGGCTGAAGGCCACCCCTTTGAAGCGGAAGTGAAAAGACGTGCGCCCAAATATGTCGCCCCAGTGCGGCACCACCCCCGGGAGGTCGTGATTGCCGATGGTGCTGTAGAAGGGTACGGGCAAGGCCTCCAGCGCCGCCTGTACGGCGCGAAAGGAGGCCGCCGTCCCGTTGCGCGCCAGATCGCCCGTGGAAATCACAAAACGCAGCCCGGCCTCGGCCTCGAGAGGTTCAGCGAAGTCGCCGAAGCGATCCAGGGCCTCTTGAATGTCGCTCAGCACGCCAAAGGCAAAGTCTCCCGCCGCCGCCCCGTCTGGAGGCGCCACCTCCAGCTCCAGCCGCTGCCCCGGGGAGACCGGGAGCAACCACTCACCAACGGTAGGACGCGTCCCGGGCAGGCGCAGCACGGGCTCGGCCGCGGCGAAGGGCCACAACACCGCATCGGCGGGGATGTTGCGCACCCGAACCCGCAAGGTCGCTGGCGCGCGTGCCCCCACCTCGTAGCTGAGGTGCAGCACCGGAGATTGGGCCCACAGCTCGAGATAGCCCTCGGTGAAGACGTGCACCGCCGCCAGCCCCTGGGCCACCTCCACCGCGCTGCCATCGGCCTGGCTGGCCTGGCCCACCTTGTCATCTTGGCGGCAGTGGGCCCCGTCGGGGGGCATACAGCCAGCCACGCAGACCAGGGCAATCAGAAGCGAGAGACGCGGCGCCTGCCACCTCATGGCCGCACCTCCGCCGCACCAGGAAGCCAGCGGTAGACCACATCCAAGCCCGCGACGATGGCCGAGCCGACCTGCACATCCCAGCCCAAGCCCAGCCGGTGCCCGTGGCCCAGCGGCGGAAAGGACCACTCGCCGCGCAGGCCCACGTGCCCGATGGATCCACTCCCCACCCCGGCCCAGGCGAAGCCGCCGGCAAAAGACTCCCGGCGATGATCGTAATAAATCGCGACCTCACCGTGTCCCGCCTCGGGACGCCCCAGATAAAGCCCATAGGCAAAGCCCAGCAGCAAGCGATCGATAGCGTCCTCGCCAAGATCCGCATGCTGGTAATAGACGAAATCCATGCCCCAGCCCCACTCTCCCTCGATGAAGGCCCCGGCCAGGACCGGCGCAATGCGCTCGAGGTCGAGCCGCCCCCGCAGGCTCCCCTCCCATCCCCAGAAGCCAAAACCTTCGCGGCCGTGGCGGTGATAGACCGTTCCCCCTTCGAGCTCCAAGCGGCTGCCATCGGAGCAAGCCACCCCAGGGGTGCAACCCCACCAACGGTAAGCGACATGCAGGGCCGTGCGCTGGTGATCATCGTCTAGACCGACCCAAGCGCCGGGGCTCAAGCGCCACCCACCCCAATGAAGATCGAGCCTGCTGGTCCAGAAGCTCGTGTAGGCGAACACGGGATCGTGGACGTAGCGATAGCCCGTGCGCAGCGCCACGGTGTCGCTCTCGGCACGCGGACGCCCGAGCCGGTCCGGGCCCAGGGCAGCGGCAAAGAAATCGGCCATCCAACTCTGAAAAAAGAGCCCGGCGCCCAGGCCCGTCAAGGAAATTGCCGGTCCCGCGACTTTGCGCGAGGCGCCACTCAGCGCCAGGATCGCGATCCCGCTGCCAAGGGCCGCCACCCCCGCGCCCTGCATGCCAAGCAAGCGATAGGCTGCCTGGCGATCACCTGCGGCGAAGACGCCGCTGCCATGTAAGAGCGCGCCAGGCACGACGGCAGCCAACGCAGGCAACCACCCAGGTTGGTAAGTGGCCGCTTGAGTCGCCTCGACGAGGGAGGCCTCTGCCAGGACGTCGCCCTCAGGCACGGGCTCCACCTCCGTCGGCACGACGAGGACCGGGCCTGCGCTACATGCCCCCGCAGGGGAAGGGGTTGTAGCGCACAGGGGCTCCGCCGCCACCCACGAAGGCATCAGGGTGACACTGGCGAGCGCCAGGAGTCTAACAGCTTGGCAACGCATAGACGTTGGAACTTCTTCGGGAATTTGTAACAGCGCCGAGGCGCGTCCTGGGAGAGTGGGACCGAACCGCGCCCGTGTCAAGGGAAGAGGCGCCGCCTCCACTCGGGACTGGGGCTGAACGTCAACGGCGCACGGCCCCACCGGCAGCACAGAGAGGTCCCGTGATCCAGCAGATGCCAAGCCGTGGCTAAGCCGAAGGGTGCCGTGCCATGACCCGAGTGCGGACCAAATCCAGCACCTTGTCGGGGTCGAAAGGCTTCTCGAGCCGCGTGGCCCTCACCTGCTCCAGGTATTCAGCCGCACGCGGGGTAAAAACGCCTCCGGTGATGAAGACCATCCTTTGGCTCAGGGCAGGGTACGCGTCGGCAAGCCAGGCGTGCAAATCCATCCCGGTCACAGGAGACATCATCATGTCGCAGAGCAGCAGATCGAAATCCTGGTCCGCCGTCAGAAGCTTGCGCGCGGCTGCACCTGAATCGCAGGTGATCACCTCGTGCGCTTCACCGAGGAGGCGCTTGAGGAGATTGCGGATGGACTCCTCGTCATCGATGACGAGGACTCGGCCACGCACGTCGCAGCGCGCCGGGGCGCTCGGCTGGGGCACCTGGGCCAGTCGCGGTTGACTGTGCTTGCGCGGGCGCGGCGGCAAACGGATCAAGAAACGCGTTCCCTTGTCGACTTCACTCTCGACACGGATCGTCCCACCATAGCCCTCGACGATGTTCTTGCAGATGGCCAGCCCCAGCCCAGAGCCCACCCCGGCTCTCTTGGTGGTAAAGAAGGGTTCAAAGACCCGCCCCAGGTGCTCGGGCGAGATCCCCCGACCGCTGTCGGAAATCTCCACGTAGGCGGCGTTATCCTTGGTCCAGGTGCGGATGGTGATGTGGTTGTTGTTGACGTCTCCCTCGTCGATGGCGTGCGCCGCGTTGATGAGGAGGTTTAGAAACACCTGGGACAGCTTCCCCTCAGAAGCCCAGATTGACACGACGGGTTCGAAAATCTTGACCACCCGCGCCCGGTACTTGATCTCGTTGAAGGCCATGTTGATGGCGCAGTTGATGGCATACTTGACGTCGACCTCAGACTCCTCCTCCCGCTCGATGTGGGCGAAGGTGCTCAGCGAGCGGCTGATGACCTTGATGCGCTGGGTGCCATCCAGCGCCTCGCGCAGGCGCTCTTGCATGTCTTCCAGCATGGCAGACTGCAACATCTCCGCGCCATCCCCCAAGATCTCCGCGAAGGTCTCGTTCCCGAGGTGGGCGCGCATGCTTTTGCTACAGCGCAACACGACCTCCGTCAATTGCTGCATGTCCTTCTCGAGGCTCTCGATGTTGAAGAGCACATAGGCGAGGGGATTGTTGATCTCGTGGGCCACCCCCGCGGCGAGCATGCCCATGCTGGCCAGGCGGTCGGACTGGGCGATGTGCGCCTGGATGGCGCGTTTTTCCGTCACATCCCGATAGGAGCCAGCCACGACATGGCGCCCGTCGATGTAGACCTTGGCCAATCGCAAGTCAGCGAAGACCCGTTGCCCGTCTTCACGGAGCAAGGCGATGTCCTCCAAGGTCACCCCTTCCTCATCGAGGGTTGCCAAGGCGTCCCGCAGACTTGCTGCGATTTCCGGTGGGTGGAGCGCGTAGAGATCCTGTGCCAACAAGTCAGCCTCGCTGTAGCCGAGCAGCTTGGCCATGGCACCGTTGGTCATGACGACGCCCAAAGTCAGCGGATCGATCAACAAGATCCCATCGGCCACCTGAGCAAAGATACCTTTGAAGCGCTCCTCGCTCGCCCGCAGCTCCGTCTCCGCCCGTTTGCGATCGCTGATGTCGATGGCCAACTCGAAACGCACCACCCGGCCATCGGGCCAGCGAATGGCGCGATCGATGATGTGAAAATGCGCATCGAGCAGCGGGTTGTAGTGCTCCCAATGGTGGGGGGCGTGCCCCATCGTCCGCAACAGCTCGTTGTTGCAGAACTCACAAGGCGTGGTGCGCCCTTGGAGCACTTGGTAGCAGATCTGCCCGACGACGGAGCGCCCCACCCGTCGCACCAACGACTGGTTGGCATAGAGCACTTCATAGGTGTTGATATCGGCGACGTAAATCGGCTCATCGATGCTGTCGAAGAGGGACAAGAGCTGCGCCCGCTCCAGCCTGAGGGAGTTCTCCACTTGACGCCGCTGCATGGCCAAGCTGAGGAGGTTGGCAAAGGTCTCCAGGTAGAGCAGATCCTCGCGCCCCCAGGTGCGCTGGGTGCGCACGTCGTCGAAGCCAACGAATCCCACCAGCTCACCGCGCCACTCGAGGGGCACGACCAACACCGACTGGATGCTCTGGGCCTCGAGGATCTCCTTTTCGACCGAGGCCTCGGGCGGGAGCGCGCTCACATCGGGGACGTTGATTTTCTCGCGCCCGCGCAACTTGGCCATCCACCACGGGAAGACCTCCAGGGGCAGCCCCTGGAGGTTGCCCTTCTGTGGGACCACCTCCGCCGCGCACGCTTCGTGGGTGTTGCTCATGGTCTGGCTGGACTTGTCCAGGAGAAAGACATAGGCGCGGTCAGCGCTGGTCAGGGCGCAGATCCACTCCAGCGCTTCCTGCACCGCTTCGTCTTCATCCTCGGACGTCGCGTTCAACAGCCGCATGGACAAGGTCGCGACACAGGACTGCATGGACAAGCGATGCCGGAGAAGCTGCACGGCCTCACGCTCGGCGCTCTGGTCGCGAAAAACCAGCACTGCCCCCTGGACGCAACCGCCAGCGCCGCGGATCGGCGCCCCACTATCGGCGATGGGGCGTTCCGTGCCATCGCGCGCCACCAGCAAGGTGTGATTGGCCAAGCCCACCACCTTCCCCTCGCTCAGCACGCGCAGGACTGGATTGGCGACGGTCTTGCGGCTGTCCTCATTGATGATGTGAAAGACCGCACCGATCTCCCGCCCCATCGCCTCAGCCTCACGCCAACCTGTCAGCGACTCGGCCACGGCGTTCATGTTCTTGACCCGGGCCTCGGCGTCGGTCACGATGACGGCGTCACCGATGCTGTAAAGAATCGTGCGAAAGAGATCGTCGCTGATCGGATCCATTGCCTTCCCGCTTCGCCCATGGGGCGTTAGTTCCCTACGGCTGTCAACACGCTGCCCAGCATTAAACACTCCCAGCTAGGTCGCACGCAAGACACGGCGCGACAACCAGGTTCCCACCACCAGGGCCACCACCATCGCCCCCACGGCGACCATGAAGCGAGGATCACTCGGCGCCATGGCGTAGGCTCCCACCATGCCATAGACCAACGAACCCGGCACCAATCCCAGGCTATTGCCCAGGAGAAAACGCCTCCAGGTCATCCCAGAGAGCCCCGCGGCATAGCTGACCAGGGTGTAGTGGGCCATGGGCAGACAGCGCAAAACGATCATCGCCACCACCGGGTGGCGCTGCGCCAGAAGGCGCCGCACGGCCTCGGCCTTGCGGCGCTTCTGGAGCGCCGCCAAGACCCACGCGCTGCCGCTGCCACGGGCCAAACCAAAACACACCACGGCGCTCAAAGTGTCGCCGAGCATCGCCAGACCCGCGCCCCCCAAGACCCCAAAGAGCGCCCCACCGATCATGTGGGCCCACATCCGCGGCAGCCACAGCAACTGCATGACCACCACCAGGGCGATGAACGAGAGGTAGCCGCGCCAGCCCGCGCGCGGCAGCAGCCCTTGCAATGAGTCGACCCCCACCTGGCCACTGAGCACCAGCGCCAAGGCAGCCAACGCGCTCATCAGGATGAACGCCAACCCAGCGTAACGCCACCAGCGCCCTCGATGCTGCTGCTCGCTCACGCCCCTGCCTCGCTCGGGCTCGCTCACCCCAACAGGTCTGCCAGGAAAAACTGAGCGATGGAAAAATAAATAATAATACCGACCACATCTACCAAGGTCGCCACAAAGGGCGCTGAAGCGCTCGCTGGGTCGAAGCCCAAGCGCCGCAACAAAAAGGGCAGACCGGCGCCAGAGACCGTCCCCCATGTCACCACGCCAATCAGCGACGACGCCACGGTCAACCCCAACAGCACATAGTGGCTCCCATAGCTCCCCAACAACCACTCGCCAAAATAGACCCTGGCCAGGCCGAAGCCCGCCAAAATCAGGCCCAACAACAGACCCGAAATCAGCTCGCGCTTGATGACCTTGAGCCAGTCACGCAACCGCACCTCGCCCAAAGCCATGGCACGGATGACCAAGGTCGCCGCCTGGGAACCGGAGTTGCCCCCACTGGAGATGATCAACGGCACGAAGATGGTCAGCATCACCACCTTGGCCATGGCCTCCTCGTAATAGGACATGGCTGAAGTCGTCAGCAGGGAGCCCGCAAAGAGCACCGTCAGCCAGCCCGCTCTCTTGCGCACCATCTCCCACAGACCCGTCTGCAGGTAGGGCGAATCCAGGGCTGACATACCGCCCAACTTCTGAATGTCCTCCGTCGCCTCTTCCTGCACGACGTCGACGATATCGTCGATGGTGACGATACCGATCATGGCCCCTTCGGCGTTGACCACGGGCAGAGCCATCAAGTCTTCCCGAGCGATGATGGCCGCGACGGTCTCCTGATCGGCGTCGTCCCGCACCGTGATCGGCTCGTCCCACATGACGTCGGCGACCTTCTTGCCGCCCGCCGCCGCAAAGAGCTCGCGAAAGGAAACCACCCCGAGAAGATGCTGACGGGCATCGAGCACATAGGCGTAATAGATGGTCTCGACCCGCTCCCGCGCCTGGCGGCGCAAGTAGGCGATGGCCTCGTCCACGGTCATCTCGGGCCGCAAGCGCGCAAAGCGCGGACTCATCAAGCCACCGGCATGGTCCTCAGCATAGGCGAGCAGGGCCGTGACCTCACGCCGGGTCGCGTCCTCCAACATGCCGAAGAGGCCCTGGCGAGGATGCTCCTCGTCGACCTCCTGCAAGACGTCGGCCGCGTCGTCCGGGTCCAGGCTGCGCATCCACAGACGACGCGCCTTCTCGGGCAAAGCCAACAACACCGCCGCCTGATCCTCAGGCGGCAAGCTCAGAAAGAAGTCCTCGGCGTCCTCGGGATCGACCTGGGCAAACCACTCGGCTTTCTCATCCTGATCCAGCCCCGGCCAGATGCCCCAGAGCTCATCTACATCCAGATAGGCTTTCGCTGCTCCCAAACTCATTTCGCAGTCTCCAGCATTGAAGGTCTCTGTTTACGCCTCGTCGGCCCAACACACGCATGACCCAGCGGGAGCTGCATAACAATGGTACAAAAACTCGCCATGTGCCGCGCATTTGCTCATCTCCTTGCGCTTCACTACACAGGCGAATCTCCTGTACGGTGAAACGTCACGGCCTGGATAACCAACTAGAAGGATCGTCCATGTGAGGTTTTCCTTGCGTTTTCGCCCCGCATGGCCAACATGCAAGGCGCTGGATGCAGGGGCCAGCACGCGCCCGCGCAGCCCCAAAAGATGGCGCAGACTATCCCCACACTGGCCTCAACGCAAGGCCCTTTATCCTTTTTGGTCACAAAAGCGACGTGCCTGCCAACGCTCCGACGACGCCAACCAGCCTCTTCTCCCACCGCCCATTCTGGGCCAAGCGCTTCGGTATCGCCCCTTTCCTGCCCTGCACCCGCGCGGAGATGGACCACCTCGGCTGGGAGAGCTGCGACGTCATCCTCGTCAACGGTGATGCTTATGTCGACCACCCCTCCTTTGGCGTCGCCATCATGGGACGCCTCCTAGAGGCCCACGGCTTCAGGGTGGGCATCATCGACCAGCCCCCCTGGCACGATGCCACCCCTTTCGCTGCCCTCGGCCCACCCAACCTCTTCTTTGGCGTCAGCGCTGGCAACATGGACGCCATGGTCAACCACTACACCGCCGATAGGAAGCCGCGCTCCGACGACGCCTACTCCCCCAATGGACAGCCCGGGCGACGCCCAGACCGGGCCGTGACGGTCTACGCCCAGCGCTGCCGCGAGGCCTTCCCCCACGTCCCCATCGTCCTTGGCGGCATCGAAGCGAGCTTGCGCCGCTTCGCCCACTACGACTACTGGAGCAACAAAGTCCGCCGCGCCATCCTCTTTGACGCCAAGGCCGACGTCCTCCTCTACGGCAACGCCGAGCGCGCCATCGTCGAGCTCGCCCATGGACTCGCCGCCGGCCACCCCCTGGAACACTTCTTCGGTCTGCCGGCCACCGCGTGGAAGACCAAGCACTTGCCCGAGCCATTCGCCGTCGCAAGCCCAGGCGATGGCGACCCCGGCCCGGAGCGCGCCCTCCTCCTGCCAAGCTGGGAAGAGGTGCGCCAAGATCCACAGGCCTTCGCCGCAGCGTCGCGCCTCCAGCTCCTCCATGGCCGCCCAGAGGTCAGCCCCCCCCTCGCCCAGGCCCACCACAACCAGATCCTCTGGGTCAATCCACCGGCGCGCCCACTCACCACCGCCGAGCTCGACCGGGTCTACGCCCTGCCCTACGCCCGTCAACCCCATCCCCGCTACGCCGGCCAGACCCTCCCGGCCTTTGAGATGATCAAGCGCTCCGTCACCATCATGCGCGGCTGCTTCGGCGGCTGCGCCTTCTGCGCCTTGGCTCTCCACGAGGGACGTCAGATCCAGAGCCGCAGCCAACGGGCCATCGTCGAAGAGATCGCCCACCTCCGCGACACCGACCCCACCTTCAACGGCGTCATCTCCGATCTCGGCGGCCCCAGCGCCAATATGTACCGCATGGGTTGCCGCAACCCCGAAGCCTTCCGCCGCTGCCAGCGCCCTTCCTGCTTGGTGCCCAAGCCCTGTCGCCATCTCGACAGCGACCACCGCCCCTTGTTGCAGCTCTATCAGGCCGCCCGAGACGTCGACGGGGTCAAGAAAGTCCTCATCGGCTCGGGCCTCCGCCATGACCTGGCGCTGCTCGCACCGGCCTACATCGACACCCTCGTCGCCCACCACGTCGGCGGTTACCTCAAGGTCGCCCCAGAGCACGTCAGCCCCGAGGTCCTCGCCGCCATGCGCAAGCCCCCCATCGAGGCCTTGGAGCGCTTCATGGAGCGCTTCGACAGCGCCTCCCGCGCCCACGGTAAAAAACAGTTCATCATCCCCTACTTCATCGCCGCCCACCCCGGCGCCACCGCCACGGACATGCTCGAAGTGGCCCTGTGGCTCAAGAAGCGCGGCATGCACGTCGATCAAGTCCAGACCTTCCTGCCGACGCCCATGTCGGCAGCCACCACCATCTACCATACGGGTATCGACCCACTGCGCCCTCACACCACCGACGCCGCGCCCATCTTCGTCGAGAAGAGCGCCAGCGGCCGGCGCCTCCACAAGGCCCTCTTGCGCTACCACGACGCGGAGAACTGGCCCCTCTTGCGCGACTTTTTGCAGCGCATCGGCCGCACCGACCTCATCGGCGACGGGAAATGGCAACTCATCCCCCGCTGGCAACCCCCGGGCACCGGCCAGCGACCCGAGGGGCGACGCCGCGCCACCCGAGCCCCACGCACCCGAGACGACCATGACCCGCGCTGAACGAATGAAATCCCATGTGTACTGAAGCCACAACCGCGCGACCGCCCCGCCGCCCCGCTCACTGGCGCGCCCCAGGCCCAGCCCCCTTGGGCCCCCAGGACCGTCCTGAGCTGCACTGTGGCCCCGAGGAAGACCTGGCCTATCTCTGTGGCGACTGGCGCATCTTCCAACCGCAGCGCGGCCACCGCTGGTCCACGGACGACCTCCTCACCGCCTGGTTCGCTCGCCAGCACGCCGCCACCACCCTCGACCCAGAGCCCGCCGCCATCTGCGATCTCGGCTGCGGCTTGGCTTCAGTCCTCATGCTCCTGGCCTGGGCCTACCCCAAAGCCACCCTCTATGGGGTCGAAGCCCAGGCCGATCGCCTGGCCTTCGCCCACCGCTCCGTCGCCTACAACGGCGTCGCCCATCGCTGCCGCCTGCTGTGCGCCGATCTGCGCGCCTTGCCTGCCTCCCTGCCAATGGGCGGCAGCGACTTGGTCACGGGCACACCGCCTTACTGGCCCCCGGGCACGGCCACCCCCGCCCAGTGTCACCAAGCCATCGCCTGCCGCTTCGAGACCCGCGGCGGCATCGAGGCCTATTGCCAAGCCGCCGCTCACCTGCTGAGTCCAAAGGGCCTCTTCGTCACCTGTGAAGGCGCCAGCCTCCGCGGCCGCACCCTCGATGCCGGCGCCAGCGTCGGCTTGCAGTGCATGGCCACCTGCGAGGTCATCCCCAAAGCTGGAAAAGACCCGCTCTTCTCTCTCTTCGCCTTCACCCGGCGCGACACGGCAACGCACGCCGCCCCGCCCCGCCGCGACGATGACCCCCACACCACCCTCGTCATCCGCGACGCCCGCGGCCAGCGCACCGCAGCTTATCAGGCCGTGCGCGACCTCATGGGCTTGCCCTAAACAACGAAGCCACTGCACGCGGCCCTTGGAATGTATGCGAGACAGCTCGCGTTTCTTTGGCTGCAACGCCCTAGGCCAGCCTCTCTTGGGGAGCCCCTGGGGTTCCCACGCCCCCAAGCACAGCACGACCCTTGTGCTGTCTTGTCCTTTGATCCGTTTGGTAGTATTGGCAAAGCGCTTTGAGTAGGGGGCAAGGGCGCTCTCCCCAAAGCCAGTTCACCCAGAATGAAGGAACAATCGTCATGTCTTGGTTGACTCGGGCCCACGCCTGCCTGCTTCTGCGCTTGTCTTCCCTCGTCGCGTTGGTCTATTCGGCGATCTCTGCCGTCGACTACTACGGCCCCATCCCAACCTTCTGTGCCAGCGGCGCCGGCTGCGACCTGGTCGCCAAGTCCAGCGTCGGCGAAGTCCTTGGCCCCTTCCTTCCGGCCCTCGGCCTGGTCACCTACACCTTCTTGTTCATCGTCTCCTTCTTCCGCCAGCCGCGCTTCGATCGCCTCATCGGCCTCGCCGCGCTCCTTGCAGGTATCGGCGCTTTCATCTTCATCCTCATCCAAGCCTTCTTCATCGACGCCTTCTGCTGGATCTGCATGGGCGTCGACATCGCCGCCATCGTCGCTGCTGGCGCTGGCATGCTCCTCTGGCGCGGGCCCGCCGAGCTGCGCCCCCCCTCACGCCTGCCCCTCGTCTCTTGGGCTGCCATCTACATCCTCGCCGTTGCCGGCGCCCCCGTGTGGATGCTCACCAAGCCCCCGTCTCCGGTCCCCGACGCCGTACGCGCCCTCTGGGTCGACGGCAAAATCAACGTCGTCGAGATCTCCGACTTCAACTGCCCCTTCTGCCGCAAGCTCCACCCCGTGCTCATGGAGGCCCTCGAACCCTACGGTGACCGGGTCCACGTCAAGCGCTTGCTCTATCCCCTGGGCGGCCTCGAGGGCGCCATGGCCCACCTCTGCGCCGAGGACCAGAAGCTCCAAGATGCCTTCGCCCACGCCATGTTCGAGCTGCCCGCCAAATCCAACGACGAAATCCTGGCCTACGTCAAGAAAGTCGGCATGGACCCCGACGCCTTCATGACCTGCATGAACGACCAAGCCACCATGGCCAGGCTGCGCGATGTCATCGACACGGTCCGCTCGGTCAATTTCCGCGGCGCCCCCACCCTGTGGATCGGCGAGCGCGAGAGCGTCGGCTTCGACCCCCACCGCACCCCCGAACGCATCGCCGACGCCCTCAAAGCCGAGGACGAGAGCCTCGGTGTCAGCCGCGTCCCCTGGTTCATGATTCTTCTGTGCAGCGTCGTGGTCATCCTCTTCGGCCTCGGCTTCGTCCTGCGCCGCAAAAGACGCGACAACCCCAGCAGCGACACCCCGGCCAGCAGCGACACCGCGGACTGAGCTCGGCCGCGCCCCGCAGCCGGCCCCACCACCCCGCGCGTCCTTGGCACTGCCAACTCCTTTGGGAGCCACGGGCCCCAGGCGTGCGGGGCCCAAGTGAACGCCTCCCGCCCCCTTTACCCCATCGCCGTGCGGCGCTGCTCAGTTGCCGGCCTTGCGCAACGCCCCCGAGGCAATGACCTTGGCGATGCTCTTCGCCGCCGAGTCCAGCGACTTGCGCCCGGGATAACCGGCCATGGTGACGATCCACGCCTGATTCACCCGCGGGTCGAAAATGTAGACGTTGTCGGCAAACCAGTCCTCAGAGAAGCCGGGTTTGCTGTAGAAGCGCACCCGCTCGTCGTTGAAGACCTCCGCGAAGGCATCCACCATCTCGTTGCCCCGGGAGCGCTCAGCCCGCATCGCCCGACGTAAAACCAACAGATCGCCGCGCTCCAAGTCGAAACTCTCGCTCGCCGGGAGCTGCTCCTGCAACATCAAGCGGCGCGAGGCCTCAGCCAAATCCTGCAGGGTCGCACACGCCGCCGCCGAGCATTCGACCGCCCGCTTGCTGTTCTCCGCCTCCAACTTCACGCTCCGCTTGCCCTCCTGCAGGGTAATGGGCGGCGCGCTGCGCAGCGAGGCCGACTCTCCCAGAGCGGTCCAGGCGCTGGCGTGATAGGCCCGCATCAGCGCGCTGTTATGGATCCCATTGCTGGGCACCAAGAAGCGCCCGTGCAAAGCCTCGAAAGAGGCGAGCTGCACCAAGCGGTTGTAGGCCAGGTTGTCGCTCTTGATGATCGCGTCCTCGACGAGTTGGGTCACGGTGGTCTTGAAGTCTTTTTTGCCGTGAAAGGTCACGGCAGCCCGCGCACTGAAGCCCAAGCTCCGCGTGCGCTGCAGCGCCGCGATGGCAGCATAGAGCTTCACCGTCGAGGCGGGGTTCCAGCCATCGCGATCGCTCGACGTGCCATTCCAGTCGAAGGCCCGCTCGCGGGTCACCACGGTGCGCGTCGCGTCGAAGGTGATCTCGATGACCATGGCTTTGAAGCGCTGGGGCGGCTTGAAGCCGTGCTCCTTCATCAGGCGGCCCAGGGTCTGAGTGTCGACTCCCCTCGTGCGCCACCAGGCCCCGCGCGCCGCCGTCGGCGCTGCGGCCCGCGGCGCTGCCGTCGTCGTCGCCGGCCGGGTATTGGCGCCACCGCCACAGGCCGGGATGTGCAGCGTCTGGCCGGCAAAAATCGCGTCCGAGCGCAGACCATTGGCCGCCTTGATCTCCGCCACGCTGCACCCAAACTTGCGGGCGATGGCCCCCAGAATATCTCCAGGCACCACCTGATAGGCCGTCGTGCTCGTTGGTGTGGACGCCGACGCCCCAGTCCCGTCGCGCTCCACCGCTGCGTCCTGGGCCGAAACCACGAAGTAGAGGGCCTCCTCCTCGTCGCCGTCGCCCCTGACGGGCACCACCTCTTGTTGAGGCAGCGGCTCTGCCGGCAGCGCCGTGCGACCACTGGCCCGCGGCTCGCCTTTGTCCCCGTCACGAAAAGCGACGAAGAATACGCCGCTGATAATGAACACCACACCCACCACCACCAGGGGAAGTACGCCCACACGTGTCCGTCGATTGGACATCGGCATGAGACTCGGCAGGTTCTGCTTCAAGCGCATCCGGTCCACCTTGCCCCGTGGAGAGAGTCACCCGAGCGCCGCGTCGGGCGCCGCGCTCGAAGGTGACAATTTACGCGAGACCTCGCCCGAGGTAAAGGCCCCGCTGCTGCTCTCGCCCTGCTTCGCCCTCGGCTGCTAGGCCCGACGACGGCGCACCAGCAGCGCCACACCGAACAGCAACACCAGCATCGCGCCGAAGCCCCAGGCGCGCGGGGCCATCGCCGCGACCCGACAGCCGCAACCATCGACGCCCAGCTCGGGCGCCGTAGGGAGCACCGGCTCAGCGCCCGAGGTCGCATCTTCGCCACCTGTAGTGTCCGTCCCGGGGACGTGGATCACATCCTCACCCTCTTCGTCGGGATCGAGCCACGGCACCGTGTCTTCACCCTCGATGTGGATGGGATCGATGAGATCGGTCAGGTCATCCCTGTCGTGGGCGTCGCTGTCCGCATCGGGCATGGGCTCAGCCACCTCCATGACCGCATCGGGGCTGGGATCGAGGATCGGCGTATCGCACACGCCGCCGTTGTCGATCACCCCATCACAGTCGTTGTCTTGGCCGTCACAGACCTCTGGGCTGGGGATGCAGGGCCGCACGTTGGGGCCCCCCATGCGAATGGACGGGTAGTAGTTGATGTGGCCCCAACCGCCGGCGTTCGACCAGGTCGGGCCATTGATCTTCGTGCCAAAACCGCTGCCCGTAGACAGCCAACAATAGAAGCGATCCGTGTCGCGGGCGCAGACGTCGGCCTTGCCGTCGCCGTTGACGTCGGCCATACGGATGGTGCGGTAGGTGTTGGGCAAGTTCCAGCCGGTGGCGTCACTCAGCTCCGGCCCACTGACCGAGCCACCAAAGCCCGTACCCGTGGAGGGCCAACATCGCCAGCCGGCGTTCGCCCGGGCGCACACATCGGCTTTGCCGTCGCCATTGAAATCCGCCATGCGGATGGTCGCGTAATTGTCATAGCCGTTCCAGCCCGACGCGTCCGCCAGGGAAGGCCCGACGATAGCGGCGCCAAAATCGCTGCCTGTCGAGAGATGACAGCGGAAATCCGTCGAGGAGCGGCCGCAGATGTCCATCTTGCCGTCGCCGTTGATGTCGGCCAGGCGAATGGTGCTCCAGTACTGGATCTTGTCCCAGCCCGCGGCATTGCTCCAAGCCGGACCGGTGATGCGGGTCGGAAAGCCCGCACCGTTGGAGAGCCAGCAGAAGATCCCCGCCGCCCCACGGGCACAGATGTCCGCCAAGCCATCGCCATTGACGTCACCCATGCGGATGGTCCCGTAGTACTGCGGGTTGCCCCAACCGCTCTCATCAGTCATGGTCGGACCCACGATCGCCGGGCCAAAACCGTTCCCCGTCGACACATAGCAGCGCATCCCCTCGGGGTGACGCGCGCACAGATCGTCCATGCCGTCGCCGTTGATGTCACCAAAGCGAATGGTGCTGTAGTACTTGATGTCGTTCCAGCCCGTGGCATCAGACAGCTCAGGGCCAGCGATGGAGGCCCCGAAAGAGGTCCCCTGCGACAGCCAGCAGCGGATCCCCGCGTTGGCTCGAGCACACAGATCGGCCTTCCCGTCGCCGTTGATGTCTGCCAGGCGCAACGTGCTCGAGTTGGTGTCGTCGCTCCATCCACTGGCGTCAGAGAGAGCCGGACCGTCGACCTTGACCGTGATGGCCGTTCCTGACGACAGGTAGCACACGATACCCGCCGCCGCGCGGGCGCAGACGTCCGCCTTGCCATCCCCATCGATGTCGCTGCCCCCAACGCTCTCATAAGCGTGCACTTGCAGCTTCAGCTCGTCCTCGATCTCGCACACGTCGCCTTCATCGATGAGGCCATTGCAGTTGTCGTCCTTGCCGTTACACACCTCCGTCGTGGGCACGCAGGCGCTGGCGATGTTGTTGCGGCGGATGGCAATGTAAGAAGACGACATGGTCCGCGTCCCGTAGACGATGCCCGACGAACAGCCTTTGGCCTCATAGGCCCAGTGGGTACCCCAACCATCCCCCTTCTCGAAAAGAATGATGTGCCCCCCGGTCCCGGGACAGCCGTCCACCCTGTAGGTCCCCGCGTCGCCCATGAGCATGTTACCCCGAGAGATCTTGGTCCAGTGGGTGGTCTGGCAGGTGAAGTTGTACGTCGAGTACGGGTGCATGCAGCGCGTCACTTCGCTCGCGTCGGGCACCTGCCACACTTTGGCCACATAGCCCGAACAATCGGCCCCGTAGCTGCCCGTGTGGGTGCAGTTCGGGCACGAACCCGAGCATGAACCCTTTTGGGTCCCGTCGGTGCGCCAACAGCCGTTGCCCCACCAGTAGGAATAGGTGACCGCGGGCTTACCCCGATTGATGATCTCCTCGCGGGTCATGGGCGGCGGCGCGGCCAATGCCGGCACCGCCATCACCGCCACCACGAACACAGTGATAGTGACCTTGATCATCGTGTCCATCGTCGGATCTCCATGCCCTGCGCGTCAAAGCGCGACTGATAGATCGCCCCGTGCGCGTCGACGGTAAAGGCGCGGAACTGCTCCAAGGCCCCCGCAGATGGTTGGGTCTCGAAGCGCCACAGCTCAACCAAATCGCGGTCCAGCACGAGCCCCAGGTAGCGCTCCCACACCACGGTGAAGGTCTCTGGCTCCTCTTCAATCTGGTGCACCACCAACAGCACTTGCCCCTGGGGCATGGGCTCCAAGGCCACGATCTGCCACACCCAGCGGTCGAAAGCGATGATCCTTTCCTCTTGCAACACATCGCGGCCGCGATCCGTGGACCACAACTGCACCCCTTTGCGCCCGGCGAGCTGCGCCGTCCACAACCACTTGCCATCCACAGAAGGCCGCCCGCCCAGGCGACGGCGCGTTTCCACTTCCTGGTAGTGGGCGTCCATCACTTGCAACAGGCTCAGGTGCGCGTATTCCGCGTAGACCCCGTCGGCGTCCAAAAAGAGGGCCGTCACCCCGCCGGCAAAGTCGATCCCTTCACCCACCACGGGCGCGCGCGCCATCACCTCCCCCCCCTGGACCACCTCCACGCCTGGCGTCCCGTAGCGATCCAGGAGGATCATCTCCCCACTCGCTCCCAAAACCAGGTCATGGTAAGTCTCGCGCGCCAGGGTGATCTCTTCCACCACCTTCCCCTCGGGCGTCAAGACCACCACGCGCCGGTTCACCTGGTCCAAGACCCAGATGTCACCAGCCGCGTCCACGGCGAAGGCCATCGGTCCCTCAGGCGAGGACTCATCCGCCGGCAGCATCCCCACCTGACCCGGGCCGCTGCCCCAGGGTGCCTTGAACAAGACCTCGAGCTCGCCCGCGCTCAGCGTCGGCGACCAGGCCGCCCAAAAAAACGCCCCCAGAACCAGAAGCGGCCATCGACGGCCCCCTCGCGTCGTCGCCGTAGACCACAACAGGCCATCGCCTCTTCCCATGCTGTCCTCCTCGTGCGGCCGGCCCTCGCAGCTCGCGCCAGCGCGCCCCTTGCTCAGCACCCTGGCAACGGGCCCATCACCTCTGCCAATGATGCACACAGCTCATTGACAAAGTAGTCGCAAGGCGCCAGGGGGAGCAAGGGCATTTGCAACAAAAACTGGTCCAGCTCGGCGTCGCTCATCTCTCCGGCGATGCCAGGCACACAGACCTGGTCGATGAAGTCGCTCCGCTCGGCCGCAAATAGCAACCACACATCCTCGCCCAGGGTCGCGCGCGTTTCGCTCTCGCAGGTGTGGATCTTGTCATGGATCGCACCGCACACCGCCGCGCGGTCGGCGTAGCGCGGCGTCTCCTTCACATCCCAAGGGACGGCATCGACGGCGTCATCCACCTCCTGCACCTCCTGCACCTCAGCCGCATCACTGTCCACACCCACGTCATCCACCACCCCAGGCGAGCCCTGCACGCAGCGGCGCTGGGCCAGATCACAGCGCCAGCCCCTTGGGCAGCCGTCGGCGCGCGTACAGGTCATCTGCACCCCGCTGGGGATCTCCGTGTCGACCACACAGCCCCCGGCAGCGACGCACCACCCCACGATCACCAGCCACGTCATCCTAGCCATCAGAAGCGCCCCCCCCAGCTCAAGCCCAAGACCTCATCGCTCAGCCACGGTTGCCAGGCCAAGGGCCGCGGCCCTGCCTCCTCGGGGCTGGCCCAGATCTCCTGATAGGCCACCCACGCCGTCCCTACCGCCAGCATCGCGCCGGCACTCCACAGAAAAGTCGCCGCCACGGCATGCCGCCGCGCCGCGCCGCTGGCCTCAGCCACCTGTCGCCCCGACACCCCCTCGGTCTCACCGCGGGCCACGAGGGCGGCAAAATCATCTTCGAGCTTCACCGCCTCCACGCTCACCAAGGTCGCCGCGATCAGCGTCGCCACGGTCACCCCTCCCAACAACCAGGTCCAGCGCGCTTGCAACCACAGGTCCTCAGCGATGAGCGGCTCGGCCTCCGCTTCCCCGCCCTGCTCACCCAACCAGCACCGCGCCACGGCGTAGCCCACCCGCCCCTCGTCACCGGCGAGGTAAGGCGCACAGTGCAGCGTCCCCTGGGCGATCTGCATACAAGCCTGCCGCCCCGCGGCGCCGCCCTCGGCGCGCACCTCCAGGTGCAGGGCCTGCGCCGCCTCGGGCGCGGCGAGGCTGGGCTGCGCCTGGCGTGTTTCATGAGGCAGCAGTGCCTGCAACTCCGCCACCTGGGCTCGCCTCTCGGCGCTGCTCGCCTCGATCCCAGCCACGCGCAGGCTCTCCACCACCGCCAGGCACAGCCGTTGCGCCTCCGCCGCCAGCTCGCCCTCGCCGCTGCAGCGGACCTCGACCCGCTCCTGGCCCATCGCTGGCGCTGACGCCAGTAGTAGCCCCAGCAACGCCCCCACGGGCAGCACCTGCCCCCTGAGCACTCTCATGGCGCGTCCTCCTCCAACCAGATCTGCAGGGCCTCGAGGGCCCCAGGGCCCGCCAAATTCTGCGCCGTCAGCAGGGGCAGACCGGCGCGGTACCTGAGCTGCACTTCCGTCAGAATACGACCATAATAGGCCTGTAAATAGGCCTCCTTGAGCTTGTTCATCTCACGTGAAGTCTCGATCACCTTATCCTGTCCAAGCAGCTCCGCGGCGTGGGCCCGTCGCGCGTTGTGGTTGGCGGCCTGGGCCGTGCGCACGCCGGCACGGGCGACGCGCATGATCTCCTCCATGTCGCCCCACTGGCGCAGGGCCTGGGCATACTCGACCTCCATGGCCCGCAGCCGGCGCGCCCAGGCGCGGGCGCTGCGCTCCTGCTCCAGCTCAGCCGCCTCGACGCGCTTCCACGCCGCTGGGTCGCTCATGAGGTTCCACTGGAGGGCCAAGGTGACCATCCAGTAAAAGCCTCCGTCGACATAACCCAGATCGCCGTCCTTGAAGCCCCCTTCACCGAGCAGGGCGAGGGTGGGCAAGAGATCCCCGAAGGCCACTTGGCGCAACGCCTCTTGAGCCGCGCCCCCTTCGGCAATGGCCGACAGCTCCGAACGGTGGTACAAAGAAGAAAAATCCCCTTCGACATCAGGGGAGAAGGTCGTGTCGACGCTCAAGGGCTCGAGCTCGACCTCGGCGCTGAGGGGGGCCCCGATGAGGTCGTTGAAGACGAAGACCCGCTCGCGCACTTCGCTGCGCGTCTCGGCGATGAGGCGCTGGGTGTCGGCGGCCAGGGTCTCGGCGTAGAGGACATCGAAGTCCGTGCCCATGTCCGCCGCCACCTTGGCGCGGGCGATGTCGACCAGGGCCCGCTCCGCCTCCAGCCGCTCTTGCAGCAAGACCAGTCGCGCCTCGGCTTCGAGGATCTGGACGTAGAGGGCCACCGTGCCGAAGGCGACGCCCTCCTGCACCGCTGCCATGGCATGGCGTCGCGCCGCTTCGCCGTGGCGTGCCGCCTGGAGTCCCGCCATGCGTTTGCCCCCCGCATAGATGGGCCAAGTGACCTTGAGGCGCGCCTGGTACACGTTCTGATCCGCCAGGACGAAGTCCGGCAGGCTGATGGGCAGGCCGAGCTCGGCGACATCCATCTGCAGGGTCTGGGCTTTGTCCAAACGCGTCGCCGAGATCTCACCCAAGACGCTCGGGTAGAAGGAAGCGGCGACGGCGTCGGTCTGTAGGGCCGCAGCCCGCAGCTCCAGCCGCGCCTCCTCCACCATGAGCGAGGCCTCCTCGGCTTGGGCGATGTAGCCCAGGATGGGATGCTCAGCCGCTGCAGTCCCCGGCGCCCCCACCAACAGGCTCAAGCCCAGGAGCGCCGCAGCGCCGGAAGCGACGACCGTCGCGGCCTCCTTGGCGGCAGCGCGCTTGCGCGCCTTGCGATAGCCTCGCTGGAAGAAGGCATAGTAGATGATGGGGATGGCCACCAGGGTGAGCACCGTGGCGAAGGCCAGGCCGGCCACCATGGCCCACGCCATCCCTTCCCACAGGGCGCCACCAAAGAGCGCCAGGGGCAAGAGCCCGCCAATGGTGGTGGCCGCCGTGAGGATGATCGGCCGCAGGCGCTGCCGACCCGCCTCGATGATGGCGTCCTCGAAGACCTTGCCTTCACGCAACTCCTTCTGCACGAACTCACCCCAGACCACGGCGTTCTTGATGACCATGCCCGCCAGTGACACCACCCCGAGGAAGGCCATGAATGAGAAAGAATTACCTGAGAAAAACAGACCTAAGATGGCACCAATGATAGCTAAAGGCACACTCATCAAAATGACCACTGCCTCCTTGAGCGAGCCAAACTGCACCACCAAGAGCAAGAGAATCGCCACCACGATGAGGACAAAGATGATGATGAGCTGGCCAAAGGCCTTGTCCCGCTCTGCTTCCTCGCCGGAGGATTCAATGTTGTAGCCGGGAGGCAAGACCAAGGACTCCACCCGCGGCTTGACCTCGCGTACCACCTCGTCGGCCAAGCGACCGTGCACATCGCTCATGGCGGTCACGGCGCGTCGGTTGTTGTAGCGCTTGATGATGCCAGGTCCCCACTCGGGGTGCACCGACGCGAAGGCCGCCAGGGGCACCTTGCCGCCCGTGGCCTGCGACGCCACCCGCAGGCTGCGCAGGACATCGGAGAGGTTGTGATCGCCGTGGCGCATCCGCAGTTGCACTGGCAGCTCGCGATCGCCTGCCTGCATCTTGGTCATGGGCAAGCCATCGAAGGCCGTCAGTAGGGTCAGGGCCACCTCGGTGCCGGTGATGCCAAACATGGACAGGGCCTCGGCGTCGATGTCGATGCGAAAACTGGGGACGTCGTTGCCCAGGTTGTCGCGGACGAAGGCCGTCCCCTCGACCTCGCCGAGGATGGTCTGGATCTGTTGGGAGATCTCCCGGGCGACCCGGTAATCAGGCCCAGTGATCCTGAAGGCGATGGGCGCATCCACTGGAATCCCCATCAGCAGCTTGGCCGCCGAGACCCGGGCGCCGGCCATCTTGGGACCGATGGCCGCATTGAAATGGCGCACCAGCCGGTCCGTCGCCTCTGGGCTGGCGGTGTTCACCATGATCTGGGCGTAATTGTTGGTGTTGAACTCGGGCATCACCGTGATGAAGTAGCGCGGCCCACCCTTGCCCACGTAGGTCACCGTCGACAGCACCTCCGGATCTTCACGCAGCGCCGCGTCCACCGTTTGGGCCACCCGCAGCGTCTCGTCCAGGGCCACCCCCTCGGGCAGCCAGATGTCCACGTTGAACTGATCGCGATGGGCCACAGGGAAGAAGGACATCCCCACTTCTTTGAGCAACAACAACGATCCGCCCATCCCCGCCAAGGCCGCCAGAATCACCAAATAGCGCAGCTTGAAGCCGACCCGCATCACCTTGCCGTACCAGCTCTGCTGCGCCGTCTTGCGCACCTTCTTCTTGGACGCCATGGTGCGGGGGAGCAACCACGCCGCTAGAATCGGCGTCACCGTCACCGCCAACAACAGGGACGCCCCCAAAGACAAGGAGACGACGATGGGCAGCGAACGGATATAGGCGCCGATCTCTTCCTTCATCAGCAACAGGGGCATGAAGGCGAAGACCGTCCCCAGGGTGCCCGTGATCAACGGCGCGGCGATCTCCTGCACGCCGCGCCAGCACGCCTCGTAGCGCTCCGTGCCACGCTCGATATGGGCATAAATGTTGTCGGCCACGATAATCGCGTTATCCACCAACATCCCCAAGGAGATGATGAACGACGCAATGGACACGGTCTCCAGATCGACGGCGAAGCTCGGCATCAGGGCGAAGGTCAAGATCACCGACAGGGGCAGGCTCACGGCCACCACCGTCGCCGTCCTGAAGCCCATGAAGAGCATGAGCACCACGATGACGATGGCCAAACCCTCCACCAAGTTCACCATGAACTCGTTGATGAAGGCATCCACGTGCCGCGGCTGATCATGCACCAGATCGAGCTGAACGTGCTCCGGGAGGCGCCCCCTGAACCCCGCTGCCGCCGCCTTGACCTCCTCCCCGAGGCGGACGATGTTGTGCCCATCCTTCATCCGCACGTCGACGCCGACGCAGGGCACCCCGTTGGTGAACATCAGGTCCAGGGGGGGCTCGCGGTAGCTCCGCCGCACGGCGAAGACATCCCGCACCTTCAACGGCGAGCCACTGCTGCGGGACACATCGATGACGGCGTCCTCGATCTGCTCCACCCGCTCGAAGGCCCCAGTGGGTTCCAAACGAAAGTTGCGCACGGGCGTGCGCACGTTGCCCGCAGGCACTTTGATGTTCTGGTAGTCCAAAAACTGAGCGATCACCAGCGGCGAAAAACCGTACAGCGAAAAAGTCTCCAACGTCCCCTCGACATAGACCACCTCGGGCTGGGTGCCAAAGACCTCGATCTTCCCCACGCTCTCGACCTTACGCAGCTCCGACTTGAAATCCTCGGCGAGCTCCTTCAACTCGGCATAGGACGCCGTCTCGGACGACAGGGTCCAGATCATGCTCGTCACATCGCCGAAATCATCCATCACGTCCGGCCCCATGACGCTCTCGGGCAGATCCCCCTTGGCCTCGGCCAGCTTGTTGCGCAGCTTCTGCCACGCCATGGCCACATCCGAAGCAAAGGCCACCTCCACCACGATCACCGACAGGTTCTCCCGCGAGGTCGATTGTATCTTCTCGACCTCACCGATCTCCTCGATCTTATCCTCCAGCTTGCGCGTCACCAGACGCTCCACCTTCTCGGCGCTCGCCCCCGGCCAGATGGTCACCACCAGCGCCACGGAAATCTTGATCTCCGGGTCCTCCCGCCGGCTGATCTGGGTGTAGTTCCACAAACCCCAGGCCGTCAGCAGGGCCAAGAGAATGGCCACCAACGACTTGTTCCTCAATGAAAACAACGGAAGATTCATGGCCACACGACCTTCTGACCTGCCTTCACGAAATCATGCCCGGCCACCACCACCAGCTCACCCGCCTGCAGACCAGCCCGCACCTCCACCTGGTCCCCAAGCAGCGCACCCAAGCTCACCTCACGCTTCTCCACGGTCGCGCTCTCGGGATCCACGACCGTCAGCAACGCGCCTTTGGGACCCCGCTGCACCGCGTGCAGCGGGACGAAGAGCCCGCGGTAACGCTCGGTCACCCGCTCGAAATGCGCCAACATGGACGGAAAAATCACCCCGTCGCCGTTCTCTACCTCCAGTGACACGTCGAAGGTCCGGGTCTGGGTATCCGACACGAAATCCACATGGGTCACCACCCCCTGGCGCACGATCTCCGTCCCCGGGAAATGCACATCGTAGCGCGCGCCCAGAGCAAAATACTGTAGCTCCGACTGCGTGACCCCCACCTTGACCTTCACCCGGCTCAAGTCCAGCACGATCACCACGGGCGTCCCCGAACCGACGATCTGCCCCTCAGAGCTCTGCCGCTCGTGAATGACCCCGTCCACCGGCGAGTGCAGGGTCGCGTAGTCCGTCTGCCGTCGGGCCCGTTTCCACTGCGTCACCGCTGCGTCGTACTCCGCTTGAATGCGATCCAGCTCGCTGCGCGGCAAGACGCGCTCCTCCACCAAGGTGCGCACTCGCTCCAAGTTCGGCGCCAAGGCATCGCGGTGCACCGCCGCCAGGCTCTGGGTCAGCGCAAAGTCATCGGCCACCATCGTCGCGATGAGCTGGCCCTTCTCCACCTTGTCGCCTTCCTTGACCAAAATCGACTTGACCCGACCCCCAACGAGGAAACCAATCCCATGCGCCTGCCACGGGTGCACATAACCCGTGTAGCGGCGGGTCAGGGCCTCCTCCCGCTCTTGCACGCTCAAGACCTCCACCGCCACTGCCGCCGCCGTGGTCTCATCGGCCGCGCGCGCCCCTTCGCCGCTGCACCCCGTTGCCAAGAGACAGCAAGCCATGCCCCACAGCCACCACTTCGCCCACAACGCCACGCTGCGACTACTCACAGGTCCCCCCCTCTCTCGTCTCGACCAAGTCTCGGATCAACAAATCGATGAGGAAGCCAAACTGTTGCACCAGCTCTTCCATCGGCTCACCCCGCAACAACAGCGCCAACAACATCCCCTCACCGTAGGCCACCCCCACCCGCAACATCCGGTCCAGATCGGCTCCAGGGCGCAAACGCATGCCATCTCGGCGCAACAGGTCCAACACCAAGGCACCAAATCGCTGGCGTTGGTAGCCCTCCCCTTCGTGGAGAACCTGCGCAAACGCCTCATCCCACAAAGCCTCGGGCAGAAGCTGCACCCACACCGCACCCCAACGCAGCCCGTCAGCCTCCTCCTCCTCACACATCCGCACCAGGGTGATGTAGACCAAGGTCTCCGTCAGGGATTTGCCCCAACCCAGCGCCTCGGAATGCTCGACGCTGGCGTAGCGCATCATCAAGTAGCGGAACAAATCCAAAAGCACCTCGCGCTTGTTCGCATAGAAGCGATAGACGCCGCCTTTGCTCAAGCTGGTCCGCGCCGCGATGGCCGCCATGGTCACCTGCCCCACCCCTCGGTCCGCGACCTCACGCGCCGCCGCATGGAGGATCTCCTGCCGTCGCTCTTCTTCACTCAAATGCCGGGTCATGGCCCTCGCTCACCTTCATGTCACCGCGGGCAACGCACATCGAGCACATCGCCGCCCCTCGGAGCAAAGTGACGTTTCCGTCACAACGGCGATGGTTGTCGAGATTTGTGCCGCCATTGTCAAGCGACAAGAATGTTACGCACCCACGCCGAAGCGGCGCCGCCAGCGAGCCTGCCCCGCCCCCTGCGGCGCGCCCTCGCCCCTGCTAGGTCCCCCTATCGGCGCGGGTCCGCCCTTCGTCGCCACGTCCTGCCCACCCCTTCAGGGCACGCGCCGTGGGGCCAGCGCTGCGCCCTCATGCCGCAGCGCCCCCAGGCGCGCGGGCGTGGAGGGCTCGGGTCAGGGCACAGAAGTCATCCAGGCTGAGCTCTTCTGGCCGCGCCATCGCCGAAAAGCCCAGCTCAGCGAAGAGGGTCGTCCAGGCTGCCTTGTCCATCCCGCGATAGTTTTGCAGGGTGTTCACCAGCATCTTGCGCCGCGTCTGGAAAGCCTGCCGCACCACCTGGCGAAAGAGGGGTTCCATCTCGGGCGGCAGGGCCGGCGGCTTGGGGTCGAAAGTCAACACCGTGCTGGCCACCTTGGGGGGCGGCTTGAAGGCGCCGGGGGGCACCTGGAGGCAGCGGTGGCAGTGGTGATAGTAGCTGCCAACGATGCTCAAAATGCCATAGGCCTTGGTGCGGGGCTTGGCCAAGAAGCGCTCGGCGACCTCGCGCTGAAACATCAGAACCAGGCGATTGAGCACCTGGCGCTGTTCCACCAAATGAAAATAGATCTGGGTCCCCACGTTATAGGGGAGGTTGGCCGCTACGTTCCACCCCTTTTCGTCTTCTGGCGGCGCCCACTCGGTCGCGTCGGCTTCGATGAAGCTGATCTGGGGTTGGTTGGCGAAAGCGCTGCGCAGATAGGCCACGGCCGCGCCGTCCTTCTCCACCGCCACGATGGGGCGCCCCAGCGCCGCCAAGGCGAGGGTCAGGGATCCAGCGCCGGGCCCGATCTCGATGATGCCAGCCACCTCGGGTTGGTCGACGGCGGCGGCGATGGTGTTGGAGACGTTGGGATCGACCAAAAAGTGCTGGCCGAGGGATTTCCTCAGACCATGGGGGAAACGGCGCAGGAGATTCGGCAGAGACGGAAGGGGCGCGGGCATGGAAAGCCTCCGTGGCGGCGTGGCCCAACTTGCTCAGAAGACAAGGCCGTGTTAGCGTGGCAGAAGTGAGTGACGACGAAGGAGACGGCCGAGCGTGGCAGCCTGGAAAGTCATGGATGTATCTCGCTTACGCGAGATCTATTTGTTCAAGAACCTCTCGGATCGCGCCCTCGGAGAGGTCGCCGCACTGGCTTACACCGAAGAGTACGCCAAAGGCGAGCGCATCTTTTCCGAGAACGATCCAGGAAACAAGTTCTATTTGATCCTCTCTGGTGAAGTCCGCATCAGCAAGAACATCCTCGGCATCGGCGAGGAGGCCCTGGCCATCCTCAAAGAAGGCTCCTACTTCGGGGAGATGGCCCTCATCGACGACGCCGTCCGCAGCGCCGACGCCATCGCCGAGCGCCGCTGCGTGCTCTCGGTCATCACCCGCCAGGACTTCGAGCAGTTCCTGAGCGAGAACCGCGACCTGGCCTACGAATTGTTGTGGACTTTCGTCCGCACCCTCTCGGGGCGTCTGCGGGAGATGAACGCCAAGATGACTTTCTTGGCGGCAGCAGGAAAATTCGAACGCTAGCCTTTGCCAGCCGCGCCGGTCCCAGCGCCTCTGCCTTCGGCTCACAGGCAGTGCATCGCGCCGAGCGACCCGAGGCCTCGGGCCCGGCGCGACGAGTTCCCATCGCGCCGCCTGGCTCCCTGACGCGCGCAAGTCAGGTGACTCAGAAGTCACACAGCAGGGGGGCAAAGGAGAGCTGGGCTGGCGTCGCCGTCAGCATGGGAATGCCCTCGACTCGCGGCACATAGGCGCCCCAGAGGGTGCTGACGCCTGGCAAATGACTTACCATGGGCACCGACCCTGTCAGCCCCGCCCCGGGCTCGGTCGGGATGTAGCTGGCCCGCTCTTCGGTCAAGTTGATGTGGCCCACATGCACCGTGCGTGACCCATCCTCAGGGCTGATCCGCTCGTAGGCCATCATCACCCGCTCTGCACACAGGGGGTGCAGGCTCAGCCAGCTCACCTCTCCGTTCATCACTTGGAGCTCAGTCATCACCCCAGGCTTTCTGAGCACGAGCTCGTCCCCAGAGGCGCGATACTGTTGGATGTGGAAACGGTCGTCTTTGAACCAGGCCACGCTCACTTGCAACTGGGAAGTCAGGACGATGTCGTGGGGCAGATCGACGGGCACGTTGCCGATCACGGTCTGCGGTTTTCCAGCCTGCGGGCGCAGGGTCGACTGCACCGGGAAAACCCTGAGATCATGAAGCGTGCCACTAGGTTGCGCCACAATGGTCGCCGCGTAGAATATCCCAGCGCCGGCCGAGGCCATGCGCAGGGTTTTGTGCCCCAGTGGCTGATCCAACCCAAAAACGGAACCGACGCTATTTCCGCCAGACCGGCTGGTGGTGTGCACCGCCCCGTTCTTCGTATAGACCCGCAGCCCACTCCACGAGGTACGCTCGCGGATGTAGGAGAAGACGATGGCACAGCTCGCCTCACTCGTCGACGGCGAACCATCGGGGTTGGGAGCGCAACCACCGTCTTCAGCATCCACCAGGGTGTCGCCGTCGTTGTCCCGGCCGTCGTTGCACTGATCGCCATCGCCCGATGAGGACGAGCAGAAGCCATAGACCGCGTCGTACTGCAAGACGGGACCGAGCATCAGACGCCCTTGGGCACAGATGCCGTTGACGGCGCAGTAGAAGCCATAGGAACCTGGCTCACACTCTTCGTCGGTGGTGCAAGTCCGCCCACCAATGCTCGTGCTCTCAGCGCAGCTCGCGCACACCTCGGGGCCCACCTCGAGCTCGACGCTGCCATCGCCCTGGTCGACCAAGACCATCATCCGGTAGTGCACTTCGTCGAAAAAGAGGGCGTAGTTCGGCACCTCAGCTTCCCGCACATAGGTGACATAGAGCATCTCACGTTGACCGATGGCCGGGCTCGCCGGCACATGGATCAGGCGAGGATCGCGGCCCACGAAGGTGCTGCCTTGCTGCATCGCCACTGGCCCCTCTTCCCCATCGACGATCTCCAACAGGCGAATGCGGAGCTGCGCCGGGGCGGTGCTCGTGTCTTCGAAGACCTGCGCCGCGAAGACCCGTCCTCCCAGGGACCCAAGGGCCCAAGGGCGACTCACGACATTGTCCGTATCGAGGACGGGCTTCAAGCTGATGGCCAGATCATCGATGGCACCGTTGCAATTGTTGTCACGGCAATCGCAAAGCGGCGGCCCGGGCGGGTTGGCGCTGGCGCTGCAGACCATCGCCCCCGCCGCGGTGCAGATGATTCGACCTCGGGCCAGACACTCGCCAATGCCATCGCTACACTCGACGCCGATGCCGTCCACATGTTCGTCCACCTGCCCAGAGCAGTTGTTGTCCACGCCGTCACAGGTGTCGTCGAGGAGGGACAAGCTGTTCGCGGCACAAGCCTCCCCACTCTCCTCGTCAAGGCAGCGCCCTTCACCCAGGCGACAGTCCGTTCCCTGACACGCGTCATCGCTCAGGACACAACCCGCGCTACAGGTCAGGCGACCCCGACCACAACCGGCCCACACGCCCGACGCCAAGCACTCATTGACCCGCCCTTCCTCCGCGCACAGGCCGCGCCCTTCGGTGCAGGCTTTAGTCTCACCGGGCACGCACTCACCGGCGGGCAAGCCGCACTCACCCTTGGATCCAGGCGTATCTTTCCGACACACCTCGCCCTGCGGACAATCGTCGTCGTTGGAGCAACCGGAATACATGACCGAGCACGCATAAGACCACACGGCAAGGACAGTCACCACCGCCAGGAGCAACAGAATTCGAGCTTTTTTCATCGCCTCTCTCTCTCACCAACAAAAGTGCCTGGTTGTACCTCTAGCACACCACGCCGCCAGTCTAACCGTCTCGCGTCGCCATAGCAACTGGGTCCACCCATGCGCCAACTGCACGCCGAGCGTAGCGAATCCCCACCTACCCGGCTTCAGGCGCGAAAGAGCAAACGTCCGAGGACGAGCCCGGCGAAGACCGCTCCCAAACCACAGACCAAGTTGGCCACCACGTTGGCCACGGCCAGCCGCAGGCTCTGCCCCTCGATCAGCGCCAAGGTCTCATAGGAGAAGGTCGCATAGGTGGTAAAGGCACCGAGCAGCCCCGTCCCCAAGGCCACCTTCCACTCCCGCGAGAGGGTCTGGGTCTCGATGGTGGCCACCATGAGCAGCCCCAGCAGCAGAGAACCCAAGACGTTCACGATGAAGGTGGCCCAGGGAAAGCGCGCCGTGGTCCACTGGGCCATGGCCAGCCCGATCCCGTAGCGCCCCATGGCGCCCAAGGCGCCAAAGAATCCAATCAAAGACAGCTCACGCATCTGCGCTCCTCGCCCCTCTCCCTGCACCCGCTAAGTTACGGCCACCCCCAGCTCGCGCCGCATGGCGCCATAGCGCTCACCCGTCAGGAAGAGCAACATGTCCTTCATCACCGCCACCACATCGTAGTGCCCGGCGTCGCCGTCGCGCGCGACCACCGTCAAGCCCGGGCGCGGATCGAAGAGGCTCACGATCCCCAGACGCAGGGTTGAAGCGATGAGCGCCTGTTGTTGGAGCAACAAAAAGTCCTTGGAGATGCAATCGGCCACCTCCATGGCGATGGGCAATAGGGCATCACACGAGCGACGCGAGGTGCCGCGCGCCACGGCATCACTGACGGCCTCGTCGACAGCCAAAGTGAAAGTGCGCTGCGGCAGACAAGCGCGCAGCACGCCCACGACGGCCGCTTGGAAAACACCCTCCGTGGCGCCCGCATAGAAAGGCACCCCCATGGACATCCCGGCACAGCCATGGGCCACGCGCGCCATGGTTTCCGGCAACAGCAGCGGCTCAAAATCGCGTGCGTCGACCACGAAGACCGGCTCGTCACCGGCCGATAGCTTCAGCATCTCCTCGCGTTCGGCCACGAGATAAACAGGCGGCAGCTCCATCCCATAAGCCTTGGCGATGGCACTGAGAAAGGCCATCTCTGGGCGCGCCCCCGTGGAGACGCGGCTGCGTTTGGCGCCTGACCCTTTAGGGCCCACCAAGTGGCGCAGGGCACGCCCGGTGCTCTCGTCGCTCAGCCGTAAGAGGTGGAGAAAGGCGCCGTGCAGGCGCTGCGAGAGCACGCCCTGACTCGCCTCGGCCGTCAGGGTGCGGCTCGGCAGACGTCGCCCCATTTGGCGCAGGGTGTGTTGGTAGAAGTGCTGCTCTTCTTCTTCGGCCGCGCCGACGAAGGACAGCACCGAGGCCAGGGTAAAGCGGCGATCCTGGTCACCCAGGTGCTGGGCCATTTTGTACATGGCGTGCAGGGGCCCGGGGCGAGAGACGTTGGCATGGAACAGGGCCGCGAACTCCTTGATGGATCGTTCGATGAAGGCCAGACGTCGCTCCGGCTGGGCCGCCAGGGCGCCCAAAAAGTCCTCCGTCACCGCGAGATCGAGCGGATCGACCTCACGCGCTGCCACCACGGCCTCTTCGGCGCACGCCCAATCGTTGAGGCCTTCGCGGGCGATCTTGGCGATGTGCAACAACACCTCCTTGCGCCGCTGGGGCACGCGCTCGGCCTGGGCCCAGCGCTGGAGCACGGCCACGGCGTCCCGCTCCTGCCCCAACTGCAACAGCGCCTCCGCCCACACGGAGAGGGCCTCGACGTGCTCGGGCTCTACGGCGCAGAGATCCGTCAACACCCGCACCGCCGCTGCGAACTCGCCCATCTTGAGCGCCAAAATCTCGCCCATCTGGAAGAGGGTCCGCACCCGCAGACGGCGATCGTCACAGACCTTGAGCACCCCTTCGAGGGCGCGCAGCGCCTCTTTCCAGCGCTGTTTCTCGATGTGGATCTCAGCGATGACCCGATAGGAACGGACGAAGCTCGGGTCGAGGGCGATCACCGCCATGTGGGCCTGGATCGCCAGCGCGTCGTCATGGAGGCGGTCGTAGGCCAGCTCACCTGCTTTGAGCAGGAGGCGGCGACGCTCTTCCACATCCTCCAGACCACCGGCGCGGGTCAAGAGGACCGCGTAGAGGTCGCGCAGGCGCTCGTGGGTGCGGAGGATGTCTTGCACGGCGCGAAAGACATCCAAGTTCTTGGGGTCCATGGCCAGCGCCTGGCGCAGGACGCGCACCGCGCCGTCGATGTCCCCCATCTGGCGGCGGCGCACCTCGGCAGCCTGTAACAACAGGGCCACCCCTTTGCTCACGCTCGCCACGCCGGCCTCGGCCTCGAGGGCGTCAGCCAAGCGGCTGGCCTCGCCGCCCTCCCAGGCGACCAAGCGCAGCATCCGCAGCGAAGGGACATGTTGCGGGTAGAGGCGAAGCACCTCTTCCAGGGCGAGCCTGCTGCGGTCGTGCTGCCCGTGCTCGGCCAGCAGTCGGCCCAAGGCGGAGAGGTAGACCACCTGCTCGTCATCGGTGACGGCGCCACGCGCGCAGGCCCCCAGCGCCCTGGCGCCGCTCTCTGGATGTGGATCCCTGAGAAAATGGGCCTGAATCAGCGCCAACACCAAGGGATTTTGTGGCTGCAGCTCGGACAGCGGCCACAGCCCCTCCCACGCCGGCAGGTCCATGCCGCCGGCCACGGCCAATATCTGGAGCAACAGCCCCAGGGCACCGGCCTCAGCCGCCGGCAGGCGCTCCCGCAGATGCTGCCAGGCCAAGGGCAAGGCGTCCCAGCGCCCCTCATCCCACGCCCGCCGCAGCCACCACCACAGGACGTTGGTAGGCAGCTCGGCCAGCCAGGGGTCGAGGGCAGTGGAAGGGACCTGGGTGCCCAGGGCCATGAGGCGCTCGGACCACACCCCGCGTTCGACGTGGCTGCTCTCGCTGCGCAGGCGCTCCAACCAGGTGGCCTGGACCTCGTCACTGCAGCCAAGGTGCAGGCTCATGCGCTCCCACGCGTGCAAGGAGGCGCGCTGCTGCGGGGCCAGTGACACGGCCCAGCCGTAAGCGTCACGGGCAGCCTCGAGCTCCCCCCCCCCCTCGAGGACACGGCCCAGATCGTGCAACAGCACGCTCTGCGCCGCCGGATCATCCAAGGCCGCCAAGACCGACTCCATGGCCACTTGCGCCATGTGCCGCGCATGACTCGGGCAGCGATGCACGGCGCGCACGAAGAGGGCAGCGCAGTCTAGACCTGGGGCAGAGGCCTGCAACAAGGCGAACCAAGCGTCGCGAGCCCCTTCGGCGTCCAGCCCCTCGCGCAACAGAGACGCGAAAGCGCGGCACCACGCCGCGTGCGCCGCCGCGCCACCCTCCGCTGCCGCATCGAGCAGCGCCACCAGCGCCTGCTTGTCGTCGGCCGCCGCCAATAAGCAGGCCCGGGTGCAGAGCGTCAGCGGGTCGCCGTCTTCCGGGCGCAGCAGGGCCAGCGCCTCGCGCACGGACCCCATGCGAAAGGCCAATAGCTGCGCTGCGTCGCGCCGCAACAACGCCGCGCGCAGCGGGTCCACCACCTCGACGAGCTCAGCCTCGGCCTGACGCAGATCCACCAAGGCCGGAAAACGGCGAGCGCCAGCCAAGAGGGCGCCGAGGCGCAGGTAGGCATAGGCGTCCCAACAATCCCAGGTGATGGCCTCTTGCCAGGCCTCGATGGCTTCATCCGTGCGCCCCAGGTGGGTCAAGAGATCAGCCACCCGCCCCAGCGCCCGCCCCGCCAGCCCCGTGCTCTCCTGGCGCAGGAACCAGCGCAACAAGGCCAGCTCCTCTTCGCTCCGCCCCGTCTCGGCGAGCAACTCCCATAGGGCCACGAAGGGACACAGTGGCCCCAGGCCGGGGACGTAGCCCATGCGCTGCAAGGCCTCGCGCAGCAAGGCCTCGGCGCCACCCAGGTCACCAGCGAGGACGTAGTGGCGCCCCACGAGCACCGCCAGCCGGGGGAAATCCTGCTGCTGCGCCAGGTGCGCGCCGCAACCCAACTGCGCGCTCACATCCGCGCGCTGATAGGCCAGCAACTCCGCGGCGACCAAGGCGCTGCTGCTCTGCGGCGCCCAGGTCAGCGCCTCGCCGAGGGTCTCGGCCGCCGCAGCACAGACGCCAAGCTCTTCCGCCACCAGGGTCAACCAACGCGCCTTCTCCTCGCCGCTGCTCAGCGCCGCACAGGCAGCCATCAAGCGCCGCGCGACCTCGGCGCTGGCCTCGAAAACACAATCCCGGGCCAGCAACAGGGCGTCGGCCAGCGCCGCCCCCATCTGCGGCAAGGCCGCCTCCAAGATCCCGCAAGCCTGATCGTAGTCACCGAGACGCACCGCATAAAGACGCGCCGCCTCCAGCCTACAGCGCGCCCCCAGCTCGGCCTCCGGGGCGCTGCGGCCGGCGCGCAGCCAAGCGCCAGCGGCCAAGGCCCACTGCTCCCGAGCGCCGTGCAAGCGCGCGGCGGCCTGGGCCACGTAAAAGGACTCGGGGTAAGCCGCCTCGGCCGCAGCCACCGACTCCAGGGCGACCGGATCATCATCGGCGGCGCAGGCCGGCGTCACCACCGCCGCCAAAGACACCCGCGCCGCCTCCAGAGCTGCGGCGAAGAGGCCATCCACCGGGGGCAGGTCTACCTCCTCGGCGCTGAAGCGCTGCGGCGTGCCCCCGAAGCACCCCTCGCGCCACGGAGTCGACGCCCTCAGGGAGGCCGGCACGTCTTGGCCCGACGCCGCGTCCATGGCCGCGCACAGCTCATCCAGGGTCTCAGGCGCAAAAATCCAGGCGGTCATGGACTCTCATCTTCCTCGCTGCTTGGGGGTGGATCCAGCGCCGTAGAGACGTTCCCACAGCAGAACGAAATCGTCGGACAACAAAAAGGACAAGATCTCGCCATAGGTCTCGGCGTCGCCCTCAGGCGGCCACGCCGCCGCGCCATCCGCGCCCGTGGCGCTCTCATCACGCCACGGCACTTCCTGGCCCAGAAGCACGGCGCTGCGCCACGAGCAGCGGCGCAGCCCGCGCAGCCACGCGCCGAAGTCGAAGCCCTCGGCAGCCATCGCCTCCACACAGTGACGAAGCTCGCGGCGACGGCGCGGCGGTACCATATTGGCCGCCGCCTCGCCGAGCTGCCAGAAAGCGTCCTTGCCCCCCGCGCCCGCGGTCCAGCTCAGCTCGAAATCGGGGAAGAGGGCCATGATCAGCCCCCGCATGAGGCTCTCGGCCTGGGCCGGCTCGAGATCGGTCAGGGCCTGCTTGCCGTCGCGCATCCCTTCCAAGGCAAAGGCCAAAGCGAAGCGCAGGGCGGGAGACCGGGCCACCAACGCCGGGGCGCTCTCTTCACCTACCACGATCCCGCTCTCCTCGCCGAGGACGCTGCGCACGCCCGCCCCTGGCTGAACGTACAGGCGCGGTGGCGCCATCCCCAGCGCGGCAGCAACCTTCTCCACCTCCACCTGGAGGGACGCCCAAGTGTTCGAGCCGGAGATCAAGGTCGCTGGCGGCACCAGGCCCGCGACCCCGGGGCCACAGGCGCGAGCAATGGCCCAGGAGACTTTGCCGAGAAAGGACAGCATGGCGCCACGGGCCGCCGGATCGAGGAGACGCTCCTGGACGTCCGTCGCGTGCAAACAGGATATGGACAGGGGACCGGCCACCTGCGACGAGGCGCTCAATGGCGCGCGGGCGGCCTTCAGCAACAGCCTGGCCCGTGGATCGTCGCCGCGCTCCAGCATGAGCAAGACCGCGACCCGCTTGTGCAGGGCCACGTCCCACCACCGCTCTCGCAGTGGCGCGCTCTGGGCGCGCCGCAACGCCGCCCAACGCGCGGGCGCGACGTTGACTTCAGCGCCAGCCGCCGCGCCCGTGTGCCGCAGCGCCTCGATGATGAGCTCCGTCGCCGCGTCATCGTCGCCGTCCACTTCGAGCAGGGCCGTGGCCTGGCGCAAGACCTCCTGCCACGCGCCGTGGGCCCGCGCCGCTGCGGCCAGGGCGAGGGCTGCGCTGCGCCTGAGATCGGGCGTCGGCGCGCTGCGACAGACCTCTTCCCACAGCGCGCGCGCCTCGTCATGGCGCCCCAAGCCCTGGAGGGTCTCCGCTTGGGCCAACATCACCGGCCAGTCGTCCTGGCGCAGACGCAACAACTCGCTGTAGTGGGCCAGGGCGCGCTCGGGCTTGCCCGCTGGACCGCGCCACAGATCGGCCGCCTGCAGCGAGGTCTCGCGCACCGCTTCGGGCGCGACGATGTGCACCAACAAGCGCTCCAGAGCCGCGGCAGCGTGCGCGTAGCGCCCCTGCCCCACCTCCAGCGCCGCCAGAGCCCGCAGAGAGGTCTCGTCCTCTGGCGCGCTGCGCAGCATGGCCTCGCGGGCCGTCGCCAGCAACTCGGGATAGGGCGCCAAGCACCCACTCGCCACCAAGCGCCCCAAGAGGCGGGCGCGCTCCCGCGCGTCGCCCTCCCCTGCGACGTCGATGAGCTGCCCCAAGAGGTGCGGCAGCATGGGCGCGTTGGCGGCGTCAACGCCACTCAGCAGCGCCCCGAGCTCCGCATCGTCGGCGTCGCCCAGCAACCGCACCCACAACGACACCACGCGCTCCCAGTCCTGGGCTTGCCAAGCGAAGCCCACCGCCGCCTGCAAGATCCGCCGCTGCAGGGGCGACGGCGGCAAGTGCGCCGCCAGCGCCTGCGCCTGCGTCAGGGCGCCCGCGTGGTCCCCTTGGGCCACCAGCACGCGCAGCAGGGCCAGCGCCGCGGGCCACAGCCCCGGGCAGCGATGCAGCGCCTCCCCATAGGCCGCTTTGGCGGCCTCCCACGCTTGCGCCGCCTCGTAGAGGTGGCCCAAGGCGACGGCGTCCTCGATGGCGTCATCGCCATCCTGGGCCCGGACGCGCTCGAAGAGCGCGACATAGGCGTCCACCTCGTCCGGCGCCGGCGGCTTGGCGCGCAGGAGCTGGCGCACCTTGGCCGCTTCCCAACCCGCGGCGTACAGCCCTTGGACATCGGCAAGGGTCATAGCCTCACCGGCCAAGACGCGGCAAGCGACGGCGCGGCGGTCGTAGGCCAGAGCCACGGTCCCCTGGCTCATGGCCGCTAGATTTTGGTAGGCCACGGCCGCCGCGCCGTAAGCCTCCTGGCGCCAGCAGTTCTCGGCCAGCGCCAAGTGCACCGTCGCGTCCTCACAGCCTGCGGCCACCAGAGCCTCCCAATCGGCACGCGCGACGGCGTCTTCGCGGCGCAGCTCGGCCCAGAGGGCGCGCTCCCGGCGAAGAGTGTGGCTCAGCCACGACGGCGCACCGGCGTCGATACAGCGCGTCACAGCCGCTTGGAAACGCGGCCAGTCGCCAGCCCGCAAGCAGCCTTCGAGGTGCACCTGCCAGGCGCTCCACGCCGTGGGATCGCACGCGATGGCCCGTTGCCACGCCGCCGCCGCGACGGCCTCCTGCCCCTCCTGGCTCTCGGCCAAGCGGGCCACGCGCTGGTGAAAGACGCTGGCCGCCGGCCCCTCGACCCAATCGGCACTTTCCAGCAACAGGGCCGTCAACGCCTCGAGGTCCCGCTCCTCCCGGTAGACCTCCTCCAGGGCTTCCGCTGCGGGCCACCAAGCCGGGTCCACGGCCCGTGCGGCCTCGAAGCAGGCCCGCGCCCGGGTGTTGTCGTGCAGCACCAGCCGGCAGATCATCCCCCCTTGGAAGAGCGCATGGCGGCGCAGCGCTACTGCACCCCCGCGCAACGCGCGCGCCGCCTCCACCACGGCGCTCCAGTCGCGCCGCGTGAGGTAGAAGTGGCGGCTCAACCACCACAGGCTCTCGGCGTCGCTGCCCTCCCCCTGGAGCGCAACCAGGGCCGCGCCAAAGCCCTGGTCCGCCGCTTTGCCGACCCAGGCGCTCCACCACAGGCGCCACTGATAGATCTCCCGTTGCAACTCTGGCGCGGCGATGTGGGGCCCAGCACTGTCGATGACGGCCACGGCGTCGCTGAGGCAGGATGGCTCGCCCTGGGCGCGCCACAAGCGCCCGTAGAGGCGCAGCAGCGCGCGCAAGCCCTGAGGATCCGTAGGGTCCAGCTCGAGGTAGCGCAGACAATGGCCGAGGGCCGCTGCGTCGTCTCCGCGCGCGCGTTCCATGAGCTGCACGGCTTTCCACCAAGCGGTGCTGCTGACCAAGCGATCCGTCGTCGCCGCGCCTTGACCAGCACAGGCCGCCGCGAGCTCGCCGTAGGCACCGCTCTGCACGGCGGTGCGCTCCATGCCAAAGAAGAGGGCCCGCGACTCGAAGGCATCCTGTGGCTGCCCGGCGGCATAGACGGCGTAGGCCACGTCGGGCGCCGCCCCCATGCTCTCCAGGAGATCGCCCCGCAACAGAGACGCATTGCTGACCAAGGCCCCGAGCAGATTCGGCACCCCCGCCTCGACGCACCCATCCACCAGCTCGACGAAGTCCTCCCACGCCCGCCGGCGCAACAACAACACGGCGCGGACCAAGCTGGCTGCCCAGGCGATGCGCGGCTCACCTTGGGCCAAGGCCAGGGCTTCCTCGGCGTCCGCCAAGTTGCGCGCGTTGCTGCTGGCCAACCACAGCCCGTGGTCCAGCGCCCAAAACCAGCGCCCATGCCCTAATGACGCATTCCCCTGGAGCGCAGCATAGGCCGCACTGGCACCCTGATGGTCACCATTGCGTCGCGCGCACTGCATCCGCGTCCACAGCAGCAGCGGCTGCTGCCCTTCGATGGTCAAGCCATCGTCCAGGGCCGCGACCACCCGCGCCGCGTCGCCCCGCTCGCCGTGCAGCTCGGCTAAACGCAGGAAGAGCGCCGCGAGGCCGCTGCGCAGCCGCGCCTGCTCGTGCCCGTCCAGCCCAGGGCTCTGGCCCAGGGCCACCCAGCGCGCCACTTGGGCCCGGCACACGTCGATCTCCAGCGCCACGGCACCAGCGCGCCACGCCAGGGGCTGCAGTGCCAGCGGGAAGGCACCGTGGCGCGGCCCGCTCAGCAAGTGTTCGGCGTGTTGCACCGCGCTGGCCACGTCGCCCCCATGCCACACGGCCAACACCCAATCCAAAGCCAACGCCGTGGCCAGCGGCCCATCGTGGCGCGCGATGATGCGCTGCAGTGCCCACAGCCACTGCGCCCCATCGCCCTGGCGCGCCCCCATCCACAGGGCCAGCAAGTGGGGCAAGCGGCCATCGTTGCCAGCGGCCAAGGCAGCGTCACAGAGCGCGTTGAGAGCAGCAGGCGCGCCCTCACCATCGTACCAGCGCAGGGTCAGAGAGAGGGCCTGCAGGGTCCACCAGGGCTCCCCAGGTCCGATGGTATTTGGAACGCGCCGCAAATAGGCCGCCGCATAACGACGCCACCACCACCGCAACGCTTGGGCGTCACCCTCGGCCAGCGCCGCGGCGACGAGGTCCTGATAGGCCGGTAAAAAGCTCTCGTCATAGGCGATCAGCGCCTCGGCCACCAAATGGGCCTCGCGCCCGTGCTCTGGCGTGCGCGCCTGGCGCAAAGATGCGACGACGGCATAGGCCAGATGCAGCAGCGTCCGGCTGTCCAGGCGCGCCGGATCCAGGTCTTCGACCAAAGTCTGGCGCAATTGCGCCGAAGTGCTCCCCTCGTGCGTGCCCTGGGGCATGGCCCCGGCCCGACGCAGCAGGGTCACCAAATGGGCCAGCGCCTGGGCCGGGGCGACGCTCTCCTCGATCTCCCAGGCCTCCAGGGCCAGCGCCTCCACCGACGGCGTCCCGGCCACCTCCAACAACTCCGACAGCGGCTCCAGATCACTCTCGTTCAGCTCCAGCTCCTCGCTGTCCCCGACAGGCCCGGCCGCCGTGGCCGACGGCATCGCCGGCCAAGAGCGCTGAGAGAGGTCCACCGCCTCCAAGGGCGCCGCCGACCCCGACACCACCGCCGCAAAGGCCGGTGATGACGGCGCGCCATGGAGATCCACCGCCCGCAGATCATCGCTGAGCCAAGCGCTGTCATCGCTGCCGCCGGCCACATCAGCACGCGCCAGGGACGCGGAAGAGCGCACCCGCCCACGATCCCCAGCGCCCAGGCGCGCCAAGGGCGGCGCCGCGCCGCGCCGCGGCGCAAGCCCGGGCTGAGTCTCCTCGCTGAGAGCTTGACCTTCGTCGCGCCCTTGGCCGTCGTTGTCCTTGCCCATCTCGCGCCCTGTCTCTCCCGTCCGCCGCCCCTGCCCCGAGAACGGCCCCCATGACCGACGGCGCAAGAAGGTCCACATCATAGACCAATTCGCCCGCGCTGCGCAGCTTTCCTGAGAAGTGGGCGAACAACTTCAATAGTTGAATTGCCAAAAGCCTTGAATGCCGTAAGATTGCCCGGGAACAAGCGGGGACCTTCCCCAAACCACCCCTTTCATCGTTAGCCCCTTACGCCCTCTTTCATGAAGACCGTACTCCTCGTCGACGACTCTGAGACCGCGCGTTTGCTCTTGCGACGCATCATCGACGCCGATCCAGAGATGCAGGTCGTCGCCGAAGCCCGCGATGGCGCCGAGGCCGTCGCCCGCACCCGCGCAGTGCAACCCGATCTCGTCGTCATGGACGTACAGATGCCCCACATGGACGGCTTTGAAGCCACCCGGCGCATCATGACCGAGACCCCGACCCCCATCGTCATCGCCACCACGACCCTCACCCAGCACGAGGTCGAAGTCTCCTTCAAAGCCCTCAGCAATGGCGCGCTGCTGGCGCTGCAAAAACCCCCTGGACCCGCCGACCCAGACTTCAACAGCAAAGCGGCTTACTTCCGCCGCATGCTCCGCCTGATGGCCGAGGTCCGGGTCCACCGCCGTCTCTTCAACACCCAGCGCCCCCTCACCCCGCCCACCCAGGCTCGCGCCGCCGATCTCGTGGCCATCGCCGCCTCCACGGGCGGCCCCGCCGCCATCAATGCCGTCCTCGCCCCCCTGCCCGCCGCCTTCCCCCTGCCCATCGTCATCGTGCAGCACATCGCCAAGGGCTTCTCCGCCGGCTTCGCCCGCTGGCTCAACTCCGAGCTCACCCTCCCCGTCGCCCTCGCCACCCACGGCGAGCGACCCCAACCGGGCCACGTCTACCTCGCCCCGGACGACCTCCACCTCGCCGTCGCCCATGACGGCACGCTCCAGCTCTCCGCAGACGAGCCCCTCCATGGCTTCCGACCCTCGGCGGATCACCTCTTCCAGAGCATCGCCACCCACCTCAGAACCCGCAGCATCAACGTCATCCTCACCGGCATGGGCGAGGATGGTGCCCGCGGCCTCGAAGCCGTGCACCGCGCCGGCGGCTGGGTCATCGCCCAGGACGAAGAGAGCGCCGTCGTGTGGTCCATGCCGCGCGCCGTCATCGAGAGGCGCTGCGCCGACGACGTCCTGCCCGTCAGCCAGATAGGCGAGATGCTATGCTCTCTCTTGAATATCCCCAGCAATCGCACCCAGCGCTAGCGCCCCCGTCCGCGCGCCCGCCTCAGCCGGCCACGGGGTCCACCGCCTGCACCCACGCCAACATGGGGGCAAAGACCCGCGTCGGCGCTTCGGGCGCGATGAAAAGATCCGCATGGGCGTACCAGTCCTCGGCCGTGCCCACCTGGAGAAAGGACGGCGCCGCGCCGCCCCAGTAGCGCTCCACGGAGCGCACGGCCGAGGCGGGCACCACCCCGTCGCGGTTGGCCATGATCACCAAGAGGGGCAGGGTCACCGGGCGCAAGCCCTCAGCCACGTCCACACCGCTCACCCGCAGGCGCTTGTCCCGCACCCACTGCACCAGATCGCGGTTCAGAGCCGGGTCGGGGAAGGTCAGCGTCTGTAAGAGCAGAGGCCCCAGGCGCGGGTCCACGTGGCGGCGGTTGACGTAGTGGTCCAAGAGGGGGGTGCGCCCCAACACCGGCGAGAGGGCCTGCACCCAGCCCTCCCACCCGCGCAGCGCCACCGCCCCGACCAGGGTCGGGCAGGCGGCCAAGAGGGCCAAGGTAAAATGAACCTCCTGCCACACCAGCGGCGCGCCAATGGTCACGGCGGCGCCCAGAGGGCACGTCCCGGCCTCATGCAGGGCCAAGTAGGCATAGAGCACCGCCCCGCCGAGAGAGGCCCCGACGCCAACCACCTCGTCGCGCTCACTCTCGCTGTGGGCCAAGATGTGCCCCAAAATGGCCGGCAAATCCTCCTGGGCATAGGCGGCCATGGTCGGCGGCGCCGCCCCCTCGAGCTGCGGCCGCGCGGCCCCCTGCCCGCGCATGTCCACGGTCCACACCTCGTGGCCAGCCAACGCCGCTGCCTCGAGCAAGGACGGCCCCTGGACGTGGAAACCAAAAATGAAAGCGTTCATGCCAAAACCCGGCACGAAGAGCAACGGCCGCTTGTGTCGGTCGAAATGCCGCGCCGACACCACCCGCTTCCAATAGAGCAACCACTCGCCACTGCTCAGGTACCCTTCACTGCGTTGCAACACCGCACTCTCCTTTGTGAACCACGGGCATCGTGCTGCGAGCTCGTCCTTCATCTCGCTAGCAAATCTGGGGCGGTGGCACAAGCGCGCGCCGCTTCCCTGGTGCAAAAGTCGGCGAGCTGGGCTTCAATGGGCAGGGCGCAAGCCGCGCTGACCGAAGGAGAGAGATGCCGCCCCATCGCCCCCGCGCTGCCCTGCTCAACGTCGCCCTGGCTTACAGTCTGGTCGGTCACCTGGGCGCCATGTTCCTGCTCCGGCAGTGGCTCACCCTGCCCTGGCTGCCCCTCTCGGGCGGGGCCCTGCTGCTGCTCACGCTGTTGCCCCTCAATGGGTTGGCGGCGGCGCTCTTCGCATGGGACAAGCGCCAGGCGCGCCGGGCAGGCGCCCGCATCCCTGAGCGCCACCTGCTGCTGCTCGCGGCCAGCGGCGCCTGGATGGGCGCCTGGATCTGCGCCCGGGCCATCCGCCACAAGACCCGCAAGGGCCCCTTCAGGCTCGCCTTTGCCGGCGCGGTGACGGTGCACCTGTTGCTGCTGACGGCGATCCTGTGGTGCTGAGCGCGCCGTGCGACGGCTTTCGCGCCCGCAATGCACCCTGATCCACGGTCAAGAAAATAAAAAACCCCGTTGTTCTTGGGTTTCCAAGA
>CAYVQF010000051.1:0-44816 GCA_964454015.1 uncultured Myxococcales bacterium
ATGCTGGCGCTGCTGAACGCTGGGGCTTGTCCATTGATCTACACGCTCCTAGGCCCAGTGAACGCCAGCACCACGGCAAGCTTACACAGGAAATCACCACTCGCAAGGCGCCATCCGCACCGTCAGGCCCCCTTCCCGGGGGGCGAAAGCCTCAACGTTCCAGTCCGACTTCCGCCCGCACCGGCAGCGCAGGCGCCCCCAGAGACCGAGACGCCATCCAGCGCCACAGGGGGCGCAAGCCCGGCGCCAAGGGCGAACGAAAGGCCAGCTCCCCGCCCTCCCCGCTGCGTATCATGACCGCCTCCCGCTGGCCCAACAGCCAGACCAGGTTCTGCCCCTCCACCACCACCTGACCCTCGGCGTCGCTCAGGCCCAGCACCCGCACCTGACCCGCGGCGGACCGCGCCGTGAGCAAGAGATCCGGCGCGGGCACCTCGCCGCAGGCATAGGCAGGCCCCGTCACCTGACGTTCCACCGTCCTGGTGCGCTGCCTGGTGTCGACGCTGCGCACGGCGCCATCGGCGGCGACAGCCAAATCGACGACCCCTTTGGCCAGCACCAGCGCCCCAAGGAGGAGGTAGACACCGCCGCCGTACTGCCTCGCATCGTCTGGCTCAGCGGCGCGATACAGGTCACAGTCCCCTTCACCCACACAAGGGGCGGCACACAGGGCCGCGACGCCGAGACTCAAGACGCCCAAGCCGGCCATGGGCAGCGGTCCCAGCCCCTTGACCTCGCGCCGCACGAGGTAATGGCGCCGCACCTCGACGGCTTCCATGGGCACACAGGTGCAGGCCCGCTGCACCGTGAAACTGGAACCCACCTGTGTGATCTCAGCCATCCCACACGCGCGTTCGCTCTCTGCCGCCACCAGATGTCGCTGGGTGCTCTCCAGCACGCGTTCGGAAGTCACGGTCGCACAAGAACCGCAACTCAGCATCACTCCTAAACACAGCCATCGACTCAGCCTCTTGCGCATGCATCCCCCTAAAACCCTAGGCGCGCCACGCGGCACCACGACAGGTGGCGCGCCGCCCAGAGCAAAATGCAGGCCGCATCTGCCGCTACCCACTTGGCAAAGGCACGACGCTGGGACATAGTCAGTCGCAGTCAATAGGGCTCCAACACGCCTTCCCCAGGAGGTGAAAGATCATGCGCCGCCAACTCCTTGCTCTCTGCGCCACTTTGCTCCTCGCCACGGCAACCGCCCCCAACCTGCTCGCCGATCCAGCCACTGCAGACACCAAAGCGACAGACAAGCAAATCCAATCCCACGCCAAAAGCATCTGTCGCACCATCATCAGCGCTTCCAACGTCCTCGACCGCACTGACACCGACCCGTGCGTGGCCCATGTCACGGAGCTGATGCAGGGCGCCACCCTCGAGGCGATCCAGAACGCCAAGGCGTGCGTCAAAGAGGCCGCCAAGCAAGAGAAAGAACACCAAGGAACGGGGGACACCAAGTGCAAGTGTCCTGGCATGCATTACCGCGACGATTCCTGCCTCCGCAGCCTCAAAAGCGCCAAGATTAGCCTCGACCAGCAGGCCTGCCGCGAGGCCTACGACCCCAAGTTCTGCTCCCTGTGTGCAGACATCGTCGTCAATGTCTTCGACCCCAAAGGGAGAGTCAGCGCCCAGAACACCTACCTGAGGTGTCTCAAGAGGCTGAGCATCATCGAAGAAAGACGAGGCGCAACCGGCCTGAGGGATTACCGGCATTGCATCACCAAACACGGCCGCGATCTCACCCGCGACAAGTACGACGAGTGTAGCAAGAATATGTTGGGCTTCGACCTCCCCTGAGCACTCAGTGCCGAGGCCTCGCCCGCCACTGCGCCACCGCCAACGCCCAACTCTCTTCCACCTCTCCCGCGCCACATTTTTGACCACGTGCCCCCAGGCGTGCCCGGCGCCGGGCCAAGCCCCACGGCGCCGCTGGGTGTTCGCTTTCTTGCCCACACCCACACCACCTGCTGGGCGCGCCCTCGGGCGCCCTATCCTCGCCACGACGCGATCGCCAGGAGCCCCCATGAAAGCCACCCTCCTCTCGCCGCTTTTCGCCGCAGCCCTCATCTTCCCCCTCTCCCTCTGGGCCGACGACATCGCCCCGCGCCCGGACAACGGCATCAGCGCCCACGATCTGCGCACGGGCGCCCTGCGCTGGGCCAACGACACCATCGAGGTGGGCAACACCCGCTTGATCCTGCGCCAGCGTAGCCTCGAGATCAGCGACGCCAGCCGCGACCCGGCGCCCACCATCTTTCTCGACCCGCACCACGGCGAACGCCTCCCCGGAAGTGACCACAGCGCGCCCCTGGTCACCTCGCCCCCAAGCCCCAGCGCCAGCCGCACCCTCCACCTCGCGCGCGGCTGGCACCTACCCCACTTTCGTCCCGGCACCGACCAAGATCTCCACTTCCAAGACGCCACTGGCCAGGGGGTCTGGACCATCCCCCTCGCCCGCCACCACTATGCCGTGGCCACCCTCGGCGACAGGGTCTTCATCGCCCAGGACTACCTCGCCACGGACGCCGTCATCCAAGCCTGGCAAGCCGGCGACACCCAAGCGCGTTGGCGCATCGACCTCAACGCCACGCCGGGACTCGCCAACGGCGAGCTGCGCCGCATCACCCTCTGGCCCGCTACCCCCGACCAGCTCTTGGCCCAAGCCGAACACCACCTCTTCGCCATCGATCCCGCAGATGGACGCATCATCTGGCATCTCGACCTCGCCGCCGCCGCCGGACTTCCCCAAGCAGAACTCTACGAGGACTGGGGCAGCCCCCTGGCGAGCATCGCCATCGCCGAGGGCATGGCCGTCCTCTGCTTCGACCGCGAGGTCTTGGCCGTGGACCTGGAGAAGGGCCGCCTCCTGTGGGCCATGGAGCCCGACACCGACCCGCACGCGCCGCTCCCCCTCATTCACGATGGGGTCCTGGTACTGAGCACCGGCCCAGGGCGACGCGTGCGTTGAACGTCAACGGCGCACGCCCCGGCGAGGGTGGTGGCGTGCCCCAAAGCATTCCTTTAGGATAGTGACATTGCCACACCGTCACCGGTGAAGAGCGCGTTGCGTCCTCAGCACCGAACAGGAAGGGGGCTTCGTCGCATCATGAAAAGCCACGACCAGCCATGGCCTAAGCCCAGAAGCCCGTGCCTACTTTGCCTTCTGCTGGCTGTCGCGCTCTCGGGCCTGGCCGCAGCATCGCAAAGGCTCAACGCCCAGGTCCCGGATGACTCGCCATTCCAGGGCATGCGCGATGCGTATGGGTGCCGCGTTTGCAATGCCGCCTCCATCCAACTGACCTCTGACGGCGGGAAAGGACAGGGCTATCTGGTGCGCGATGCAGATGGCTACAAAATATTCACCGTCCGGCACGTCATCGAAAAAGACGAAAAGATTCGCGCCGCCATGACAGGCTGTTTTTCCTCGCTGAGACTGAACGGCAAAGACTTTCAGTGCGAGTCGAGTCACGATGCAGACGCCAGTTGTGCCTACCTGCTCAGTGAGACAGAGACGAAATTCGTCGATGACCTCTGTTTCGCCCTCCCTCTCCACCGCCTTCGCGGACACTTGCTCTTGGTGGAGGGAGCCCATCTGGCCTTTATGCGCGGACAGGAGACCCGCGTCGCTCAAATTTCAGAAATCAATGAAGAATTCATTTTTATCGATTTGCGCACCATCGAAGTGGTGGATGGCAAGCGCTACGTCACAATCAACAATTTCTTTTGCGTTGGCGATAGTGGCGGACCTGCGATGTTGGTCCACCCACCACGAGAAGACCGCCAATTCGACTTCGTCGCCATGGAGGGCCGCCCCATCTCTGTCGGCGAAGTGGAGCACATCTTGAGTGCCGGTGACATCCCCGGATGGGGTCTCTGTGGTGGGATCGGCATCATTCGTCGCCCCGAGAGGTGATTCGCTCGCCCACACCGACAAGGGTCACAGCGTCCGCAGCGGCGCGCTGTCCACGCCCCGTTCGGGTCACCCTGCGGCGGCAGCCGCGCCGCCGCCGCACCATGAGGGCTACTCGAAAGCCTGATCGACCTTCCAGATCTCCCAGACCTTGCCCACCAGCTCAGGTCCTGGCTCCAGCACCTGTTTGCCGGGCTTCCACCCTGCAGGCGTGGCCTTGGTCCCCTTGCTCTCCCTGACCAACTGGAAAGCCTGAATCTGGCGCAGGGTCTCAGCCACGTTGCGCCCCACCGGCGGCGTCAAGACCTCAAAGGCCTGGACGATCCCGTCAGGGTCGATGAGGAAGCGGCCCCGGGTCTCGACGCCAGCGTCGGGATCCCAAATGCCGTACAGCCTCCCAATGCTGCCATCCTGATCGGAGAGCATGGGGAAGGGAATGTCGCCGCCTATCATTTTGGACAGCTCGTTGTCATTCCACACCTTGTGGACGAAAATGCTGTCGACGGAGACCGAGAGTACCTGGACACCCAATTTCTGGAAAGCGTCATGCTTAGCAGCAACTGCTGCTACTTCCGTCGCTCAAACGAAGGTGAAGTCACCTGGGTAAAAACAGAGGGACACCCACTGCCCCTTGTATTCACTCAGAGAGACATTCACGAACTTGCCTTGAAAAAAGGCCGCTGCCGAAAAGTCCGGGGCGGCTTTTCCGACTCTGATCATGCTCTCCTCCTTTGGAATCGGCGCAACGCCGACGTTCTCGGGCGCAGGGAGCGTCTTCTTCACTTCCGGACGCTTACACCCTGCCTTGAATTCCTGCGGCATCTCTGTCCTCCACATTGCAAGCAGGTTGGGACACGCAGTGAACGATCACGGCGCCTCCTTATATAAGCAAAATAAGTTCAGCTTTCCAACGCCCGGCGCGTGTCTACCCAGGATAGCCCTCTCACTCCGGATCGGGCCTTTGCTGGCACGAGACACCGAAAAAATGCAAGTCGCTTGGACATAAGGCTGCGATCTCGTTAGTCTTGGTGCAGAGCACAAAACGAGGGTTCCGCCGCACACCGGGCCCCTCTCACCTCTCATGCCACGGGAGCGCGTCCCATGAAAAGCCTCATTTTCCTCTCGGCCATCATCGCCCTCGCCTTCCTCATGCCGGCCTGCGACAACGAGGACGGCGTCTGCGTCGTCGGCGACAAGACCTACGCCGCAGGCGAATCCTTCACTGCGGCCGATGGCTGCAACACCTGCACCTGCTCTGCCAACGGCGCCATCGGCTGCACCGAAATGGCCTGCCTGCCGGGTTGCAGTTACGAAGGACGTTACTATGAAATTGGCGCCGCCTTTCCCTCCCCCGATGGCTGCAACGGCTGTGTTTGCGCCGAAGGTGGCCAGGTGCTCTGTACGCTCCGGGATTGCGTCCCCATCTGTGTGCACGGTGGCCGTTTCTATGACGTCGGCGACACCTTCCACGCCGGTGATGGCTGCAACACCTGTAGCTGCGAGGCCGAGGGCGTGGTGAGCTGCAGCGAAATCGACTGCAACCGGGTCTGTGTCTATGGCGAAGTGCTTTACGATGTCGGCGACACCTTCCCCTCTTCCGATGGCTGCAACACCTGTGTCTGCAGCAACTTTGGCATCCTCAACTGCACCCTCCGCGACTGCGCTCCGGTCTGTGAAGCTCAGGGACGCTTCTACGACGTCGGCGCCACCTTCCCCGCCGCCGACGGCTGCAACACCTGCACCTGCGGCGAGGGCGGCGCCATCGCCTGCACCGAGATGGCATGCGTCCAAAGTTGTAACTACGAGGGTAGCAGCTACGAGGTCGGCGCCACCTTCCCCGCCAGTGACGGCTGCAACACCTGCACCTGCGGCGAGGGCGGCGCCGTCGCCTGCACCGAGATGGCATGCGTCCAAGGTTGTAACTACGAGGGAAGCAGCTACGAGGTCGGCGCCACCTTCCCCGCCAGCGACGGCTGCAACACCTGCACTTGCGGTGAGGGCGGCGCCGTCGCCTGCACCGAGATGGCATGCGTCCAAGGATGTAAACACGAGGGAAGCGTCTATGAGGTCGGCGACACCTTCCCCTCTTCCGATGGCTGCAACGCCTGTGTCTGCAACGAAGGCGGTGAGGTGGTGTGTACGCTGCGTGCCTGCGTCGAGGTCTGTGAACACCAGGGTCGCTTCTACGAAGTCGGCGCCTCCTTCCCCGCCGGCGACGGCTGCAACACTTGCACCTGCGAGAGCGGTCCCGTGGTGAGCTGCACCGAGATGGTCTGCGACCCAGAGAGCTGAAAACGCGACGCCCTGGCAGAGCCACCCCCACCCAACCTCTGTGCCTGCACCTTGCCGGAACGACCCCATGCGTACCCAACGTCGCTCACTCTCCCCGGCCCTGCTCTCCCTGGCGGCGCTGTGCGCCCTCGCCCTGGCCTGCTCGCCCCCGGCTGCGTATCAGCCCGCTGAGGTCTCGCCAGACCTGAAAGACGATGACGGTCTTGAAGATCACCAAGACCCACACGACCTCGACCAAGACCCACCCCTCGACCAAAGCCAGCCCGACACCACCGAGCTCAGCCCAGACGCCGAGGAAGTCCCTGATCTTCCAGAACTTCAGGACATCGCCCAGGAACTCCCCACCTGCTACGCCCCCTTGCTTCAATGCGGCGACAGATGCGTCGACATCCGCACGGACAATCTCCACTGCGGCGGCTGCAATGAAGCCTGCGAAGCCAATGCCTGGTGCCTCGACGCACAGTGCCACCGCTGCCCAGAGGGCTACGCCTTGATCCCTCCCGGGACCTTCCTCATGGGCTCTCACCCCGACGAAAGAGGCCACAAAGACGAAGAAGCCCAGCGAGAAGTCACCCTGAAACAGCCCTTCTGCATGGCCAACACGGAAGTCAGCCAGCAGGACTTCATCAGCATCATGGGTTATAATCCTTCGTTCTTTTCGGCTTGTGGCGACGATTGCCCAGTCCACAGCGTCACTTGGCACGAGGCCGCGGCTTACTGCAACATCCGCTCCCACCAAGAGGAAGTTCCCCTCTGCTATGACTGTGTCGGCACCTATGGGCAGGTCGCATGCACGCCGCGCGGCGCCTCCCCCTATGACTGCCGCGGCTACCGCCTCCCTACCGAAGCCGAATGGGAATACGCCGCCCGCGCTGGGTCCACCACCGCCTTGCCCACGGGCAACCTCACCCACCTGTGGTGCGACCCCCTAGACCCCAAAGCCGATGCCCTCGCCTGGTACTGTGGCAACGCCGAAGTCACATACCATGGCTGCATCGACGCCACCGAGTGGAACGGCCCCAAGTGCTCTGGCGTGCGCCCCGGCGCAGAAAAGGCGCCCAACCCCTGGGGCCTCTTCGACATGCACGGCAATGTCTGGGAGTGGGTCCATGACTGGTACGGACCCTACGATCTGAGCGACACCGTCGACCCGCACGGACCCGCCACGGGGACCCACAAGGTGCAACGTGGCGGTAGCTGGGCCTACACCGCCAGCGATACCCGATCGGCCGCCCGAGGCAGTGACCTGCCCTCGGAAAACTTCAAGACGCCCGGCTTCAGGCCCGTCATCATGCTGCACCCTTGAAGCGCCAGGATGCGGGCCGAGAGGCGAAAATGCGGCCGCGACGACCGCTTTTCATTGACAGCCAACGACGCGTTCTATTAGGAATCATCTCCGATGTGTTACAAACGATGTCAGCATGGAGGAAATGATGAAACAATCGCGATGGATCTTGGGCTCACTGGTGACGATGCTGCTCTTCGCCGCCTGCGCCGAAGACACGGAGACACAGCAAGACAATACCCCGAGTGACACTTGCCAGGCCGCCGCCGCCCACCTGGCCGCCTGCTTTCCCGATCAGACCCCGGCCGAGAGCTGCCACGAACCCACGGCCGCCCTCATCGTCGACAGCGCGTGCGAAGACCTGAGCAGCGTCGATGGCAAAGCCGACGGCGGTTGGGCCTGCCTCTGGATGCCCTGGCTCTGCGTCTCCACTCCCAGCGCCACCACCCGCAGCGTCTCCGTCAGCGTGCTCCGTTGCGCTGGTGGCTACATGGGCTGTGACGCCGTCTACAGCGCACCCTGCACCCTCGTGACCCTCGAAGACGCCGAAGGCAACGAGCTCGCCCACGCCTACACCGGGACCCACGGCAGCGTCCGCTTCGATGAGGTCAGCCGCGACGCGCACCAAGTCCGCGTCCTCGACCGCCGCGGCGAAACCACGGAGCACCTCGTCGGCTTCATCTCCTACGAGCGCCTCCCGGCCATCCTCGACGTCGCCGCAAGCAACGATGACCTTCGCCTCAGCTTCCACTTGCCCTCGGACTCCGAAGAGACGGTCAAGGCCTGCAGCACCGTTCGCGGCTACCTCGATGTCTACGATAGCAACGGCGCGCGCCTCGACGGCCAAGATATCGAATGGGGATGGTTCGTGCGCTACACCGATCCCAGCGGCGAGAGCATCGTGACCCGCCCCTTGGCCACCCATCCCGACGCCACCCAGACGGGCAATTGGGAAAACGGCTTCCACTTCAGCCGCGTCTTCGCCGGCGAGCAAGTCATCGAGTTCATCCCCATGGACATCCCGTCCTACCTGCGGCGCAACAACCCCGACTACCAGAACCTTCTCCGCTGGTACACCAAAAAGAACGCCGAAATCCTCAGCGTCACCATCGACGTCGATCCCGACACCATTCCGGAAACCATCGAGCTGCGACACCGCATCGATCTCTGAGATCCACGTCCACCAGGCGTACCCCTTACGCCGTCCAGCGCCCCCGTGCGGGGGCAATCGCCAGCCCACCTCAGCGGTGCTCGAAGGCCCCGATGTCTGGCGCGGCCCCTCGAGGGATGGGCGTCCCCATGCGATCCACCGCCACGCCCAGATCCAAGCCGGCATCGATGGCCGGAGAATCAGGGAGCAAGCGGAAGTCCAAGGCCGCTGGATCGACGAAGCGCGGATCGCCTACGCTCGCCCCCTCGATCTCGGGATCGCGGCGATAGAGGTTGTGGCTGTGCGTGAGGTCGCCCACGCTACCGTAGGCGCGCTGCGCCTCGAAGAGCGAGAAGATGTTGTTGTGCACTTGCAAGGTGCCGCCGCCATTGACCGCCAGCTCCACGTCGTGAAAGACGTTGTGCCAGAGCGCCGCCGTGCCGTTGGTCCACACCGCCCGCGGCATCCCGACGAAGAGGTTGCCAATGACCTGGAGATCCGCCAGGTGGCTGTAGAGCGCCGTCGGCGCTGGCCCGAGGAAAGTGTTGTAGCGCAACACCGTCGCGTAGGTCAGAGGCGTCCCGCCGAGGTAGACCGTCGCGCCCCCCACGGGCGTCAGCTTCGGGCCGGACATCACGTTGTGCTCGATGATCCCATGGCTGCACTCGTTGGCAATGAGGGCGAACTTGTTGCCCGTGCTCGTCCGGTCGAGGCGGCTGTGGTGCACGTGAAAGCGATGCACCCGGTGGAGCTGGATCCCGTCCCCGGCGGCGACGTTCTCCGGGGTCTCTGGCGGCTGCCAGTGGGTGTTGACGTTGTGCACGTAGAGCGCGCCCAGCTCGATGTCCTCGGCGTTCTGGATGAAAAAGCCGTCGTCGCCCGTGCTGTGGACCTCGCTCCACATGACGCGGATGCCCTGAGGTGACGGATCGCCCGTGAAGCGCATCCCCCACGTGCCCCCGTGGAGCAAGACCCCCACCACGTAGAGGTCCGTCGGGCTCGACCAGTTGATCGAGCTGGTCGCTGAAGAGACGACCTCCAGGTCGCGCACGACCAAGCCCGACTTGCGCCACCCCGAGATGCCGTGCTGGGCGCTCGAGTCGATGACGGGCCGCGGCCCCTGCCCGTAAGCGCCGAGCAAGACGTCATTGGCGCCAATGGCCACTTGCGCGCTCTCCACGGCACGCGTGCCGCGCCGCTGCAGGTAGGCCTTGCCGGCGCGCCAGGTGATGCCCTCCCACTGCCTGAAGGGCCGGGCGCGGCTGCCATCAGGCGCCTCGCCGCCCGTGGCCGACGGGTCGATGTAGACCACCTCCGCCGCATCCAGGACCTGCACCTGCAGTCGCGCCGTGTCGCGCCAACAGCCGACCTCGGCGCGCACCTCCAGCGCGATGCTCCCAGGGCTGAGATCGGCGACCGAGGCCAGCGTCACGCCCCCACTCTGTGGATCCAAAGCAAAGCGCGGGTCCGCAACGGTGGTCCACGAAAAGCGCGGCGTCAGCTCCCACAGGGTCGGAAAAAGCCGGACCACGCCGACCGTGTCGCCGGCCTCGGCGTCGCTGGGGATGACGAAATCTTGATCTTCAAAGAGCCCGCCTTCCTCGAAGGGACCGCAGCTCAGGGTGCCGCCGCAACCGTCCGGCGCCTCCCCACAGCGCAAGCCAAGATCGTCACAGGTCGCGGGGACGCACACCGCGGGCTGGCACTGCCCCTCGTCACACAGCCAGCCGGGGTCGCAGTCGCCACAATGGGTCACGCCACCGCAGCCGTCGGTGACAGCGCCACAGGTCACCCCCTGGACGGCACAGCCCTGGGGCTCACACGTCCCGGGCATGCACGCGCCGGCCTCGCAGAGAAAGCCAGGGCCGCAGGAACCGCAGGCCAGGACTCCGCCGCAGCCGTCGTCCTGCGCGCCGCAGCTCACCCCTAGGGCGTCACAGGTCGTCACCGTGCATTCACCCGGCACACACTGCCCCTGCTCACAGCGAAAAGCGTCGCCGCAGGAGCCGCACTGTACCTGGCCCCCACACCCATCATCGTGCTGACCGCACTGCACCCCCAAAACAGCGCAACCCTTGGGCTCGCAAACGCGCTGCCCTCCCGCGTCGTCACACGCCATCGCCGTCAGCCCCACCACCCAAAGCAGCACCGCCGTCACCCCTCGCATCTTCCTCACCTCATCTGTGGCGCCACGGGCACAATCAAGCGCCCAACATGGGCCTGGTGTCTCCCACAAGTGCCGATAACACGCACCTCGTGCGCCGCCATTGTGCGCCACCTAGCGCGCTCTCAGCCAGCATCCTCGTCGACCAACAAGGCGAGCAGCTCCTGGCGCTCCAAATGCCGCAGACAATAGTGATTCTCGTAAATGTCCCCCGTCGACGCGTAGGCCATGCAAGGACACCCAGCCCGACACACCTCAGCCTTGTCACATGCCGCGCAGCTCCCCTCCAGCCGGCCACCCTTGCGGCGCAGCTTGGCAAAGGAAGCCGGGTCGCGCCAGATCTCCACCAACGACCGCTCTCGCAGGTTGCCCTCGATAAAGGGATCACCCAAGGATAGACAGCCCAAAAGATCGCCGTTGGCCCGCACCCCAATGATGTGCAAGCCCGCCTGACAGCCCGACCACCGCGCATGAATCGGCGCATGCAACGGGTCCAATGGAAAGTAACCAAAATCGTCCATGGGCACGATCCACTGCCGACCATCGAGCTCGGCCGCCAACACCAAATCACCGATCTTCCCACACAAAACGCGAAAATCGTCCGGACTCAAGAGCATCTCACTGGTAAAACGCTCAGAGACATCATGGGCAAACTGAATCTGCCACGACACCCCCAAGCCCCGCACCACCTGCTCGATGGCCTCGAAGTGCCCCGCGTTGAGCCGAGTGAAGGTGGTGACGGCGTTCACCGGCGCGTGCCCCGTCGCCACGAAACGGTCGATGAAATCGAGGGCCTGACTATAGCCATCGACCCCACGGATGTGGCGGTAGAGGACGGGATCGGCCGCATCCAAGCTCACCCCCAAGCGCAACAAGGGCAAGCTCAGCAAAGCCGCCATCTTCTCCGGACCAATGAATAAGCCATTGGTCACGATGCTCAAGCCCACCCCCAAGTCCACCACCCGCTGAGCAATGGCCAACCAATCCGGATGCAGAAAGACCTCACCGCCGATGAGGGTCACCTCCTCGCATCCCAAGGCGCGCAGCTCCTCCATCAACGTCAGCCACCGCGCCGTCGGCAGCTCGTCCACCCGCGCCGCCCCAGAATTCGAGGCACAGTGAAGACAACGCGAGTTGCAGCGGTTGGTCAGCTCGATGACCGCCGCCGCCAGCACCCCCTCATAAGCTCCATCTTCGACTTCCGACAACGCTCACTCCAGCGACCGCAATGCCATCATTCCCCTTCCACTCCCAACCGCGACGGAATGGGCCTGGGGACCATATAACGCGGCTTGGGCACCCCATACTTGCGGTACGATGTCGGTGGGGGCTGGACCGCTGGCAGCACCTGGGGATCCACCACCGCCGGGTCGCCCGGCGCCTCTTCCTCAGGCGCTTCGTCCACCGGGGCAACCGGATCAACCACCTCGATGACCGGCGCAGGGACCGCGATCACGCCCAACCCGTCCACGGGCGGAGGCGCGGCATACTTGGCATGGACCGGCGGGTACGGCCCCACGACCCCCTCGATGATCCCCGTGCCCGGCACGGCAGGGGTCGCCTCACCTGCCCCGATCTTATCCTCGTCGAAATAAACGGGATCACGCACGGCATACTTGGCGTGGATGGTGCCCGCCGAGATCGGCTCCGCCGAGCCCACCTGCCCCTCCGGCACCAGCAACGACGGCGGCGGCTCAGCCGCCGCCGGGGCACAGCCTCCGATGGCGCAAGCCGCCAGGGTCGACACCGAGAAGACCGCCGCCGCTTGGGACAGGCGCGCCAAGACCTGCTGGCAGCGCTGCCACAAGCGCTCGCCTTGACGACTCGACGCTGGACCCGTGGCGAGGGAAGCCAAGCGGTGGTGGTGCAAAAAGGCCACCTGATCACCTGCCGCCCAGTAGGCCAACGCCAGCTCCAAACGCGGGACGCGAGCACCAGGATCGCGCGCCACGGCCGCCTCGAGTCGAGCAATTAACGCGGGCAAGGTTGCCGCTGAAGGGATCTCTTTGGCCATCACAACCTCCTGTTCATCCCAGGTTGACCCAACGGCGCTATAAACACAAGTCGAGGGCGAATGGTTTCACAAAAACGATTATTTTCCGAAACGCAAGCAAACCCCTATAAATACAATAACATAACTCACCATCACACCTGACTGGGGGGCCGGGGGATGAGGTCCTGGCGCGCGGGCCGCCCACCTCCATGTCCGCCTGCCACTAGCGCTGCTGCCGATTCCTCTCATGATCCCGAAGCGGAGACGGCGTGCGCAAGACCTCGGCGATCTTTTCCCGTGACGCGTCCACTGCCAACGGCGCAAAGACCCATCCCACGCGATGGCGTGCCAGCAACGTTGCCGTGGTCATCGGCTACCCAGGCGCCACGTTGCATGCGCTGCTTCGACTTGGGTGCGTCGCCGCGTAGCCTGGACGATCCCCCCTGGTCGGCTGCGTGCTCACGAAACCAAGGACGCCCTCACCACCCTGCATCGCAGGGACCTAGCCCCCTGCCAGACTTGGTGTTGGAGGGTGGATTCGCGCAGCCCTTGACAGCGGGCCCCGCTCTGTCTACCCATTGCCCACGGCTTACGGCCGCGATCGCCCCGCCCAAAGGCAGCAGCCCCACCCCAATGCATGACCAACGCTCTGGCCAGGAATCTTAATCGTCCTGCCCAGGGTTGGAGGGATGCCGGCCTGGAAGGTGGCTCGCACCGGAGCTCATGGCAGCGCTTACCAAAAATCTTCTCAGGCCCGCGCTTCGTACTACCTGGGATCTTCCTGGAACAACCTCGGCTCCAGGAATGTGCACGATGGCAGCAACGCCCTAGGTAAAACCCATGTCATCAGGATCTTACCCCTCAGCCACCACCATGACTCGCCCCTCACTGCAAAGCGTCGCCGTCCAGAGCGTCCCTGCACCTGCGACGGAGGATCGGCCCTTTACCACCACGGTCACCCCGTGGCAGAAGCTCTCGTGGGAGGTCTTCTGGTTGTCCCTGGCAGTCCTCGTTCACATCATCGCCGCCTTCTCGGCAAGCGCTGTGGCAACCAACAAGCGTTTTGATGGCTACCTCATCGCCTACCACGCGCCCGGTGCCGACGCCTTTGCGATCGTTGAGGCGACGGTAGAGTTGAAGGAGGAGGAGGTCGTCGAAGAGGAAGTCGTCGAAGAGGTCAAGCAAGAAGAAGAGGTCCCTCCCCCCCCGGACGCTGAGGAAGAGGCGCCGCCCGAGGAGGTGCAGGTGGCCATGGCTGAACCGCCGCCCCCCCCAGAACCGCCGCCGCCGCCACAGCGCATTCGCCAGCGCAGCCGTCAGCCCCTCCCCGACAGTGCCCCCATTGCGCCCGAAGGCGAGGGTGATCCCTTTGCCGACTTCGCCGACTTTGGTTTCGCTGGCGATCTCTCGGCCCAATCCATCGCGCAGCCTTCGGCCCAGCGCGGACGCACGGGCGTCACCGGCGGCAGCGGCACGGGCCGCGGGCAAGGGACGGCGCGCCGCGAGGTAGCGCCACCGCCCCCCGAGCCCAAGCCCGTCGCCAGGGCCACCCTAGACCGGCAAGCTGAACCCGACCAGCGTTACAACCGCAAGGTCAAGGCCACTTACCCGAGAGAGCTCGCCTCGGCCGGGATCGAGGCCGATGTCATCCTCCTCGTCACCGTCGGCACGGACGGACGCGTCGTGTCGGTCAGGGTCGTCAATGACGTCGATGAAGCGTTCGCCAAAGAGGCCATCGCCGCCGTGCGCCGCTACCGATTCAAGCCAGCCCTACGCGGCAGTGAGGCCGTCGTCTCTGAAGTGCGCATCGTCTACCGCTTCCGCCTCGAAGACGCCTGACCGAGACCCTCGCCGCGGCTGTCCCAGAGGGTGAACGCGCCCTTCCGATGACACCAGCTCGGTGCCGTGCCGCACCGGCAAAGGCCCTGGCCCACTGCCCAAGCGCCACGGCGCAATTCACCGCCGGAAGCGAGCACACCCCATCAAAGCCGTCGCCAGCGCAGCACCCGCCCGGCGCGCGGCGGCACCCACAATGCCACGCCATGGCCTTCCACCGGCAAAGTCTCGGCCCCACGCCATAGATCCACCAGCTCCCCCTGCCGCCACGGAAGGCGCAGCTCCAACGCGCTCGGCGTCGAGGCGCTGTTGAGCACCACCAAGACCGACTCCTCCTGGCTTTCCCGGACAAAGGCCAATTGCTCCGATTGCACGGCTACCTGTTGATAGTTGCCACGACGCAGGGCAGGTGAAGCGCGCCGCATGTGGGCCATGGCAGAGATCGCGGCCTCCAGCGACGACGAAGCTCCTTCCCGATCACTCCCCGGACCTTGCAGTGTCGGACGCAGCGCGGCGTCTCCATCCTCCTTGCGCCCGGTCCAGCCCCACTCGCTGCCATAGTAAATGGACGGCACGCCAGGCATGCAGAACAGCAGCAAGTAGAGGATCTCCAAGTGCCCTGGGTCCCTGAGGATCGTCGCCGCGCGGCTCACATCGTGGTTGTCGACAAAGGCATACAACGGCAAGCCACGATAGATCCCGCCCGCACCAAAGTGGCGCTCTAGACTATGGGCGATCTCGAAATAATTGCCGTCGTTGAGACTCGACCACAGGCCCTTGTAGCACGCATAGTTGGTCGCAGAGTCCAGCATCTCTGCGTTGACGATGCGCCGGTAGTCGCCGTGGATCATCTCGCCCAGCAACCAGAAGTCGGGACGCTTGGCTTTACAGAAACGCACGAGCTCACGCACGAAGCCCACCTCGAGTTCATCGGCCACATCGAGGCGAAGACCGTCGATGTCGAAGGCATCCATCCACTGCCCCACAGCAGCCAAGAGGTGCTCCCGCACGGCAGGATGCTCCAAACGCAGGCGCACCAGATCCATGCAACCCTGCCAACCCTCATAGGTAAATGCATCGCCGAAGGGACTCTGGGCGCCGAAGCGCACACCCCTGAACCAATCCACAAACGGCGAGCCTTGACCGTGGCGCTTTAGGTCAGCGAACGCCCAGAAGTCACGCCCGACGTGGTTGAAGACCCCATCGAGGATCACCTTGATCCCCCGAGCATGGCACTCGGCAACGAAATTTTTCAGCAGCGCCTCGTCCCCAAGCCGACGATCCACACGATAATAGTCCGCCGTATCGTAGCCATGCGCCGAGGACTCAAAGACCGGACCGAGATACAAGGCAGTGACCCCCAAGCCTTGCCAACGATCCAGATCATCGAAGAGCGAAGCCAGACGCGGAGCGAGTGGTGACCCAAAATCATTGCGCAGCGGTGCACCACAGGCCCCGAGTGGATAAATGTGGTAAAAAACGGCGTCTGCCGCCCAGTGTTCAATCATGGTAGACTCCCATCCGCTGTACCATGAGGTACAGAACAAGCGCCTTTCACGCCACCAAGACGTCTCCAGCCAACCGGCGCAAGAATCAGAACAACAAGACCAAAAAACAACTTTCATCAAGATCCGCAGCGAAGCAAGTCCCTTGCCCCGACGCACTCACAGCACAAATGATATACCGTTCGGTATAGCACGTCAAGCTCGAAAATCCCCACGTCCAACCGACGAGGCCACGCCCATGGACACCCGCGCCCATCTGCTCGAACGCGCCCTAGAACTCTTCGCCGCGCGCGGCTATGAGAGCGTAGGCGTGCAAGAGATCGCCACCACCGCCGGCGTCACCAAGCCCTCGCTCTACCACCACTTTGGCAGCAAATATGGGCTCTTGGAGGCTCTGCTCGAGCAGCACTTCTCTCCCCTCTTGGCCGACCTGGAGCTGGCGAGCGCCTACCGCGGTGACCTCCCTCTCACCCTCTTCAAAGTGGCCAGAACCTTGCTCCACTTCGCCCAAGCGCACCCCACCTTCCATCGGCTGCAGATCGCGCTGCGCCATGCCGCACCTGAGAGTGAAGCCCAGCGCGCGATCGCGCCCGTCCTGCGCCGCCTGCACCACACCCTGGCGGCCCTCTTCGCGTCCGTCGTCGCCGATCACGGCAACCTGCGTGGACGCCACGATCTCTTCGCCGTCACCTTCGTCGCCATGGTCAACGCCCACCTCGTCGCCACCCTCGACACCTCCACCACCCTCGACGACGACGCCGTGCGCCTGGCGGTCAAGCAGTTCATGTACGGAATCTACGCCCTGTAAGACCTCTCGCCTCACCATTGACCGAGAGCGCCCCGGTCTGGCTCTCCGCTCCCTGCGCCCTCACCTGAGGCCAAGCGCGCCATCGCCTGGGTGTGCGCCACTTGCGCTCAAAGCCAGCCCACAATAGCCTCCCTGGGAACCCAGCGGGGGCCCACATCGTTCGTGAGGGAAACATGGCCAGAAAGAAGAAGTCCGATGCCCCACCCATCGCCTCCCAAGTCCCTACACCGATCGTCGATGAGGGAGTCGCCCACAGCGACCCTGGCCTCATCAACCCCGACGATGGCCAACTCGACGCCGCCCCCGATGAAGACTTCGACATCACCAGCGTCGCTCCGGACTTCCGCGAGTTGGCCTTGGCCCACCTCGACGCCCTCGCTCACGCCACCATCCGCAGCACAGAATTCGAAGCCGAACGCGCCGGGATCGACGCCGACGCGCTTGGTGACGACGGCGATGCTCCCAACCGCGCCGAGCCCTACTATGACGCGGCGGCCCAGATCGAGGCCGTGGCAGAAGCCAACGCATTGCTGCTCCCCTTGCAGGAGCTGGGGCTGCGCTATGGCCTGGACCCAGTCGAGATCGACATCCTGGTGTGGACCTTCGTCCAACAGAATCGCACCGAGGGCCTGCCCACGGTCGGCGAGTTTCTCTCGGTGCGTTTCGACGTCTCATCGGCACGCAACCGCGCGCTCTGCCTCTTCCGCCCTGAGGCGACCCTGCGCCATTCGGGACTGCTGCGACTGGTGGTCGGCCCAGAGTCACTCCCAGACAACCTCCTCCACCGGGTGATGTCCCTCCCCGAGCCGGTGCACGCCTTCCTCATGGGTGAGCGCAGCCTCGGCGAGCTGGTCGGCACCGTCGCCGAGCTCTTTCAGCCTGAGCCCTTTGACCCCGACGTGCCCCGGGCCGACGGCTCGCGCATCGGTCTCCCGGCAGAGGACGAGCTCCGCGAGCTCGTCCAGCACTACATTGACCGATTCACCCGTCGCGATGCGAACCAGACCTGGCAACCCCATAGCCTCGTCGTCGAGCTCTGCGCGCCGCCACGCTCGGGCAGCACCGCCACGGTGCGCGAGCTGGCCTATGAGTTCGGTGCCCTCTTGGTGGAGCTCGACGCCTCGCGCTTGCTGGCCCACCCGCTCCAGATCCAGCTCCAGCTCATCGACGAGATCGTCGCGCTGATGCGCCTCTACGACGCCTGGCTCACCATCGACCGGGTCGAAGCCCTGGCTGAGTTACCTCCAAGCTTGGAAGCCCTCGCCGGGCTCACGGATCGCGTCACCGCAGCCGTCTTCGTCGTCAGCCGCCACCGCCTACCAGCGATCCACCCCCTCGGGGTGCGCGCCCTCTGCCATGTCGAGATCGAAGCCCCCGAAACCGCGCGCCAAGTGATATGGCGGCAACAGCTCGCCAATGAGGGCGTCTTGCCACCTGCCGACGAAGACCTGCGCATGCTGGCCTCCAAGTTCGACCTCAGCGCCGGCCTCATCACCAACGCCGCTCGTCTGGTGGGCTTGCACGTCGCCCACCGCGGCGTCTCGCCCGATTTCCAAGAACTCGACACCAGCGCCTACCACCAACAACGGGGCGACTTGGGCAACCTCGCCACCCTGCGCCGCGGCCGTGGCCACCTGGACGACCTCGTCTTGCCCGAAAGCGAAAAGGTCGGCATCAGGGAGATCATCCGCGCCGCCACCTATCGCACCCGCTTGCTGCACGGCTGGGGCTTCAAGGAGCGCTTCACCTATGGCACGGGCATCATCGCCCTCTTCTCGGGTGAGCCCGGTACGGGTAAGTCCTTTGCTGCCGAAGTGATCGCCGGCGCCCTCGGCCTCGACCTCTTCCAGATCGCCGCCCAGCAGGTGGTGAGCAAGTGGGTCGGCGAAACGGAAAAGCAGATCGAACGCATCTTCGAAGAGGCCAAAGCCACTCGGGCCGTCTTGCTCTTCGACGAGGCCGACAGCCTCCTGGGATCGCGCACGGAAGTGAAGAACGCCAGCGACCGCTACGCGAACATGGCCACCAATCAGCTCCTCCAAGCCATCGAAGCCCACGAAGGCGTCATCATCCTCACGACCAATCTGGAGGAGAACCTCGACGCCGCCGCGGAACGCCGCATCCTCTTCCGCATTCGCTTCCCCTTCCCCGAGAAGGAAGAGCGCGCCGAGCTGTGGCGCCGCATGCTGCCCAAAGGCGCCCCGCTCTCCAAGGACATCGATTTCGAGGAGCTCGGCGAGTACTTCGAGCTGAGCGGTGGGCACATCAAAAACGCCATCATTCGTGCCGGCTACGAAGCCCTCGAGCGCGGCTCATCCTTGGACATGGAGGCCCTCATGGCAGCCGCCGAGCGTGAAGCCACCACCACGGGCCGCCTGGTGCGTTTGGATGAGACAGGGGCCCTCTTCCGCTGATCCTGCGCACACCCCAGAACCCGCACTGAACTAAGGATCACCGTGATTCTCACGGGCTTCCCCGCAGCGCGCCGCTTCCATGGGTGGGGCGACGAAGCCCCCCATCGCGGCTCTGGCCCCCCTGGGGCCCACCCTAACCCCGCACAACAGCGCCAGCGCGTGCAACAGCGCGGCAAGACGGGCCCGGAAACCCTGCAGCGCGCCGGTGTTCAATGTCACCACCTGCGGAGCCACAACGATCCACCTTGGCACACCCACCCGGGTATCTTCGCCCAACGAACAATAGAAACATAGACTTACCTTACATGGCCCATACTTTGCTTTGTCGGCGGCGGCAGAGGAGGTGCTTATGCCAGCAGAACAAACCTATACCGTACGCAATGGTGACACCCTCGGCAAAATTGCCGACCGTTTCAATGTTTCAGGCGGCTACCAAGCCATTCAGCGCCTGAACAACATCGCCAACCCCAATGTCATCTATCCGGGCATGCGGCTGCGAATTCCGGGTACCAGCAGCACGTCGACCAACACGTCGTCGAGCAGCAGCAGCAGCTCAGGGGGAACCACCTACTACACGGTGAAAAGTGGGGACACCCTGTCCAAAATCGCCCAGCGCTTCAACTACCCTGGGGGTTATCAAGCGCTCGCCCGGGCCAACGGCATCTCGAACCCCGCGCTCATTTCGGTCGGCCAGCGGCTGAAGGTCAGCACCGGCGGCAGCAGCAGCAGCTCGAGCAGCTCCTCCCAGAGCACGGCGCCGCAGACCAGCTCGGCCCGCAACGACGCCCCGATTTCGGGTGAGGGAGCCTGGATCAACGCCGCCGTCGCCTTTAACCGAGGACGCAACTTCTCCAACGCCCAGTGGAAAGAGTTCCAGCGCAAAATTGGCACCACCGCCGACGGCTCCCCGGGCCCCATGACCGCCCGCGCCGTCTACCGCTGGCAGCAGCGCAACAACCTCACCAAAGACGGCAAGGTGGGGCCCCAGACCGCCCGCTCCCTGGGTTACAACGGCGCCGTGACCACCAACGCCGGCGCTGGTAACAGCACCGGGGGTGGCAGCACCCAGGGCGTCAACGCCCTGCGCCGCCGCATCCTCGACCTGGCCCACTCCACCCTCACCACGCGCAGTGGCCACAACTACTACTCCCAGCCCGGGGCCCTCACGGACAACCCCCTCGCCAAGCGGCCCAATCGCTCTGACTGCTCCCAGTGGGTCCGAGCCGTCTACCTCCGCTCTGGCGCTGGTGACCCCGGCACCTGGACTGGGGACATGGCCGGCAAGGCCAAGAAGACCAGTAACCCCGTGCCGGGCGACATCATGCTCATGAGCGGGCACGTCGAGCTCTACATTGGCAACGGCGAGACCATCGGCCACGGCTCTCCGCCGATCAACAAGGGCACGACCGCTTATTGGCGAGGACGTGGCGGCTACTACGCCACCTACAATTTCCTCAACGGCTAAGCCACCCGGCGCGCCGCTCCAGGCGCGCCCACAAGGTAGATCCCTATGCCCGTCCCACCTCTGAGACTGGCTTGTGTCGTCGCGCTCGTGCTCACCTGTGGCACCCTTGGCTGCGAACCGACGCGACCTGATCCCAGCAATAGTCACACATCCAAGACCCAAACCACCCAAACGGCTACGGAGGACGAGCCAGCGCCTCTCCTAGGCGAAGAGAGCAACCCTGCCGCGCTCCCTGAGACGCCACCTACGGCGCCACCGGTTTATGCCGATCCCATCCCAGAGCCCCACCCCGACGACGAGGTCAGCGTGAAAAGACCCTTTTTGACCCGCGCCGACATCGAGGCCTACGCCGCTGCCCGCCCGGCGCTCAACGATCCCACTGATCCGCGCGCCCTCCACTTCGCCGAGTGCGGCGAGGGCCTCCTGCTCCTCGATGGGCTCCGCAACCTCGCCCCGGAAGAGCTCGCCTTGCTTGGCGATAGCCCCGCCATGTGCCTCTATCTCGATGACCTGAGCGCCCTCAACACCGCCGCCGCAAAGGCCCTGGCAACCTTTCCCGGCGATCGCCTCTCCCTCGCCAAGTTGCCCCTCCTCGATCCCGAAGCCGCAACCCAACTCGCCACCTGGTCCGGACGCTGGCTCTTCCTCGATGGACTCAGCACCCTCGACGCCGCCACGGCAGAAGCCATGGCCAAGTGGACTGGTGCCGTGCTCTCCCTCAACGGCTTGGAGCGCCTGGAGACCAGCGCCGCCACCGCCCTGGCCACCTGGAGCGGCTTTGATCTGCGGCTCAATCAAGTCGCCCGCTTGAACCTCGACGCCGTTGACGCCCTGACCAAGTGGCAAGGGACCCTACTCCACCTCGACGGGCTCCGCGCCCTCGAGGCTGAGGCCGCCGCCCATTTGGCCTCGTGGAGCGTCGGGCTGCGGCTCTATCTCAACGGCCTCGAATCCCTCGACGCCGACGCCGCCGCGCACCTCGCCTCCTGGAACGGCACCCAGCTTCACCTCAACGGCTTGAAGGCCATCGACGCCGCCGCGGCTCAAGCGCTGGTGCCGTGGGATGGGCGTTATATCTCTTTGGATGGCATCACCCAGCTCGACGCCGACGCCGCCCAAGCCCTCGCCCAGTGGAAGGGCGAGGTCCTGAGCTTGAACGGACTGCGCAACATCGACCGGCACACCGTCGAGGCCCTCAGCAACCGCGCCGTTGAGTTCTTGTACGCCGAGAGCCTCGACCCGGTCACCCGCGCCGCCCTTCGCCTCGACTAGACCCGAAGCCCTCGCTGTGTCAGCGCGGCCGCGAAGGGCCGTGACCACGCATCAGCCCCACTGGTGCTGAGAGGTGCCCTGCATCGACCTCCGGGCAGGCCAAGAAACAAAAAAGGCCGAGAAAAGGCGCCCTAGGGCAGCCATCCTCAGCCTCCTCAATCACGGCGAACCTTGGTGGTCCAAGGTTCACGCGGGGGTTCGCTCAGTAGTCGCGATTGCCACCGCGACGACCGCCGCCACCGCCGTAGCCGCCGCCACCGCCACCGCCGTAGCCGCCACGGCCACCGCCGCCACCACCACTGCGATCTTTGTCCTCGGCGCTGTCAACGCGAATGGTGCGCCCGTCGAGGGTGCTGTCGTTCATCTCAGCGCGGGCGCGCTCCGAGGACTCTTCGCTCTCGAAGGTGACAAAGCCAAAGCCACGGCTGCGACCGGTGTCGCGGTCCGAGACGACCTTCGCGTCTGTGATCTCACCAAACTTCGAGAAAGCCGTCCGCAGCGTGTCGTCTGTCGTCGCCCAAGCAAGTCCGCCTACAAATAATTTCTTCGCCATCGTTGTTCTAGTCCCCTATCACACGTATACCGCGGCTCGACTCTCTCACCGCTCATCTACAACCAGATTGTCGACCCTTCGGCCATGGCTGTGACCCCACCCTTGTAACACCCCTGGGGAGATATACAAGCAAGGAATCGACACTGGATTTCACCAGCCACCCACTTCGGCGCGCCTCCTCCATCTCAAGTCCTTTAACGACGTCGATTTGTCGCCACAAGATCGTCCCAATCGTCGCAAAAAAATAATTTCGCGTCATCGGCTCTGCTGCCGGGGAGCTCGCCCCAGCCCACCCATCCATCTCGAAGCCTCGGCCCCGCCGCGCTCCCGCTGACACCGCCCTCCTCAGCCTCAGGCCAACATTGCCACCACCCTCGTCTGCGCTACAATCGAGGCCCTTGGCCGCTTTTCTCCTCACGGGAGCTCACATGGGACACCGCGTTGGCAAAGACTATCACCGGCAGCTAGGCCGCACCCTCGACGGACTCACTTCGCGCAGCCCCTGGTCTCCCACCCTGCGCGCCATCCTCGAGACGCTCTACACCGCGGAGGAGGCCAAGGTCGTCGCCACCATGCCCACTGGGCTCTCGACGGTGACCCGCATCGCCCAGGTGACCGGCATCGCTCCCGCACAGCTCACGCCACTTTTGACCGGACTCGCCCGCAAGGGCCTCCTCATCGATCTCCACCGCGACGACATCCCCTACTACACCATCTCGCCCATGGTCATCGGGGTCTTCGAGTTCACCATGATGCGCCGCGGCGCCGACCTAGACCACCAGAAGATCGCCCGACTCTTCCACCGCTACCTCAACGAAGAGCCCGAGTTCTGGACGAGCAACCTCGCAACTGGCAACCGTTTCTCCATCCTCCGCACCCTCCCGCACGAAGACAGCCTCGGCGACCAGGAACACGTTGAGGTCCTGGACTTCGACAAGGCCAGCCACCTGGTCCGCCGCGCCAAACGCTTCGCCCTCGGCATCTGCTCCTGTCGCCACGAGAAGCATCACCAGGGACGCGCCTGCGACACCCCACTGGAGCTGTGCTCCGCCTTCGACCTCGGCGCCGACTACCTCATCCGCAACGATCTGGCGCGCGAGAGCAGCCGCGAAGAGATGCTCGACCTGCTGCAACAATCGCGCGATCGCGGGCTGGTGCTCAGCGCCGACAACGTCCAGCGCGGGACCCAGTACATCTGCCACTGTTGCGGCTGCTGCTGCAACTACCTGGCCGGCCTCAACCACTGGGGCCATCCCCAGGCGGTGCTCTCCTCGTCCTTCCTGGCCAAGCTCGACCCAAGTGCCTGCACCCGGTGCGGTCGTTGCATCAAGAAATGTCCGGTCTCCGCAATTGTCCTCAGGGATCCACCTGCGCCGGGGCGTGCGCCTCAGGCCACATCCTCCAACAACCACCCACCTGCGTTCCCCGCCATCGACCCGCAGCGCTGCATCGGCTGTGGCGTCTGCGTCGTCCACTGTTCGCCTCGGGCCCTGCACCTGATCCCGCGCCCCCAGCGCATCATCACCCCAGCCGACTCCTTCGAGAAGGTCGTCCTCCAAGCCTTGGAGAAGGGGACACTTCAAAATCTCCTCTTCGACAACCCCAACAGCACCAGCCAAGCTTTCGGGCGCACCCTCCTGCGGACCTTTTTGCGCCTCGATCCGGTCAAACGCGCCCTCTTCAGCGATCTCCTCCGTTCGCACTTCCTCAACGCCCTGCGCGCGGGCGTCAAAGTGGCTGGCATGGGCTGGCTCATGGAGGACTATCGCAGCGCCAGCTCGCCGCCCGAACCAGGCAGAGACGCCTCCCCTGCATAGCCAAGAGGCCCAAGGGTTGCGGCTACCCGCCCAACAACACCCGGACCACAGCGGCCCCGGCTTCGCAGTCGATGCCAACCGACGGCAGATCATCGGTGAACGGGTCGCCACCGCAGCGATCGCCATCGACCAGACGCAGGCAAGGGCCTCGGGTCATCTACCCGCGTCACTGCCCCGGTCAGGCTAAGAGCACAAAACAGACAGTTACTGTCCAAGAGAAGTCATGGGAGCGCTTTTTTGTCGTCAGGAGGCGTTGGAAGTGGTCTGCTCAAGGCCAAGGTTCAATGCACGCCCCCCATCCAAGGAGAAGAACCCATGAGCCACGACAATAGCAACTGGGCCGACAAAGGCTGGGAGCCGACGCCAGAAGCCTCGGACAAGAGACGCCCCCGACCACTCTCTAGGCGACAGGGCCACATCCTCATCGGCATCGGCTTGCTCTGCCTCAGCGCCTTGCTCACCCTGGCTAGCCTATCGGGTGGCTGGATCAACCTTAAGACCCAGACGCAGTGGGAGTATCGCCACTTGGCCATCGATGCCGAGGCGACCATGGACATCCCCATCGGCAAAGAGAAGCTCAAGGATTTCCTCCCGCAAAGCGTTCAGGGCGTGCCCTTGAAGGAGCTGCAGCGGCTCGGGCGTGAGGGTTGGGAATTGGTCGCCGCCTTCAGTGAAGTCGAAACGGTTCATCCCAATTTTGGGAAGGAGGACTACGTCACGGGCCTGCAACCCAACGTGAGAGCGAGTCGCATGATCTGTATCCTGAAGCGCCCCATCGGAGAGCCCTAGTGCCCTGGCAGAGAAAACGCCCAACGCGGCTTCGTAGCGCTCATTGACGAGAATGCTTTGCGGTCAGCTAAAAAAGCGTTACCTTATATTCGTTGGGGCGAAGATCTGAGCCAAGGCGCTCGTCTTCACCGACATCGTCGCGGCCGGACCTCGTCCTGCGCGTTACCTGCAGCGCCTTTCGCGTCGCCACAGTGTTGACCCTGTTGCCAAAGGTCGGCATCCTGCCTCGGTCGCGCATGAGTGGTCGCAAGCCGGGGAGTCGTCGGGATCGCGTGAGGCCTGAGACGGAGAGCCGCCCTTGTCTTCGCTCACCGCGTTGGTGTTTGCGAACCTGGAGTTGACGGCGAGCCCATGCCTGGACAACGACAAAGCCTCCCTTTGATGCTCCTAGAGAGCGCCGGCTGCCATGCACCCAGATTGGAAGCACGACCCGACGTGCCCAAAGCGTGGCCAGGCGCTCTCACCGCGGTGGGCTTACGGGACGCATGGCATTGGACCCCAGCCATCGGAGTCACCAATGGCACGAGATAAGCATCCCCCCGAGACGCTCAGGGATCACTTGAAAGCCGAGACGGGTATCGACGTCCGCACCTGCTACCAGTGTGGCAAGTGCTCAGCCGGCTGTCCCATGGCCGAAGAGATGTCCTTGCGCACCCATGAGATCGTCCGCCTCTTTGGCGACAACCGTCTTGAAAGACTGTTGCAAGACGATTCGATATGGCTGTGTTTGTCCTGTGAGACCTGCTCTGGTCGCTGCCCCAACGCCTGTGAACCGGCCCAGGTCATCGACCACTTGCGAGAGATCGCTGGCCAACAGCGTGGCGCCCTCGGGCCGCGCAAGGTTCGGGCTTTCCATCAGGCTTTTTTGAAGCAGATCTACGCGCACGGCCGGGTCTTCGAGCTGGGCTTGGTGATGGGGTACAAGCTGCGCACGGGGGCGTTCTTCTCAGACATCACCGTCGCGCCGGGCATTTTCACGCGAGGGAAGCTGTCCTTGCGCCCGCACCGCATCGAGGCTATCGCCGAAGTGCGCCAGATTTTCGAGCGCTGCGGCGTCTGGGACTCGCCTCCAGGGGAGGATGAAGCATGAAGCGCGTTGGCTTTTATCCTGGGTGCACCTTCCGCTCCACCGCCAAGGAGTACGACATGAGTCTGCTCCCGGTCTTGGAGCGCTTGGGGATCGAGGTGGTGGAGCTGCCCGACTGGTCGTGCTGTGGCGCGACCTCGGCCCATGTGACCCAGGAGCTGTTGAGCGTGGCCCTACCGGCGCGCAACCTGGCGATCGCCGAGGCGCAGGGTTTCGACACCATCCTGGCGCCCTGCGCGGCCTGTTTCAGCCGCTTGGCCGTGGCGCAGCGCAAGATGGCCGAGCGCCCTGCCTTGGCCCAGCGGGTCCAAGAGATCCTCGATCGCCCTTTCGGCAACTCAGTCAAGGTCATCAACATCACGGACTTTCTCATCTCACACCTCACAGAGATCGGGGCATCGGTCACCACGCCACTCCAAGGGATGAAGCTGGCCTGTTACTACGGCTGCCTCCTGGTGCGCCCGCACGGCGTCGCCCACAGCGATGACCCTGAGGTCCCCACCTCGATGGAGCGGATCGTGGCCGCCACCAAAGCGACGCCCGTCAAATGGAACATGGCCCTGGAGTGTTGTGGCGGCGGCATGTCTTTCGCCCGCACGGGCTCAGTGATTCGCTTGGGGCGCGCCATCGTCGACGATGCGCGCGCGGCGGGCGCCCAGGCGCTGGTAGTCGGCTGTCCCATGTGTCACAACAACCTCGATCTGCGCCAGAAGGCCATGGAGAAAGGCCGCGAGACGAAGCCACCCATACCGATCCTGTTCATTTCCCAGGTGGTGGGGCTGGCCATGGGCATGGCACCGAAGTCATTGGGGGCCAATCTCCATTTCGTCTCCACCCGTGACTTCATGGAGACCCTCGCGCGCCTGGACCGCGCCCTGCCAGAGACGGCGACGCACAAGGCGACAAACAAAGAGGTAGGCTGATGGGTGGTGTAGGCGTCTTTGTCTGTCACTGTGGCGAAAACATCGGCAAGAGCGTGGACTGCGTCCGGGTGGCTGAGGCCTTGCGCCAACATCCTGGGGTGTCCCACGCCGTCGACTACAAGTACATGTGCTCGGAACCGGGACAGGCCCTCATGCGCCAGGCCATCCAGGAGAAGGGCTTGGACGCCGTCGTGGTCGCGGCTTGCTCACCCCACATGCACGAGAAGACCTTCAGGAAGGCCATGGCGGCCGCGGGGATGAACCCCTTTTTGTGCGAAATGGCCAACATCCGCGAGCACTGCTCCTGGATTCACGACGACCGCGAGGAGGCCACCCAGAAAGCCATCGCCTTGACCACCTCGACGGTGGAGCGGGTCCGCCACAACCGCGCCTTGGAGACCATCCGCATCCCCATCGAACGCCGCGCCTTGGTCATTGGCGGCGGCGTCGCTGGCATCCAGGCCGCCCTCGACATCGCCGAAGCGGGCTACGAGGTGCTCTTGGTCGAGCGTCAGCCCTCCATTGGCGGGCACATGAGCGCCCTCTCGGAGACCTTCCCGACCTTGGACTGTTCCCAGTGCATCCTCACGCCCCGCATGGTCGAGGTGGCCCAGCACCCCAAGATCCGCCTGCTGGCCTACGCCGAAGTCGAGGAGCTCAGCGGCTACGTCGGCAACTTCGTCGCCACCATCCGCCGCAAGGCCCGCAGCGTCATTGCGGAGCGCTGCAATGGCTGTGGCGCCTGCCTCGAACGCTGCCCCGTCAAGAAGATCCCCAACGAATTCGAACAGGGCATGGGCAAGCGCAGCGCCATCTACGTGCCCTTTCCCCAAGCCGTCCCCAACATCCCCACCATCGACCGCGAGGGCTGCCTCCGCTTCAAAGCGCGCGCCCGGGGCAGCACCAAAGAGCCCTGCGGCAAATGCGTTGAAGCCTGCGGGCGCGACGCCATCGATTTCGATCAGAGTGATGAGATCATCACCGAGAAAATCGGCGCCGTCGTCGTCGCCACGGGCTACGAGCTCTACCGCATCGCCCAAGACCAGCCCCCAGAGAGCCCCCAGCTCCAAGGCTACGGCGAATACGGCTACGGCGAGGTCCCCGACGTCATCGACGGCCTCCACTTCGAACGCTTGGCTTCGGCGTCGGGGCCCACGGGCGGCAAGATCCTGCGTCCCTCCGACGGCAGAGAGCCCAAAACGGTCGCCTTCCTCCAGTGCATCGGCTCTCGGGACCCCGCCAAGGGCATGGCCTACTGCTCGAAGATCTGCTGCATGTACGTGGCCAAGCACGCCACCCTCTATGCCCACAAGGTCCACGACGGCCAGCCCGTGGTCTTCTACATGGACGTCCGGGCCGGTGGCAAAGGCTACGAGGAGTTCGTGCGCCGCACCATCGTCGAGGATCGGGCCCAGTACATCCGCGGCCGAGTCTCGCGCCTCTACCGCGCTGGGGACAAGGTCAGGCTCCACGCCTTCGACACCCTCAGCGCTGAGCCCGTGATTTTGGACGCAGACATGGTGGTCTTGGCCACGGCGGTACGCCCCCGCAGTGACGCCCGGGCCCTGGCCCAACGGCTGCAAATCAGCACCGACGAGAACGGCTTCTTCCGCGAAGCCCACCCCAAGCTCCGTCCCGTGGAGACCAACACCGCCGGGGTCTTCCTCGCCGGCGCCTGTCAGGCACCGCGTGACATCCCGGACTCGGTGGCCATGGCGAGCGCCGTCGCGGGCAAGGTGGTCGGCCTCTTCGCCAAAGAGATGCTCGAGCGCGAGCCCATCGTCGCCATGGTCCAAGCCCAGCTCTGCATCGGCTGCTTCAATTGTGAGCGCGCCTGCCCCTATGGCGCCATCGAGCACGTCACCCTGGATGATCACGGCGCGACCCGCGAGGTCGCCCGCGTCAACCCGGGCAAGTGTATGGGCTGCGGGACCTGCCAGGCCATCTGCCGCTCCAAGTGTGTGGAGCTGGAGGGCTACACGGACGAACAGATTTTTGCTGCCATCATGGGGTTGTAGACCCATCCCCAGCGCGATCCCCGGAGTTGCCAAGCATGTCGCAAGAAAGTCACCCAACCACCCCCGAAGGCGCGCCTCACCCTGAGCCCTTTCAACCCAAGATCGTGGCCTTCGTGTGCAACTGGTGCACCTACGCCGGCGCCGACTTGGCCGGCACCAGTCGCCTCAAGATGGCCGCCAACACGCGCCTCATTCGTCTGCCCTGTACGGGCCGCATCGATCCCCTCTTCATCACCAAGGCCTTTGAACAAGGGGCCGACGGGGTCATCGTCAGCGGCTGCCACCCAGCGGACTGCCACTACGCCACGGGCAACCTCCACGCGCGCCGCCGCTTCGCCGTGTATCGCGAGCTCATGGCCTTCCTGGGCATCGACCTGCGGCGCCTGGTCTTCTCCTGGGTCTCGGCCTCAGAAGGGAGGAAGTGGGCGGACCTGGTCAACGAGACGGTCCGCGAGCTCAACGCTTTGGGGCCGCGCAACGCCTATCCGGCCGTGGATCGCGAGGGAGACCAATGAAGGAAATCCGTGAAGTGGCCAGCGCCCTGCTCAGTGGCGGCCAAGTCGACTGGGTCCTGGGTTATGAAGAGGATGCCAAGGGTCTGGTCAAGCCGGCCTTCATCACCGACCCCGCCCAAGCGGCGCGCCTCATCTTCGACCCGCGCTGCGTTCACAACCTGGCGGTTTACCTCCTCCCCGGCCGCAGGCACGTCCGCGCCTTGGGCCGAGGGGCGTTGGTGGTCAAAGCCTGCGATGCGCGGGCCGTCGCCGGTCTGCTGCGCGAACACCAGCTCCAGCGAGACGAGCTCGTCCTCATCGGCGTCCGCTGTGGCGGCGTCCGGCAGGACCCGGGCCCGGACGCGGTCTTGAACGAAGAGAGCGTCGCGGCCCGCTGCGCGCTCTGCCCAGAGCGCACCCCCCAGCGCGTGGACCACCTCGTCGGCCCCGAGCTACCACCTCCGCCGGCGGGCAACAGGGACCTCCTGCGGGAGATCGCCGAGCTCGAAGCCCTCACCTCGGAAGCGCGTTTCGCCTTCTGGTCCAAGCATTTCTCCCGCTGCGTCCGCTGTCACGCCTGCCGCCAGGTCTGCCCCCTGTGTAACTGCACGCGCTGCATCGCCGACAAGAGCCAACCGCAGTTCATCGAGGCCGCCCCTCACCTGCGGGGCAACCTGGCGTGGAACATCACCCGCGCCTTGCACCTGGCAGGTCGCTGCGTCGGCTGCGGCGAGTGCGAGCGTGCCTGCCCGGTGGACATCCCCCTGGCTTTGATCAACGCCAAGTTGAGCCACTTCATGCATGAACGCTATGCGCATGAAGCCTCGGAAGACCCCGAACAGCCTTCGCCCATCGGCGACTTCCGCAGCGACGACGATCAGGAGTTCATCCGATGAGCGAACACGCCCCATCGTCCCCCGAGAAGGACACCCCAGCCCCCCTCTGGATCAGTGACGATGACCTCCGCGGCCTGGTCGATGACTGCCTGCGGGCCCAGCGCCAAGTCATCGCTCCCATGCTGGAAAAGGGCGCCGCCAGAGCCCGCCCGCTCTATGCGCCGCTGGCCACGGCTGAAGCGCTGCGGTTGCAAGTGGACGACCCTCTGCCCAGCCAATCCCTGCGCCGTCACTTTCAGCCTCCGAGCCAAGCCCTCTTCCGCTGGACCTTCGAGAAGCCTGCCCCGACGGAGGATCAGCCGCCCGAGAACCCCCTCGGGAAGGTCGCCCTGCAGCCCGCCACTCCGGCCTTCCCGCCGACGGTGATCCTGGGCGCCCGCCCCTGCGACGCCGCGGCCCTGGAGATCGTCGACCAGGTCATGCGCGAAGACCGCCGTGACGAGAGCTGGTTCTCTCGCCGCGCGGCGACGGTGATCCTGACCCGAGGCTGCACCTGGTCCGACGCGTCCTGCTTCTGTACTTCCCTCGGCCTGGGCCCCGACGCCCCCCAGGGCTCGGATCTCCTCCTGCTGCCCGCCCAAGGGGGCCACGTGGTCCGGGTGCTCACCGCCAAAGGCCAAGCCTTCGTCGCGGACCACGCCCCGCGTTTCGCCGCCCCGCTCCCAGACCATCGCCGCCGCGAAGCCGAGGCAGCCCTCGCAGCGCTCCGGCAAGACCTGGAAAACAAGCCCCTCAGCGACGCTGTCGACCACCTGCGCCAGGGCCTGGGCGGCGCCTTCTCCGCCGCGATCTGGGACGAAGTCGCCCTGCGCTGTCATGGCTGCGGCGTCTGTGCGGCCCTGTGCCCTACCTGCTATTGTTTTGACATCGTCGAAGAGCCCCACGGCCCCAAGGAGGGCGTGCGCCGCATGAAGTGGGACACCTGCCAAGATCCCATCTTCACCCTCCATGGCTCGGGGCACAACCCGCGCCCCAACCAGTCCTCCCGCTACCGGCAGCGCGTTCTCCACAAGTTCTCCGTCTACCCCAACCGCTTCGGTCAGGTGCTCTGCACCGGCTGTGGACGTTGCGTTCGCGCCTGCCCTGCGGGGATGGATCTGGCCGAGATCCTCCTCCAAGTCGATGGCGCCCTTGACCATGCTGCCAAGAAATCCTGAGACGCCACGCGTTCCGCCCTGGCCATCGTCAGAGGATGCTTCGATGAATCTCTACCTCCCCACTGTGACCACCATCACCGCCATCGTCGACGAAAGCCACGACGTCCGCACCCTGCGCCTGGTCTTTCAAGATCCCGCCGTGGCGGAGTCCTTCCACTTCAAGGCGGGCAACTTTGGCCACTTCTCCGCTTTTGGCGCCGGCGAGAGCGTCTTCTGCATCGCCTCCCCCCCCACTCGCCGTGGCTACATCGAGTGCAGCTTCAAAGCCGTGGGCAAAGTGACCCACGCCCTGCGCAAACTCTGTATCGGCGACCCCGTCGGCTTCCGCGGCCCCTTCGGCAACGCCTTCCCCCTCGACCAGATGGAGGGCGCCAACCTCCTCTTCATCGCCGGTGGCATCGGCATGGCCCCGGTGCGCTGCGCCATCCTCAACGCCTTGGATCTCCGCGATCGCTATCGCGACATCACGGTCATCTACGGCGCACGCACCGTGGAGGACTTGGTCTTCAAGAAGGATCTCGCCGCCTGGGCCCAGGGCGAAGGACAGGTCAAGCTCCTCCAAACGGTCGATCCCGGCGGCGAAGGCGACGGCTGGCAGGGACACATCGGCTATGTCCCCAGCATTCTTAAAGAAGCCGCACCCGACCCCAACAACACCCATGTGATCATCTGCGGCCCGCCCGTGATGATCCTCTACGCCTTACCCGTCCTCACCGAACTTGGCTTCGACGAAGAGAAAGTCTGGACCACCCTCGAGAACCGCATGAAATGCGGCATCGGCAAGTGCGCCCGCTGTAACGTCGGGGCGGCCTACGTGTGTGTAGACGGTCCGGTCTTCTCCGCCGCCCAGCTCCGAGGGCTGCCGGCAGACTTCTAAACCCGCCCTACATCATCCGCCCCAGGTAGGTGTACCACTGCGCCGTCCCGCACAAGGCGCGCCCGGCCTCATCCAACAACGCCGGATCAGACCTCTCCAGGTAGGCCGCACACAGAACGCCCACAGGATGGCCCTGCAACACCGCTGGCAGCGCCGCGAAAGCACGTCCATCTCCGTGGGCCACAGCGAAAAATGCCCGCGCCAGGCAGCGCCAGTCCTCTTGTGACAAGCCAATTTCATCCCAGATGGCCATCTGCTCTCCCCTCCACCGCGCCCGCAACGCACCCTAAGCTCACAGCTCAAGCCTCCAGGGCCGCGCAGGCAAAGGCATAGACGCTCACCCCCTGCTCCGTGCCTTGAAAGATCATCTTCTTGTCTTCCACGTGCCCAAAGCCAGCGCGCGCCATGGTGTGCCGCGCCGCCTCATTGTCCGCCGCCGTGACCCCGATGATCTGCGCCAGCCCAAAGCTCGCCATCACCCAGCGCGACGCCGCCACGACAGCCTCCGTGGCCAGCCCTCGGCCCTGAAGAGCCTCGGCCATGGCGAAGCCGATCTCGACGGCCTCCCCCAGGGGGCTGAACCCCACGTGGCCCACCAGGCTCCCGCTGCCCCGGTGCTCCACGGCGAGGACGTAGGGACCGCGCCGGGGATCCCCCGGCTCGGTGTAAGCACTGATGAGGGCCTGCAAGACCTTCTGGGCGTGCCCAGCGTCGCGGTAGACCTGGCTGACCAGCCAGCGCCGCGCCGCGTCTTCCTGGCTCAAGGCCAAGATGCGTGGCCCGTCCTCCACCACGAAGTGGCGCAAGCGCAGCGAAGGGGTCACGATGGGAAGCGATGGGTCAGGCACGGGGAAAATCTCAGATGGTCGCCCAGGCGTTGGTGCCCAGGCACGCATTCATAACGCCAAACGCTCGCCTGGGCGAGTGTTCCCAGGCGCAGATCCCGCCCGCCCCCGTGACCCGCGCCCTGGACACCCCCAACTCACGCCCGCCGCGCCGGCCCACTCAAGCCACGCCAGCGCTCCAGCTCGAGCACCTGCGCCGTGGGGCGCAGGGACAACAACAAGTCGCGACTCTCGGGCCGGCAGGTGAAGACCATGACCTGCTGGGCCCCCGCAGCGGCCACCTCGACCAAGAGCCGCGCCGCCGCCAGCCCGCGCTCGGGGTCGAAGTGGGTCAGCAGGTCATCCAGCATCAACGGCAAGGTACACTTGCGGCTGCCGTAGTCCAAGGCCAGGGACAAACGCAGGCAGAAGTACAAGAGGGCCATGGCCCCCGTCGACAGCGCCGCCGCCGGATGCAGGTGTCCCCGTTGGTCTTCGACCAGCAGCACCTGCTCTTCCTCCCCGCTCAGGAGGCCCACATAGGCGCCGTCCGTCGCTTGCGCGAAGCGCCGCCCCGCGGCGCTGAGCACCGGCGGTTGGCGCTCCCGGCGGTAGCGCTCGAAGGTCTCGCGCAAGAGATGCTGGGCCATGATGAGGCGCCCCACCTCCAAGCGCAGGGCCATCACCTCCGCCTCAGCGCCTTGCAGCTCCGTGCCCAACTGCACCAAATGCGCCGAATCACTGGAGCGCGCCATCTCCGCCCGCAAGCGCCCCAGCTCCTCGTCGAAGCGCGCGACCTCCTCCTCGCGCCTTCCCAGGCTCTCCTCTATCGCGCTCAGCGATTCGCGCCACGCGTCGAGACGACCGCTGCGCAGGGTCGCCATGAAGGTCGCATCGTCCCACAAGGCGCCGAGGGCGCCGCGCAGCTCGGCGATCTGGGTTTGGCGCCGCTGCGCCAGCAGGCGCCGCTGTTGAGCCACGCTCCGCCGCGCCTGCCACTGGGCGGCGTCGACACAGCCAAAGGGCGCCAGCGCCGCGACAAAGGCTTCCGCCGCCGCCGCGGCTTCGGCGCGCTTCTGCGCCCACAGGGCGCTCTTGGCGTCGCGCCCTTGTTGCCGCTCCTGAAAGCGCAGCTCAGCGCTCTCGGCTTGGCTCAGGGCCTGGGTCCAGCCCTCGATCCGGGCCACCGCGGCGGGCACGGTCGGCGCCGCCTCTTGCCCCAAGGCCTCGGCGAGTCGGGTGAAGTCCTGCATGAACCCCTCGACCTCGACCTGCGCGCGTGCGCGCTCCCCGGCCAGACGCTCCTTCTCCGTCAAGGCCACAACGGCAGCGCTCACCTTTTCGTACCAACTCAACGCCTCGCCTGCCGGCAGCGTCTCTGGCGCCTGGAGCTGGCCACGCCAGCCGTCGAAGTCCACCAGGGCGTCAGCCAATAGCTGCCGCTGTTCCGCGACGGCGCGCTGGCGCTCGGCCAGGCGCGCCGAGCGCGCCTGTAGCTCTTCTTGCTCCGCCGCCAACAACGCCCGCACCTGCCGCCGCTCGGCGATTTTCTGCCGCCACTCGCGGAGCACGGCCAGGTCCGCCTCCCAAGAACCGCGGCGCGCTTCGGCAGCAGCCTCCAGCAAGCGCACCAAGGTCCGCTCGAAGGCCTCGATGCTGCGCTCCACCTCGGCCAGCGCTTCCGCGGCGCCCTTTCTCTCGGCGGCATCCCGCGTCCGCTGCTCCGCCATGCGCACGCGCTGCAGGTAGGCCTCATCCAAGGCGGCTTCGGGCCACATCCGCCCCCGCAACCACGTGCGCCAGGACGCCTGCAGCGCCACCACCGCGTCGCCCTCACCCTGCACTGCCGCCAGCGCCGCCTCGGCCTCAGTCAGGGCCTGGCGCTGGGCGTCGCGGGTCGCACGCCCCATGCGCAAGCGCTCCGAGTCGCGCCGCTGTTGCTCGCCCAGCTCACGCGCGCGCGCCAAGGCCAGGTCCACCTCCGACGCGGCGACCCTGCGTCCCAGGACCCCACCGAGATCGGCAGCCAGCGCCTGGATCCGCTGCGCCGCGTCTTGCCCCTCGGCGGTCGCGCGCTGCGCGCTGACCAGGGATCGCTGCACCTCCGCCGCCGTGGCCACCACATGGGGCACCATGGCCACGTCCAAAACGGGCAAACCAAGCTGCTCACAGCAGTCGGCGTAAGCCTGGGCCGCGGCGTCGAAGTCAGCGCGGGCCGCGTCCACCTTCTGTTGGGCCGCCGCCAGAGCCAGCACCGCTTCCTGATGTCGCGCCAGGGCTTCGGCATGGCGCTGGGCACGCTCCCACGCGACGCGCGCCCGCTCGAGGGCCAGGTCGATCTGCCCGCGGCTCGGGGGAAAGGCCATCCCCTGGCTCTCACAGGCGCGTCGAAGGGCCTGCTCGGCGTCGGCGAGGGTGGAAGCGGCTGAGCCGGGATCTGGCCTGCCGCCGCGGCGCTGCACCCAGGCCAGCCCCAAGGCCGCCGCCGTGGCCACGGCGCTCACCACCCAGACCTGAAGCAGCGCGGCCACCAGCCCTACCGCCAGCAACAGCAGCGGCCCGAGCCACCAGCGCGGCGGCGCTACGGCCAAAGGCCGCTCGCCGCCGCTGCGCGCGCGCCGATCCTGGTAGGCCTCGAATTCGCCACGCAGCAGGTGTAAGCCGTCGTGCCGGGCCCGCGCCTCCTCGACGGAGAGGGCGTCCGGCGTCAACGGTGCTCCCAGAGCGGCCCGGCGGCGCTGCAGCTCCTCCTCGGCCCGCGCCAGCCCTTCTCGCTGGTTCTCGAGCGCCCGGGTCGCTCCGTGCAGACGCTGCTCGTCGTGGCGCGACGTGGCGACCGCGGCGAGCTCAGGCGGGCCCAGGGGCAAGCCCAAGGCGCTGATGGCCGCGTCCGCGGCCGTCACGTGACGCTGCTGCTCCGCCACGGCGTGCGCCACGACGCGGCGCCACTCGGCCAGACTCTCACCGCGCACCAACAGGGCGCGTAAGGCCTCGGTGTCGACCGGCGCAGGGACGGGCAACGCGCCCAGCGCCTCTTCCGCGCGCGCCAGGGACTGGGCCGCGCCGTCGCGCTGGCGCTGCGCCGCCAGCCGCTGCGCCCCGCGCTCCCGCTGGGCTTCGTCCAGGCGCCGCCACCACTGTTCGGCCTCCTCCACCTCTACCCGGGTGACGGCGGGCCAGGCCGACTCAGGCGTCAGATCCGGCGCTGGCGTCCTTTGCGCCAAGAGCTCACGCAGCTCCTGGGCCCGCTTCTGCCACATGACGGCCTGGGCCGCCTCATCGAGGAGGTGGTGCAGCGGCGCCCCCTCATCCTCGATGGCCAAGATCGGCACCTGCCGCGCTGCCAGTGAGGCCAAGGCGGCGGCGAGCTCGCCCTCTTCCTTGGCGACGAGGGCCTCCTGACGCGGCACCTCGACCAAGAGACGCGCCGTGTCGTTGGCGTGCCGCGCCGCCGCCGCGCTCAACGCCGGGTTCGGCACCCCTTGCCACCGCACCAGCGCCGCCGGCGCCACCCCCAGGGCGTCGCTGGCACGGGCCACGGCGGCCTCAGCCTCCGTCCAGACGCCAGCCGAGGTGTCCAGCCAGCGCTGCCGCTCTTCGACGCGCTCGATGCGCCGCGCCAAGGCCCGCACCGACGCAGCGGCCGCCACGTAGCCCGGGTGGCGCTCGATGTGGGCCAGGCTCGCCGCTTCCTCCTCGCAGGCCTGCTGCGCCTCGTCGCTGCTGCGCTTGGCCTGCTCGTAGGCCGCGCGCAGCGCTTCGACCCCCTCTTCATCGGCGATTTCGGGCAAGGGCAAGTCCGCGTCGGCCAGCCACGCCGCCTCGCTCTCCTGCAGCGCGACCCACAGCGGCCAGGCCTCCAAGCAGCGGCGCAAGCCTTCGGCGACCTCCAAGGCCGCGCGCCGCTGCGCCACGTTCTCGGCGCGCTGCACCTCGATGCCCGCAAAGCGCGCCCGCAGCTCACGGTGCTGGCGGGAGGTGGCCTGGGCCGCACGCAGCTCGGCCTGGAGCTGCTTCAGGCGCGCCTCGGCCAGCCGGAGCTGGGTCTTGGGCGCGCGCGGACGCCAGATGAGATCGATGTCGGCCCTGAGGGCCTTCTCCACCGCCTGCAAGGGCAGCCCGGCCAGCTCGGTGGACCCTAGGGTCAGGCGGTCCTGCACGGCGCGCTCGTTCAGGGCGCCGATGTCGTTCAGGTTCAGGAAGTCAAAGGAGAAGATGCGCTCGAAGATGTCGTCGTCCACCCCCTGGAGCAGGGCTTCGAGGGCCCCCTTGCCCTGCTCCACCCTCTTGCCGCGCCGCAAAGTGAAGCTCTGCGCCCGGCGCTCCACCACCAGCGCCGCGCCCTCATGTCGCAGGTGCAGCATCCCCTCGGGGCCACCCTCGGCGCTGGCCCACTCACGGGTCTTGCGCGAGCGCCCCCCAAAGAGCATCCAGCGCAAGAAATGGCGCAGCGTCGACTTGCCGGCCTCGTTCGGGCCATGGACGATGACCAGATCGGCGGCAAAGGGGCCCAACTCGAGGTCGACAAAGGGCCCAAAATGACGCAAATGTGCACGCTCGATAAGCATCATTCCACCTCTTTGGCGTGGGCATAGACGCGCCGCAGCACCTCATAGACCGCTTGCTCCATGCACCCTTCGAGCTGGCTCATGGGAAAGGCACAGCCCTGTAGCTCTCGGCGCAGCTTCTCGGGCAAATCCTCGCCGCCACGGCGCCACGCGTCGGCGCTCTCCACCAGCGCCGCTTTGAAGTCCTCGCCGCCGCGCAGCTCCTCGATGCCCCCCGCGGGGCGCAAGTCCAAGCTCAACCCCATCCACCACAGCCCCGGCGGCGCCTCTTCCTGGAGCGCCTGCAGGAGCAAGCCGTGCCCCTGCACCCCGGCCAGGGGGTCGGCCAAGGGACCACAGCCGCGGACGTCGGCCTTGAAGAGCCATTCGCCTTCGGGCCAGCGGCGCGCCTTGAGCGCGGCCGCCTCGTTGAGCTGGCGCACCAACGCCACCAGGTCCGGGCAGGCGTCGATGCGCGCCTCGACCTCCTCGAAGAGCACATCGCCCGTGACGAAGGGCTCGAGCTGGACCACGGCCTCCTCTTCCACCCGCACCAAAACCGCGCCCTTCAGCCCCACCTCGCCCGGCGCGAAGGCCCGCCCCTGGGTGTTGCCCGGGTAGACCACCCAGGGCTGCTCGTGCATGACCCGGTGCCCGTGGACATGGCCCAAGGCCCAGTAGTGCAGACCGCGCGCGCAGAGATCCTGAAGCGAACACGGGCTGTACTCGCCCACATTGGTCCCCACTTGACAGTGCAAGAGCCCGATGTTGAATCCCGGCCCAGGGCTCGCGGGAAAGCGCAGGGCCAAATTCTCCGTCTCGGCGCGCTGCCCGTAGCTGATGCCGTGGATCGTGGCGAGCACGCGCCCTTGGCGCGTCACCGCCCGGGCGCTCACCTTACGCGGCGGAAAGAAGTGCACCGTCGTCGGCCATTGCTGCACCGCCGCCCACCCTTCCTGCACCGGGTCGTGGTTGCCGTGGACGATGAAGACCTCGATCCCGGCGCGGCTCAAGGCCTCCGTCGCTTTGAGGAGGCGGAGCTGGGCCCGCGCGCCGCGCTCGAGACCATCGTAGAGGTCGCCGGCGAAGAGGACGAAGGCCACCTCCTCTTCCAGGGCCTTGGCGACGATGCGATCCAAGGCCCGCAACGAGGCGTCGAGCATACGCTGCTGCATGCTGGCGTCGACGCGCCCCAGGCCCGAAAAGGGCGTGTCCAGATGCAGGTCTGCCGCGTGAATGAAGGAAAATCCCATCGCCTCCCTCCGCTGGGTCGCGTTGTCTCGGTGACGTGAGCACCGCAGCCAATCTACGCCGTGGCGATTTTTTTGGCGACCGAAGCACGCCAACAAGTCAATTTCTTGACAATGCCTGACCACCACGGCGCGACACGACCGCGGGGTCCTCCTCTCGGGGTTGTCCCGCACGCTGACAAGTCCCAATGACCAACACCAGCGCCACGCCACTTCGCAGGTCAGCCGCTGCGCGAGCGCTGGCGTCGCCGCCGCAACAGCGCATCCACGGCGAAGGGACCCGAGCCCACGAGGAGGAGAAAGATGGAGCCCAGAAGCATCGAGAAATCCGTGCGCGACTCGTGGGCCATGCTCCAGAAACCATAAGAGGACAGGGAGCGCAAGTGCAGCCCCCAGAAGCCAGTGCCCAGGAGGATGGGCAGCTTGGTGGTGAAGAGGGCCACCAGCATCGTCGCGATGAGGGGCAGCGCCGCGAGGCGCGTCAACAAGCCCAGAAGCAGCAGCAGGCCAAAGAGGAGCTCCGTCGTCGCCACCAGCGGCCCGAGCAGCTCCGCAGCGGGGAGGCCGATGCGCTCAAAGCGTCCAGCGCCGCGCGCGACCGGGTCGAGAAACTTCTGCACCCCCTCCGAGACAAAGACCCCACCCACCATGAAACGTATCAACAGCGTCGCCGCGGGCGCTTGGGAAGAGATGAGGCGATCGAAGGTGCGCTGCAACATGGTGACTCCTGGTCCGGGGCACAAGCCGGGTGCAGTGGCGGCCATCGAGGGAGACAGCTTCCCGGTCCGAGCCCAAAGCTTACGCTGGCCCCGGGGCCGGGCAAGGCCCAGCGGGGGGAGGCGTCTCCCGCGCCGTGGCTCCAACAGCGTCGCAGACGCGACCCTACACGGCGCTTAGGGTCGCATGAACGCGACCGTAGGCACGCACTCCCTTGGGGATCGCCGGAGCGTATCGACAATGAATTGCGCTACTTATGCCTGTCTTTTGCGGCCGGGCCCGACTTGGCGCACGCCTTGCGATGGGTGGATCCAGGAGCCCTTGGAGGAGGTCATGAGCTTGTGCGCCTTCACAACTTGGAATCACCGCATCGCCCCGGTCTTCGACACCGCCCCGTCGTTGTTGCTGGTGGAGGTGGACCCGCCGGGGGTGGAACGCCGGCGCTGGGAGGTGAGCCTGGCGGCGGGCGGCCGGCCTGCGCAGGTGGGGACTTGCTGGCGTTTGGAGGAGCCGCGGGTCGGCGAGCTGGTGGCGCTGGGGGTCACGCACTTGGTGTGTGGTGCCTTGGCGCGGCCGGTGCGCGAGCACTTGGAGTCGCACCGGGTGGTGGTGACGGCTTTCATCGCCGGCGAGGTGGAGCAAGTGGTGCAGGCCTTTTTGGCGGGGCGTCTCGAGCCAAGTCTTTTTGCCATGCCAGGCTGCCGCCGCCGTCACTGTCGACGCGGTGGCAAGCCCTTTTAGGACGCCGGCCAACGCGGCCGGTCATCTGTAAGGAGGAGAGTCATGCCAAATTTTGATGGACGCGGTCCCATGGGCCTGGGTCGGATGGGAGGCCGCGGTCGCGGTCCTTGTGCCAACCCCAACTTCATGAACCGCCCGCAACCCAATGCCCCAGAGCCCCTGCCAGGGCCCACGCCGGCGCCGCAGCCGCAGGTGCGGCCGGACGCAGCCTTCCCCCCCATGGGCGGTGGCCGCGGCCGGCGTCATCGGCGCGGTTGGCGCTGAGGCTCGACTCCCTTGCGGTCTGCGCCGCAAGGGCCCCCAATTTTCGCGACAAAGGATGCACCATGAAAATCGCTTTCAGCACCTCCGGCGGCGGCCTGCAGGGCCCGCTCGATCCGCGCTTTGGGCGCGCCGCCCGTTTTCTCGTCTACGATCTCCATGACGCGAGCAGCACCGAGGTGGACAATTCAGTCAACCTCAACGCCGCCCAGGGGGCCGGCATTCAGTCGGCCCAACGCCTGGTGGATCTCCAGGTCCAGGCTCTGATCACGGGCCACTGCGGCCCCAAAGCCTACCGGGTCCTCGAGGCGGCCCAGATCGCCGTCTATCCCTGCCAAGCGGCGACCATCGCCGAGGCGTTGGCCCTCTATCAAGCGGGCAAGCTGACACCGCTCGCGGGTCCCTCCGTCGACGGACACTGGGTCTAGACCATGAAAAGCGCACCCCGCATCGCCATCGCCTCTGGCAAAGGGGGGACGGGCAAGACCACCCTGGCGATCAACCTCGCCTTGTCCATGTCGGGCCCGCGCCAGCTCCTCGATTGCGACGTCGAGGCGCCCAACGCCCGCCTCTTTTTGCCCCTGCCCGCGCTGGGCGCCCCCACGGAGGTCAGCGTCCCCATCCCCACTTTCGCCGCCGAGCGCTGTCAGGCCTGTGGCGCCTGTGTGCGCTTCTGCGCCTTCAACGCCCTGGCCCTGGTGGGCAAAAAGCCCATGCTCTTCCCCGAGCTTTGCCATAGCTGCGGCGGCTGCATCCACCTCTGCCCGCAGCAGGCCATCGACGAGAAGCCGCGGCGCATCGGCCTCATCTCCCGTTTTGCCGACGGGCCCTTGCACCTCCTCGAAGGGCGCCTCGACGTCGGCGTGGCCATCGCGCCCCCGCTGATTCGCGCCTTACGCGCCACGGCCCGCCCCGATCTCCCGACCCTCATCGACGCGCCCCCCGGCACCTCGTGCAACGTCGTCGCGGCCTTGAGCGGCTGCGATCAGGTCGTCCTGGTCACGGAGCCCACGCCTTTTGGGCTGCACGACCTGGCCCTGGCCGTCGAGATGGCGCGGGCCCTGAGCCTGCCTTGCGGCGTGGTCATCAACCGCCTCGGCATCGGCGACGACCGGGTGCACCGCTTCTGCCAGGCCGAGGCCGTGCCCATCCTCGCCGAAATCCCCGACGACCGGCGCATCGCCGAGGCCTACGCCCAGGGTCAGCCCCTCATCGAGGCCCTGCCAGCCCTTCGCCCCACCTTCACGGCGCTCCTCGCCGCGCTTCACCTCCACTGAGACCCCACCATGTCCACCCAAGCCAGCCCCCCACCAGCCCCCCTGGAAATCGTCGTCGTCAGCGGCAAAGGCGGCACGGGCAAGACCTCCATCAGCGCGGCCTTTGCCCTCCTCTCACCCCACGCGGTCATCGCCGACTGCGACGTGGACGCGGCCAACCTCCACCTCATCCTCGAACCCCGCGTCCTGAGCCAGCAGACCTTCGTCAGCGGCCAACAGGCCCACATCGATCCTGAGCGCTGTATTGGCTGTGGCGAATGCCTGCGCTGGTGTCGTTTTGCGGCGATCCACCCCCGTGAAGGCGTGACGCCGCGGCGCTTCGCCAGCGATCCGCTGCGCTGCGAAGGCTGCGGCACCTGTGCCCACTTCTGCCCCACCGCCGCCATCCGGCTCGCGCCGCGCACCTGTGGGGTGTGGATGCACAGCAGCACCCGCGCCGGCGACATGGTCCATGCCGCCCTCGACGCCGCCGCCGAGAGCTCGGGCAAGCTGGTCTCGGTGGTGCGCCGCGAAGCCCAGCGTTTGGCGACGGCCCAGGGGGCCACCCACCTCATCGTCGATGGCCCGCCGGGCATCGGCTGCCCGGTCATCGCCGCCATCACCGGCACCCACATCGCCCTGGTGGTCACTGAAGCCAGCGTCTCCGGCGCGCACGACCTACAGCGCATCCTGGCCTTGACGGCCCACTTCGGCGTGCCCTCCTTCGTCTGCATCAACAAGTGGGACATCGCGCCCGGGTGCAGCGCCGACATCGAGGCCAGCGCCGCGGCCCAAGGCGCGCGCGTCTTGGGGAGGGTGCGCTACGACCCCAGCTTCAGCAGCGCCCAGATCGCCATGCGCAGCGTCATCGAAGGCGATAGCCCCGCGGCGGAGGACCTCCGGGCGCTGTGGCACGCCGTCACCGCCGAGGCTGCGCGCCTCGGCCCTCATCAATCTCCGGCGTCATCCCGCCTCATCGGCCGTGACGCCCTCACAACCAGCCAATGAACCAAGGAACATCATGCGTATTGCCATTCCCATGAGCCAGAACCAGGTCTGCCTCCACTTCGGCCACTGTGAGGCCTTCGCCCTCTTCGAGGTCGACCCCGAGGCCTGTCAGATCGTCTCCCGCACGGACCTGCCGGCGCCGCCACATCAGCCGGGCCTACTGCCGCCCTGGCTCGCCGAGAAAGGGGCCACGGTGATCATCGCCGGCGGCATGGGGCAGCGGGCCCAGGCGCTCTTTGCCCAACAAGAGATCGAGGTCTTCCTCGGCGCGCCAGCCAACCAAGCGCCAGAGGCGCTGGTCCAGACCTTCCTCGCCGGTAAACTCGAGAGCGGCCCCAACCCCTGTGACCACTAGCGGCAAGGCCGGCGGCGGCGGTGCTGCTCAGCGCCCTCGGCCGGCGTCGATGCAGGGGCGTAACGCCCTTCTCGTTGCGGCGCCTCAGATATCGCGCCGCCGGGTCGGCGCTCCTCTCGAAATGGGGCACCGCCCCCGCGTCTTGTCGATCGGAACCGCTGCATAGCAGGCTTGCGCACGATCGCCAGTGATCGCCGGTGACGCATCGGGATCTGCGTCTCCTCCATTGGACCGCGCCACGGTGTGTCCCGCAGCTCTGCGACTTCTCAAGCTGTGACCACGCCTTGGCGGCCATCGCGTTCTGTGTGCTAGAGTCTTGGCGGGCTTGGCCGGTTATGGCGTCTTCGTTTGCCTGACATTCTGAAGCATCAGGTCTGGGCGCTTTCGAGTTTGCACGCTGTCTTCACTTGGTGAAGGGAATGGGTTGCGAGGAGACGGGAGATTGCGCAGTAGTAATCGAGAATTGACGTGGGCTAGTATGGTGTTCGGCGTTGAGGAGAACGATTCATGCCTTCTGAGATGACTTGGCGGAAAGCTATAGACAAGGTACTTGGTAGATCCGCAGCCCCACTTCATTACAACGAAATCACCGAAAGAATTATATCGGAGGGCTTACGAAAAAATCTGGGAGCAACACCAGCTGCAACGGTGAATGCCTATATATCGGCGTCTATCAAGCACGATGGGGACTCTTCACCATACGTCCGAATATCCAAAGGTACTTTTACCATGCGGGCCGGAGCGTCCGGCATGCCAACAGTCGCACCAAAACTCACACCTGACGTAATGGAGTCAGAAGAATCAGAGGAACAATATGAAATTATTACTTCCTTTGGAATGTTCTGGCGTAAAGAAGCTATTGAGTGGACTGCCACGCCAAAACTGCTCGGAATGCAGCAGATCGGAGCGACACCGGTAGACTTTTACAAACAGCTTGGGATCTATCTCCTTTATGACGGGCGTGAAGTTATCTACGTAGGTCGAACCACCGATAGACCGCTGGGTAAGAGATTATACGAACATACGATCGATCGCCTTTCGGCGCGATGGGACAGGTTTTCTTGGTTTGGATTGCTACCTGTCTCTGATGCAGCCTCGAACTAGCGCATTTCCCTTAGCCCGCAGGGAGAAAATACCTGAAAAGCC
>CAYVQF010000052.1:0-44093 GCA_964454015.1 uncultured Myxococcales bacterium
CCGGTCTTTCGGCCCCCTCACGGATGGTCAGTTGTGCGACAAGAGCACCTATGCCGTGTGGCCTGGTTGTGTTAGTTTGCGCGCAGGACGATAGACAAGCGATGTGGGCTGGCTGAGAGCGTTGTGCGCGCTTGGAGCCGTTGACATCGCGTCCGTATTCCGCTTAGTTGGAAAGTGAGTGGACATGAGTGACGTGTTTTTCTGCGCGGGGCCCGAGGGTGCCCGAGGCGCGGTTGCGAGGAAGAGGGTGGCGGCAACGACGCGCGCGAGACTCTTGGTCATCGACGATGAGCCCGACATGTTGCGGATGCTATCGTTCATGCTGTCCCTCGAGGGTTTCGAGATCGCGACGGTGGCCAGTGGCGGTGAAGCGATTCGGCTGATGGAAGCGGAGCGTTTCGATTTGGCCCTGACGGATCTGCGGATGCCCGGCATGGACGGCTTCCAGACGATCAAGGCCCTCAAAGCGCTGGATCCGTTGTTGGCGATCATCGTGGCCACGGGTTATGCCACGCCAGAGACGACGGGCCTTTGTAAGGCGATAGGTGCCTTCGACTTGATCAAGAAGCCTTTCAATGTGTTGGAGCTGACCTCCTTGCTCCGACGCGCCTTGGAGGCGCGGGAGGTGTGATTGGCTTTGGTGTCATGGCAGCGGGGCTAGGGCCGCTGCAGAAGGTGCGGCAGGGGAGGGGCGATGGCAACCTTCGCAGTGGTAGGCTTTAGCGCGCACACCCGCGGTTTTTTTGCCGGCCGCGAGGCGACGGAGCAGGCCTTGCGCAGCTTGGCGCATGAGCGTGGCGCTGGGGTGGTCCTTCCTCTTTCGGCGCTGTTGTTGTTCTCGACGTGTGGATACGATCAGGCCTCTTTGGTGGCCGGGGTGCGTTCGATCGCGGGAGATGTGCCGGTGGCGGGTTGCTCGGCCGAAGGGGTGATCACGCAGCACGGCGCACGAGAGGGCGCCTACGCGGTGGCGGTTCTGGCCCTGTTTTCCGATCGGTGGCGCTGCCATGCCCTGTGTGAACGGCAGATGAGTCTGCGCGGCGCAGAAGCGGGCACTTCCTTGGCGCAGCGGGTGCGGCAGGTGACGCGTGATGAGCGTGCGGTGGTGTTGGTGTTCATGGATGGGTTGTCGCGTCGGGGCCCAGAGGCCATCGGGGCGTTGGAGGCCGCCGCTGGCCCGAACTACCAAATCGTGGGAGGTGGTGCGGCAGACATGTTTCGTTTTCGCCGCACCTATCAGTATTTTGCCGACGAGGTGTTGAGTGATGGGCTGGTGGCTTTGGTGATTCAAGGGTGTCGTGCGGCTGAGATTGCTGTCGGGTGCGGGTGCGTGCCCTTGGGCTTGCCGCGGTTGGTCACGCGGAGCGACGGTCATGTGGTGGCAGAGATCGATCACCAGCCTGCGTGGACGCTGATGCGCGAATATGTGGACGCGGCCGATGACGCGCGCGAGGTCTCGACCTTGGCGCACCTGGCGGTGATGGTGCACGGGGACGCGGGTAAAGTGGCGGCGGTGCGCAGTCCCTATCGCGTCGAGCGTCGCGAGGGGGCGGTACATTTTATCTCGGGTTTGGACGAGGGGCGGGTCATTCAGATGACCCGGCGCAATCCCGAGACCTTGCGTGGGTCGGTGCAGCGCGTCGCCGCGTCGATGAGAGAGCGTCAAGGGGGACGTTTGCCGCAAGTGGTGTTGCAGATAGAGGATGTGTTTCGCGGTCGCTTGCTTTTAGGTGACCGAACCGATGAGATTCTGGTGTCGCCTTTGGCAGAGGGCTTTGGGCAGGGCAGCGCCTGGATAGGATTTTTCTCTTTTTGCGGCTTGGCAAGCGTTGGTGGTTCACTGCAAGTGCACAACGATGCCTTGGTATTATGTGCTCTCTACGATTTTGACTGAGCGATCCATGGAAGAGGCAGAGTCAGCTCTGGGCCAAGGCGTTCGTGCTCCCGAGAATGAAGCCAGCGAAGCAGATGAGGCTGGTTTGCTACGGGAGCAGATCGGGGCGTTGGAGCAGCAGATTCAGCAGTTGGTGCGGACGGAACAACGTCTCTTTCGCTACCAGAAGGAGCTGGATCGTCAGTTGACGCGCATCAACGTGGTCAATCACTTTGCGTTGGAAGCGGCGACGGCCTTTGAGGCGCGTCAGATCATCGACATCGCCATGCGGGCGTTGATGTCGGTGTTGGCCTTGGACCAGGGGATCGGCTTTTTGGTCCAGGAGGAGGCCTTGGTGCGGCCGGTGTGCGTGCGCTCGCAGCCGGGCATGGAGCTGTCGAAGTCGCAGACCCACGTGCTGTTTCGTTTGGCCTTTCCGGCGGTGCCCTCTGGCACTCGGGATCCTTTGATCGGTACGGCGGCCGAGATCATGCGGGCGAGTGGTGCATTGCCAAGCATCCTCGAGCGGGTGTTGCCCATCTTTGGGATTCCAGACGAGAGCAGTATCTGTCCGCCACAGCGCAGCGCCCTCTATGTGGTCCTGCCGCTGCGGGGCCAACGAGCTTCCGAGATGTTGGGTCTGGTGCTTTTTCGCAAGGCCGACCCGAGCTCGGCGTCGGTGCACGAGCGCCTTCCTGCCCGGGAAGACATCCCTTTCATTCAGTTGTTTTGCAGCCACTTGGAGTGCACTCTGGAGAACGCCCTGCTGCATGAGCGACTGTCGCGTTTGGCGGCGCAGCTCGAGCAGCGGGTAGCGTCGCGCACGTTGGAGTTGTCGTCATTGAACAAGGAGCTGCAGGCGAGCCTCGAGGAGCTGAAGGCGACCCAGGGCCAGCTTTTTCAGGCGAGCAAGATGGCGGCGATCGGTACCTTGGTGGCGGGCCTGTCCCATGAACTGAACAACCCCATGGGGGTCATTCTCGGCTATGCGCAGACGCTGTTGCAGTGCGTGGAGCTTGACGATCCGATCCGGCCGGGCCTGACGGCCATCGAGCGTCAGGCTGAGCGTTGCAAGCACTTGGTGGGTTCTTTGCTCGATTTTTCGCGTCACAAGACGACGAATCGCGAGAGCATCGATGCCAACGCCATCGTGGGGCGGGTCTACGATCTTGCGCGGGCGCAGGCCCGTTGTGATCAGGTTGATTTCCGCGTCGAGGCTTCGAGTCAGCGGTTGCCGCATCTGTTGGCCAACGCAACGGAGATCGAGTCGGCTCTGTTGAACTTGGTCAACAACGCCGTTGATGCTGCAGGACAAGAAGGGCGGGTGAGCCTGCAAGTGTATGCGAGCACGGAAGGGGGCCGCACGGGCGTGGAGTTCATCGTGCAGGACAATGGTCCTGGTATCGCGCCGGATGTTCAGCCCTGGATCTTCGATCCCTTTTTTACGACCAAGGCTGTGGGGCGGGGGACGGGGCTTGGGTTGACCTTGGCCAAGCGGATTATCGATGCCCACGAGGGTAAGATCACCTTCATATCGAGCCCCGAGCGGGGGACGACGGTGCGGGTGTGGCTGCCGGCCTTTTGAGTGGTCGCGGGTGGACCTTAGGGCGATGGCCACGCGTGCGGTGGTTGCGAGTCCTTGCGGACGCGAATAAGATACGCGCGCAGCGGCCGTTTTGGCCGGGATGAACGACCCACAGGGCTGGAGGCAGTGTGGACTACCCGCACATCGTGACACCACAGAGAATCCGCTTTGCGCGTGAAGTCGCGTACGTGCCACAGAGTGGGCATGACACCGCCATCAAGTCGATGGCCTTTGCCCCAGGGCAGGAGGACGGCGAGGCCCTGCTGGCGGTGATCGATGACGATGCGATGCTGCGGGTCTGGTCAACGGATCCCGCGGCGGTGTTGAGCATCTTACCGCTGCCGGCTTCTTGCGATGGGGTGGTCTGGGTCGACGGTGAGCATGTGGCAGTGCGCGCGCTGCTGGATGGGGAAGTCACTTGGTGGCAACGTAAGGTTTGCGGCGGGGAACGTTGGCAGGCGGTGGAGGCCAGTAGCATTCCACAGGTCGAGTCCTCTCTGGTGGTGTCGTTTTCCGCGGGGCAGATCACTTGGACTGGGGTGCACAGTGGTGGGATGAGCAGCGCCGAGGCACCGAGCACTTGGCTGGCGGATCCTTTGGCGCGGTATTTGGTGTTGGCGTTCAGCCAGTCCGTGGAGATCGTCGATGTCGAGCAGGGTGTGCGCCTGAAGCGGGTCGAGACCGATGGCGAGGCGATTGTCGGTGCGGCGGTGAGCGCTCGGGGAGATCGGGTCTTCGTTTTGACTGAAGGCGGGCGGGTGCTGCGTTTCGAGCCCATGCGTGGTCAAGGGGTTGGCGAGCTCGCGCGCTCGCCTTTGCCGGCGGGGACCCTGGCCTATGATGCGTGTTCGGGCTTAGTGGCTGTGGGGCACACCAGCGGTCAGCTTTCATTCTTGGATGCCGTCAGCGGTCGCCTGGTTCTGCGCACGCCGCGCAAGGTTCCGGGCTTCCTCCTGGAGTTGCCCCTCCTCGATGAGATTGGCTTCGTGGGCCTGCGCAGCGAGAGTCTTGGGGCCTACTTGGCGCCGCAGACGGAGATCCTTCCGATAAGGCCACTGCCGGGTATTCTGGCGAGCGCCTGCGCCAGTCCGCGCTTTCCCGAGATCCACGTCGGCCTCGACGATGGGCGCGTGGTGACCCTCAACCTGGAGACAGAGGCCCTGGTGGAGGAGGGGCAGGCGCCGTGGCCGCTGCAGCACCTCTGTTGCAATCAGCGTCATTTGGTGGGGCTGGGTGAAGGGGGTTGGTGGTCGGATCGGCCGCTTGGGTTGGATCACTTTAGCCCACCGCCAGCATCTGAGGTGTTGCGGGTGGCCCTCGATCCCCAGGACGAGTGGTTGGCGGTTGCCTGTCGCGACGGCAGTGTCCAGGTGGCCAAGACCAGCGGCAAGAAGGGTGCGGTAACTTTGCATTTGGCCCAGGTTCGAGACATTGCCTTTAGCACGCTGAAAGGCAAGACCAGCCTCATGTTGATCGATGCCAGTTGCGTCTTGTGGTCTTGTGAAGCTGGGAAGACGCGCCTGATTCGGGTGGGTCGCCTGGATGTCCCCATGGGGCAATATGGTCGGGTGGTGGCCATGGTGGCTGACGGCGTCAGCGAGTTGCGCTTGTTGTTGGTTGGCGATCAGGAGCACCGCCTGTTGATCAGTGTGGATCCGAGCGGGGCGGAGACGACCCTGTTGGGCTCGGTGCTCTTACAGGGGACGCAGGTGGTGGCGGTCTTTGGGGCTGATCAGGCGCGGCTCAGACAGGGCGAGGAGCATTCGCTGCGCGTGGTGCGGGATCTGCTGGCCTTCGAAGCGTCGGATTGGCTGAGGAGCGAAGGTGCTGGTTTTCTCTGAAGGTGGTATGGGGAGCCGAAGCCAGGGTGAGGGGGTGAGGGCGCCGCTGCCGCTTGACCGTTTCGAGGTCGGGCGGGTGGCAGGTGGGTCGTTCGGTGTGTTGCGACGGGGATAGGGACTTCTCTCACGGGAAAAGCAGTCCCGATGGGCGCGTTTTTCGAGTCGATTTACCTTGTCGTTAGTGGGCAAAAGGGGTAGGTGAGGCCGTGAGGTTGCGGCTGCGATCGGTGGCGCGGAAATGTCGCGCTGGGTGATTGCAGTGATGGTGAAATTTTCCACGGCATGCTATATGGCTTTCTCAGAGGAGAGCGTCGTGCGGTGGCCGCCATGCTAGCCACCCCATCCGTTGAAAGAAGAGCAGGGAAAGAGGTTCAAAGAGGGTTCGCGCTGTTGGCAGTCGCTGCGTTTGGCTGCAGGCGTGCGCTCGGAATTTTGGCCACCAGGCGCGGGAGTAGCGGAGATGACTGCTGAGACACAAGGGGATCTGGAGCAACGGATCGATACGCTGGTGCTGCGTTATGGGCAGGAGCGCAGCGCGCTCATTCCCATTTTGCAGGATGTGCAAGAGGCGTATGGGTTTTTGTCGCGTGAGGCGGTGCTGGCGATAGGTGAGCGCTTGCGTTTGCCTGTGAGCAAGATTTACGGAGTCGCGACGTTTTACAATCAGTTTCGCTTTGTTGCGCCAGGTCGCTACACGATTCAGGTTTGCCGCGGCACGGCCTGTCACGTGCGCGGTTCGGCGGCCCTGGTGGACGCTTTCAGCCGCGAGCTGGAGGTGGCGGCAGGTGCGACGACGAAAGACGGGTTGTTCACCTTGGAGGTGGTGGCCTGTTTGGGCGTGTGCGGGTTGGCGCCAGTGATATGTATCAATGGTGATTTTCATGCGGCGGTCACCCCGAACATGATCAAGCGAATCATTCGCAAGTATCGCAAAGCGGCCGAGGCGGACGCGTCAGCCAGCGGGAGGCAGTGAGCGGACATGGGCGAGCAGATGCACGATGCAGGTTGTGATTGTGGTGGATGCGGCGAGCTCCAGGCGTTGTTCAGCAAGCCCTTTGCTGAAGCGCAGGCTTCGCTTTCGCTTCCGTTCATGCGGGGGCTTCGGCGGGAGGTTGTGGAGCGGCCGGTGATTTTCGTCGGCGCAGGGACCTGCGGTTTGGGCGCGGGCGCGGCGGGGACCTTGCGCGCCGTGGACGCGTATTTGGCCGGCAATGGTTTGGAAGCGGACGTGGTCCAGGTGGGCTGTGTTGGCTTGTGTGCCGAGGAGCCGTTGCTGGATGTGCAGCTTCCTGGTCGGACCCGGGTGATGTTCAATCGGGTGACAGAAGACAAGGTGTTCGAGATTCTCGAGAGCGTGTTCGATGGTCACCCGGCGGTGGAGCCGTGTTTGGGGCAGTTCCGGCACGATGGTTTCGAGCCATGGTCTGGGCTTCCCTATGTGGACGAGCACCCGTTTTTTGCGCCCCAGACGCGCATGGTGTTGGCCAACTGCGGGATCATCGATCCACAGCGCCTCGAAGAGTACGTGGCGCGCGGCGGCTACTTAGGGCTGATGCGTGCCCTGCAGGACTACACGCCCCTCGAAGTATGTGACATCGTCGAGCAGAGCGGTTTGCGCGGTCGCGGGGGTGGTGGCTTCCCGACGGGCAAGAAATGGAAGTTGGCCGCGGGGCGTGATGCGGACCAGAAGTACATGGTTTGCAATGCCGACGAGGGCGATCCTGGAGCGTTCATGGATCGCGCGGTGATCGAGGGTGATCCCCACCGCCTCCTGGAGGGGTTGGCGATTGCGGCGCGGGGGATTGGTGCGACCAAGGCCTATATTTATATTCGCGCCGAGTATCCTTTGGCGATCGCGCGGCTGGAGAAGGCGATAGCCCAAGCGCGAGGCTGTGGCCTGTTGGGTCCCAACGTGTTGGGCTCGGGTTGGTCTTTGGAGATCGTGGTCAAGAAGGGCGCCGGTGCTTTCGTTTGTGGCGAAGAGACGGCGCTGCTTCACAGCATCGAGGGCAAGCGCGGGATGCCGCGGCCGCGGCCGCCTTTTCCGGCGGTGAGTGGGCTCTTTGGCAAGCCAACGATCATCAACAACGTTGAGACCTTGGCCAATGTGCCCGACATTTTGGTGCGTGGCGCAAGCTTCTTCTCTGACGTAGGCACGGCGACGAGCAAGGGCACCAAGGTCTTTGCGCTTTCGGGCAAGGTGGTGCGCACGGGTCTGGTCGAAGTGGCCATGGGGACGACGCTGCGCCAGATCGTCTTTGACATTGGTGGTGGGATTCCCGACGGTCGTCGCTACAAGGCGGTGCAGATCGGTGGCCCATCGGGCGGGTGTATTCCCGAGCACCTTCTGGACATCGATATCGACTACGAGTCCCTCAAGCAGGTAGGGGCGATGATGGGCTCAGGCGGCCTGGTGGTCATGGATGATCACAACTGCATGGTCGATGTGGCGAAGTATTTCATGGACTTCATCCAGCGCGAGAGCTGTGGGAAGTGTATCCCTTGTCGCGAGGGAACCCTGCGCATGCTCAAGATTCTGGAGCGGATCACCTCGGGTCGGCAGAGCGAGCAGGGTCATGATGGCTTGGATCGTTTCCGGGGCGTGATGTACCTCAACCGTTTGGCCCACGTGATTCAAGACACGAGCTTGTGCGGCTTGGGCCAGACGGCACCGAATCCGGTGTTGAGCACCCTGCGTTGGTTCCGCGAGGAGTACGAGGAGCACATTTACGAGCGGCATTGTCCTGCCGGGGTGTGCACGGAGTTGCTGTCCTACAGCATCGTGGCTGAGAAGTGCGTTGGCTGTACGCTGTGTGCGAAGCAGTGTCCGGTGGACTGCATCATGGGTGCGCCCAAGAGTCCCCACTACATCATCCCAGACAAGTGCATTCGCTGTGGTTCCTGTGTGAGTGCATGCAAGTATGACGCGGTACTCGCCCAGTAGTTTCACGCAGGTGAGAGGGGCGTAAGAGGAGTCGGCAATGTTCACCATTGAAGTCAATGGCCGTAGCTTGGAAGCCAACGAGGGCGAGACCCTTCTGGAGACGTTGAACCGTGGTGGTATCGATGTTCCCACGTTGTGCCACATCAAGGGTCTCAGCCCGACGGGCGCTTGCCGCTTGTGCGCCGTCGAAGTCGAGGGGATGCGCAACCTGGTCCCGAGCTGTGCTTTTCCGACGCAGCCGGGGATGAAGGTGCAGACGCACTCGGCACGGGCGGTGCGGGCGCGCAAGACGATCATCGAGTTGCTGCTGGCGGATCACCCCCAGGATTGCAACTATTGTGTGCGCAACAACACCTGTGAGTTACAGGATCTTGCGGCCAACCTCGGGGTGCGCCTGCACCGTTATGGGACCTATCAGAAGGGGGATCACCTCGATCTTTCGAGCCCGTCCATCGTCCGCGATCCAGGTAAGTGCATTTTGTGCGGTCGCTGTGTGCGGGTGTGCGAAGAGATTCAGGGCGTTGCGTGTATCGATTTCGTGAACCGCGGCAGCCAGACCGTGGTGGGTACGGCGTTCAATCAGGGGATGAACATTTCGAGCTGTATCAACTGCGGTCAGTGTGTGATGGTGTGTCCCACGGGGGCGTTGCGTGAGAAGAGCAATGTCAAGGACGTGGTGACGGCGCTGGAGAATCCGAAGAAGGTGGTGGTGGTGCAGCATGCGCCCGCTATCTCGGTGAGTATCGCAGAGGAGTTTGGTCTCCCTGCGGGTCACGACGCGGTGGGTGTGCTCAACGCGGCGTTGCGCCACCTTGGCTTCTCTTTCGTGTTTCCCACGGCCTTTTCGGCAGATCTGACGATCATGGAAGAGGCCAGTGAGTTGGTGGCGCGGATCAAGAGCGGCGGCACCTTGCCGATGTTCACGAGCTGTTCCCCAGGGTGGATACGCTTTGTCGAGCAGTTCTATCCGGAGTTCATTCCCAACCTGTCCACTTGCAAGAGCCCGCAGCAGATGTTGGGGGCGATCATCAAGAGCTACTTTGCCGAGCAACGTGGCTTGAGCCCCGCCGATATCTTCAGTGTGGCCCTGATGCCGTGCACGGCCAAGAAGGCAGAGGCCGGGCGGGTAGAGATGCTGCGGGATCACGTCGCCGACATCGATGCGGTGTTGACGACGCGGGAGTTGGCGCGTTTGGTGCGACGGCATGGCTTGGATCTGCGTCGGCTCCAACCGGAGGAGGCAGACGCCCCCTTTGGGCAGCGCTCCTCTGCGGGTAAGCTCTTTGCCGGCAGCGGCGGTGTCATGGAGGCGGCTTTGCGCACGGCGCACTTCATGCTCACTGGGGAAGAGCTCGCGAAGCTGGAGGTGGTGCCGGTGCGCGGCCTGAATGGGATCAAGGAGGCCAAGATCAGCGTCGCCGGTCTCGAGCTTGGGGTGGCTGTGGTGAGTGGCCTCTCGAACGCGCGTGAGGTGTTGGAGCAGATCAAGGCGGGCCGCCAGGATCTGCACTTCATCGAGGTGATGACGTGCCCCGGTGGCTGTGTGGCTGGTGGTGGTCAGCCGCATGGTTCAGAGCCCGACGCGGTGCGGGCACGGCTGCAGCGCCTCTATACGATTGATGCCGAAGACACGCTGCGGGTCAGCCATCGCAACACGGATGTCCGCCACTTGTACGAGTCGTTCCTAGGTGAACCGCTGGGCGAGAAGAGTCACCATCTCTTGCACACGCACTACCACCCGCATCACGTGGTCAAATGAGGCTGGGTCGGCCGCGGTCTTTTTTCGCAGCGGTGTGCTGGGGAATTGGCCAGGCATGACTACCTTGGTTGAGGCGGTGGAGAGCGCCGCCGGCAACGTAACATTCCCAGGCTCTGGTCTGGGGACAGAGTCGCTCCCATGACCTTGAACAAGCCCCCGCAGTTGGTGATGACCGTCCGGAAGCGCTGTCGCATGTGTTACACCTGCGTGCGCGAGTGTCCGGCCAAGGCGATTCGGATCGCCGATGGCCAGGCCAAGGTGATGATCGAGCGCTGTATTGGCTGCGGCAACTGCATCCACGTGTGCAGCCAGGGGGCCAAGCAGATGATTTCCACCATCCCGCAGGTGGGTGAGCTGCTCAATGGCGATCACACGCTGGCGGCGATCGTGGCGCCGAGTTTCCCGGCGGAGTTCACCGACATCGAGCCCCAGACGCTGGTGGGGATGATCCGCTCCTTGGGCTTTGACCTGGTGGCTGAGGTGTCTTTTGGCGCGGATCTGGTGGCGCGAGCCTACCGCGAGTTGCTGCAATCAGAGGCGCGTTTCATCACCACCTCGTGTCCAGCGGTGGTGGCATTCATCGCGCGCTATTGTCCACAGCTCATCGATTCTCTGGCGCCGGTGGTCTCACCGATGGTCGCCATGGCGCGGGTGCTGCGCGCCATTCATGGTGAGGACTTGCGGGTGGTCTTCATCGGCCCTTGTATCGCCAAAAAGGGTGAGGCGACGGCGGTGGAGGTGGAGAACGAGATTGACGGGGTGATCACTTTCATCGAGCTGCGGGAGATGTTCATGCATCGCCGGGTGGCGCAGAGTCAGTATGGTCCATCTGACTTCGATCCGCCCCATGGTCGGCTGGGCTCGCTCTTTGCGCTACAGGGTGGTGAGCTGCAGGCGGCAGGGATCACGGAAGACCTGATGAACGACCAGGCGATTTCCGTCGATGGCCACAAGAATTTCGTGTCAGCCATCCGCTCGTTCGAGGCGGGCAATTTTCACGCGCGGGTCCTGGATGTGCTCTGCTGCGAAGGGTGCGTGATGGGGCAGGGCATGAGCAGCAGCGAGAGCCACTTTACGCGTCGCTCGCGGGTGTCGAAGTATGTGCGCGAGCGGGTCGCTTCGCAGGAGGAGGCGACGTGGCAGGAGCAAATGGATCGTTTCGCCGATTTGGATCTGTCGCGCATTTTTCTCACTCGGGATCAGCGCATTCGCCCGCCTTCCGATGAAGAGTTGGCTGACATCATGCGTGCCATGGGCAAGCATCACCCGTCGGACGAGCTCAACTGCGGTGCCTGTGGCTATGAGACCTGCCGGGACCATGCGGTGGCGATATTCAAGGGCTTGGCCGAGTCTGAGATGTGCCTGCCCTACACCATCGAGAAGCTGCACCACACGGTGACGGAGCTGCACTCTTCCAACGCGCTGCTGGCCAATACGCAGGAGGCGCTCTCCCATTCGGAGCGGTTGGCGAGCATGGGTCAGCTCGCGGCGGGCATTGCCCATGAGGTGAACAACCCGCTGGGCGTGGTGTTGATGTATGCGCATTTGCTGCGGGAGCAGTGTCCAGCCGATTCGCCTTTCATGGCGGATCTGGACATGATCGTGCGGGAGGCCGACCGGTGTAAGAAGATTGTCGCGGGTTTGTTGAATTTTGCCCGCCAAAACAAGGTGCTGCGCAAACAGGTGGATGTGGTCGAGTTGCTCGAGCGCTGCGTGCGCAACGTCCGTTCGACGTCTGGCGTGCGGATCTTGACCAACATGCAGATGGAGAATCCTTACGCGGAGCTCGACGCGGATCAGATCATCCAGGTCATTACCAACCTGGTGGCCAATGCCCATGACGCGATGCCTCAGGGCGGGACCTTGACCGTGTCGGCGCGCGAGAAGGGCGATGATATCGCGATCGCCATCAGCGACACCGGTGTGGGCATCTCACCGGACAATCTCAAGCGGGTGTTCGAGCCCTTCTTTACCACCAAGGAATTTGGTAAAGGCACGGGATTGGGCTTGTCGATGGCCTATGGCATCGTCAAGATGCACCGCGGGCAGATCACGGTGCAATCCAATGCAGATATCGCCCACGGGCCGACGGGGACGACTTTTTTGATGACGTTGCCCAGGCGCAACACCCAGGACAAGGCGATAGGCGCTGGCAACGGTGTGATGAGCAATGGCGCCGCTTAGTTGGCGCCACCAGCAAGGGAAGCAAGAATGAGCACAGCAGGTACGAACAAGACCATTTTGGTGGTGGATGATGACGTGGATTTCGTGGAGCAACAGGAGATCCAGCTCAAGCACGCGGGATACCACGTGGTGACGGCCAACTCCGTGGCAGAGGCGGAGGAGGTTCTGTTGACGGTGCAGCCCGACTTGGCCCTCATCGACTTGATGATGGAGCACGTTGACGGTGGTTTCGTCTTGGCCTATAGGATCAAGCGGCGCTACCCCAACACCCCGGTGATTATGGCGACGAGCGTAGCCAGTGAGACGGGGATGGAGTTTGAAGCCAAGACGGATGACGAGAAATCCTGGATCAAGGCGGACCTGCTGTTGGCGAAGCCGATTCGCTTCGAGCAGCTCAAGCGTGAGTTGGATCGCTTGCTGGGTGATTGATGATGGAAGAGGTCATCAGGGTTCTTGGGGTCGATGACGAAGAGGGGATGCGATTGGGGGTGCAGCGGGTGCTGCAGGGTTTCGTGCTGAATCTCCCCGATTTGGATACCACCTTGCGTTTCGAGGTGACCTCGGCTGCTGATGGCGAGTCGGCCATCGCCTGTTTGGGTTCGGCGACCTTCGACATCATGCTCTTGGACCACAAGATGCCCGGCTTGAGTGGCTTGGATGTGATGGCGTGGTTGCAGGAGCGGCGCGAGCAACAGAGCGCTGAGCAAGGCGAGGGGGCCAAGGACTTCGAGCCGCTGACGATCATGGTGACGGCCTACGCGTCCTTGGATACGGCGGTCGAGGCGATGAAGCGCGGCGCCTTCGACTTTTTGGCCAAACCCTTTACGCCGGCGGAGATTCGCTCGGTGGTGCGCAAGGCGGCGACGCATCTCATGGTGCAGCGGCAAGCGCGCAAGCTCGCGGAAGAGAAGCGCCGCTTGCGCTTCGAGTTCATCTCCGTGCTGGCTCACGAGTTGAAGGCGCCGCTGAACTCGATCGAGGGCTACCTAGAGATCGTGCGCTCCAAGAGCGCAGGCGACGATCAGGCGACCTATGATCGGATGATCGAGCGCTGCATTACCCGCCTGCAGAGCATGCGGAAGCTGATCATGGATCTCCTCGATTCGACTCGGGTGGAGAGTGGCACCAAGCCCAGGGAGATGACGCAGATCAATCTCTTGGAGGTCGCCAAGACGGCGCTGGAGACGGTGCAGCCTGAAGCGACGGCGCGCGGTATCACGCTGCGCCTGCCGACGGAGACGCCGGTCATGATTCGCGCCGATGCGGCCGAGATCGACATCATCTTCAACAACCTCATCTCCAATGCGGTCAAGTACAATCGGGATGGCGGTGAGGTGGAAGTCGCCCTCTACGAAAGGGATGACAAGATCGAGATCGCTGTGCGCGACACGGGGATAGGTCTGAGTCCTGATGAGGCTGCCAAGCTGTTCAAGGATTTCGTTCGCATCAAGAACCGCATGACCAAAGGGATTTTGGGGACCGGCTTGGGCCTGGCCACGGTCAAGAAAGTGGCCCAGCTCTATCACGGGGACGTCCAGGTCGAGAGCCAACCCGAGGTTGGCTCCGTTTTTCGAGTGACCTTGGCCAAGGAGGAGGTCAAGCCCTGAGGAGGGCAGGGGCGGAACTTTTGCCGCCCGGGTCTTTCGTGTCATCTTGGCAGGGATGTGAGTTCGGAGTGAACTCAGGTGCGAAGCAACCTCTTCTCCGGGATGCGGTAGATGCTGCGTGATACGCTGCTATTGGTGATACTCTCATGCGCCGCCTTGTTGGGTTGTGGGCGCGAGGCGAGTGTGCACGCCGTGCTGGCCGAGAGCGGGGCGAAGGAATCGGTGGACCCTCCGGCTTCGGCGAGAGCCACCGAGGCGGCGCCCGAGGTGGCGGCGACGATCCCAGAGCCCTTACCGGATCTGGGCGAAGCGCAGGCGGCGCTGGAGGTGGGAGCGGCGTTGGCGGGGGCTGGCAGCCGCTGGCGCCTGGGCTACCGCGGTCTGCCGCGGAACTCCCGCCAGACCGTGGAGGGCTATTGGCTCGGGTCGCGGCCCAGTGCGGCCAACGTTGACGAGCTCTTTGCGCGCGGCGTGCGGGCCATCGTCAGTGGGATACGTCTCGAGGAAGAGGTGTTGGCGCGGGCGCGTGCCCTGGGTGTGCACCACGTCAATGTGCCCTTTGGTGGACGCTTTCCGAATCACCGTCTCATCGTCGAGGGGATCGCGGGCTTTGATCCGCGGGAGGTCTTCATCCACTGTGAGCATGGCGGGGATCGCTCTGGGGCGATACTGGCCTTTCTCCTCGCCGTTCGTCATCAGTGGCCCATCGAGCGGGCGCTGCTGGCGGTGGCTTTCCCGGGCCAACGCGATGTGCGTGGCTTGGTCGAGGTCCTGGAAGAGCGGGGCTTTCGGGTTAGTTCGGAAGAGCAGAGCCGTTATGTGGGCATCTACTCGGCTGAGCGCAACGGTGGTTTTGGCGGGTTGAAGATTCGGGGTCCTGCCTATCGCCGACTGGTGAGCACGACCATTGACGCGATTCACGCATCGGAGCGGCTCAACTAGAGAATTTGTCGAGGGCGAGCCACCAGGTGCCGAGGGCCTCGCCGAAGTGATCCTTGTCGCGTCCAGCGTAGGCGAGGACCATGGCGGCGCTACAGCGTTCGGCGGCTTGCGGGGAGGAAAAACCCAGGCGTCGACCGGCCTTTCGTCGCAGGCTTTGGGGGTCTTCGACGAGGTGTTGGAGGAGGTGCAGGAGCTGGCGTTGGGGAGAGACGAGGTCGCTGGCGACCCAAGCGAGGCCGGTGTCGTGTAGGATCCTGGCGTTGCGGAGATGCTCAGCGCGCCGGGGGCCTTGGGCGGGCACGAGTATGCAGGGGCAGCCGACGACGGCGAGCTCGGCACAGCGGACCGGGCCGGGTTGGGTGATGACGAGATCTGCCCAGTGGTAGGCTTCGGCGGCGTCGAAGGGTTGGGTGGCGTGGAGGGCGCGCACCCCGGCCGCGGCGTAGGCGCGGAGGAGGGGGGCGGCTTTGGCGGTGGCGCTGTAATGGCGGACCCTGAGGGCTCGGCCGATGGGTGGGGGCAAGGCGCGAGCGACGGCCATCATCAGGGTGTCGAGTCGTTCTGGGGACGCGGTGCCGGCCAAGACCATGATGCGCAGCGGGAGGGCTTCCCGGCGCCTATTCGACGGTAGGCGCCACAGAGATGGGGCGACGGGGATGCCAGTGACGGTGCCCTGGGCGCGGGCGCCTTGGGGACGTGGATCGGGCAAGCCCAGCAGAAGGCCATCAAAGAAGGGATGGAGGAGGCGTTGCCACGGTGCGGCGCGGCCGCCGATGTGCCAGATGACGCGGCGCGCGGGCCAGATGGCGGCGAGTAGGCTTTGCCATGCGCCCCCGGTGCAGAGGACGAGATCGGGTTGTTCTTGGCGCATCTGTCGCAGGGCGCGCAGGGGGGCGAGCCAAGGGTGGCCGAGGGGGTGGGTCAGGCTGCGGTGCAGTGGGCTGTGGGGAGGGTTGGGCATGGCCAGGGTCACGCTCCCCTGGCCTTGGTGTTGCCATTGGGTTGCGATGTGGCTGGCGGCTTCAGCCTCACCCCCGCGCCGTCCACCGAGGATGAAGAGGTGCAGGAAGAGGGGGTTGGACGTGTGAACCTCCATGTTGGCTCAGCTCTCGTCGGGAAGGGCAGCGAAACGCTCGATGAGGTGCGGCACTTGGTCAGGGGTGACTTGGGCGTGGATGTCGTGGCCGATCATGACCACGGGTGCCAGGCCGCAGGTGCCGAGGCAGGCGGCTTCGTGGAGCGAGAAGCGGCCGTTGCGGGTGCTTTGCCCGATGTCGATGCCGAGGTCGTCGCGGAAGCGTTCGGCGACCTTGTCGGCTCCCTTGACGTAGCAGGCGGTGCCCATACAGACGCTGATGGGCCATCTGCCGGGTGGGGAGAGGCGGAAGAGGTGGTAAAAGGAGGCGACGCCCGAGACTTCGGCGCTGGGTACGCCGAGGAGGGTGGCGACGGCGTCGAGGGCTGGGGGGGCCAGATAGCCTTCTTCTTGTTGGACTTGGTGGAGAATTTTGATGAGGTAGCTGCGCGCCCGCGGCGACTTGCGTGCCTGGTCGATGAGGGTGAGGACAGAAGGCGGCAGGCGTCGCTGGGCTTGCTCGATGTGGGTGTTGGTGGCGGCGCTCATTTGGCGATCCCTCGGGGTGATTTTTCACCGTAAGAAGTGTGCAGCAATTGGTGGGCTTTGTCACTTCCGGGTTGCCCCAAGAAGTCGCGGTAGAGCGCCTTGATGGCGGGGTTTTCGTGGGAGCGGCGGAGGGTCTTGCCGGCGTCGATGCTGTAGAGGGCTTGGGCGCGCTGGCGGAGCATCTCGGGATCCAGGGCCTTGACGCCGGCGGGTGGATAGGGTTGGCCACCCCCGCCGACGCAGCCGCTTGGGCAGGCCATGACCTCGATGACGTCGAGGTGCTCTTGGCCGGCATGGACGGCGCGCAAGAGCTGATGGGCTTGGGCCAGGCCGTCGACGACGGCGACCTGGACGCGTCTCTGATCGAGGGTCACTTCCCAGCGGCGCACGCCCGTGGCGTGGCGCACGGCGGTGAACTCGAGCTGCGGGGCGTCATCCCCGGCGAGTTGGGCGGCGGCGGTGCGCAGGGTGGCCTCCATGACGCCACCGGTGGTGCCAAAGATGTCCCCGGCGCCCGAGGAGAGGCCCAAGGGAGCGTCGAAGGTCTCCTCGGGGAAGGTGCCCAGGTCGATGTGCTGCAGGGTCCAGTAGTCGATGCCGCAGGCTTTGACCATCCAGACGAACTCGCGGGTGGTCAAGACGGCGTCGGTGAGGGGGCGCCCTGTGGTGGTGGTGAGCTCAGGGCGGCTGGCTTCGTACTTTTTGGCGACGCAGGGCATGATGCCGACGACGAAGATCTGGTCTGGGTTCAGGCCTCGTTTTTCGGCATAGTAGGTTTTGATCAGGCTGGAGGTCATGCTCATGGGTGAGCGGCAGGTGGAGGCGAGGTGAATGAGCTCGGGGAAGAAGCGCTCCATGTAGTTGATCCAGGCGGGCGAGCACGAGGTGAGCATGGGCAGGTGCTGGCCCGATGCCAAGCGCTGGATGAGCTCGTGGGACTCTTCGACGATGGTCAAGTCGGCGCCGAAGTTGGTGTCGAAGACGGCGTCGAAGCCGAGGGCGCGCAAGGCTGCCACCATTCTCCCCGTGTGGACCGTGCCCGGCGGGAGTCCAAAGCCCTCGCCGACGGCGACGCGAACGGCGGGCGCGGTCTGGGCGATGACGGTGATGTTGGGATCGGCCAGGGCGGCCCAGACGCGTTCGGTGCTGCTCTGTTCGAGGAAGGCCGCCGTGGGGCAGACGCTGACGCATTGGCCGCAGTGGACGCAGACCGAGTCGTCCATGTTGGCGCCGTGGGCCGGGGAGACCAAGGTGCGGAAGCCGCGACCTTGCTGGCTCAGGTTGTGCACACCTTGGACCTCGGCGCAGACGCGGACACAGCGTCCGCAGAGGATGCACTTGTCGGGTTCGCGTTGAACGGCGCGGTTATGGTCGTCTTTGGCGAAGGACTTTCGTTCGCCGGCGAAGAGGCGCTCGCGCACGCCGAGGGTGTAGGCGAGGTTCTGTAGCTCGCAGCGCCCATCGCGTTCGCAGGTTTGGCAATCCATGGGGTGGTTGTCGAGGAGCAACTCGACGATATCGCGGCGGGCCTGGCGGATCTCGGGGGTGAGGGTTTGGATGGCCATGGCCTCCCACACGGGGTGGTTGCAAGCGGTGACGTAGGCGTCCATGCCCTCGACCTGGACGATGCACACGCGGCAGGCGCCGGGTATGCTCAGCCGCGGGTGGTAGCAGAGCGTGGGGATACGGATGCCGAGGCGCTCGGCGGCTTGCAAGACCGTGGTGCCTGCCGGCACGGTCAGGGTGCGGCCGTCGATGCTGATGGTGATGTCAGGGGCTTGCGTCACAGGGCGCTCCTTGCATTAAGTCCGGACGACGGCGTTGAAGCGACAGACATCGTAGCAGACGCCGCACTTGATGCAGCGGGCGTTGTCGATGAGGTGGGGTTGGCGGCGTTGGCCGGAGATGCAGGCGACGGGACACTTGCGGGCGCAGATGGTGCAGCCGACGCAGGCGTCTTGATCGATGCTGTAGTGGATGAGGGCGGTGCAGCGCAAGGCTGGGCAGCGCTTGTCCTCGACGTGGGCGCGGTACTCTTCGGCGAAGAAGCGCAGGGTGCTGGTGACGGGGTTGGGGGCGGCGCGCCCGAGGCCGCAGAGGGAGGCGCGCTGTACCAGTCGGGCCAAGCGCTCGAGTTTGGCGAGGTCCGCCGGGACGCCTTGGCCCTGGGTGATGCGCTGCAAGATCTCGAGCATGCGTTTGGTGCCCTCGCGACAGGGGGTGCACTTACCGCAGGACTCGTTTTCAGAGAAGGTGAGGAAGTACTTGGCGATGTCCACCATGCAGTCGTGCTCGTCCAGGACGATCATGCCGCCGGAGCCCATCATGGAGCCAAGCTGGGTGAGGGTGTCGAAATCAACGGGGGTGTCGAGGTGGGAGGCGGGGATGCAGCCGCCAGCGGGTCCGCCCGTTTGCACCGCTTTGAGTTGGGCGCCGCCGGGGACGCCGCCGCCGATCTTGAAGACCACGTCACGCAAGGGGGTGCCCATGGGGACCTCGACGAGGCCGGTCTGGGCGACCTTGCCGGCCACGGCGAAGACCTTGGTGCCGCCGCTCTCGGCGCTGCCGAGGCGGGCGAACCACTCGGGGCCAAAGGCCAGGACGACGGGGATATTGGCGAGGGTTTCGACGTTGTTGATGACCGTGGGCTGGCCCCAGAGCCCTCTCTCGGTGGGATAGGGTGGGCGAGGACGGGGTTGACCGCGCAGCCCCTCGATGCTGTGGATGAGGGCGGTCTCCTCGCCGCAGACGAAGGCGCCGGCGCCCAGGCGGATCTCCAAGTCGAAGGAGAAAGGGCTGCCCAGGATAGCGGCGCCGAGCAGCCCGGATTGGCGGCAGGCTTCGATGGCGTTCTCGAGGCGGCTGACGGCGAGGGGGTACTCGGCGCGGACATAGAAGAAGCCCTGCTGGGCCCCGATGGCGAAGGCGCCGATGAGCATGCCTTCGATGACCGAGAAGGGATCGCCTTCGAGCATGGAGCGGTCCATGAACGCGCCGGGATCGCCTTCATCGGCGTTGCAGATGATGAACTTCTCCTCGGCCTGTTGGGACGCGGCGTTTAGCCACTTTCGCCCCGTGGGGTAACCGCCGCCGCCGCGTCCGCGGACTTTGGCCAGGCTCACCTGCTGGATGACCCAGGCGGGATCGTTTCTGTCGAGGACCTCTGCCAAGGCCCGGAAGCCGCCATGGAGGAGGTACTCCGCCAAGCTCTCGGGATCGATGACGCCGCTGTTGCGCAGGGCGAGTCGGCTCTGCTGGTTGAAGAAGGCGATGTCGCCGTAGAGATCGAGGAAGTCCGTGTCGCCATCATGGACTTCGAGGTGGTCCAGGGATTGGGGCGGCTGTCCCGAGTGGAGGCTATCGACGAGGGTGTCCACGTCAGCCTGGGTGCTCAGACGATAGCGCTGTCCGCCAGGGCGGACGATGACAAAGGCATCGCAGGCCTCGTTGGGCGCGTTCTGGCAATGGGCTGGGCAGCCGATGGGGATGAGGTCCATGGCTGGACCGCGGCCTGCGGCGGCCGCCGCCGCGAGGCGTTGGCGCAGGTGATCGCCCAGGGCTCTTCGCTCGGGCGTGGCGCAGTGGGGGCTCTGACACCAGAGGATGGAGGGGGCCTTGGGGTGTGCGCCGACGCCGTCCAGAAGGTGGGTCGCGACCACCTCACCGCCCAGGATGTGCCGCGTGAAGATTTCGTGCGCCCCGGCGCGGTCGACCTTCTGGTATTTCACCGGGTTCTGCCCAGGGATGAAGACGCCGACGATGGGCTCACAGGAACAGCGCCCCGTGCAGCCCGTGCGGTGGATGGTGATGTCAGGGCGTTGCGCGACCCGCAGATGCTTCTCGAACTCGTCGCGGACCTCGTTGGCGCCGGCGGCATTCTCGCAGGTGGCTGAGCCGATCTGGATGCGGATGCGGGTGTCGGGGTGTGGCTGCGTTTGCTGCGCGCGGGCGTGGAGTGCAGCGTAGCTTTGTATGGCCGTCATGGGGCGTCCTTGTCCGAAGAGATGGCGATGGCGGCGTCGAGGCGGGCGACGGCGTCGCTCTCGCCAAGGCGCTGGAACTGTTCTCGGGCGATGCTCCAGGCCTGGCGGGCGCGGCGGGGTTGCCCCGCGTTTGTGGCGATGGTGCCCGCTCGCTCGGTGCAGAAGGAGATGTCGTCGTCGACGACGCCAGAGTTGTGGAGGATCTGGGTGAGCACGGGGATGATGGCGTCGAAGCGACGCCAGGCGCCTGCGGCGGCGGCACAGGGCAGGAGGCCGGCGTAGAGCCAGGCCAGGTCGAGGGAGGGGCCCATGGGTTCGAGGCGGACCAGGTCCTGACGGAAGATGGCCTCAGCTTCGGCGTAAGCCTCTCGGGTCAAGAGGAGCAAGCCCAGGTTGAAGCGCGGGATGGCGACGGAGGCGCTGCCGAGCTGGGCGAAGATCTCTGCCGAGCGGCTGTAGCATTGGGCGGCTTCGTCGAAGTGGGCGTTGTCGCGCCAAGTCTCGCCGAGGTCGTTGAGGCAGGCGGCGACGTCGTAGCGATAGCCATGTTGTTCGAAGGTGTCCTGGGCCTCCTCGAGGCAGTCGATGGCGGCGCCGTGCTGGTTGCGCTTCTGGTGGATGTTGGCGACCATCTTGAGGCTGCGCCCGAGGCCGAAGGCGTCGTCGATGGCGCGCTGTATGGCGATGGCGGCGCTGAGATGCGTCTCGGCCGCATCGAGCTCATGGCGGAAGGCATGGGCGCGGCCAATGCCCAAGAGGCAATCGGCGTGTTCCAGGTTGGCTGAGAAGGGCTCCAGCAATGTGATGGCTTGGTGGTAGGCGTCGATGGCGCCCTGGGTGTCGCCTTGGGCCATCCTGGCAAAACCGAGCTCGCGCTGGGCGAGGGCCGCGATGAATAGCCAGCCATGCTTTTCGGCGGCCTGGATGGCCCGCTCGACCAGCGCCGCCCCGTCGACGAGGCGCCCCTCGATGTTGAGGGCGCGGGCTTCATAGACCCAGGTCTCACCCCACTCGGGCTGATCATCAGGTGTGGCCAAGGCCCGCAAGGCGGCGTAACGCTGCTCGAAGAGCATGGCCGCGGCGAGGTAGTCGGCCTCCTTGGTGTGGTTGATGGCGGCGCGCAGCAGGGGCTGGAGGGCTTCGGCGTAGTTTTTGGCCTCCATGAGGTGGGCGGCGAGACGCTGCTGGAGGGCGCCGCTCGTGGCGCCGTAGAGAGCGGCCAGGGTGCGGGCGCAGGCGGCGTGAATGGCCGGGTGGCGGCCATGCTCGATGGAGGCCTTCTCCAGCGACTCGCGCAGCATCCCATGGGTAAAGGTGAGCCAGTGTTCGCGTTGCTCCAAGAGGCGGTGGGTGAGCAGGGTGTGGCCGAGGCCTTCGGGCATGGCGATGCCCAAGGCGCTACAGGTGGCGGTCCACTCAGCGGGGACGAAATCTTGCCCCAAGGCGGCGGCCACCTCGAGGGCGCGCCAGGCGCGCGCACCCTGGCCGCTGCGGCCAAAGAGCTGCTCGACCCGGGCGAGCCACAGGGCGTGGATGTCAGCAGGGACGTCATCATGGCTACCGGGCTGCAGACAATAGCCATCGGCGCCCAAGATGAGGAGGTCTTTGGCGATCCAGTCACCGACGAGCTGGATGGCGAAGAGGGGGTTGCCTGCGGTGCGCTGGGAGACTTCTTCGACCAGGGGTGGCTCCAGGTCGAGGATGTTGGCCACCAAGTGGCGGTGATGGACCATCGCCAGCGGCCCCAGGGTGATGGTGACGCACTCCGGGCGGGAGAAGAGCTCCAAGACGAGCTGGGTTTCCAGAGGTCGCTCCCCGAGGGTGTCCTGGCGCAGGGTGGCCAGGATCAACACGGGGAGGGGCTGCTGGAGGGAGGCGTCGAGGAGATGGCGGGCGAAGGCCAAGGACTCACCGCCCCACTGGACGTCATCGAGCCACAAGATGAGGGGGCGGGTGAGGCTGAGGCGTTGCAGTAGGCGGTGCATCAGGGCGTGGCGCTCGGTGGGCGAGCTGAAGTGCATGCGCGGCGGGGCGCTGGCGCCCTCCGTGCCCGCCAAGAGGGTCGCGAAGGCGCGCGCGTCCTGCTGGTCGTCGGCTTGGGGCAAGGGGTGATCGCCGAGGAAGTCGCCGATCACCGTGGGCCAGCTCTCGGGGCTGAGGCCTGCGGTGCCAAAGGTGGCCATGAGCAACCCGTTCAAGGCATCGGCGGCGCTGGCGATGGGGCTATGCGAGGCCCGCAAGACCCGGGCCGCCCCCAGCTCATGGGCGCGGTGGCAGAGCCACTCGCAGAGCCGGGTTTTGCCATAGCCAGGGCCGCCCTGGACGAAAACCATCTGGGCGCGACGGGCGGCGATGGCCGCCAACAGGGCCTCCCACACCCGATCCCGCTCGTCATCGCGATCGACCAGCGAGATGGGGCGCAGCCCGAAGAGCCCCATGCCGGCCCCGACCAGATGCAGGGGGGCTTTGTAGGCTTGGGCGCGGCGCCAACTCGGTGGGCAGGCGGGGCGGGCAAAGACCTGGCGGGGCGCCGCGGGCGTCGCTGCGGCTGCAGACGCCTGGGGGTAGACGACTTCGGCCAAGGTCGCCCACTGGGCTTCGCCTTCGTCGAGGAGCAGCCCCTCTTCGAGGTCCTCCCCCTGGAGGGTGGCGTCGCCCGCCAAGGGCGGCAGGGCGTCGCTTGGTGCCGCGTGGGCGCCGAGTTGCGCCAGGGAGCCGACCTCAACACCTGGGAGGGCGAGCCCAGCGGGTGTGGCGGCCTCTTCGGCGATCAGCAACGCCACGGGAGGATCGGCGACGCTGGGCTCCGCCAGGCGTGCCAGGGCGAAGGCCGCATCGGCGGCGAAGTGGAAGCGATCGGCAGGATCCTTGGCCAACATGTGGTCGAGCCAAGCCTGGAAGTCGCTCGGGAGCCAGGCTTGGCTCACCCGCGGTGGCGGGAGAGTGACCTGGCAGTTCAAGAGCGAGGCGCCGCGCACGCCCGGGTACATGCTCTGCCCCGTCGCCACTTGATAAGCCAGGCAGCCCAGAGAATAGAGGTCGGTCCACGGTCCCTGGCGGTGCAAGCGGTTGAGGATCTGCTCGGGCGCCATATAGTGGGGCGTGCCTGAGACGATGTTGCTGGGGTCTTCCTTGAGCCCCACGGCGCGGGCGATGCCAAAATCGCTGAGCTTGTAGTGGGCCCTGCCGTCGGGGCCGCGCAAGAGGAGGATGTTGCCCGGCTTGATGTCGCGGTGCACCACGCCGCGGGCGTGGGCGTGGGCGAGGGCGTCGAGGAGCTCGAGGAGCAAGGTCTTGATCCGCCGCCAAGGCCAGGGCATGCGCGGCTGCTGCAGCGGTCCCTCGGCGAGCTCCATGGCCAGACCCGGGCTCCCAGCCGGCAACCTCCCAGCCGAGGCGCGCTCGCCACGCTGGTCGATGACGCCATAATCGAGGATATGCACCACGCCAGGGTGACGCAGGCGCGCGACGGCGCGCACTTCCCTGTCGAAGGCTGCCCGCGCTTCGGCGAGACGCGCGTGGTGCGCCGTGACAATCTTAATCGCCACGGGGACCTGCTCGGCCACGTGGACCCCACGCCACACCTCACCCATGGAGCCCCGGCCCAGGGGACTGTGCAATTCGAAGGGTCCTAGCGCTATGACATCGTCCGACATGGAGAGCCCATCTCTTCGCTTCGCAGTCGCGTGGCCATCTATGCATTGTTGACCATGGCCGAGGCCTTGTCCAGCCCAACCGCACGCCTCGGCCCGCGACACCCCTCTTGGGCTTCCACGGAGTGTGGGCGTGCGGCCGCAGCGCCTGGCCGCTGCGGCTATCGGTGTTCGTTCAAGTCGCGGCCGCGAAGCCGCCGCTGGACTCGCCCGCGCGCGTGGGGGAGGCCGCGGAGTGGGGCTTTCTCCCCGTCGCTACAGGCCGTCCACAGGCCCGATCGCGCGGTGCGATGGGCGAAGTGTCCTTGACCGCGGCGCCTTGGACCGTTAAAGGGAGGCCGAGGGGGTCTCTCGCGCCGGGGTGAGGGTGACGCGGATGCGGCGATGGTGGTTGTGTGGAGCGATGATCTGGGTCTTGGCGTGCTCGCCCGATGCCGAGCTGGGGGAGCAAGCTGCGCCGGAAGCCTCGGACGACGCCCTCTCAGGAGGGCTGTCGTCGGCGGCCGATGAGGCGGCCGAGGCGACCTATGTCGCCCTGGTCGCCAAGGTGCAGGAAGGGCTGGCCGAAGAGGTGCGGCGACGCATTGCCTTGGGTGAAGAGCGGCGCCGCCTCGAGCAGCGCCTGCAGCAGGGGATGGCCATCGCCGAGGCGCGCAAAAGCTTGCCGGCGAATCAGCGCCCGGCCCAAGATCTGTTCTACCCTGAGACCCTGAGCAGCCTCTATCAAGAGCGGGGCTTCAGCCTGCTGATGGTCCAGGCCGACGGCCGCCCCAGCGCCCACGGCGCGGCGGTGCTGCGTCACCTCGGCGCGGCGGCCGAACATGCCCTGGAACCCGAGGACTACCGCTACGGCCGACTCCTGGAGCTGACGGCCTCCCTCGAGGCGAGCCGGCAGCGCGTTTACAGTGCCGTAGGCATGGAGCTCTACGAGAGCGAAGCGACGGCGCTGGCGGACTTCTTTGCGGTGACCGAGGTCGATGTCGCAGGAGAAGAGACCCTGCCACAGGCTGTGGCCCTGCTGCTGTCGACGCCAGAAGAGAGCCCCGTACCGCGCCTGGCCTGTGCCTTCGTGCTCTTTCAGGAAGCCCTGGCGGCGCTGCAAGCTCAGGTGGTCGACCTCGAGGTGTTGTTGGCGGACAGCTATCTGCGCTACGGCCGCGACCTGCGTCACGCCAATCTCAATCGCCTGAGCCCGGAGGAACGCGAACGCTACGGTGACGAGATCCACCCCAAGTATCACGGCGACATCGTTCTGGGACGGATGCGGGCCGATTTTGCTGCCTTCGCCGCGACCCAGGACGCGGAGATCGAGACCCATTTGCAGGCGTTGACGCCGCAACACCGTCACTACGTGCGCCTCCAGGAGGCCTATCGGCATTATCAAGGCATCGTCGCGGCTGGAGGCTGGAGTGAGGTGGCCCCAGACCGGCTGTTGCGTGGCGGTACGGCCCCCAAGGTGGTGGCGCTCAAGAAGCGTCTGGCCGTGGAAGGCTACTTCAATGGCGCGGTGACGGATGTCTATGACGACGCGCTGGTGCAGGCCATTTCGGCTTATCAAGAGACGCATCAGATGGAGATCACGGGCGACCCGTCGCCTGTTTTTTGGCGCAGCCTGAACATCTCCGCCGCGACCCGTACGGAGGAGATCGCCGTGAACCTACGGCGCTGGCATCGGGCGCGCTATGTGCCTCGGGATTATTACATTTTCATCAACATCCCCGACTTCCACGCCGAAGTGTGGCGCCAGGGCGAGCGGCAGATGCGCTTCAAGATCGTCGTGGGCAACACCCAGCGGACCTGTCACCCCCGCACGGGGCAGTGGACCTATCCCAACGCCACGCCGCTGCTCCATGCGCGGATGACCTACCTGGTCTTCAACCCTTACTGGAATGTGCCGCCGCGCATCGAGCAGGAGGAATATCAACCGTTGATGGCCAAGAACCCCAATTGGTTGGAGGAGAACGGCTTCGAGCTTTTTCGTCCGCGCAGCGGTGGCGTGGTGCTGCGGCAGCTTCCTGGCGAGAAGAACGCCCTGGGCCAGGTCAAGTTCATCTTCCCCAACAAGCACAACACCTACCTCCACGACACGCCGAAGAAGGCGCTCTTCTCTTATCCCGTGCGTGCCTTCAGCCACGGCTGCATGCGGGTCGAGGAGCCCATGGCCTTTGCGCGTCATCTCTTGGAGCAAGAGGGCAAGTGGGACGAGGGGGTGATCCAGACCTACTTCGAGCATCGCGGCGAGAACGCGGTGGATCTGGATCGCCCCATCGATGTCTTCATCGAGTATTTTACGACCCAGGTCGACGATCAGGGGCGGGTACATTTTTTGGCGGACATCTATCGCTATGTGCGGGATGAGATTTCGCCACCGCTGCCGTCGGCGGTGAATTGCCAGCCAGGCCAGGATCGCGGCGGCGGCGCGGCATTGCCTGCCGGGGCGGATTTTGGGCCATGAGCGCCATGGGCTCGCGCCCTGGCTCCCTTCAACGAGGTGTTTGCCATGTCAGATTTCGCCAGTGAGGGCGCGCAAGCGCGCCCCTTCCCCGACGCGCTGTGCGCCGAGCTGAGCGCGCTGCTGCAGCGCAGCTTGCGGCCGCACTTCAAGCCCGGTGAGGTGCTCACGCTCACGGGGGAGCTGGGGCATGGACATTGTACGGTGAGCGTCCACTTGGCCCACCCCGACAGCGGTGAATCGGTGGTGCTGGACGTCGCCGTGGAGACCGTGCCGAATCATCTGGACAACCCGCTGCATGCGCGCGATCTGGCGCTAGATCATGCCCAGACGCTGTTGCGGGACTTTCTGGTCAACCACCGGATCTGGCACTTGCACGTGAGCTGGCAGGCAGAGGAGGTGGACGGCAAGACGATTTGGGTTCGCGGTGAGCGGCGCAACGTGCGCTTGGAGAGCGAGGCGGATGCGTTTTTGGCGGCGCACGGTTTTGGCCCCGAGGGCGAGGTCCTCTGAAGGAGGTGCTGCGATGGAACAGGAAGTGCGCCCCGTGGGGCGCTATCATCCCCTCTATTGGTTGAGGCGGCTCTTTCCCGACTTGGACACCTACAGCGTGGTGGTGGTCGTGACGGGCTGCGTGGCCATGGTCCTCTTCCTCTACCACGGCCGTCCGCACCAGTTGGAGCAATACTTTCCGGACTACTACGCAGGCCTAGAGCCGGCCCATCGCGCGTTGGCGCCCTATGTTTATTCGCACCTGGCGGCACTGGTGACGTTGTGCCTCTTTCCCATTGTGGTGTCCTTGGTGCTGTTGCGCACGGGGCCGCACCAGATGGGCGTCGCCTTTAGGCGCTGTGGCCGTGAGCTCATCATCGTCATGGTCTTGTTAGCGCTGCTGCTGCCTGTGTTGATCTGGATCTCCGGGACGCCCGATTTCCAGGAGAAGTACCCCAAGCTCAAAGAGATCAAGTCAGATGCGGCGCTCTTCTGGGCCTATCAGGGTTTCTACCTCATCAAGTGGTTTGCTTGGGAGTACTTCTTCCGCGGCTTCTTGCTCTTTGGTCTGCACAAGCGTTTCGGCGAGAGCGCGATCCTCTTCTCGACCATGCCCTTCGTGGTGATCCACCTGGGCAAGCCCGAAGCAGAGATCATGGGCGCCATCGTGGCGGGTATCGTCTTGGGGCGCTTGGCCCTGGCTGGTCGGTCGATTCTGCCAACGGTGTGGCTCCATTTTGCCGTGGCCGGGGTGATGGACTTCTTGACCAGCGACTGGTGGCGCTAGGGATCGCCGCGGCACGAGGCGCGCGACCGCTTGGGGCGGTCGCGCGGGTGCCCGTGAGCCCCTCTCAGGCGCTCAACAAGGACCGTAGGAGGCGAGCAGGGCGTTGAGGAAGTGACAGACCTGGGTCACGGCGACCACGTGCAGCTTCTCTTCGGGAGAGTGGGGGAACTTGATGGTGGGGCCGAAGGAGATCATGTCCATGCCCGGATTTTTGGCCCCGATGATGCCGCACTCGAGGCCGGCGTGGATGACCTCGACGACGGGATCCTTGCCGCTCTGCTTGCGATAAAGCTCAACACAGCGCGCCAAGAGTGGCGAGTCCATGTTGGGCTGCCAAGCGGGGTAGCCCGTGCCGCTGATGGCCACGCCGCCAGCCAAGCGGGTGGTGGCCTCGATGCGGCTGGTGATGGCGTCCAAGCGGCTCATGACGGACGAGCGCTGGCTGGTGAGGACCCGGAGCTTGTTGCCGTCGAGGCTGAGCAGGGCCAGGTTGTTGGAGGTCTCGACGAGATCGGCGATGTCCGGTGACATGCAGGCCACGCCGTGGGGGAGGGCCAAGAGGAAGTCGGCGGTGCGCTCCGACGAGGAGCGATCACAGGCCGTCTCTGGAGCCTCAGGGAGCACTTCCCAGCGGAGCTGAAGATTGGGCTCGAGGCGTTTGTACTCGGCGCGGAAGGTGGCGTCGAGTTCAGCGGCCACGGCTTCGAGGCGCTCTACGGCGGGTGCCGGGAGGGCCACGACGAGCTCACCGTCGCGCGGGATGGCGTTGTGGGCCGAACCCCCTTTGATGTCGACGAGCATCAGCTCGGGCAGGGCTGAGAGGAGGTTGCGCAGGGCGCGGGCGAGGAGCTTGATGGCATTGGCGCGGCCGAGTTTGATGTCGACGCCAGAGTGGCCACCGCGGAGTCCGCCTACAGCGATGCGCACCGTGCGCCAGGAGGCAGGCAGCGAGCTGCGGCCAATGGGGACGGTGATGCGCGTGTCGCGGCCGCCAGCACAGCCGACGGTGAAGTAACCTTCATCCTCGGAGTCGAGGTTGAGGAGGATGCGGCCAGCGATGAAGCCGGCTTGGAGGGCGTTGGCGCCGGTGAGGCCCGTCTCTTCGTCGATGGTGAAGAGCAGCTCCAGGGGAGGATGGGCGATGTCGGTGGCCGTGGCGACCACCATGGCCATGGCGATGGCGATCCCGTTGTCGGCCCCGAGGCTCGTTTTGTCAGCGTGGATCCATTCGCCGTCGCGGATGAGCTTGATGGGATCCTTGGTGAAGTCGTGGTCAGCGTCTGGGGTCTTCTCGCAGACCATGTCGAGGTGACCCTGGAGTACGATAATGGGGGCGTTTTCGTAACCGGGCGTGGCGGGCACGCGGACGAGCAAGTTACCGACGGCGTCCGTCTGGTGGACGAAGTCGTGGCGCTGCGCCCATTCGATGAGCCACTGCGTGATCTGGGCTTCGTTCTTGGAGCACCTCGGGATCGCGCTGATCTGCTCGAAAACCTGCAAAACCTTCTGGGTCAAAGCGTCCTCTTGCATCGCTCATGCTCCTGATTGTGGTGTTGATGGGGCGCAACAAGGCTGGCGCCCATGGCTCCATGGGTCATCGGCCCTCAAACTCCCTACTCGCAAAGGCGTGTGGCTGGCAACCGTTGGCGAGACAAGCGCCGAGAGGACAAAGCACGTCACCTTGTCGCTTGAAGTACGGCGGCGGTTGACTATGCTCCTGGGCGCCCACCGCGGGCCCGGCATCGGCACGACCCAAGGGTCGTGGGGTGGTGCTGGTCATTTGATCTCCGTTGTCAATGGTTTGCGCGTGAACACCACTGAAGACCAAGTTCAATCTCCGGCACCCCAGAGCGAAGGCGACGGGGACGCTGCGCCACTTGCTGGGGAGGCGGAGGCCGCGTCGGTGTCAGCCATTGACGAGGACCCGCATGGTCTCGGTGAGCTGGCAGGGTCGGTGTCAGTGCTGCGCGCCAACGGCCATACCTACTTCGTCCTAGGGACGGCCCACGTCTCGGAGAAGAGCGTGGAAGAGGTGCAGCGCTTGATCCGCCAGGTGCGCCCCGACAAGGTCTGTGTGGAGCTTTGCGATACCCGCTATCGGGCGCTGATGGATGCCAAACAGTGGGAGAAGCTGGACATCTTCAAGGTGATACGTCAGGGCAAGGTTTTGTTCTTGCTGGCGAATTTGGCGATTGGTGCTTATCAGCGTCGCCTCGGCGCCGAGCTCGGCGTCAAGCCAGGGGCCGAGTTGCTGGCTGCGGCCAAGGCCGCTGAGGAGGTGGGCGCCGAGGTCGTGTTGATCGACCGCGACATCAGGGTGACCCTTAAGAGGACCTGGGCGGCCCTGGGCTTTTTCAAGCGCATCGGCTTGCTGTGGACCATCCTCGAGTCCCTGGTGGTGAAGAACAAGGAAGACGAAGCGGTGGACATCGAGGCCCTCAAAGAGAAGGCGCACCTGTCCGAGATGATGGCGGATTTCGCCAAGGCGCTGCCAGAGATCCACGGCGCGCTCATCGACGAGCGCGATCAATATTTGGTGGCTGGCATGGAGGCCGCTGGCGGAGAGAAGGTCGTCGCCGTGGTCGGTGCGGGCCACGTTCCGGGGATGAAGCACTACTTCGGCAAGCCCGTTGACAGGCCAGCGCTCGAGACCTTGCCCAAGCCAGGGTGGGTGTGGCGGGTGGCCAAGTGGATCATCCCGGCGATCATCCTCTTGGCCTTCGTCTATGGCGGCACCAATGCTCAAGGGCGTACCCTGGAGGAGATGCTGACGGCCTGGATATTACCCAATTCGGTCTTCGCTGCCCTCTTCACCATCCTGGCCGGTGGGCGCCTGGTGAGCATCGCCACGGCCTTTGTGGCCTCGCCGATCACCTCGCTCAACCCCCTGCTTGGTGCAGGGATGGTGGTGGGCTTGGTAGAAGCCTGGTCGCGCAAGCCCACGGTCGAGGACTGTGAGCACATCAACGATGATGTGCATTCCCTCCGGGGCTTGTACAAGAACGCTTTCACCCGGGTGCTGCTGGTGGCCATGGCGGCAACGCTGGGCTCGGCCATGGGGGCGTGGGTGGGCTTGTCCTGGGTGCTGACCTTGGTGGCGACCTGAGGCTCGCGACGTGCTGTGGGCGGACATTCGGGGGAGGGGCAGGATCCACCGTGTCGGGGCGCCGCGGTCGGCGTTTTGGGTGTAGGTGTGAGGTGTACCTGTTGGAGTTGAAAGGGGAATTCTCCTGGTCTGTTCCTTGCTAAGCGGCCGGGCTGCTGCGGCAGCGCCGGGATGGCTGCTTGGGTCTCTCAGAGGGATTGGTTCATGGTGAAGCAGGTGGAAGAGGCGATGGAAGCTGGTGAGTTGGGGCCTGAAGCGCTGGAGCAGGGCCACCTCTTCGATGCCTACTGTCATCAGGCGTTGGATCTGATGCGCTGGACGCTGCGCCATCATGTCTCACAAGGTGAGGATGAGGAAGTCACGGCAGGCTTGGGCTTTGCGCACGCGGCCTTCATGCGTTGTATCGATGACCTGGTGGAGGTGGGCGCCAACGTCCCGGAGATGCGCTTGGCGGGGCTCTTTGGCTTGGGTCCAGTGGAGCAGATGACGTTGTGGTTGGCGTCGATGCCTTGGATCGACGCCGAATCCCGCGCGTTGCTGACGGAGGTGGCTGGGGAGCCGTGGGTGAGCCTGCGCCTGTGCATGGCGCTCTTTGCGCGCACCGAGACGGATCGCAAGGCGCTGTGGTTGTGCGCCCAGCGCAGCGGCCCTTTGCGTCGCTTTGGATTGGCGCAATTGGTTTCCCGCGATGACGATCCCAACCCCTTGCGCCATGAGATCGTGCCGGCTGCCGACATTCTGGGTCTCTTTCAGGGGTTGCGATTGTTGAGCGCCGATCTGGAGCCCATCGCGACGTGGGCCGAGCCGACGCTGACCCGTTTGGATCTCGGGGGCCACGGGCTGAGCGTGCACGATCACGTGGCGGATCTTCTGAGCGGCTTCTGGTCGCGCCCGCCACAAGCGCCGCATCACGGTTTTGGGGCGGGTGGTTTTGCCCAGACCAAGGGCGTCGCGCTGCTGGTGCAGGGCCCCGATGGTTGTGGCAAGACCTCGACACTCAAGGCGGCTGCGGCGGCCGTGGGGAGTGACGTCATCATCGTCGAAGGGGAGCATTTCCGGGATCTGCCGCGCTCGGATGCGGCGCGGTGCGTGTTGGCCATGCTGCGGGAGTCGTCCCTGCATTCGGAGCTGGTCATCGTCAGGCATGCCGATCCCCTGGTGGCACCCGATCAAGGTGCGGCCCCGCTGCTGGCTGACGGATTGAGCCGGATGCCGGCGGTGGTCGCCCTCTGTACGTCCAATGACGCGCCTCTGCACCGCGCTCTGGAGCCGTGTATCGCGTGGAAGGATCGCTTGAGTCCTCCTGCTTGGCGCGACGAGATTGCCGAGTTGTGGCGGACCCATTACCAGGCCCAGTGCGCGCCCGGGGACGCGGCGGAGAGCGAACCCGATTTTTCTCTGCTCCACAGCCGCTATACCCTGAGTCCACTCAAGATCGCTCGGGCCGTGCGCAGCGCGCACTACTTGAGCCATGCGCCGGCGCAGAGCCTCGAGTTGGCCTCGCGCAACCAAATCGACACGGACTTCGGCGAGCTCGCCTCTTCGAGCAAAGCAGAGCGCTCGCTGGCTGACTTGGTGCTCGCCGAGGAGCTTTTCCAGCGCGTGGTGGACATCATCGAGGCAGCGCGTAACCGCGATCGGGTCTTGCACGAGTGGAAATTGGCGAGCTCCGTGCGCAGTGGCCGCGGTCTGTGTTGCCTGTTTTCGGGGGATCCCGGGACAGGGAAGACCTTGTGTGCCGAGATCATCGCCTATGAGCTTGGGCTCGATCTGATGCGGATCAACACCTCGCAACTTTTCGACAAATACATCGGCGAGACCGAGAAGAATCTCGATCGCATTTTTCAGCGGGCGCGCCCCTCGACCCACCTCTTGCTCTTCGATGAAGCTGACGCGCTCTTCTCCAAGCGCACGGAGATCAAGGGTTCGAACGATCGCTACTCGAACATGAACGTTGGGGTCCTGTTGCAGCTCGTCGAGAACTACGACGGGGTCGTGGTGCTGACCACCAACCTCAAGCACAACATCGATCGGGCTTTTGAGCGGCGGATCATGTTCAAACTGACCTTCCCCTTGCCCGAGGCGCCCGAGCGGCAGCGTCTGTGGCGTTTGCTGCTGCCGGAAGGGGTGGTGCCAACGGCCGAAACAATCGACTATGAAGAGCTGAGCGAGGTCGAGATCTCCGGCGGTGAAATCAAGAACGCCGTGATGCATGCCGCCTACTCGGCGGCGCGACAGGGCAAGTTGCTGGACAATGACATTTTGCTAGAAGCCACCTACCGTTCTGCGACAGAATCGGGGCGTCTCATTCGAGCCGATGAGGTGTCCGAAACCATCTGGTGAGGCCTATGACGACCAACGCGGTGACATCCAAGACGAGTTCTCAATCCAAGAGCAGCAGCGCCTCGAACCAGGCGTCTGGGGCCGCGTTGAGCAGCGCCAAGGTCAACGCGGCCTTGAGCTTCTACCGCTCGAATGCTTCGCTCTACCCCAAGGAGGTGGTGCGCCAGATCCAGAGCAAGGTCGGGGCGGCGGCCGATGGGGTCATTGGGCCGAAGACGGTCAACGCCATCGGGCGTTATCAGTCGGCGCAGAGGCTGACGGCTGATGGTATCGCGGGCCCGGCGACCCTGACGCGGATGTTTGGGCGGGACATCAGAGCTGGCCGCAGCGCGGCACCCGCCCCACAGGCTACGGCAGCAGCGCCCAAGCCCGCGGCGAGCACCAGCGCCACGGCCCTGTCTAAAGCCAAAGTCGACGCGGCCCTCGCCTATTACCGCAACAACAAGTCGCTCTATCCCAGCCAGGTGGCCAAGCAGATCCAGAGCAAGGTGGGGGTGGCGGCGGATGGCTCCATTGGGCCGCTGACGGTCAACGCCATTGGGCGTTATCAGGCAGCGCAGAAGCTGACCGTTGATGGTATTGCCGGCGCGGGTACCCTGACCCGGATGTTTGGCAAGGACATCCGCCCCAAGAGCGGGGGTTCGGCGGGCACGACCAGCACCAACAAGCCGGCAACGGGCGGCGGCAGCGGCAGCAGCGGTGGCGCGACAGAGAGTGGGCTGCGCGTGCCCAGCGGGCTGAACGACATCATCAAGGTCTTTGGCCAGCCCGGCACCAATTTGGCCAACTTCTCCATGCGCGCCAGCCCGGGCGGCAAGTACCGCAACGTTTATTGCCACCGCAAGGTTGGACCCATTCTCCAGAAGGTCTTCGAGGACATCTTCAAAGCGGGGCACGCCGAGCACATTCGCACCTTCGACGGTTGCTACAACAAGCGGCGCAAACGCGGCTCGACGGGCGCCTGGTCCACCCACGCCTGGGGCATCGCCGTGGATGTCAACGCCTCGGCCAACCAGATGACCAAGAAGGGCGCGCCCAAGATGGTCTCCAGTGGGCAGCGGGTGTTGGCGCCGCATTTCGAGCGCAACGGGTTTTACTGGGGCGCCGCTTTCAACGACGCCATGCACTTCCAGTACTGCCGCAACTACTGAGTGGCACATGGCGCGGCACCTGCGACGCCTCTCGCGGATGCCGCGGAGGCGCCCCGCCCCCCGTCCCTTGGGAGAGGGTAGCCAAGCGCCCAGACGCATGCCGAGCGCCCGTTCGGCCCACGGAATACGCCGAGGTCGAGGTCATTGTGGCAGCGCGTGGGCGCCATCGCCTCGAGGTGGGCAGTGCCCTGCGGCTGCGGCCCTGGTCAGGCGATTGGCGGCACAAGTGCGGTCCTTGACAGGGCTCTCTCCGCGGTGCTAGTGCTCGCACCACTGCGGCAGTTGCGACGGTGGCCATGGCGTCATCACCTCGAGAGGAGCGGGCCTATGCGAAGGCGAGTCTGGGTGCTTTTCTTCCTGATTTCTTGGCCGGTCTTCGCATTGCTTGGCTGCGGTGACGATGGTGGCGGCGGTGAGGCTAGCCCCCTGGCCGTCTTTGCCAGCAAGTTACGCAAGTGCGAACTCTTGAGCGCTGGGTATTTTGGCAGGAACCTCTCTGATGACGACCCTGTTGACGTGTGCATGATGCAATGCCTGGGCAAACTCGACTGCGAGAGTCTGCGGGGCTTCATCTGTCAAACGGGCTCGCCCGAGCCTTACCAGGCGTGTGAGACGCAGTGTGTGACCCGTCACACCTGTGGTGATGGCCAGGTCCTACCTGACTCTTGGGTGTGCGACGGCGAAGAAGACTGCGCGGATGGTTCGGACGAGGTCGGTTGCGAGACCGAGACCTTCTTTTCCTGTACTGAAGACGAGACGATTCCTATGAATTGGCGCTGTGACGGAGATACCGACTGCAGTAACGGCGCGGATGAGGTCGATTGCCCGATTCCACCGACCTTTGTCTGCGCCCATGGCGAAGAGATTCCCCTCTCGAAGCGCTGTGACGGCCGTCCCAACTGCTCCAATGGCACCGATGAGTATGAGTGTGCCAAGTTTCTCTGCGATTAGGATGGCTTAGCCTGCTTCTCCCTGAGCGGTCGTGGGCGTCGGCAAGTCGCGCCGCTGGACTCGGCCTTGGAACTGAGAGAGGCGCGGGCGCTGCAGTGGGGGTGCTGGCGCCGCGCCGATTGAATGTCCGAGCTGCAGCGCGGGGCGCCACCCTGGCGTGCCTGTAGATTTCGGGCGGCAGGTCCATTAGCATGACTGGGTTTGGGCAATACGGTCGCGCCGCGGTGCCGTGCGACTGTTGACTTGAGGTGAGGCAGGGAGATGACGATGCGAGGGAGATGGCTGGCGCTGGTGGGCGCTCTGGTGTCATTGGTGACCTGGTGGGCCTGCGCGCCCGAGGTCGAACGCGAGGGTTTGCTGTGCAACGCCGACGAACCCTGTGACAAGGGCTTTGTTTGCGACAACGGACGCTGTCAGTTGCCCGCGACCGATGCGAGCGGCCTGACCTTGGCCGCGGATGGCGCGCCGACGCTGCGCCTCCTTGACGATGGCTCCTTTGCGTTACAGCACCAGGGGGCGCGGCTGTGGTTGGCCGCGTGCCAGCGGCCTGACGCCTGGGTGGCCCTGTCTCAGGAGGGAAACATGGTGCGGCTGACGTGTGAGGTCGACGGAGAGGTGGATGAGACGGTGCGGGTCGACCTTTTGCGCTGGGAGCAGGTGGAGCGCGTGCGGCAGCGCCCTGCGGCGGAGCGAGCCCAATGATGAGGAAGGACATGAAGCGATGTGTGCTATGGTCGGCTGGATGTTTGGCGTTGGGGCTATGGCTTGGCCCGGCGCCGTCGTGGGCGGCTGATGTCCCCGTGGTGGGGGTGGTGACGGGCGACGCGACGCGGGGTCCCTTGGTCGATTACTTGCGGGCCATGGCGGGGGTTCGCCTGGACACGCCTGGCTATGACCTGCTGAACCCCGATAGAACGGCGCGCCTCATCGACGAGATCGCCCGTCCTTATCGCGACGTACAAGCCGAGGCGCTGTCACGCGACGTGGAGCGACATCTGCAGTCGGCAGGCGACGCCGTGGCGAGCGAGGAGTGGGAGCGGGCCAAGAATGAGGCGGAGCGTGCCCTCTTGCTCATCGAGCGAGATGGGGGCAAGCGCATTCCTCTGGGTGCCTCGGATGCTTGGCTCCAGGCCAGGATGCTGTTGGCGTCGGCGTGGATTCTGGACCAACCCAAGGTGAAGAAAGGGGGGCGCCGCGGGCCGACGGACGAGGCCGTGGCTGCGGCCGCGGAGGTGCTGCGGCCCATCATGGTGCGGCAGGAGCAGTACCAGCCGCGGGCGGGCCACTACGATGCCCAGGTTCTCGATGTCCTGGAGCGGGTGCGCCAGGAAGTGCGCCGCACAGGCGCTCTGACGGTGCGCAGTGTCGCCCGTGGTGCAGACGTCTTCGTCGATGGGCACCGCATCGGCCAGACGCCCTTGGAAGCCTACCGGCTCTCGCCGGGCACTTACGAAGTCCAGGTGGGGCGGGCCGAGCGTCCGGGGCGCATTCGCACCCTGACCATCGCCAGTGGCGAGAACAGCACCATCGAGGTGGACCCGAGCTTCGAGTACGACTTGGTGACGACGGGCTTCGCCATGATCGAGGCGCCACCGGGTCAGTCGGCGGCTCCCAGCGCCGTACAGTACGGGGGTGCCGTGGCGCGGATGACTGGCAATCGCTACGCCTTGGTCTTCGCCGTGGAAGGGGCGAAGCCGCTGACCATGTATGCCGCCATGGTGGATGCCGACACCAACGTGGTGCTCCGGGACAAGCGCATCCCCATCGAGGGCTCTCGGGTCGAGAACGGCAAGCTGCACGAGATTCTGTACTTCGCCATCGAGGGCAAGGCGGTGGACCACTCGTGGCCGGCGGTTCGCTGGGGCTGGATTGGGACGACCACTGCCACCGTGGCTTTTGCCGCTACCTCAGTGGTCTTCCTCGCCATGGCCGAGTCCACCCTGTCAGATGCCAAGAAGCGCGATCAGTACAGCTCGCAGGTGCGCAAACTCGAGGACGAAGCGGGCACCCAGCAAACGGTGTCGCTGCTCTTCATGGGCGCGGCGCTGCTGACCGGCGGCATCACAGCGGTTTTGATGGTCAAGGATTTCACCGACGATGAGCCCCGCTACATCGTGTATGAAGACGCGCCATGGTGGCTGAGCGTGGCGCCGCTGCTGGGCGAAGATGGGCTCGGGGGCGGTACGGTAGGTGTGGGTTGGCGATTCTGAGGGTGTGGACCCGCGGCTTCCAGGGGGGCTGCCGCGAGGGGTTGAGGGGGCGATGTCACACGAAGAAAACCCGTGCCGGCGCTGTGGTGAGTTGAACCCCGGGCATCTGCGCTTTTGCGCTTCCTGTGGGGCTTTGTTGCAGGAGACGCCAGCCTCGGGGGCTGCCTCAGTCGGTGAATTTTTTCCTGCGGCTGGCGATGTGGCGCTGGTGGTGGACGACCTCGGGGGCCGCGGGCGGCTGGAGGCCGGGGAGGTCAGCGCCCGGGGCTGTCACCTGCGCTGGGATGAGACGGGGCTGACCTTGACCCGCCCGGGTGGCCAGGTCACGGCGATGGCTGCCGACGATGTGGCCTCGGTGCAGGTGTCGCGCTCCTTGCGCGAGGTGCAGGTGCGGCGCGGCCTATTGCGCCGCAAAGTCAGCCTCGGGGAGCGCTTCTTCATCGAGGTGCGCGGGCGCCAAGGGCAGCGCCTGCTGGTGGCGATGGAGGCGCCGCCGGCAGCGCTGGCGGGCGTGCCCGTGCAAGAGCGTTCGGGAGCGGTGGCGCTGCCCTACGACCGGCGCTTTCTCCGCGCTCTGCCGGCCTTGGGGGCTCAGAGCGTGCGCTACGAGGCGGCCATGGTGGCGCCGCCGCCGCCGCGGGTGGGGCAGCGGGCGCTGAGCGCGGCCATGGCTCTGCGTCTCCTCTTGTGCGGGCTGTGGTGTCAGATAGGCGCAGGCTTGTTGCTCTTCGGCTTGCCTTTCCTGTGGGCTTTCGTGGGTGGCGCCGATGTTTACGGGCTTCTTTTCTTCAACGATCCCGCCCACACCGTGGGTTGGGTCTTGGAAGAGGAGGCGACCACCTATAGCGTCAACGAGGAAGACGTGATGGCCTATCGCTTCGCCTATGAGGTCGATGGGACGCCGCGGGAGGCGGTCTCTTTCAGCCTCGAGGTGCGGACCCTGCCCGTGGGAACCGAGGTCGAGGTGGAGTACATGGCGCATGAGCCGGCGCGCGCGCGCATCAGGGGCATGCGCATGGCGCCTTTCTCTGGGGCCATCGCCATCGTCGGCATCATGCCCTGGCTGGTTGGCGTGATGATGTTTGTCGTGGGCGTCTTCCTTGGCCGGAAAAAGCTTGCCTTGCTGCGGGTGGGGGCCGTGTCTCAAGGACGCGTCATCAAGAGGAGCCCTACCAACACGCGGGTCAATGGCCGCACGGTTTACAAACACGTGGTGCACTTCGTCTCGTCCCAGGGCCAGCTCGCCGTGGCCTATGGGCGCACTCACCGGACGGAGCTGTTGGAGGCTGAGGAGCAGTTGGTGCTCTACGATCCGCAGCAACCGCACCGCTCTTATCTGGTGGGCCTGTTGCCCAGGACCATGCGCATTGGCGACACCCGCGTCGAGGGGAACCCTGGTGTGTTGTGCTTCATGCTGCCCGTGGCGGCGGTGGTAACTTCGCTTTTGTTTTTCGGATTTTTGGTGTGATCTTTCGCGCTGGTTTCTTCGTGCAGAGGCTCTGAGCCCGTTCGGCGCGGCGCACCGGGCACCGCTCTTCGCGCCCAAGGTGATGATGCGGGCCCTGCTGAACCGGTTTTTTCTTGATCTTGCCTTGTAGATGGGGCAAAGGGCCACGTGCAGGGGGCGTGCCCCTGGTGCCCTTGGTGGTTTTTTGGGGGGCGTGTCGATGCGACAGATCGCGGTGGTGGGCGCTGCCCTCTTGCGGGCAGGCAAGTGTTTGGTGGCGCAGCGCGGCCCCGGCTCGCCTGACACGGGCAAGTGGGAGTTTCCCGGTGGCAAGGTGGAGCGCGGCGAGACGCCGCAGGAGGCCCTGGCGCGCGAGCTGAGGGAAGAGCTGGGCATCGAGGTGGAGGTGGGCGCCTACTTGGGGTGTGGTCAGGTGGAGCAGCAGCGGCCCCATGAGGTGGTGCGTATCGTCCTCGAGGTCTACGCCGCCCGGTTGGTGGCCGGCGAGCCCCAGTGCCGTGAACACCAAGCCTTGACCTGGCTCACGGCGGAGGCGCTGAGCGGGGTCGACTGGGCGGCGGCGGATCGCCCCATCGTCAGCGCCGTGCAGGCCTGCCTGCAGCACAGGGCGCCGTCGTGAGCCCCGAGGCAGGTGCGCGAGAGGGCCTGGTGCCGTTGTGGTCCATGCTGCCCGAGGACTTCGGACCCATGGGCCTGCCCATCCTCCCGCGTTCAGCCTTTCAAGGGGTCCAACGGCCCTGGCTATGGCGAGACGAGAGGCCGCGCCTGGGTAAAGAGAGTTGGGCGCGTTTGGCGGGGCGGGTGGATGCGACACTGCCGACCCTCACGGGGCAGCACCGCGGGGCCGACGGGACCACGCGGCTGCTCTTCACCCTGGCCGATGGCGCCCCCGTGGAGGCCGTGCACATGCCGCGGGCCGTGCGTTCGCCCCGGGTCTCGCTCTGCCTCTCGACCCAAGTGGGCTGTGCCATGGGCTGCGCCTTCTGCGCCACGGGCGGCCTGGGGCTGCGGCGCAACCTCAGCGCCGCGGAGATGGTCGCGCAGGTCTCCCTCGCCATGCGCCACCTCGGCCCCAGCCGCGGTCACGCTTTGAGCTTGGTCTTCATGGGCATGGGGGAGCCACTGTGCAACGTCGACGCCCTGGAGCGCGCCCTCGAGGTGCTGTGTCATCCTGCCGGTCTGGGCATCCCCGAGCGCCGGATTACGGTGTCCACCTCCGGCTGGGCGCCCGGCATCGCTCGCCTGGCGGCGATGCGCCGGCGACCGGCGCTGGCCCTGTCATTGGTGAGCGCCCATCAGGCGTTGCGCGCTACCTTGATGCCCGTGGCGCGGCGCTGGTCGCTGGCGGCGCTGCGAGAGGCCTTGGTGGCTTGGCCGCTGCGGGCGCATGAGAAGATCACCCTGGAAGTGGTGCTCTTGGCCGGCTTGAACGACCGCTTGGCCGATGCGCTCGAGCTACTCGGGTGGTGCGGCGATCTTCTGCCCGTGGTGAATGTCAACATCATCCCCTTCAACAGCTACCCTGGTGCCCTCTTCGAGGCACCCAGTGTGGAGGTGGTGCAGGCGTTCATCAAAGTCCTGCAGGATCGCGGCGCCCGGGTGACCCTGCGCGCTTCGCGCGGGCAGGATGTCCAAGGTGCCTGCGGACAGTTGGCTGCAGGGCGCTTGCAAGCGCGCAGCTTTTCCACTTGAGCTGCCTGGCATAGAGTGCACCTGGAGACCTTTGGGGAGGTGAGCATGGTCAAGGCGGCGTGGATCTTGGGCGTGGGAATGGTCTTGGTCGTGGCGGCGGGTGGCTGTCGCGATGGTGAGCGTCTGGGACCGCCCTTGGTGGTCAAAGCGCAAGACGAGGCGGCTCACCGCCGGCTCACCCACTATTGGGTCAAACAGATCCGGGCCTTGGGCGAGGACGGCGACTGGTTGGTGGTGCGCGGCTACAAGGACGCTGACCACTTCATCGTCATGATGACCAACACCCCCTTGAGCCACGCGGCGCTCTTGGATGTGGAGGGTGACGCGGTGATCGAGAGCCTGCGCCATGGGGTGGAGGTGAACTCACTGGAGCATTTTCTCGATCACGCGCATCGGGTGCTGTTGATTCGCCCCATGTGGTGGCGCCCTGACCGGGGGCGTGCCGCTGTGGCCGAGGCCTACGCCTTGGTCGGCGCGCCCTATGATTTTGCGGGCCTCGTGGGGCTCTCGTCGGCGGCGCGCTTCTATTGCAGCGAGTTGGCTTTCCACGTCTACCGTGCCTACCAGCGGCCCCAGGACCACATCCCCAAGGTGATCGAGCCTGGCCAAATGTACTTGTGGGGCGATGTGATCTGGGATTCGCGACCGCGAGATTGAGCCGCTGCGGTAGTTGCGACCGCCTCGTGGGCTTCGAAAAAGGCCGTGACAGGGGCTGTCGCGACGCCGGGTGGGATGGCTTCGCGGCGCCTTTTGCTTGAGGTTGAAGCAAAATCGACTACCCTAAAGGGCGGTGGTCCTTTGGGATGAGAATACACTTGGGCACGATGACTCAGGAGGGAGCATGGGCCGGTCAGGGGTGAGAGGTTGTGGAATCGTTTGGCTGGCCTTGGCGGTGCTTCTGGTGGGTTGTGATGACGAGAGCGGGCAGCCGCAGGGCCCAGGTCTGGACGTCGACGGGGTCGATGGGTCCGAGATTGAGGTAGACACTGCGCCCGATGTGGCCGAGGTGGATGGCCTGGTCGAGGTGGTTCAGGCGGTGTGCGGCGATGGTGTGGTGGAAGGGGCTGAGGCGTGTGATGACGGCAACCAGGACGACGGCGACGGGTGCGCGGCGGACTGTTCCGCCGTGGAGGCGGGGTGGAGCTGCCCGCCCGGTGGCGGTGCGTGTGCGCCCATCGAGCTGTGTGGCAACGGTGAGCTCGACGGAGACGAAGCGTGTGACGACGGCAACCGCGAGGACGGCGACGGCTGCGCCGGGGACTGCTCGGTCATCGAGGAAGGATGGTGGTGTCTAGAAGCGGGTGCCGCGTGTGTGCCGAAAGACGTGTGCGGCAACAAGGTGCTGGAAGAGGGGGAGGCTTGTGACGACGGGAACACCCGGGACGGCGATGGCTGCGCCGGGGATTGTTCGGTCATCGAGGCGGGGTGGAAGTGTCCGATCCCGGGTCGTCCTTGTGTGCCTGACACCTGTGGCAACGGCCTGGTGAACTTCGGTGAGGAGTGTGACGAGGGCACGGCGAACAACGACGGCCGTTACGGCGGCTGCATGGCGGACTGCACCTTGGCTTCTCATTGTGGTGACGGGGTGGTGGATGCGCCCCACGAGGTGTGTGACGACGGCGAGAACAAGGGCGGATATGGTGGCTGTCGGCCGAACTGTCAGCGCGAGCCGCACTGTGGCGACGGCCTGGTGACGCATCACGAGACGTGTGACGACGGCAACGCCACGAGCGGTGACGGCTGTGATGCGGCGTGCGCCGTGGAGCCGGGTTGGATATGTCGGACGCCAGGTGAGGCGTGCGTGGTGGATCTTTGTGGGAATGGGGTGCTGGACCCGGGTGAGGCGTGTGACGACGGCAACCGCACGTCGGGGGATGGTTGTGACGGGACGTGTTCCGCCGTGGAGGCGGGCTGGGATTGTCTGACGCCGGGTGCGTCTTGTATCGCGGCGTCTTGTGGGGATGGGATCTTGGCGGGTCGCGAGGAGTGTGACGACGGCAACATGGTGTCGGGGGATGGCTGTAGCCGTTTTTGTGTGATCGAAGAGGGTTGGGCTTGTCCGGTGCCGAACCAGCCGTGTACGCCCACGGTGTGTGGCAACGGTGTGGTGGAAGGCAAGGAGAGCTGTGATGATGGGAACCAGGACGATGGCGATGGTTGCAGCAGCGCCTGCAAGGTGGAGTTGGGTTGGCACTGTCCGGTGCCGAACCAGCCGTGTGAACCGACGACCTGTGGCGATTCGGTGGTGCAAGGGGCTGAGCAGTGCGATGACGGCAATGACGAGGCTGGCGATGGCTGCGACGCGGCGTGTCAGTTGGAGCCTGGTTACAAGTGCCCGATTCCGGGTCAGGCCTGTGAGCCGACGGTGTGTGGCGACGGGGTGGTAGAGGGCCTGGAGCAGTGTGATGACGGGAACTTGATGGCGGGGGATGGTTGTGACCCCTTGTGTCGGGTCGAGCCGGTTTACGGCTGTGAGAGTGGTCCGTGTATTCCCATTTGCGGGGATGGCATTACGCTGTGGCCCTTTGAGGAGTGTGACGATGGGAATTTGACCTCTGGGGACGGTTGCTCGGCGGCGTGTACGATTGAAGATGGCTTCTCGTGTACCGATTACACCAACGCGGCGCCACCGTCGATCACCGTGCCCATCGTCTACCGGGATTTTCGGGGTTACAACGAGGTGGGGACGGGTGACGGTTATATCAATGGCCGCGGCCACCCGCATTTCCAGAACGGCACCTGTGGCTTGGTGCTCAACATGGTGCAAGGGCAGCTCGGCCCGGAGCGCAAGCCCGTGTATAGGGCCAACACCTGCGCTGCAGGTGAAGCCTATTTCGACCAGTGGTACCGCAACACGCCCAACGTGAACCAGTGGCTGACGGAGACCTTGACCCTGACGCAGCGGATGGATCTGGACCCGAGTGGTCGTACCTATCGCTTTGCTTCGACGGCCTTTTTCCCGCTGGATGGGCGGCTCTACGGTAACTCGCCCAATCAGTCGCGCAACTTCCACTTTACGTCGGAGTTTCACGCCTATTTCGAGTATCGCGGGGGCGAGGTCTTGTCGTTTACGGGGGACGACGACGTGTGGGTGTTCATCAACGGTTACTTGGCGGTGGATCTCGGAGGGGTGCACGGCGCGGAGACGGGACAGGTGACGCTCTCTGGGGCGGTGCATCCCGTTTTGCAGGTGATCTACGACCAGCGCTTCGACATTTTCGAGGGGGGCATTTATGAGATTGCCCTCTTCCAGGCCGAGCGACACACGACCCAGAGCAACTACCAGCTCACCCTCTCGGGCTTCGTCAACACGGGGACGACCTTCTGTGCGTCCGTGTGTGGTGATGGTTTGGTGCGCGGGCTGGAGGAGTGTGATGACGGCAACACGGATGATGGTGACGGTTGCAGCGCCGCGTGCCTGATTGAGCCGGGTTGGGACTGCAACG